>CAZDSH010000008.1:0-46259 GCA_964508195.1 uncultured Clostridiaceae bacterium
AGAGCGCCGCGGCCAGTGAGGAGCTATCCGGTCAGGCGGACCTTTTAAGGGAGACTGTGGGACATTTCAAGTTAAAAAGGCAGGCCCAGGGCCTAAGGGATCAGAGCAGCCTGTATAACAAGGGTATGGGAACGGATTTTAAAGCGGGCAAAAAAGATTACGATAGGGCCGCTACAAAAAAGGTAAAATCCATAATCCATAAGGAAACGATACCAAAGGAAGGGAACCATGGGGATGATAGCATGGACGAATCCGAAGATATAACGGATTTTCAGACCGCAGCGGCATCGGAGGTAGAAATTGAGTTAAAGGATAACGATTTTGGAAAGTATTAAATATCCTATGGATTTAAAGGACAGATGGACTATGCTGACTATTACAGATAAGGAATTTACAAAATTAGCCGAATACATAAGGATAAACTATGGTATACATCTAAAAAAGGAAAAGCGATCCCTCGTCCTAGGGAGGCTCAACAGTCTGCTGGCACAAAAGGGCTTTAAGAGCTTCTCCGAATACTACGATTATATAATTACGGATAAGACAGAAAATGCTCCATCGGAATTAATAGACAGAATAAGTACGAATCATACTTACTTCATGAGGGAGGTTAGCCACTTTGACTATTTTAAGGACAAGGTGTTGCCGTATCTCTTTGAAACGGTGAAGGAAAGGGATTTGCGTGTATGGAGCGCAGGTTGTTCCACTGGGGAGGAGCCCTATACCTTGGCGATGATCATAAGACAAAGTATAGGGGATAAAAGGAAGTTATGGGATACAAAAATATTGGCAACGGATATCTCAGGAAAAGCATTACAAAAAGCGATAAAAGGCATATACGATGTGCAGGCTATAGCTTCATTGCCTTCCCAGTGGAAACTAAATTTCTTCAGGAAGGTTGATAAGGAAAAATATACTATAGTGAACAGCATAAAAAAAGAGGTTATATTCAGGAGATTTAACCTAATGGAACAAACTTTTCCCTTTAGACAGAGGTTCCATGTTATTTTCTGTAGGAATGTAATGATATATTTCAATGCCGAAACGAAGGCAAGGCTTGTTCAAAAATTCTACGAATATACTAAGCCCGGGGGCTATCTTTTCCTGGGACACTCGGAGAGTCTAAATCGCAGAGAAAGTGATTACAGGTACGTAATGCCATCAGTATACAGAAAGGAATAATGTCATGGCGAACAGAAAAAAGATCAGAGTCCTGGTGGTGGATGATTCGTTGGTATTTAGCGAGGCAATCGCAATAGGTATCGAAAAGGATCCCGGTATAGAGGTCGTAGCCGTTGCATCAAACGCCTTCGAGGCCAGAGATAGGATAATCGAATTCAGACCCGATGTTATGACCCTTGATATTGAGATGCCAAAGATGAACGGAATAGAATTCCTAAGGCAACTTATGCCCCAATACCCCATACCGGTAGTAGTTGTAAGCGCTATCAACGGTGCAGTGTTCGAGGCGTTAAAATACGGTGCCGTCGAGTTCGTAACGAAACCAGGTATAGGCAGTAGGGGCGGTATCCAGGGCCTTGTTGAAGAACTTATACCGAAAATAAAAATTGCGGCGAATGCAAATATAAAACGGGAAAAGGATCTAATGGGAACGCAGCAGCATATAGATACCACCGCCGGTACCGGGAGTAGATCCGTTATAGCCGTCGGTTCATCTACGGGGGGTACCGAGGCGGTTCTTAGCATATTGAAAACCTTTACCGTTGATATGCCCTGTACTTTAATCGTGCAACACATGCCCCCGGTATTTACGAGGCTTTATGCAGAGCGTTTAAACAGTATATGTTCTATAGAGGTGCGGGAGGCGAAGGACGGAGACAGGCTATACCCCGGTTTAGCCCTTGTTGCACCCGGAGGATTGCATATACAGGTAAAGAGAGATCCGAGGGGTCCCTACATCAGATGTATAAAAGGGGAGAAGGTTAGCGGCCATTGCCCATCGGCGGATGTGCTGTTCAACTCCGTAGCTGATTGTTACGGCAAGAAGGCTATCGGTGTCATACTGACAGGGATGGGCAAAGATGGTGCAAAGGGGCTCCTCAATATGAGGAAAAAAGGTGCAAAGACCATCGGGCAGGATGAAACGACCTGTGTAGTATACGGTATGCCAAGGGCCGCCTATGAGATCGGTGCCGTGGACAGGCAGGCGGAGCTTAAGGATATACCTAGGCTTATACAGAGGAGCCTAAATATGATCCATAATGCGGCTTGTCGTCATTAAAGATTTTACCGGCAGTGACGGATCAAAAGACTGGGTTTCTAAATATTAAGATAAGGGGGGAGAAGAGGATATGACTGAAGACGCCGGGATACTTTTTTTTATGGGGAACGAAAAGGAGGCTGGGGAGATAGGAAATATACTAGAAAAATCGGGATATGATTTTACACAAAGCTATGCCTATTCCCTATCGGATTTTAGTAGGTTGCTTGCAAAAAGGTCCTGGGGGCTTATTGTAGTTGACTGTTGTATCGCAGATGTATCCCCCGATCAGGTGTTATCACGGATAAGGGAGGCCGGCTCCTTGGCACCGGTTATAGCTATCATCGAAAATACGGACATACAACGGGCTTTAAAGTTAACTAAAACAGGCTATTGCAACTATGTTATAAAGGGGGAATACGACAAACTATTGCGAATGGTACAATACAAACTAAAACTTAATACTCTAAGGTGTATAGGTAATTATTCCTGCGAGGACTTATTTACGATTTTGTCGGCGGTTTCCAACGGGATAATAAGATTCGATGGGGAGGGCAAAACCGTATTTATCAACGATGCGGCCCAAGCTCTCACCGGGTGGTCCGGCATCGCAGCTATAGGAAAACCCGTGGAGGATATTCTCCAAGTGATGGATGTAAAGACAGGAGAAAGAATCGGCTGCCAGAGGCTTTATGACCTCTATACGAAGGAGGGACAAAACTTTGATTCTAATTTAGTTTTGATACCGAGGGAGGGAACGAAAAAATACGTATCCCTCCGATGTACGCCTTTGTACGGAGTAGACGGAAGTACGGCCGGGGGCGTTATTACATTTCAAGATATTACGAGCTACAAGCGTATAAACGAAGAGTTAAAGGCGGAGCGGAACAATACGAGGTACCATTTCCAATATGCCCCTATAGGCATGGCTGTTATAGATAAAAACCTTAGAGTACGAAGTGTTAACGATCGTTTTATCGATATATGCGACCGCGCAGACGAGGATGTTATCGGTTCTGATATTTGCAAAGGCCTCGGCTGCATTGAAGGCAACGATACTACAGCCACCAAGGGTAGGGAATGTGATAACTGCGTCATAAAAAAATGTATAGTACAAGTACGGGATTCAAGTATACCCTTACGGGATGTAGAGAAAACCTATAATCTTTTTAGAGATGGCCAAAGGGTCCAACGTACCTTTAACTGCAACTTTGTACCCCTAAAGATCAAAGGTGAAAACAGCGTACTGATTTCGATACAGGACGTCACAAAACAAAGGCTCGTAGAGGAACAGCTAAAGACCTCCAGGGATTTTTATTTAACGCTTTTTGAGGAGTTCCCCGTTATGGTATGGCGTACGGATATTACGGGGAATGTGGACTATGTGAATAAAAAGATGTTGGAGTTCGTCGGCAGGGAACAGGATAAAGGGTTAGGGATAAGGTGGGTGGCCAATGTACATCCCGGGGACATCATGAACTACGTCGATGCGTACAATAAGGCCTTCGATAAAAGGGAGATATTCGAGTATGAGTACAGGGTGAGGCGTTTTGACGGGGAATACCGATGGCTCTATAGTCATGCATGCCCCTATTACGATTTAGATAGGAAATTTGCCGGTTATATAGGTACGAGCTACGATGTAACGGGTAAAAAGGAATGGGAATTCGAGATAAATCGTGCTATGGAAGCCACCCGGGAGGCCTATAGGTCAAAGAGTGAATTTCTGGCTAATATGAGTCATGAGATAAGGACGCCGTTAAACGGTATACAGGGGATGATAGATCTAACGCTGCTTACGGATTTAACTGAAGAACAAAGGGATAATTTGAACATTGCCAAGAACTGTTCGGAGTCTTTACTGGCTATTATAAATGATATATTGGATTTTTCTAAAATGGAAGTAGGTAAGGTTTCTATAGAGAATGTGGAATTCGATATAAGGGATCTCATAAACAGAATCATAAGGGCCCACCATTTAAAGGCCGACAAAAAGGGAATAGAGCTAAACTACCAGATTCCCGCGGACATGCCAGACTTTGTAATAGGGGATCCGAACAGGCTACGTCAGGTATTGGACAACCTTATCAGCAACGCCGTTAAGTTCACGGATAAGGGGTTTGCAAATCTTATAATTAGGCTCGCGGAGAAAACTGAGGGCTATGTTAAGCTACAGTTTTCTATGCTCGACACAGGTATAGGTATCTCCGAAAGGGAGATGAAAAAACTCTTTAGAAGTTTCAGCCAGGTAAACAGTTCTAGGACGAAACAGCATAAGGGTACGGGCCTCGGGCTTATAATAGCGAAGAACATCGTCGAAATGATGGGGGGCACTTTAGAGGTAGAGAGCGAAAAAGGGCTGGGCAGCGAATTTTCTTTTATGCTGAGGTTTGGCATAGGACGGGGGGATGGGGATTTAGACGGGGCTACAAGGAGATATAGGCCAAGAACTGTAACAGATGCTAAAATACTCCTTGTAGAGGACGACGAAATAAATCGGAAGGTAATAAGTCGTATGCTTAAGGAGATAGGCTACAAACACGATGTGGTAGCCAGCGGTATGGAGGCCCTTAAGCTATTGGAGGAAAATGAATACGATCTGTGCCTTATGGATATACAGATGCCCGGCCTTGACGGTATCCAGACCACGGCCCTTATCAGGGAGGGTGAAAAAAATGCACAGAAAGCTCCTATGCCCATCGTTGCTATAACAGCCTATGCCCTGCGGGGGGACCGTGAAAAGTTTTTGGCGATGGATATGGACGG
Source organism: uncultured Clostridiaceae bacterium (assembly GCA_964508195.1). Taxonomy (GTDB): domain Bacteria; phylum Bacillota; class Clostridia; order Ch29; family Ch29; genus JAAYEV01. The sequence continues at coordinate 4,988 of CAZDSH010000008.1, forward strand.
CTATATAGCGAAACCCTTCCAGATATCGGAACTTTATATACAATTAGAAAGCCTCCTTAGTAATAGAGGGGAAACCCGTAAAAAGGGTACGGAGAGGGGTAAAAATATCAGCGGATTTTTACGGGACTATATGCGAAGTATACAACCTACAATAGATTCGATGAAAAATAGCATTAAAAATCTAGAGGCTGCGATAAATAGACGGGATATGGATATGGCGGAAAAGGTGGCCCATGAAATTAAAACCCTTGCAACATTGATCAGCGCGGAAAATTTAAAAATAGCTGCCTTTAGGGTTGAACTCGCTGCAAGACGTGGCGATGATGAAGAGAGCAGGAGACTGTATAACGCCCTTTATAGTATAGTCGAAAAATACGCCACGAATATTAGTAAACTGGAGGAATAGATTATGAATATACTTATCGCAGAGGATGATTTCGTAAGCAGAAGATTTCTGAATAAAGTGCTTTCCCAATACGGGGAATGTGATATGACCATAGACGGTATAGAAACGGTGGAGGCCTTCGTGATAGCCCATGACATAGGAAAGCCCTACGATATACTGTGCCTCGATATTATGATGCCGAAGATAGACGGGCTTAGGGCACTAAAGGCTATAAGGGATTTTGAACAGAGGAAGAAAATAGCCGATGATAAGAGGTGCAAAGTTATCGTAACCAGTGCCCTTGGCGAGGCGGAGGTGGCTTTTGACACCTACCGTATAGGGAAGGAAGTGTATTTAACGAAGCCCATTAGTATCGAGGATATCACGAAGGCAATGAAAGAACTAGAGGTCTTAGATAATTAAAAATCTTTAATGAGCAGAGGGCGATGTAAATGAAAAGGAAAATTCATATCTCTGAATGTACCTGCGAACATGTTGTGGCAGAAGACATATTCAACGACTATGATAAGTTTTTGTTGCCGAGGGGTACCGCTATCAATAGATACCTGATACAAAGGCTTGCGGAACTCGGTATAGAGTATATATGGGTAACGAAGATAAAACGCGATGATTCTATAATGGAGAAAAATTTCTATGTATTTAAGGAGAAGTTTGAAACCATCGCGGAAAATATGGAGCGTTTTGTAACAGGCCTCGTCAGGGGACAGAGGCTTGACTTTGAATTAGTGCAGAGGATGACGAAGGATATATTATATTCCCAGCATGAACCAAGGGACATAATAAAATGGTTGCTCCGGATTAAATCCATTGATATACAGACCTATCAACACTCTATAAATGTTTCCTTCTATTCGATGTTACTTGCAGGGTGGCTAAACCTTGCAAGGAAAGACATATTAATAGCGACTCAGGCGGGGTTGCTCCATGACTTAGGGAAAGCGAAGGTGCCCAATGATTTATTAAACAAAAAAGGAAAACTCACGGAGGAAGAGATGGAGGAGGTTAAAAGGCATACTATATACGGTTATGATCTAGTAAAGGATAATTCGAACATAAGGGATAGCATCAAAGATGTGATGTTAAAGCACCACGAAAGAGAGGACGGATCGGGCTATCCCTTAGGGCTACGGGGGGAACAATTGGATATGTATACAAAGATCGTTGCCGTAGCGGATGTATACGATGCCATGGTTTCCGATAGACCGTATAAAAAGGCTTTAACGCCCTTTGATGCCTTCGAAGAGTTTATTGTCCTTTGCCGAGGAAGGTTAGATACCTATGTCATTGATACGTTGGTATATAACCTATCAAGATATTATACCGGTGGCGGGGTCATGCTTAGCAACGGTAAAGCCGGGAACATTGTTTACGTCCCGCCCCATTGTGTCTGGAAACCGATAATCGATACCGGGGCGGAGTTTCTGGATCTATCCCGGGAGGAGGATATTTACATAGCCAATATGGTTTAATCTCCTTTTAATTCATTAACGATAATTATAGAAAAGGCATGATTAAATATGAAAAAAGGTAACTGGGGGGCGTTCACATTGGAGGGTTTGCTAAAATATCAAATACTTGCGGATAATGCGAACGATATTATTATATTTGCCACAACAGAGGGGAAGATTATCGAGGCGAACAGAGCCGCCCTATTGTCCTACGGTTACACGGAAGAAGAGATAATAGGCCGCTCAATATTTGAACTGATAAGACCTGATAAGAATTTACCCGTTAGAACGAACCCCTTCGGAGCTGGCGGCGAAGGTATCTATTATGAGGCCGTAGCAACGCGTAAGGATGGCAGCACGTTTTTGGTGGAGGCTAGTATGCAAAGTGCCCACATCGGCGACGGTAAAGTGCTCCTTAGCATACAACGGGACATTACTGAAAGGAAACAGGTAGAGGAAGAACTGAAGGTGGCCATGGAACATGCAGAGGCTGCGAACCTTGCAAAGAGTGAATTTTTAGCCAATATGAGTCATGAAATACGCACACCTTTAAACGGTATGCTAGGGATGATCGATTTAACGCTGTTTACGGATTTAACTAAGGAACAGAGGGACAACCTCATCACTGCAAAGGATTGTGCCTCGGCTTTGCTTAACATAATAAATGATATCCTTGATTTTTCGAAAATTGAGGCCCGTAAACTCATATTAGAGGATATAGGTTTCGACTTTAAAGAGTTTATCGAAATGACATTGAAACCCCACAGGATAAAAGCGAAGGGGAAGGGACTCAGGTTGAACTATAAAGCGGCTGGGAATGTACCGAAGATAGTGCGGGGGGACCCGGGTAGGATAAAACAGGTCCTTAATAATCTGTTGGGAAATGCGATAAAGTTTACCGACCACGGGGGGATAGACTTCTCTGTTCGCTGTATAAAAAGGATAGAGGACCTAGCGACATTAGAGTTCTCAGTTAAAGATACAGGGGTTGGTATAGCCCCTAATGATATAGAATATATTTTCAAGACCTTCACCCAGGCGGATAATTCCGTTACTAGGAAGTATGGCGGTTCAGGGCTTGGACTCGTTATATCCAAACAATTGGTAGAAATGATGGGGGGTACGATAGAAGTAGAAAGCGAGGTAGGCAGGGGAAGTACTTTCAGTTTTGCAATAGAGCTTGGTATAGGGGATACGTTAAACAGTACCGGGGACGTGAAAACGAATAGGATAAAATCCACGGATGCGTTACAGGTGCTACTCGTAGAGGATGACAGGACAAACCAGATCGTAATAGCCCGATTGCTTAAAGAGGCCGGCCATAGCGTTACAACGGCGGACAATGGATTTGAAGCGTTAAAGGTAATGGAGGAGAGACATTTTGATCTAGTGTTCATGGATATTCAGATGCCTAAAATGGACGGTATCGAAACGGTAAGGCGGATTCGCAGGAAGGAAAGGCTGATCGGGGGGGAAAGGGCTATAATAATTGCCCTTACTGCCTACGCCCTTCAGGGGGACAGGGAGAGGTTCCTTCGGGCAGGGATGGATGATTATGTAGCAAAACCCGTGCAAATAGAAAGGTTATTCGAGACGATAGAAAGAGCCCTTGCAAAACGAAGGGATGGTATCCCCGGGGGTATGGATACCTATGATAATACAGCCTATGAATATGAGGGGCTCGAAACTAGGAATAATAACATCGCCCGCAGGACTTTAGGCGGCATAATGTTAAACACCATGCTGTTGAAGGATGTTATAAAGAAAAGGGATATGGAGAATGCGGAAAAGCACGCCCACCAAATTAGGCAACTTGCGGCAATGGCCGGCGAGAACGAATTAAAAAGGATCGCATTTCGGTTAGAACTTGCAACGAGGAAGCGGGATTTTGTTGCAGTGAACAGATGTTTAGAAGAAATTCTTCAGAAGGTGGACAAGATGAAAGAGATCCTGGATAACCAGTAAAATTTTAAAGGGGGAAGGGTGTATGCGAATACTTATAGCCGAAGATGATTATGCAAGCAGGAAGTTTTTATGTAAGTTTCTTTCTTCCTATGGCGAATGTGATATTACAATAGACGGCATGGAAGCGCTGGAAGCTTTTATGATAGCCTGGGACGAGGGCAAACCCTATGACCTGGTTTGCCTTGATATTATGATGCCTAATTTAGATGGGGAAAGAACCCTTAGCATGATACGGGATATTGAAGAACAAAAAGGGGTTGAGGATTCGCAGCGGGTTAAAATAATAATGACTACGGCGTTAAACGAACCCCATAGGGTGCTTAAGGCCTTTAAAACCGGGTGTGAGGCCTACGCTTCAAAACCTATTAATACGGAAAAATTAATAGAGGTGATGGAAAAACTGGAACTGATTTGATAATATTACGGGGGTATGTAAATTGTATAAGATTTTGGTAGTAGATGATGAAAGCGCGTTAAGGTTGCTAGTAAGGGGGACGCTAGAGATCGGCGGTTATCATATACTGGAGGCGGATAACGGTTTAAAGGCGTTAGAGCTAACTGCTGAGGAAAGGCCGGATCTGATAATATTAGACGTTATGATGCCGGGGATTACAGGCTACGAAGTATGCAAAAGGATAAAGGAAGACCCGGATACCGCGTCTGCGAAGGTGCTTATATTAACTGCGAAGGGGCAACAGATAGACAAGGAGATGGCGCAGGCGGCCCTGGCGGATTATTTTCTGTCTAAACCCTTTAGTCCCGTAGATCTTCTGACGATGGTTGAAGAAATAGCTAAGGGAAAATGTTAGGCAATACAACCTTTATAAGGTTTTCATAACGATATATAAAGGATGTGTTATACTGCATAATATTAATAATTAAGTAGGAGGCCTGGGGTATAGCGAAATGAAAAGGATTGTATTTATTTTTGTTGTTTTAGGCATACTCATTTCTATGTTTACCGTAACAGGGCATGCCCTTTCCGCAATGGACATTGATTTTTATGAGCTGTTTAATAAAAATAGTGCCATTATGATGTTGATAGATCCAAAAACCGGCGAAATAGTGCATGCAAACAAAACTGCAGTGGATTTTTACGGCTATAGCGCGGAACAGTTAGAGGGCATGAAGATTCAACAGCTAAACATGTCATCGCCGGAGGATACGGAAAAAGAGATGCAGGGGGCCATTTCGGGAAGGGTAAATTTCTTTGTATTTAAACATCGTTTAGCCGACGGAAGCATAAGGACTGTAGAGATACATTCGACTCCCTATACCGAAGGGGACAAAACGATAATGCTCGCGATGGTCCATGACATCACCGATCACTACGAGCTGGAAAGACAAAACAGAAAAATTACCGGCCTGTTCGTGTTAGTGCTGTTAGGAACCATCGTTTCCGTTGGACTGTTTAGCCGCAGACTGTCCCATAGCAATAAACACCTGGAGATATTAAATGCCTCGCTAAAAAAAAGCGAATATAACCTGCGGCTTATATTGGATTCCACCGCCGAGGGGATTTACGGCATGGATATGGAGGGGAAATGCACCTTTTGCAATAGAAGCTGCCTCGATCTGCTGCACTACAGGGAGCCGGAGGAGCTTTTAGGGGAAAACATGCACGAACTGATTCATTATAAACGGGCCGACGGTACGGAATTTCCCCTGGAGGAATGTCAGATATTTAAGGCCTTTTTAAAGGGCGAAACCGTCCATGTAGAGGATGAGGTACTTTGGCGGGCCGATGGCACCTGTTTCCCTGCGGAATATCATTCCTACCCCCAAAGGCGTAACGGTGAAATAGTCGGTGCCGTAGTCACCTTCTCTGATATAACGGAACGAAAGAGGGCTAAGGACGAGCTGATATCGGCTAACGAGCAGTTGCGGGGGAAACAATACTCCCTTGAGGAACAAAATGCCCTTATCGAGGAGCTGAACGCCCAGCTTGAGGAGGAAAACCAACGTAACCTCGAGCAGAAGGAAATACTGCAGGCCATTATAGATTCCTTGGAGGCGGGTATCATGATGTCCAACCTGTCCGGAGAGGTAAACTTTATAAATAAGGCGTGGAAGGAGCTTTTTGATTATGCTGTGCTAGGGCAGACGCAACACTTTTGTGAAAACTTTTATATGGAGGATGATGTCTGTTGCGATGTAAAGATATTTCTTAGGAATATGTTAGAGGGGGTTAAAGAAAACGGGGATACGGCGGGGGAGCTACGCGATCTCATAAAGGACGATATGAGCAGATACGATACGGATCTAGAACAGGTAAGCCCCGTTAAAAGGTTTCTTAACTTCTATTCGAATCCGTGTACGAGTCAGAGCGGTCATACCTTCGGCAGGGTTTTTGTAGCCCGGGACGTATCCCATCAAAAGGAAGTGGAAAGGCTAAAGCTCGAGCTTATAAATACTGTGAGCCATGAGCTGAGGACGCCTATGAGTAGCGTCTTAGGCTTTTCAGAACTTTTACTTACAAGGGATCTGACAAAGGAGCGAATAAAGGAATATATCGGTATAATAAATTCCGAGGCAGAAAGGCTTACGAGGCTGATAAACGATTTTTTAGATGTACAGAAGATGGAAAGTGGTAGGGACCTCTTGAACAAACAAATACATAACCTGGATGCGATAATAGAGGAAGCGGTAAAGCGTTTTGATTCTGAGGACAGCGGCCATAGGATAATGTATGATAATAAAACAAAGAATGGAATACCCGTATGTTGCGATAAGGACAAGATGATACAACTGCTTTCTAATCTGTTGTCCAATGCCATAAAGTTTTCGCCCGGGGGCGGCGATATAAGGGTTAATATATCCATAGATGAACACGAAGTAAGGGTCAGCGTTACCGATCACGGGCTGGGGATTCCCGAGGAGGCTATCGGGAAGTTGTTTACAAAGTTTTGCAGGATAGATAATAGCGACAGAAGGGAGATAGGCGGTACAGGTCTAGGCCTTGCGATCTGTAAGGAGATCGTTAGCGCCCATGGCGGCGAAATTGGCGTCGATTCCGTCCATGGAGAAGGGAGCACCTTTTATTTTTCGCTACCCCTTTTAAAGGATAGCAGAAGGGACGCATGCGGAAAAAAGGATGCATAAAAAGGGTGATCGCCTTATAAAGGGATAAATAGCGCCTACTGTCCGTTTAATTTCCCATAATAACTTCGAATAGAAAAGAGGTTTCGTGCGATGGATGATATCCCTATAGATGATTTTGTAAAATCTGCGCAGAGTATGTTCATAAAGGATCTTGAAAACAAGATTACAAGGATATATGGGTTATTAATAGAAAATGAGCAGGGATGCGGCGAGGGGGATGCCCGGGAAATTCTACGGTTCTTTCATACGATTAACGGTACGGCTCATACCCTGGGATTGGAACCCCTCGGCAGGATAGGCGATACCTGGGAGGCGAGGGTTGAGCAGGGGCTCAGGGAAAAGGGGGGCTTAGATAGGCGCCTTCTAGGGGAGCTATACGAAGTTGTAATGGATATAGAGCAAAGGATAAGTACCATAAGTAGCGACAGCCGTATAAAGGAACGCCTCCCGCCCATAGACGGGTTTAGGTCTGTAGAAGATAAGGGCAAAATACTGCTGGTAGATGACGATATTACTATCCTAAAATTATTGGAGAATGCTCTAATGGCCGAAGGGTATACGGTATGTATATGCGATGATCCCGAGGAGGTATTAGAACGTATTAATTTTTTCAGGCCCGACGTAATTATATTAGACGTTATAATGCCCCGCCTTGACGGTTATGAATTGTTGGATAAAATAAAGGCAAGGAATGATCTCCATGACGCGAGTATATTCTTTTTGAGCGTCGAAAAGGATATCGAGGATAGGATAAAGGGGATGCGGGCCGGGGCTGATGACTACATCACGAAGCCCTTTGTAATAGAGGAGGTCATCGTAAAAATAGAAGCGTCCCTCCGGAGAAAGGAAAAGCAAAGGGACAAGCTTATAAGGGATAGCCTTACGGGGGTGTACTCGGGACATTATTTTATCCAGCGCATCGATGAAGAGATTGAAAGGGCTAACAGATATGACACTACATTTTCTATCGCGTCCCTGACCTTAGATAATTATAAGGCTATTAATGATAAGTACGGCCATGAAACAGGGGACCAAGTGTTAAGGGAATTTGCCTCGTTATTGTCAAAGAATATAAGGAAATGCGATAGCGTATACCGTCGTGGGAGGGGGTTCGTTATACTGTTCCCCGATACGCCTAAATCGAAGGCACGCATTGCTTTTGAAAGGTTGCAAAAAAGAATCGACAAAGAGGGGATAAGAGTGAGGACGGAGGAGATTGACATATCCTATAGCGCGGGTATTACGCAAATAGAGAATTCCGGGGACACAGCATTGCAACTTATATATCAGGCGGATAGAGCGTTATACAGGGCAAAAAAGCTCGGAGGAAACAGGGCAGTCGTTTATAAAGAGGAATGAAGGGATGGGTATTAGTAGCCGAAATGATTACAAAGGAGCATATAAGACAATACCTATACGAACTTGGTATGTGTGCCGTGGGATTTACCCATGCAGGGCCCTTTGAAAGGCTGGAAAGGGTATTAACGAAACGGCGTAGGGAGGGCTACACGACAGGCCCCGTGAAAGGAACGATTGAAGGGCGATGCCGGCCGAGGTTACATTTCCCCTGGGCTAATACGATAATTTCCGTTGCTTATCCCTATAGACTCTATTGGGGGGCTACCGAGGATAACTTAAAGGGGAACATAAGTAGCAGCGCCCTGGGAGAAGATTATCACTGTGTGCTTAGGGAAAGGCTGGAGTTAACTGCTAATTTTATATCGGAAAGGGTAGAAAATCTTCGTTATAAAATAATGGCGGATACCGGTCCCTTAGTGGACCGTGAAGTTGCATACCGTGCAGGGGTAGGGTGGTACGGCAAAAACTGTTCTATAATAGTTCCCTCCGCCGGAACAACGGTATTTTTAGGTGAGATGCTTACGGACCTCGTATTAGAACCAGATCGGGCACTTGAAAGGGATTGCGGTGCCTGTACCCGTTGTATTGATAACTGTCCTACCGGTGCGTTAATAGCACCCTATAACCTCAATGCCCAAAGGTGCATTTCATACTTAACACAGAAAAGGGGAATAATCCCTAGGGAAATGCGAAACAAAATAGGCAATAACCTATACGGCTGCGATAAATGCCTTATTAGCTGTCCTTATAATCGGGATATTTCTTATAACGGCGAAGGAAGCAATGTCGATCTATGGGAATTAATGCAGATGGATCGCAGCGAATTCGATAAAAGATATAAAAAAAGTCCCTGGGCCTGGAGGGGGCTTAACGTATTAAAAAGGAATGCGGCTATAGTCCTCGGGAACAAAGGGAAAAGATCAGGCCTTGATATTTTAGAGGGGGCCCTAAAACAACCATCGGCTATGGTAAGGGGCCATGCAGCATGGGCTATAGGGCGTATAGGGGGTCCTAGGGCCCGGGAATTGCTCAGGGAAAGCTCTAACCATGAGCAGGATGAATACGTATTAGGGGAGATAAACGCCGCCCTAGGGGAAATAAAGCTTTAAAAAATTGTGAGAGGAGCAGGTTTCATTGAAATTTATAGTACATCCAAAGGTGTTTGAAAAACTGCCGAGTCTATGCTTTACTGTAGTAGTGGCGCGGGATATAGATAACAAAATAAAGGGTACGGACATAGCGGAATTTTTAGACACCGTGACAGAGGAGCTAAGGGAAGAAGTTTCCGGTACAGATATAAAGAAAAATAGGGCTATAATACCCTACCGTATGGCCTTTACTGAAGTTGGATTTAACCCTAACAAGTATTTAAGTTCAATTGAGGCAATGGTAAAAAGGGTATCAAAGGGCGGCAGTTTACCCTATATAAACCCCGTGGTAGATCTCGTTAACGCTCTGTCCCTTAAATATATGTTACCTATGGGGGCCCATGATATGGACGCCCTTGAAGGGGACATAGAGGTAAGGTTTTCCGTGGAGGGTGATACATTCATTCCCTTAGGTAAAGCCGACGAAGAGGTGCTTAAACCCGGCGAATTGGTATATGCCGACAGCAAGAGAATAAGGACAAGAAGATGGATATGGAGACAAAGCGAGCGGGGTAAAGTTACGGAGGAAAGCTGCAATATATTTTTCCCCATTGACGGTTTCGCTGAGGAAAATTGTAACCGCATGTTAGAGGCGAGGAACCAATTAGCGATGCGGCTTAAGGAATATTTTAGGTGTGAAGTGGACAGATATTTTCTGGACAGCGAAAATAATGAAATAGAGCTATAAAAAATTCGACTCAAGATTCAGGCGGAGTAAAACCTCCAACTGAATCCTGAGTTTTGGTCTATTGGCCCTCGGGACGAGCTATTAACGTAACCTTTGCGTCGTTTTTGGTCTTATTTCTATAGTACGTCACGGTTATGGTATCCCCGGGCTTATATTTATATAGCTCCCGCGTAAGCTGTGTCTTGTCCTTTATAGACTTATCATTTAAGGCCGTTACAATATCCCCGGCGTTTATGCCGGCCTTGTCCATAGGGGAGCCCTTTTCCACTTCAAATATATAAACGCCGTCTTTGATGCTCATATCAATATTAAGCTGACGCCTTATCGCCTGGACATCGTAGCCGCTTATGCCAAGATAAACCATTGTGAATTTGCCCTCTTTTATAACTTGCTCCACGATAGGTTTAGCTTGGTTAATAGGTATGGCGAACCCAAGGCCCTCGGCGACGTTTGAAGATATTTTGGCAGTGTTCATGCCTATTACCTCCCCCTTGGCACTTAGCAACGGGCCACCGCTGTTACCGGGGTTTATCGACGCATCGGTTTGGATCAAGTCCTCCATTACCTCCGTCTGGGATATTTGTATCGTTCTATATAGGCCGCTTATTACTCCGGAGGTAACGCTGCGTTGGAAACTGAGCCCTAGGGGGTTGCCGATGGCTACGGCTATCTCCCCTACTACGAGGTCATCGCTATCGCCTAGATCAGCTACAGGTAGGTTTTTAGCGTCAATTTTAAGTATTGCCATATCCAAGGCACTGTTGTTCCAAAGCACCTCGGCATCCTTTTCGGCACCGTCGTTTAACAATACTGTGATCTTTTCCGCTCGGCCGCTATTTATTACATGGTCATTCGTCAAGATATAGCCCTCGGGGTGCACGATAAACCCCGAACCTACGCCCTCACCACGGCGCAGGATGCCCCAAAAGCTGTCCCTTTGCAACGTTACCGTAGTGACGCCTACTACCGTCGGGGTGGCTTTTTGCGCAACCGCCGATACAACGGATATACCTTCATTCGTAGGTTCGATTATTATAGGGGGCTGCGTTCCTAGTGGCGACTGCGTTGTATCGTTTTCCACAATAACCGGCATGAGATAGAAGGTTAAAAGGCTCCCCACTACTGCCCCTATAAGGGCGAAGAAAAAGGCTTTGAAAGCACTGGATCGACGGGGATAATCACTACGATGGAATACATCCCTTGGATCCTCAGGCCTAAAGTTATCCATTCTTTATACGCCTCCTTATTGCTAACATCCGGGGAATGAAAGCCGGGATTTAATAACGGCTATATATTATGAGCGTTTGGGCTATCCCCGGTATTAGCGAAAACTTAGTATTATAAGTACCCTCAATAGTATATTCTAAAACTGATATCTTTAAAAATCAAATATTTTATTCAAAGGTTATGTATAATCTTGTTAAAGGAGAACCCGTTGTTTTGAGGGGTGGTTTTCTTTATAATGTTTTGTCCGGGGAGGGTTTTTTGATATAATTAATCCATACATCGTTACCATCGTTATAGGGGGGATACTGCATTATGTTTACCGGTATATGTAGACTCGATATAATGCTATGGGACTCGGGGTGTCTAAAGGATAAAAGAAGGATATTAAAGAGTGTAATCGAAAGGCTTAAGGGTAAGTTTAACGTATCCGTAGCGGAGGTGGCGGACAACGATAAATGGCAGGCATCGTCCCTCGGGCTCTCCGTAGTTTCCAACAGCAAATATCAGTGCGATAGGGTATTAGACGCGGCTATAAGGTTTATCGAAATGGATACGAGGGTTGAAATAGTTAAATGCCATAGGGAAACCCTTTAAGATAGATTCAGAAGGGGGTAGGATGTTTGGAAACAGGGCATGGGGACTTTGATACACAACGGATCAACAGGATACTCAATATACTGGAAGGGGTCTACCGTGGTGCCGCCACGGAATTAATGCACAAAAACCCCTTTCAACTGCTCATTGCAACTATGCTTTCCGCCCAAACTACCGATAGACAGGTGAACAAGGTGACGCCGGCATTGTTTGAAAAGTTTAAGGATGCCGAGGCCCTCGGCGGGGCGAGTACCAGCGATATAGAGGGCCTTATAAAGACCTGTGGATTTTATAAGACGAAGGCGAAGAACATCAAAAAAACATGCCAGTTAATAACCGGTATCCACGGTGGCAGAGTACCGAATACCATGGCGGAGCTTATAGCATTGCCGGGGGTAGGAAGAAAGACGGCTAACGTAGTATTAAGCAATGCCTTCGGCGTTGATGCAATAGCCGTGGATACCCATGTTTTTAGGGTGTCCAATAGGCTGGGCCTTGCAAAATCCGATAACGTGTTAACTACTGAAAAACAGCTTATGGAAAACATACCCCGGCACAAATGGTCCAGGGCTCACCATTGGCTCATACATCACGGTAGAAGGATATGCAGGGCAAGGAGGCCTCTATGTGAAGAATGCCCCCTAGTCCGGGATTGCGAATTTTACATTACCCGGTCCATGGTTCCAGTGGAGGGGGCGCAACCCGGGGATGCAGGGTCTGAAACAAATAGGCACTGAGCCAGCCGGTGTAGCGCGGCGAAGCATAAAGGAATAGATGGGCCTAGATGAAGGGGGGAGGCCGCCTCGATGTGTATGAAATAAAACGGCCCATGGGGTGGGGACGAAGGTATTTGGGAGAGGGTGGTGGCTTTTGAATGGCTAAGGCAACAACATTAAACAGGATGTTTGCCCTCGATATTGGTACCAGGACAGTGGTAGGGGTATTGGCCCGGGGGGATACCTATGGGCGGGGATTGGATGTTATCGATATAGAAGTGGCGGAGCATAGGGAACGAAGCGTGTTCGGCGGGCAAATACATGATATAGCTAGCGTCGCTGAAATAGTAAAAGAGGTTAAACAAAGGCTGGAACAAAGGAATAATTGCAGCCTCAATCATGTATGCGTAGCCGCCGCAGGGAGGACCCTTATTACCCAAAGGATAAAAACAATGGAGAATGTAGAGGGGCTGGGCTCCGTGGGGGCCGATTTTATAAACAGCCTTGAGCTTAAGGCTATGCAGGCTGCCCAGGAGCGGATACAAAGGGACTATAGGGGAAAGACCCAGCATTATTGTGTAGGCTATAGCGTCGCGAATTATTATCTGGACGGGATACCCATAAAAAATCTTGAGGGGCACCAAGGTTACGAGATGGGCGTAGATATTATCGCTACTTTCCTTCCCAGGACAGTGGTAGAGAGCCTTTATACCGTTATGGAAAGATCGGGCTTAGAAATAATAAACCTTACCCTAGAGCCTATAGCGGCTATGGGGATTACTATTCCCGAAAATTTGCGTGCTTTAAACCTCGCGATGGTGGACATAGGTGCAGGTACTTCGGATATTGCTATATCACGGGATGGTAGCATTTATGCCTATTCAATGGTATCTATGGCTGGGGATAGCGTGACGGAGGAGATAGCACAGCGGTTTTTGTTGGATTTTCAAACCGCCGAGGGGTTGAAAAAATGCCTCTTTTTAGGGGAACAACCATCGACATGCCGTAAAGATATAATGGGGGATACGCTTAATATCAGCCTAGAGCAATTAACGAAGGTTGTGCAACCTGTTATAAATAGAATATCCGATGAAATAATAAAAAATATTTTAAAATATAATGAAGGCCCGCCTAAGGCATTGTTTTGTGTCGGCGGCGGTAGCCTCACGCCGGGGCTTAAAGAATGTATTGCCTTGAAATTAGGATTGCCTAAGGACAGGGCGGGTATAAAGGAGATCGAAGATTCTGAGCTGTTTAGGATATCGGTGCCGGGTATTTCAGGGCCGGAGTTTATAACCCCTATAGGTATTGCCTTGGCGGGGTATAAGGCATCTGGGGATCATTTTCTTGATATAAGGGTAAACGACGAGGAGCTTAGGCTTTTGAATATAAGAAATATAACCGTGGGGGATGCCCTTATGGCCGCCGGGTTTTCGCCGAGGAAGCTGATACCCGCCCGGGGCAGGGACATAAATTTTTTCATTAACGGCACGATAAATACCATAAAAGGTGAACCCGGTGATGCTGCTATTATAAAGGTTAACGGCGAAGGGGCCTCCTTAGATACGACGCTTAAAAAGGGTGACGTGCTTAGGGTAACTGAGGCGACTACAGGTAAGGACGCATGCCCTAAGGTAGCCGATATATTGCAAAGGGAAAGGCGCTTTGTAACCCTTGGGGGTGAAAGGGTTATGTTGCCGATGGAATGGACACTAAACAACGTTAAAACAAGTACTAGTGATAGGGTATGCGAGGGGGACAACCTTGAAATCATCGGGGCCAAGACCCTAGGGGAACTAATAATAGCCCTTGATCTGCCTGATAAGGATTATATATACGATGTTAACGGACAAGAAGTGACCCCTTCCTATATATTGGAGGATATGGATATCATTAATTTCTATAAGAGGAAGCCGAAGGGGGTCATTACGGTTACGGTGAACGGTAAAAGTTTAAAATTGCCCCCTAGAAGGCGGCCCTATATGTTCATAGATGTTTTTAATTTTTTGGATCTCAACCCAAAGGGTTTTAAAGGCAGGGTAAATATTACGATAAACGGCGAAAAGGCCGGGTATACAGATATAATTAAGGATGGGGACAGTTTGGTCCTACTACAAGACGGCGGACAGGGGGGTGAACGGGTGAGGCAAGTTCCTACGCTGACTAAAGGGCGGGAAATGTCTTTGCCCAGGGATGATGAATAGTTCTCTTTACCAGGCGGAGGTTAAATGCCCCGTTTGTGAAACAAGTTTCAGCACCAGCCGGGTAAGGAGCAGGTCTTGTATAGTTAAAGACAGGGATACAGACTTTTGTGTGTACTACAAAGGATGCAATCCCATTCTTTATGAGGCGGTAGTGTGCACCCAGTGCGGTTATGCAGCTCTATATGAGAGGTTTAATGATATTGAGCCCGGGGATGCTGAAAAGGTATACGAAGAAATAGCGCCGAAATGGATAAAAAGGGACTTTAGCGGTGAAAGGGATATCGAAGATGCCATAGATGCCCACAAGTTGGCCTTGTATTGCGGTCAACTGCGCAAAAATACTCCGGCGGATATGGTTGCCTCTATATGTATGAGGCTAGCCTGGCTCAATAGGATGAAGGGGGATACGGAGGAAGAACAAAGGTTTATGGTTAACGCCTTAAAACAGTACTTGATTCTCTATGATATAGGAAAAACACCGGAGAAGATGGACGATATAACCCTTATATATTTGATTGGCGAGCTGAACCGACGGACGGGGAATACTACTGATGCGGTATTATGGTTTAATAGAGTCGTATCCCACGGGGCGGCGAGGCGGAAACCTTTAATAGTAAAGATGGCAAGGGAACAGTGGTCAACTATAAGAAATATTGCAAAGGAAGGATGAACAGTATGAAGGAAAATATCCTTTACCGATGGTTGGACACGCCGGTGGGTAAGGTGTTAGTGGCGGCGTCCATTAAAGGTCTATGCTGGTTAGGTCTGTCTGGGGATAAAAATAATTCCTTTCATAGTTGGGTACATAAAAAATATACCGAGGCTGATATCATAGAAGGAACCAACGACGTAATAGCCGGGGCGGAGGCACAGCTTAGGGAATACTTTGCCGGTACCAGAAAGAAATTTTCCCTGGCCCTGGACCTAAGGGGCACTGTATTTCAAAGACGGGTTTGGCATGCCCTTATACAGATACCCTATGGCAATATCGCTAGCTATAGGGATATAGCTATAGCCGTGGATAAGCCCGCGGCAGTGCGGGCAGTAGGCCAGGCTAATAACAGGAATCCCATAGCCATTGTTGTGCCATGCCATCGGGTAGTAGGCAGCGACAAAAAGCTAGTAGGCTACGGCGGTGGGCTGGATGTCAAAAGGGCTCTTTTAGAGCTGGAGGGCATTAAAGTTCTGGGGGATCGTATAGTATGAAACAAGGGATCATATATATAACCGGCGGCGCCCGCAGCGGTAAGAGTACCTTTGCGGAAAATCTCATGAAGGAGGCGGGGCATAGAGTTCTTTATATAGCTACTGCTTTGCCCTTTGATAAAGGGATGCGAAGGAGGATAAAGGAGCATATAAAGAAAAGACCGTCCTTTTGGGATACCCTTGAGGCCTATAAAGATATAGGCCAAAAGTTAGAGCTGAAAAATGAAAGGTATCATGGCATACTATTGGATTGTATTACCCTTATGATAAATAACCTCATCATGGATAGGGGCTATGCAAAAAAGGGGATACCTTTAGGGGAGAGGGAACGAATAGAGAGGTTAATAATGTCCCAGATAGATTCTGCTATTATCGGCCTTAGAACGTGGGGGGACCTTTGTGTAATAGTTTCTAATGAAGTGGGTATGGGTCTCGTGCCGGACAATTCCCTAGGCAGATTGTTTCGGGATATTGCGGGCAGGGTTAATCAGCGTATAGCTTCCGAGGCCGATATAGGGTATTTTATGGTTTCCGGGGTGCCCATCAGGTTTAAATAGGGAGGGGTTAGGATATGGTGCGTAAAGAGCTTGAAAAGGGTCTTATACAAGTTTATACCGGGGATGGTAAGGGAAAGACTACCGCTGCACTGGGGCAGGCGTTACGGGCAGTAGGTAGGGGTTATAAGGTGTATATGGTACAGTTTTTAAAGGGCGGCGACAGCGGTGAACTTATATCCGCGGAAAAACTGGCCCCGGAGTTTAAAATATTTCGTTTTGAAAAGAAAAGGGGATTTTTCTGGACATTAAATGACGAGGAAAAAAAGGAACTAAAATTAGAAATTGCCGAAGCCTTCGAATTTATTAAGGGCGTGGTACAAAACAATGAATGTAATATCCTTATACTAGATGAAATAATGGGCGTATTGCATAACGGTCTTTTAACGGCGGAGGTGGTAAAGGACCTTCTAGAGCAAAAGCCCGATAGAATGGAAATAATACTGACGGGTAGGGATGTACCGGCGAATATATTGGAAATGGCTTCCTTAGTAACGGAAATGAAGCTTATAAAACATCCCTTCGATAAAGGGATAGGCCCAAGGGAAGGAATAGAATTGTGATAATGAAGGGGTTTATACAGGCTTTACAATTTTCGACGAGGATTCCTATACGAACAATACCTAGGGAAGAAGGTGCCGGCCTTGCAAAGGGTATGAAATATATGCCCCTTATCGGCGGTGCTATCGGTCTGGTGATGCTGGCTTTGTACGAAATATTAACGGGAATTGATTCCCTCGTCGCCGCGGTAACAGCGATACTAGCCGAAGCCCTTATAACAGGAGGGCTGCACCAGGATGGCCTTGCGGATACCTTTGACGGGTTTTATTGTAATGGCCCAAGGGACGATATTTTGAAGGTAATGGCGGATAGCCGACTAGGTACTCACGGTGTTATAGCCCTTACGGGGGTGTTGCTTCTGAAGATAGCCTTTGTAAACGCTTTTAAAAGGCCAGAGATGCTATTCATTATGCCTGTGTACGCAAGGCTGGCGATGGTATACGGTGCCGCCTTTTCAAAAAGCGCAAAGGCCTCGGGTTTAGGTTCCGAGGTTATAGGGGACGTAATGCCTAAGGATGCACTAATAGCAAGCCTGATCACGATGGCTATAGCTATATATCCTATAGGATTATTCCTTACGGGCATTCTGACGGTAATGACTTTAGGTTTGTCTTTAGTATTTGTCAGGGTATGCAGTTTCAAAATAGGGGGGATGACAGGGGACACCCTAGGTGCCCTTAACGAAATAGTCGCCCTTTCGGTTTTGCCGGTATACGGGCTGTTTTATTTTTATGTTTAGCATTAAAGGATTATAGATTAATATGGAAATATAAAGAAAGGGGTCTTCAATGTTAGAATTACTTTTAGTAAGGCACGGTCAGACGGAGGGTAACAAGAAAAGATTATACCAGGGATGGTCCGATACGCGATTAACGGAAAAGGGTATGCTACAAGCGAAACAGCTTGCGTTAAGGCTTAGGGAAAGAAAACTGGATTATATATACAGCAGTCCCCTTGGCAGGGCTTTAAATACGGCCCGGGCGGTGAATGAATATCATAACCTCGAAATTATAACCGTGGACAATATAAAGGAGATTCATTTTGGCGATTGGGAGAATCTTAGTGCCGAGGAACTGAAGGAGTTATATCCGAACTATATGGAAAAATGGAGAACGAATTGCCCTAAATATTCTGCGCCGGGGGGCGAAAGCCTCGAGGAGGCATATTCACGGATCAATCCATGGTTTGAAAGGCTTATTAAAGATAACTCCGAAGGAACCATACTAATAGTAAGCCATGCAGGGGCTATAAGGGCTATGATATCCAATTTAATAGGCCGTGGCACAGAGAGCCATTGGAACTATATAATAAAAAATTGTAGCATAAGTACTATAAACGTCCATGACGGATTCCCGATGTTAGCGGGGCTTAATGATGTATCCCATCTGGAGAATATAAAAGATAATCAAAAAAATAATTGATGCAAGAAGGAGAAATGCAGTTTTCGTAGAATATGTAAATTATAAAGAAAGTACAACAATAGAGCGGAGCGGATACCTTAAACAAGAAATAATTAAATTTTGCTTGATGAGGTGGTCGTTTGAATACAAAAGACACCAATATTGTCGTTATTCATGAAACCATGGAGTCTATAAGGAACAGGATTCTGGACAATCAACTGTTGGCACGATTAAAAAGGGCTTCAAAAGAGGAGGTTATTGTACTAAGGAAGCAGTTCGGCGATGACGCTATAGATATGGGCATAAACATCATCGAGGCCTACGATATGTTAAATATCATCGTAGGTAGGATACAGACAACAAGTTAAAAAAACGACCAACGAAGGACATCTTTTTAAAAAGCTGTAATGATAACCGAGAACAATGGTTACCATACACAAAGGACAGCGAGTATTATGCCTTCGGTGGTCGTTTTTTTTAATTTTTTTTAATTATGTAACGCAAAACAAACTATTCGGCATCCCTGCAATAGGGGCATATACCATAGAAATAAAGTTGCAGTTTATGTATATCATAGCCGCTGGAAGTTTGGGCCCTATTTCTAAGGATTTTTGGCAATACCATATCCACATCCTCCAGTTTGCCGCATTTTGTGCATAAAATATGGGGATGAGGCTTAGGATTAATATCGTACCTCGAAATATTCTCGCCGATGTTCAGCTCTTGAATAATGTCTGATCCCGTTAATAAATCAAGGGTTTTGTACACTGTAGCCAGGCTCATAGTTGGAAAATCCACGGAAATTATATTGTATATCATCTCTGCAGTAGGATGCATATTGCAATTTTGTAGTACTTCGTATATGGCCAGCCTCTGTGGGGTTACTTTGAAACCCATTTCCCTTAGAACAATATCCAAGTCCATGCCGGCACCATCCTAATTAATAGTCGTTATCCAGTAATAATATATAACGTAGTACATGTTTTGTCAAATAAATCCTATAGAAATCATATAACAAAGGGTTGACTATAGAAGATTATCCCATGGAGTACGGGAAATTAACATAGATGTAACATAAACATTTTTAAAATAGTTTATTATAGTATAGGAACGATAAAGCTTTTATTTCCTGATAGGAGGAGGTAAAAGGTGACAAGCAGAATGGTCTTTGAGCTGTTAGGGGGCCTGGGGCTTTTTATTTACGGTATGAACACCCTGGGCACGGGGCTTCAAAAAGCAGCCGGGGATAGGCTTAAAAGGCTCCTTGAAGTGCTTACTACTAATAGGATTTTAGGTCTCGTTTTTGGCGCGGTTATAACGTCGATGACACAAAGTAGTAGTGCCACGACGGTAATGGTCGTGGGATTCGTAAATGCCGGGCTCATGAATCTCATGCAGTCCGTAGGGGTTATTATGGGCGCAAATATAGGTAGCACCGTTACGGCCCAATTAGTAGCCTTTAAATTCTCAGACATAGCGCCGGTAATAGTGGCTATGGGCGTCGGATTCTTGATATTCGGTACCCGCAGGAAATATAAACAATTAGGTGAGATACTTATAGGTTTTGGTATCCTGTTCATCGGCATGAATTTTATGTCGGCGGCCATGGAACCTTTAAAGGATTCTGATCTGTTTTCAAACATTATGGGAACTTTTAGCCGTAATAGATTCATTAGCGTAGTGGCGGGTTTTATAGTAACAGGCATAATCCAAAGCAGCGGCGCTTCTATCGGACTGTTACAGGCTTTAGCCTTTAACGAACTTATAACCCTCGATACCGCATTACCTATTATACTGGGTATGAATATAGGTACCTGCGTTACGGCCCTTTTATCCAGTATAGGGACCAACATCGCTGCTAGGAGGGCGGCGGTGATTCATCTTACGATAAAGGTAATAGGGATGTTTCTGTTCATAGGTTTTACGACACCCCTTAGCTCATCGGTGAAATATTTAGGGGGCAATATAGTACGGCAAATAGCTAATGCCCATACCCTTTATAATGTTGCCAATACGATTATACTCCTACCCTTCGCATCTTTATTGGTGCTAGCCGCCAAGAAATTCGTGCCCGGCGAGGAGGAAGAGGAGGAAATACTTAAATACCTCGATAACCGGCTATTGGAGACCCCTAGCATAGCTGTATTGCAGGCGGTAAAGGAAGTAGCCAGGATGGGTAGCGTCGCAGCGGAGACCCTTAGGTACGCCGTGGACGGTTTCATAAAGGAGGACGAGAGGCTATTGAACCATTGTTTCCAAAGGGAAGAGATGGTCAACACTTTAGAAAGGGAGATCACACAGTTTCTGGTACTCCTTGCCAATAGCAGCCTCTCCGCAGCGGAGAACGATTTGGTTACGGGACTGTTTCATACGGTAAACGATATCGAAAGGATAGGGGACCATGCAGAAAATATAGCAGAACGCGGCCAGAACAAGATAGATGATAGGCTTGTATTTTCCGAAATAGGTATACGGGATTTAAGTGCTATGGCTGATTTTGTCTATTCCATGGTAGAGGATTCCGTTATTGCCTTAAGGAACAAAGACTACGAACTCGCCCGGAGGATAAGGCAAAGGGAGGACGATGTGGATAGAATGGAAAGGGAATACAGGGAAAGCCATATCGGAAGGCTTAACAACTACCAATGCGTCCCGGGATCCGGTGTCGTGTTCCTAGATGTAATAAGTAACCTAGAAAGGATAGGGGACCACTGTGCCAATATCGCCCTGTCCGTACTAGACAGGATAAGATAAATCAGGCTACTGCCCCGGGAGTATTTCCCAGGGGTGGTTTTTTATTTATCCGTAATTGAAGGAATTGAAAATTTAATGTAAAATAGATAAAAGCATGGGTAGAAACGAGGGGGAGGTGCGTTAATGCATAGGATTAAGATAGTGACGGACAGCACGTGCGATTTGCCCAAGGATATTTTAAACACGTACGATATAACCGTTTTGCCCCTTACGGTACGATTTGGTAAAGAAAACTTCAGGGACGGGGTTGATATAACGACGGAGGAATTTTTCGAAAAATTGGGCAAGACAAAGGAAATGCCGTCTACATCCCAGGTATCCGTTGGCGAGTTTATAGAGGCCTTCGAGGAATTAAGTCAAGGGGGCGAGACAGTTTTAGGACTGTTTTTATCCGCACGCCTAAGCGGTACCTACCAATCCGCCGTTATCGCAAAGAATGTATTAGGCCTTGATAATGTTTTTGTTATGGATACAAAATTGGCCACCCTTGCCCATGGGATGGTTGTGTTCGAGGCAGCTCGGATGGCAAAAGACGGTAAACCCTTGGAGGACATAATGGAAAGGGTTCAATATATGGCGAATAACACCAAAAGCCTTATAGTACTCGGTTCATTGTCATATCTTGAAAAGGGGGGTAGGATAAGTACCGGGACCGCATTTATGGGGAATTTATTAAACATAATGCCTGTGGTTACCTTTGTCGATGGCGAGGTAAAGTTCTTGGGCAAGGTTCGGGGACGAAAAAGACTAGTAAACTGGCTCACAAAATACATAGAGGATCTCGGGATTGATGTTTTATGTGGAAGGATCGGGATAAACTATATAGGTAAAAACGAGATTGTAAAGGAACTGAAAAGGGCCCTAGAGGATAGATTCGACGCCGGTGAATTCGTCGAAGGGGTCGTAGGCAGCGTTATAGGAACGTACTCAGGGCCCGGGATGGCCCTGGGTATATATTTTATTAAGTAAAGGGGGAAAAGGATCATGTCCGTAAAGATTATAACCGACAGCACTGCGGACCTGCCTAAGGAACTTGCGGAAAAACATAATATAGGGGTCGCACCCCTTATGGTAAATTTTCAGGATGGTACCTTTAGGGATGGTATAGACCTTACACCCGGGGAGTTTTACTCGAAACTTAAGGAAAGCAAACAGATGCCCACAACGTCTCAGGTTAATCCGCCGGTATTCGTGGATATGTACAAAACAGAACTTGAAAAGGGTAATTCCGTAGTCTCAATACATCTGAGCTCAAAGGGCAGCGGTACATATCAATCGGCCATAAATGCTAAAAATATTTTAGGCAGCGATGATATTGAAATAATAGATTCCCTGGGTTATTCGATGGGTATGGGCCTTATTGCGCTAGAGGGTGCAAACATGGCCGAAGGTGGTGCCTCCCTCAAAGAAATAAGGGACAGGATGCTGGACATGCGGGATAGGATGCAGTACGTATTCGGTGTAGATACGCTGGAATATCTCAAAAAAGGTGGCAGGTTAAGCCCTGTTAAGGCTACTATAGCCACCGTTATGAATGTAAAGCCCATACTGTACGTTTCAGAGGGCGAAATAGAGGTCCTTGATAAGGTAAGGGGCCGGAAAAGAGTTCTTTCAAGACTAATGGATGCTGTGGAAAAGGATGGCAAAAACATCGAGGACCAGACCCTTGCTATAGTTCATTCTGAATGTCCCGAGGAGGCCCTTGTCATGAGGGAGATGCTCGAGGGTAAATACAAGCCGCGGGATATAATTATTTCCGAAATAGGCTGTGTCATAGGTACCCACGTAGGGCCCGGCACCGTTTCTATATTTTTTATGGGGGGTTGATGTTATATAACAGAAAAAAATTATTATATATAAGAGGAATTATTGAATCCTTGTTGAATAAGTAATGATAACAGCAAAATATTACAGCAAATTGAATGATGGATGCGGGAGAGATCCATGGGCATGGGATGATTTTTTGCCCTTTATATAAATGGACACCGAAGGGGAAAGCCATTGGAGCCAATATATGGTGAAACTCTCAGGTAAAAGGACTGCATCCTGACAATTTCCTGGAAAGCTACCTGACAGTATATAAGGGACAACTCTTATTTAGCAGGGCGAAACTCTTAGGTAACAAAACAGGGGGATGTATTGGCTTAACCAGGTCTATGCTTATCCCTGTTTTTTATTGAGTTAAGGTTAACTGTTTTTATACTACAGGTACAAAAGGAGTAAAAACAAATGCTGAATAATACCCTTGTGATTTCAAACAATAAACTTGTAAAGGAAAACCTGTCCCGGGATGTAGAAGTCCTATACGTCGAGGGGACATTTTTGCAGACATTGGAAAAGACCAGGGATTTTATACATAAAGGCTGTATACTGCTAACCCACCCGTTGTCGGGTAGCATTAAACCCAACGAAACGCCTTATAAAAGTATAGCCATTGAAAAGAGGCAAGGGCCCGTAGATTTGGATTCCCTTAGAGTAATAGAAAAAAGTATAATAAAAACTATCAGTTTATTAAAGGATAAAGATATCCCCCCCTGGCCAGAGGATTGCTTAGAGGATTTCAGGGAGATAGATCTTGACCTAATAAGAAATGCGTTAAAACTGTGAAACTGCAGACTAGGATATTCCAGACCGCAGATTGCACAATATATACATTAACATAATCTTACAAGGAGGTACTTTATATGCAGGATTTATACGACATTATTATCATCGGTGGTGGCCCCGCGGGTCTTACCGCAGGACTGTACGGAGCGAGGAGCAAGGCTAAGACTTTAGTCCTCGAAAAGGGCGAATGGGGCGGCCAGGCGGCTAGCACTTCAGAATTGGAAAACTATCCCGGATCTATTGAACAACCAACCGGCCCGGGGATTACCGACAGGATGAGGGAACAGGCCAAGGCCTTTGGTGTACAGCTAAAGGATGAAACGGTTACCGGATTAGAATTAGGCGACAGGATCAAAGAAGTCCATACGGAAAATACTCGATACCGTACGAAAACGGTTATATTAGCCATGGGTGCAAAGCCAAGGCTCCTAGGTTGCCCCGGTGAGCTGGAGTTTCGTGGCAAAGGCGTATCCTATTGTGCTACCTGTGATGCGGACTTTTTTACCGATTTAGAGATTGTTGTAGTAGGCGGCGGCGATTCGGCTATACAGGAAGCGATATACCTTACTAAGTTTGCCGAAAAAGTAACGGTTATACATCGTCGGGATGAGCTAAGGGCAGCGGGATTTATTCAGGATAAAGCCTTTGCAAACCCGAAGATAGATTTTATATGGGATAGCATCGTCACAGAGGTAAAGGGCGACGGCATCGTAGAGGGCGTAACGATTAAAAACGTTAAGACCGAGGAGATAAGCGACCTGGAAACCGATGGAGTGTTCATGTTCGTCGGCTATGACCCCGTTTCCGATCTCGTAAAGGGTACCGTGAAAATGGACGAAAGGGGCTATATCATCACCGATGATGATATGAGGACGAATATAGAAGGCGTATTTGCAGCGGGGGATATACGGTCAAAGAGCTTAAGGCAAGTTGTTACTGCCGCTGCTGACGGCGCTATTGCTGCATTTGTAGCAGAGCTTTACATAACGGAAAAGTTTGATTGATAAATCAGCGGTTTTGAGGGATGTTTTAACGTTGAGGAGGTGATAATGTGCTGGAAATAAATAAGGAAAATTTCGAAGAGGAAGTTAAAAAATCAACAAAACCGGTACTCTTGGATTTTTGGGGACCGAAATGTGAGCCCTGTAAGGCACTTTTGCCGGAGTTGGAAAGGCTAGAAGCATTATACGGAGATAGCATTAAATTTTGCAAGATCAATACCGCGGAAAACAGGAGACTTGCCATATCCCAAAGGGTATTAGGGCTCCCAACCGTGGCCATGTATAAGAATGGTGAAAAGGTAGAAGAGCTAACACAGGACACGGCAACATCGGACAATGTAGAAGCGATGCTCAAGGGGTACATTTAGCCCTAATAGGGCTTAAAATAAAGGGAGGTGAATATTTTGCGTCTGGAAGTTGGTTATATTGATGTAAGGGATGTGCAACTCGGCGATGAAACGAAGCTACAGGGTTCAGTATTATATGTAAACAAGGAGGATATGCTTCGGGAGATAGGCGATGATCCTAGGTTTAAAAGCATCGATATAGACATCGCAAGACCCGGTGAGGAAGTTAGAATAATCCCCGTAAAGGATGTCATAGAGCCAAGGGTTAAGGTGAAGGGTCCTGGCGGGATTTTCCCAGGCTTTGTAAACAAAGTGGATACGGTGGGCAGTGGCAGGACTCACGTACTAAGGGGGGCCAATGTGGTCACAACGGGCAAAATAGTAGGTTTCCAGGAGGGTATAATAGATATGTCCGGCCCCGGGGCCCAGTATACACCCTTCTCGAAGAGCTGCAATGTAGTAGTTATATGTGAGCCCGTAAAGGATTTAAAACAGCACCAGCATGAGGAAGGGGTGCGGCTTATAGGTTTAAGGGCGGCGGCATATCTTGCGGAGGTAACTAGGGCGGAGGAGCCCGATGAGCTCGAGATCTATGAGACAAAATGTATGCCGGATCAGGCCGACGAATACGAGGGCCTGCCGAGGGTTGCCTACGTGTATATGCTCCAATCCCAGGGGCTTTTGCACGACACTTACGTGTACGGAGTTGATGTTAAACGGATTATACCTACATTTATTTATCCGACGGAGATAATGGACGGCGCTATAGTAAGCGGTAATTGCGTATCCGCCTGCGATAAAAATACGACTTATCATCATATGAATAATCCGATCATACGCGACTTGTATGAAAAGCACGGCAAGGAACTTAACTTTATCGGTGTGGTGATAACGAACGAAAATGTATACCTGGCGGATAAAGAAAGATCATCTAGTATGGTTGCGAAGCTCGTAGAAAATATGGGCGCCGATGGCGTAATAATTTCTGAGGAGGGCTTTGGGAATCCCGATACGGATCTTATGATGAACTGTAAAAAGCTCGAAGATAAGGGGATCAAAACCGTAATAGTGACCGACGAGTTTGCCGGCAGGGACGGCGCTTCACAATCCTTAGCCGATGCGGACGTTAAAGCGGATGCCGTCGTAACGGCGGGTAATGCTAACGAAATTATAAAGCTGCCGCCTATGAAAAAGATAATAGGGCATATAGAGGCCGTGGATGTAATAGCCGGCGGATTTAAGGGCAGCCTCAAGGAAGGTGGCAGTATAGAGGCGGAGCTCCAGGTTGTAACCGGTGCCACGAACGAGCTAGGTTATAATCGGCTATCAGCAACGACTATATAACGACTATATAAGGAGGGATAATGATTATGTTTAAAGACAAAAAGGTTATAATAATCGGCGATCGTGATGGTGTACCCGGTCCCGCTATTGAAGAATGTGTCAAAAACGCCGGGGCCGAAGTCATATTTTCTACTACGGAGTGTTTCGTTTGAACTGCGGCGGGGGCTATGGACCTAGAGAACCAACAGCGGGTTAAGGATGCAGCGGAAAAGCACGGGGCTGAAAATGTGCTCGTGATAATAGGTGCTGCCGAAGCAGAGGCTGCGGGGTTAGCAGCGGAAACGGTAACTGCCGGCGATCCGACCTATGCAGGTCCATTAGCGGGAGTCCAGTTAGGACTTAGCGTTTATCATATAGTAGAACCGGAGATAAAGGATGCAGTTGACGAGGATATATACGATGAGCAAGTAGGTATGATGGAAATGGTTTTAGATATCGAGGCCCTTATAGAAGAAATGAAATCTATGCGGGCCCAGTATAGCAAGTATTAAAGCGTTAAAATCCCTGAGGAAGGGGGAGAGGAAATGAGCAAATTAAGGGTAGTGCATTATATAAACCAATTTTTCGCCGGCCTCGGCGGGGAAGAAAAGACTAATATAAAGCCCGAGGTACGTGAAGGTAAAGTAGGCCCCGGGGCAGCCTTCGCCGCGGCCTTGGGCCAAGGGGCGGAAATAGTTGCAACGGTCGTTTGCGGCGATTCCTTTTATAACGAGAATTTAGAAGAGGCAAGGGAAACAGTTCTTAATATGGTAAAGGAACAAGGGGCCGATTTGTTTATAGCGGGGCCCGCATTTAACGCCGGCAGATACGGTGTTGCCTGCGGCGATATATGTGAAACCGTGGCCCGGGAACTTAACATACCGGTTATAACCGGTATGTATATAGAAAACCCCGGCGTGGATCTATACCGTAAATATATAGACATAGTACGTACCGGTAATTCCGCGGCGGACATGCGAAATGCAGTACGCGTTATGTCGGGGGCCCTATTAAAGCTTGCGAAGGGCGAAGAACTTAACCCCCAGGAAGACGGAACAATGGAAAAGGGCATAAGGAAAAATGTGTTCAAAGAAGTAAGGGGTTCCAAAAGGGCCGTTGAAATGTTGCTGGCAAAGCTACAGGGTAAGCCCTTCGAGACGGAATACCCCATGCCGGACTTTGATAGGGTAGATCCTAACCCGCCCGTTAAGGATATGAAAAGCGCAACAGTTGCCATTGTTACATCGGGGGGTATTGTGCCAAAGGGCAATCCGGACAATATAGAGGCCTCCAGTGCCTCTAAATACGGTAAATACGATATAGAAGGTATAGAGGATCTGACCTCCGACGAATATGAAACAGCCCATGGTGGTTACGATCCGGTTTACGCGGGGGATGATCCCGACCGAGTCGTGCCCGTGGATGTTTTACGGGATCTAGAAAGGGAAGGTATCATAGGTAAGTTGCACAGGTATTTTTATTCAACGGTGGGTAACGGTACTTCCGTTGCAAATTCGGAGAAGTTTGCCACAGATATCGCGAAGGAACTGAAGGAGGACGAGGTAGATGCGGTAATACTCACCTCGACGTGAGGAACCTGTACCCGTTGCGGTGCAACGATGGTTAAAGAAATAGAAAGGGCAGGTTTTCCCGTAGTCCATATATGTACCGTGGTTCCTATATCCCTGACCGTTGGGGCTAATAGGATAGTTCCTGCTGTAGCGATTCCCCACCCCTTAGGCGATCCTAAGTTGGATAAGGATGAGGAAAGGGCTTTAAGAAAAAAGCTCGTGGAGAAGTCATTAAAAACGTTGCAAACCGAGGTAGAAGGTCAGACAGTTTTTGAGGATTAAGCGGAATATGTAAAGGAATAAATGGGCGATGCATTAAAAGCATCGCCCATTTATAAAAATACGGAGGTGAATATATGTTTGCTGTTGTTAAGGGAGCCGGTTATGTACTGGCCCATGCACCGGATATCACTGTAAATAATGGTTCTACCCAGACTATGGAAAGGGCGTCAAATCCCGATTCTGAATACTTAAAAAAGATTAAAACTCACATACGGGGTTACGAAGAGGCCGTTGCGTACCCGCCGAATCAGGTTTATATAGGCAACAAAAGCCCCGACGAACTGTTAGAAATCGCTACGCCTTGGTATGAAAACGGTATTCCGGGGGCAAAAAGGTATGGTAGCATGGGTGAAATAATGCCCCAGGATGAGTTTTATGGGCTTATGAAGGCTTCGGATTCCTTCGATCTCGTTAAGTTGGAAAAGGAATTTACCGTCGCTGTGAACAATAAACTTTCAGCACATCCTTACCTAGGGGACAAAATAACCCAAAGCCTAGGTGAAGGCGTCGATATCAGTGAGATAGAGAATCTAATAGAAAACTTTGCCGCCGAGGGTATGTATATGGATGGCAAGCTAATAGGATGCGTAAAAAGGGCCCATGACAGAGATATAAACTTAAGTGCCCATGTTATGTTCGAAAACCTCGTCACTAAAGCGTCGGGTGTACTAGCTATGATAAACTTATTTAGGCTTAACAATATAGACCCCGGAAGCGTTGATTATGTAATAGAATGTTCCGAAGAGGCCTGTGGGGATATTAATCAAAGGGGCGGCGGCAACTTTGCCAAGGCTGTTGCCGAGGTCAGTGGCTGCGTTAATGCCACCGGTGCAGATACAAGGAGCTTTTGTGCAGCACCGGCCCATGCCCTCGTTCAGGCCGCGGCCCTCGTTAAAGCCGGCGTATTTAGGAACGTAGTTATCGTAGCCGGCGGCGCAACGGCTAAGCTAGGCATGAACGGTAAGAGCCACGTGGCTAAGGGATTGCCGGTATTGGAGGATGTATTAGGCGGCTTTGCGGTATTAATCAGTCAAAACGACGGGGAAAACCCGATACTTCGTACCGATCTTGTGGGATATCATACCGTTGGGACGGGGTCATCGCCCCAGGCAGTTATAACATCCCTCGTAGTTGCGCCCCTAAAAAAGGGTGATCTTAAAATAACCGACGTAGATAAATATGCCGTAGAGATGCAAAATCCCGAGATAACGGTGCCCGCAGGGGCCGGGGATGTACCTGAAGCTAATTACAAGATGATAGGCGCCCTAGCGGTCAAGGGTAAAGAACTAAAGCGCGAAGAATTAGCCGGATTTGCGATAAATCATGGTACGCCGGGCTTTGCCCCAACCCAGGGACATATTCCTTCGGGGGTACCGTTAGTAGGATATTTCAGGAATATGATGAAGAAGGGTTCTATACAAAGGGGCATGATAATAGGGAAGGGCAGTCTATTCCTCGGACGGATGACGAACCTGTTCGACGGCGTGTCCGTTGTAATGGAAAGGAACCCCGGAAAGACACCCCGCGAAGGCGGGATAGATGAAGGAAAGATTAAGGCTATGATTGCTGAAAGCCTGAAAGAATTCGCAGCTCAGTTGCTGTTGGAATAGAGGTGAAAGTATTTGGATAGCAGTATAAAAAATATGATAGGCAATGTATTTAACCAAATAGCCGATGGTCTTGAAACGGGTAGCTTTGCAGAGAAGATAAAGGTAGGCCTTACTACCCTAGGTAGCGAGCTGGGGGCCGAAGAATTGATAAGGGGCGCCGAGATCGCTGGAGCTAAAAATCCTGCCCTAGAGGTAGTGCTTATAGGACCTACCGCCGTAAAGGGTAGCAATTTAAGGGCTGTACCCGTAAAGGACGAAGATGGAATGCATAGCAGGATGGAGGAGCTCTTAGATAGCGGCGAAATACACTGTTGCGTAACTATGCATTATAATTTCCCCATAGGCGTAGCTACCGTAGGTCGGGTTCTAACCCCCGGTAAGGGAGAGGAAATGCTAATCGCTACTACTACCGGGACTTCGGCAATGGATAGAGTGGCGGCTATGGTAAAGAATGCGATATATGGTATCGCTTGTGCAAAGGCCCTGGGCAACCAAAAGCCGACTCTAGGTATATTGAATGTAGACGGTGCAAGGCAGACTGAAAGGGTATTGCTCGAGCTTAGGGAGGGAGGCTACCCGGTGGACTTTGCAAGGTCTCAAAGGATCGACGGCGGCCGTATAATGCGGGGCAACGATCTTTTAACCGGTACCCCGGATGTTATGGTTACCGATACTTTAACGGGTAATATACTTATGAAGATGTTTTCTTCCTACACCACCGGCGGTAGTTATGAGGCTTCGGGCTTTGGCTATGGCCCGGGCGTTGGTGAAGACTATAGGAATATAGTATTGATACTCTCCAGGGCCTCGGGTGCACCGGTAGTTGCAAAGGCTATCGAATACGCGGCAACCTTGGCCAGGGGCAAACTAATAGAACGGGTTAACGATGAGATCAACGCCGCTAAAAAGGCAGGATTAGAAACGTATCTTGATGCCCTAAAAAAAGAACGGCCTAAGGGTAGGACGGACAATGGGGATACAAAGGCACCCCCAAAGAAAATAGTAACAGAATCCATATCCGGTATTGATATAATGGACCTTGATAGTGCTGTAGAAGTTCTATGGAAGGGCGAAATATATGCCGAAACCGGTATGGGCTGCACTGGTCCCGTAGTTATGGTAGCTGAGGATGAATTGAGCGGTGCAAGGGATCTTTTGAAAAAACAAGGCTTTATGTAACGATTTCATAGGGGATACTTTAATAAAAGCCCGGTAAAGTGCCGGGTTTTTCTATGTGCGCCGTGCATGGCGCGTAACTTGGCGGTGGAAGTCCGCAGTTTCTCGATGATGTCGTCCCCTCCCAAAGGGAATCCGGCATACGGATGGGGCTGAGGGTTCTCGCTTCCTGCGATGAAATATGGGTGTGCGGCCAGCACATCAGCAACGGCATGAGTCGGGAAATAGCCGAGGCCAAACGACTCGGCATCCCTATCCACTACTTGTCAGCCAATCAAATATTAGAAGGAAGCGATGTATCCTACTATCCCAAGAAAAGGGGGATCGAGCTGGAGGAAGCACCCTCCTCCACTATAGGCATGAGGCTATCCGCCCTAACCTACAGGTATAAGTTTCTCTAAATACCCAATAATTATGGTATAATATAACGAATACTATGAAAAAGGAGGGGTGTATTTTTGGATCAATACCGTCAGGCTGTTGAACTTTGGCAGTCATATAAAATTACGTCCGCCCAGGATTTGGATAAATATTTGGACAGCTTCCGTATCCTGTTTGCCTTTCATTCCGGGAAAATAGAGAATGAGGAAATCACCTATCACGATACACGGGAAATCTTTGAGAATGGTCAGGTGGTGAGTTTCACCGGGAGTCCCCGTGCCCTGTTTGAGCAGCAAAATCAAAAGCTGTGCTATGAGTTGTTGAAAGAAAAAATCGTGCAAAAGGAGCCTCTTAGCATCCAACTGGTCAAAGAGATACACAGGGTTCTTACTGGAGGAACCTACGATGAACGCAGGTACATTGCCAATGAGGAACGACCGGGGGAGTTCAAAAAACACGACTATGTAACCGGCATCCATGAAGTGGGCTCCGCTGTAGCAGATGTTGAAAAGGACATGGAGGAACTTATTGCCGAAGTAAATGAATATGACGGGCCGGATATCTTAAAAGCAGTAGCCTATCTTCACGCCAGGTTTGAGTATATCCATCCCTTTGCCGACGGCAACGGCCGGGTGGGCAGGACGCTGATGAATTATTATTTAATGATCCATCACCATCCCCCCCTCATTGTCTATGACGAGGATAAGCGGTTATATTACGAATGCCTGCAAAAGTACGACGAAACCGAGGATTTGAATTCTCTCTACGAGTTTTTTAAATATGAAACGGAAAAAACATGGAAAAAGGCTCTTGCTCTTGCCAATGGTGCAAAGCAGGAATGCAAGGGTTTGTCGGATTTTACCCAGGATATGTAGCAAAAAAATAATGTTAGAACAAAAAATCATTTCCAAAAGTGCCGGGTTTTTCTGTGTGCGCTGTGCATGGCGCGTAACTTGCCCCTACCCGATTTTTTGTCCGCAAATTAACGTTGAAATATTAGCCCAAGCCCCGTGCATTACGTACCCCGTAATCCGGGGCTTATTCAATCTTTGTATTTAATCCTATTTGTGATTAACTAAGTTATGCTATAATACTATATAGTAGGTGGTGCAAGAGAATAATTTACAGTACTAAACTAGTTTTGGGGGAGATTTTTGTGAAGATAGGATTTAATCTGGCTCTTGAACAAACGCAAAAATTAATTATGACCCAAGAACTACAACAGGCGATAAAAATTTTGCAGCTGTCGTCATTGGAATTAAATGAATATATACAGCAGCAATTAGAGGCCAACCCACTTATAGAAGAAAGGGATAACGGAGGGATATATTCCGATGAGGACGGAAAGGACGGCGAAAATTTAAAGGACGATAACGAAGAGGGCGAACTTATTACACAGCTAATGAAGAATTTGGAATATAGCGGTGGGGGCTATAGCTATAAACAGGATTCCGAAGAGGACTATTCCTTTGAAAACTATGTGCAAAGTTATACAACTCTTAAAGATCACCTCCTTTTTCAGCTTCATATAACCATCATGCCCGAGGAGCAAAAAAGAATAGGCGAATATATAATTGAAAGCTTAAACGGAAACGGGTATTTAAACACCGATATAGCGGAGATCGCAACGGTATTTGACACGACACCCGAAAAGGTAGAAAAGGTTCTTAACACGATTCAGACCTTTGATCCCGCAGGTGTCGGTTGCCGTAATCTCAAGGAATGTCTTTTGTTGCAACTAGACGCAAAGGAAATAGATGATCCTATCATGAGGGAAATAATTGAAAATAAATTAGACGACCTCGGGGAAAAGAGGTTTAATCATATCGCAAAGGAACTAGGCATCTCTACCGGTGAAGTACAAAGGATTTATGACGTTATTAAAACCCTTGAACCGAAACCCGGCAGGGCGTTCCAAAGTTCCGATGATGTAAAATATATAACCCCCGACGTGATAGTAAGGCGGATGGATGACGAATTCGTGGTACTTGTCAATGAAAGTGCTGCACCGAGGCTTATGATAAATTCCTATTATAAAAGCATATTAAACAGTTGCCAAGACCAGCCGGGAATATCCAGATATATAACGAGTAAGCTAGAAGCCGCGTTATGGCTTATAAGGAGTATAGAACAGCGAAGGATGACCCTTTATAAAGTGGTTACAGCTATAGTAGAATACCAGAAGGAGTTTTTCTATAGCGGCGTTAAAAGTTTAAAGCCTTTGACACTAAAAGACATAGCTGCCGAGGTAGGGGTACACGAATCCACGGTAAGCAGAGCGACGAACGGCAAATACGTGCAGACGCCCCGGGGTACCTATGAGCTGAAATATTTCTTTTCAAGTGGGGTAAGCGGCGCGCGGGGCGAGGGTGTATCCTCGGAAAGCGTTAAAGAAATGTTGAAAAAGATAATTGAAAATGAAGACCCCTATAAACCCGTCAGCGATCAAAGGATTACCGATTTGTTGAACTCCAGGGGTATTAACATTTCACGGCGTACGGTGGCGAAGTATAGGGACGAGCTGGGTATAGTATCCTCGGGCAAAAGAAAAAGATATAGCTAATTAATTAAATTAGCGTTTTTTGCTAATAATAAAACAGGCTACAAATAATATACAATAAAATATGGAGGGATTTTGAATGGCTGTTAAGGTTGCAATAAGCGGGTTTGGGAGGATAGGGCGGAATGTGCTCCGGGCCGCTTTGGAGCAAGGGGTAGGGGATTTGGAGTTCGTGGCTATTAGTGCCAGGTCATCGGATAATGCCGTGAAAGCTCATCTTTTTAAGTACGATTCCCTGTACGATACATACCCCGAAGAGGTCTTAACACAGAACGGCGATATTGTGATAGGAGGTAGGAAGTATAAGGGCCTTACGGGTCTCGGCCTTGATGAATTGCCCTGGGATGATCTCGGTATAGATATTGTGATCGAGGCCTCGGGAGCTTTCAGAACCAGGGAGACAGCGGAGAAGCATCTGAAGGCCGGCGCTAAAAAGGTGATAATTACAGCACCGGCTAAGGATGAGGACATCACGATAGTCCTAGGCATAAACGAGGACAAGTATAAAAAGGACGAACATCACATAATCTCCAATGCCTCCTGTACGACTAATTGTTTGGCGCCGGTGGCTAGGGTGCTCGATGAAAGGTTCGGGATAGTTAAGGCGCAGATGACAACGGTTCACGCCTACACCAATGACCAGAATATACTCGATGCGAGGCATAAAGATCTAAGGAGGGCTAGGGCCGGGGCCCTATCGATGATACCCACGACGACAGGGGCTGCAAAGGCTGTGTCTTTAGTGCTACCGCAGCTTGAGGGTAAGATTAACGGGATGGCTATAAGGGTGCCTACACCTACAGTATCTTTAGTGGACCTTGTTGCGCTAGTCGATAAGAAAGTAAAGGGTGCCGAGGAAGTAAACGATGCCTTCGATAAGGCCGCCGCGGGACCCCTTAAAGGTATATTGGAGTATAGCGGTAAACCCCTAGTCTCCATTGACTATAAAAAGAGCCCCTATTCTGCAATAGTGGATGGCCTTTCCACTACCGTGGTAGGGGATGATCTGATAAAAGTGCTGGCATGGTATGACAATGAATGGGGCTATTCCTGTAGAGTGTTAGACTTGGTACGCTATGTGGCCGAAAAGGGCCTTTAGGGGACCATGTACAATAATCCTTATCATTAGTCGGTATAGCGCGCCAGGGGATATCAGGCTTTAATGCAGTACATATCAGTCATAAACCGGTTGACTGCCCCGGTGGTGTGTCACCGGTTTTGTTTTGTGTAAAAGTTTTATATAACGGATAGATAGACTCAAGGGCTGGGTAGACTAAAAAGACTACCATATAATATGGTGTGCTAACGCTAATCAATATGGGAATGGTTTTCCTATTAAGTAATGCAGTATATTAACGTATTAGGGATTCAAGGGAGGTATTAGGGTGAATAAAAAGACTGTCAGGGACGTAGATGTTTCGGGTAAAAGGGTAATAGTTCGTTGTGATTTTAATGTTCCCCTTGACGATAATGGGGATATAACCGATGATACCCGGATTAACGCATCCCTTCCCACTATCTCATACTTGCGCAAAAAAGGTGCAAGGATCATTTTGATGTCACACCTCGGTAGACCTAAGGGAAGGGTTGATGCTAAACTTAGCCTGGCCCCCGTTGCCAAGAGGCTCAGTGAGCTCCTTAATACAGATGTACCGATGGCCGATGATGTAATAGGTAAAACTGTGGAGGAGGGCGTATCAAGGCTCCAAAGGGGGCAGGTGATGCTCCTCGAAAATGTACGTTTTTATAAAGAGGAGACGGAGAACGATGCCGCCTTTGCCAAAAAGCTAGCGAATTTAGCGGATATCTTCGTAAACGATGCCTTCGGCACGGCTCACAGGGCCCACGCGTCCACCGCCGGGATTACGGCGTTCTTGCCCGGGGTAGCGGGGTTTTTAATCGAAAAGGAACTAAAGGTGCTGGGCCAGACATTAGAAAACCCCGCAAGGCCTTTTACAGCATTACTCGGCGGCGCTAAGGTTTCAAGTAAAATTGGCGTTATTTCCAACCTTTTAGATAGGGTTGATAATCTTCTTATAGGGGGCGGCATGTCCTATACATTTCTTAAAGCTATGGGCTTTAATGTAGGGATGTCCCTGTTAGAGGAGGATTATGTACAGATAGCTGCAAAGGCTTTAGAGGATGCAAAGACAAAGGGTATTAATATGGTCCTGCCTAAGGATATAGTCGTAGCCGATGCATTCGATAATAACGCACATTACTATACAGTTGATATGAGCGGAATACCCCCGGGTTATATGGGTATGGATATGGGGGCTAAAACAGTGGATCTTTTCCAGGGTATTATACAAAAATCCGCTACTGTTATATGGAACGGACCAATAGGAGTTTTCGAAATACCGAATTTCGCAAGGGGTACCAGGAAAATCGCAGAGGCGATGGCCCGGTGTGACGGCGTTACAATAATAGGCGGTGGCGATTCCGTTGCCGCCGTTAAGGGAATGGGCTACGAAAATAAAATGACCCATATTTCCACGGGGGGCGGGGCGTCCCTAGGGTTTTTAGAGGGTAGACAATTACCAGGGATAGCCGGATTGCTTAACAAATAATAATTAGGAGGGATCTATGTGAGGAAACCTTTAATAGCCGGGAATTGGAAAATGAATAAAACCTATGACGAAGCGGTGGCTTTGGCGAAGGCTTTGGCAAAGGGATTAGAGGGGGAAAACAAAACAGAGGTTGTGCTATGTCCGCCCTATACCGTACTTAGGGGCGTAAAGGATGCTTTGACGGCTTCGGATATAAAATTAGGGGCACAAAATGTACACTATGAAGATTTTGGGGCATTTACCGGAGAGATATCCGTCCCGATGTTGCAGGGTTTAGGTGTGGAGTTCGTTATAATAGGGCATAGTGAAAGAAGGCGAATATTCGGCGAGGAAGATAGGGTAATAAATAAAAAAGTAACGAAGGTTTTAAAAAGTGGTATGACGCCTATATTATGCGTAGGGGAAACCCTCGAAGAGAAGGAGGCCGGTAAAACGAGGGTTGTGGTAAGGCATCAAGTTATACAGGGGTTGCAGGGGTTAACCGGGGAAGGGATGGCCGACATAGTAGTTGCCTATGAACCCGTATGGGCTATAGGTACCGGTAAATCCGCAACGGCCGGGGATGCAAACGATGTGATAGGTTATATAAGGGATGTGTTATGTGAACTTGCCGGGGAAGATAAGGCCGGGGGTATACGGATTTTGTATGGCGGGAGCGTAAAGGCGGAAAATGCCGCGGCGTTATTTAAAGAGCCCCATGTAGATGGTGCCTTAGTAGGCGGTGCAAGCCTTAAAGCCGACGAATTTCTAGGGATAATAGCGGAAAGGGGATAGATTAAGATGACTAGGATAAAAAAGATATACGGACGGGAGATATTGGACTCCAGGGGAAATCCCACGGTGGAGGTTGAAGTTTTATTGGAAAGCGGTTACATAGGAAGGGCCGGGATACCCTCGGGGGCTTCGACGGGGGCTTTCGAAGCGGTAGAGTTAAGGGATGACGATCCCGGTAGGTACCTTGGAAAAGGTGTACAAAAAGCGGTGGATAACGTAAAGGATATAATTGCCCCGAGGCTTACGGGTCATGATGCCCTCGATCAGGGAGGGATAGACAGGCTTATGATAGAGCTTGATGGTACTGATAATAAGGGCAACCTCGGAGCAAATGCAATATTAGGCGTATCCTTGGCGGCTGCAAAGGCCGGGTCAGCGGCCCTAGGGGTGCCCCTTTATAGGTACATAGGCGGCGTTAACGCAAAGGAGCTGCCGGTGCCGATGATGAATATTTTAAACGGCGGCGAGCATGCGGACAATAATGTGGATATACAGGAATTTATGATAATGCCCGTAGGGGCTAAATGCTTTACCGAGGCCCTTAGAATGGGAGCGGAAGTTTTTCATAATCTAAAAAAGGTGCTAAAGGCTAAAGGGCTTAGCACGTCCGTAGGGGATGAAGGCGGATTTGCACCGAATTTATCATCTAACGTTCAGGCTATAGAAGTAATAATCCAGGCTATAGAAAAGGCGGGTTTTGTACCCGGAGACGAAATAGGTATAGCTATAGACGCTGCCGCAACGGAATTTTATTCAGAGGGCAGGTACAACCTCAAAGGCGAGGGCCTTGTAAAGACGTCCGCTGAGATGATAGCGTATTATAAGGATCTCGTAGAGAAGTATCCGTTAATTTCAATAGAGGACGGCCTTGGTGAGGATGATTGGGAAGGCTGGGCCCTTATGACGAAGGAATTAGGCCAAAGGGTACAGTTAGTAGGGGATGATCTTTTCGTAACGAACACTAAGCGTCTTATAAGGGGTATAAAGGAGAAATCCGCAAACTCCGTGCTAATAAAACTTAATCAGATTGGTACCCTTACGGAGACTCTCGACTGTATAGAGATGGCCAAAAAAGCCGGGTTTACTACGGTGATATCCCATCGTTCCGGCGAAACGGAGGACACTGTTATAGCCGATGTAGCTGTAGCGGTGAACGCCGGACAGATAAAAACCGGTGCACCTTCAAGGATTGATAGGGTAGCTAAGTATAATGAACTTCTACGTATAGAGGACTATCTGGCGGATGTGGCACGGTACAGGGGAAGGGATGTTTTCTACAACCTGGAATAGTCCCGATGGCCCCTAGTTTCTGTTGTATTTTATAATGCCCTATGTTAAAATATCTTTGTCGACTTAGAGGGCGGGAGGTGCGATACATTATGAAAAACTTTGTAACGGTTTTACACGTTATTGTTAGCCTTATTTTGATAGGCAGTATATTACTCCAGTCGGGTAAGAGCGCGGGACTTTCGGGGAGCATAGCCGGTGGTGCCGAATCCCTTTTAGGCAAAGGCAAAAGCAGGGGCTATGAGGCGCTTTTGACAAAGATTACGACTATAGGTGCGATAACCTTTGTAATTACTTCCGTTGCACTGGTAATACTGCAATAAATATACAACAAATGAATAGTTTAGGAGGTACAATTTATGACCGGGTTTTTTTATGCGGTCCCTGCAGTTGGGATTGTTGCACTGATATTTATGTTCTTCCTGTCGGCCCGGATTGAAAAGTCCGATGCCGGTACCGGAAGGATGGAAGAAATCGCTTCCTATATACAGGAGGGGGCAATGACGTTCCTTTCTAGGGAATACAGGAGCCTTGCTATATTCGTAGTCCTTTTATTCTTCGTATTAACCTACATTATAAACTGGCAGACGGCGGTTTGTTTCCTAGTAGGCGGTATTTTTTCCGCGGCCACGGGTTACTACGGCATGAGCATAGCTACTAGGGCTAATGTCAGGACGGCGAACGGTGCCAGGCATGGTATGAACAAGGCCCTTGGTATAGCCTTTTCCGGGGGCGCCGTCATGGGTATGAGCGTTGTCGGGTTCGGATTATTAGGCCTGGGGACACTTTACATAATATTTCGTGATACGAGTATAATAACGGGCTTTGGATTAGGAGCCAGTTCTATCGCCCTTTTCGGACGTGTCGGCGGCGGCATATATACAAAGGCCGCTGACGTCGGCGCAGACTTAGTGGGTAAGGTAGAGGCGGGGATCCCCGAGGACGATCCGCGAAATCCCGCGGTTATTGCGGATAATGTCGGCGATAATGTAGGGGATGTGGCCGGTATGGGCGCTGATCTGTTCGAATCCTATGTAGGTTCAATAATAGCGGCGATGACCCTGGGGACGGTTTTCTACGGGGGACAGGTTAGCGGTGTGCTCTTTCCGTTGCTTTTGTCCGCAGGGGGCATATTAGCCTGTATTATCGGGACGCAGTTTGTTAAGGCTGATGAAGACGCGGATCCCCAGAAGGCATTGAAAATGGGTACCTACGTAAGCGGACTTTTAGTAGTGGTTTCCGGCTATCTGCTAAGTCGTTGGCTCTTTGCGGATTTAAGGCCATTTTTTGCAGTGGTTACAGGTCTTGTAGTGGGCCTTATAATAGGCCAGCTTACGGAATACTATACATCTGACGAGTTTGCACCGGTCAAAAAGATTGCGGATCAATCCAGGACAGGTGCTGCAACAAATATAATAAGCGGTTTAGCCGTAGGTATGCAGTCTACCGCATACCCTATAATAAGCATAGCAGCGGGCATATTGATCTCGTATAAAGTAGCGGGGTTGTACGGCATAGCTTTGGCAGCGGTGGGTATGCTCTCTACCGCGGGGATGACCATAGCGGTAGATGCCTATGGTCCTATCGCGGACAATGCGGGGGGTATAGCTGAGATGGCGAAGCTCCCGCCGGAGGTAAGGGAGATAACTGATAGGCTCGATTCCGTCGGCAATACTACAGCGGCTATGGGTAAAGGCTTTGCTATAGGCTCCGCAGCTTTAACGGCCCTAGCGTTATTCGTGTCCTATTCCCAGGCCGTCGGCCTTAAATTTATAAATATAATGGAGCCCGAGGTTATCGCAGGGATGTTCCTAGGCGGTATGTTGCCCTATTTATTTTCTGCTATAACTATGAGTGCTGTAGGTAAAGCGGCCTTCCAGATGATTGAAGAGGTAAGGCGGCAGTTTAAGGATATACCCGGTATAATGGAGGGTGAAGGTAAGCCGGACTATGCGAAGTGCGTAGATATAAGTACCGTAGCGGCCTTGCGTGAGATGATATTTCCAGGGCTTTTAGCGGTAATAGCTCCATTGCTTACGGGTTTTGTATTAGGCCCTGAGGCCCTAGGTGGCCTACTGGCCGGGTCCCTCATTACAGGGGTGCTAGTGGCTATACAGATGGCTAATTCCGGTGGCGCCTGGGACAATGCAAAGAAATATATAGAAGGTGGTGTGTACGGCGGTAAGGGCAGTGAGGCCCATAAAGCGGCGGTAGTCGGGGATACCGTGGGGGATCCCTTTAAGGATACCTCGGGGCCTTCGCTAAATATCTTGATCAAACTTATGACCATTGTGGCTTTGGTATTCGCACCGCTTTTCTTATAAAATAAAGAACTATAAAAGCATC
Organism: uncultured Clostridiaceae bacterium; assembly: GCA_964508195.1. Taxonomy (GTDB): domain Bacteria; phylum Bacillota; class Clostridia; order Ch29; family Ch29; genus JAAYEV01. The sequence continues at coordinate 46,155 of CAZDSH010000008.1, forward strand.
GGGGTATACCCCGATGCTTTTATAATAGTGCGCCCGGTATGTGGCACGGGGACGTCAGGGCGTGTAAAAACCAGCTTTCTAAACCCTGCATTTGTTACTCCTGTT
>CAZDSH010000009.1:0-40375 GCA_964508195.1 uncultured Clostridiaceae bacterium
ACGCTCAGGATGACACGCTAGAAGATGTAAAGTCTTTATCACGTTATATATAGATGCTGTAAAAGAAACGAAGGAGGAGGTAGGTAGTCCGCGATACGTCAACATCGCGGCTAGGGGCAATGGAGAATAATATTACCCGAGGAGAAATATTGAACCGGCTTAAAATCATTAAAGGGCATATTGCCGGCATAGAAAGGATGATAGAGGAGAACAAAGCCTGTGAAGAGGTGTTGTTACAAATAGCGGCGGTACGCTCCTCTGTAGACAAAATTGGACTTATGATATTGGAGGATTATTCCCTAGATTGCCTGTCCCAGGAGATAAAGGACGAAAAATCAAGGGAAAGAGTAGTGGGCATAATATCATCGGTTATAAGATACATGAAATAATACAGGGGGGAGGCATCATATGTTCCGAAGGATAATACAAAGCAGACCCTACATATGCATGACTGTAGCGTTATTGTTGTTGCTGATATTAATAACAGGTCAAATAGTATGGGCGGGGGATTTCGAGCCGGGTTCACAGCAGGATCCGTTGGTAACACAAAGTTACGTGGAACAGCGTAATGAACAACTGAAATATTACCTCGAACAACGGATAAAAGAGCTTGATGTACTTATAGAAGGTATAGAGGCTCGTATTGCGGTATTACAGGGTAGCCCAGGCGATACGGGTACTTCTGGGACAACCTTGGAAATCGTGGAATTGCCCCCGGGCAAGACCTTGATAGGGTATTCGGGGACAGAGATCGTTTTAAGGGGTGGTCAGGGTACCGCTTTACAAAGTGAATTAGGCGGGCTGGCGGACCTTACCGGCGCTAGGGATATTAAACAGGGGGAAATGATACCCGACAACCATTTGATGCTTATACCCAGAACCGATGGGCGGGGTATAAAGGCTATAACGGAGTGCATATTCATGGTAAAGGGTAAATACGATATAAGATAAGGGCGGAGAATACATATAAAAAACGATATAGGGGTGTTTTCATGAAACCGGACAGGCTATTATTAACTATACTGATTCTGTCCTTAATAGTGGCAGTATTTACGTTGTACCAAAGATTCCAGATAGAACAACCCTATTCCAGGGTAGAGGTTGTAGCGGATTATGGTAAATATAAGGAATTAGCCGATGATATGGGCGTACCCCTGGAGGAAGTATTAACCGGGCTAAAGGATGCGGGTGTTACATCCGTTGCAATAAAAGAAGAAACCCTGGAGACGCTAAGGGCTGACGGATTTGTTTCTGTTATGAATCTATGGGAATTGGCTGAGCAGGATCTTTTAGGTCAGCCTATAAACGAGGTGGCGAAGTCCATTAAGGCCTCGGACCTGGAACCATCGGGAACGGTGGTCATTTTTGTTACGGACAACGCTATATACGAGGCCATTAAAGAGCCCATTAAGGCTAGGGGCAAAGGGTTTAGGGATTGGTCACGGGATGGAATATATGCGATGACGATATCAGGTAGGCTTGATGATCTTAAGGAGCTCCCCATAGTATTCGATTATAAAAAATTTGAAAGTGCCCGGGAATTGGGATTCAATATCGCTGCACGTCCCGCTAATTATAGTGATATTACCTCGACCTATATAGAGGATCTTTTCGACGGGTTCAGCGAGTATCCCGTTACTTCCGTTATATTCGAAGGTATGCAGTGCCTAGGCTATCCCGATAAGCTGGGAACAACTGCGCGCATGATAAAGAAAACCGGTATTGCCTTGGGGCCCATAGAAACCTGGACACAATTAAAACATATCGATCAGCTTGGGTTGGACGATCTTATACAGTTATCGGGTTTTAAAGCTGCCCGGGTATTTAGCCTGGATAAGGCCGAAGCTGAGAAGATAACACCACGGGGGATAATGGATCGATGGTTCAGGGCGGCGGAGGAACGGAACGCCAGACTTATTTATATTAACCCAAAGATTGAAAAGAACAAAGGGCCTAGGGATAATTTTGAAAACAATAGAAAATATATTAAAAGGTTTACAGAGCTAATATCCCAACGTGGTTTCGAAACGGGTCCCGTCATGCCCATGGGAGAATTCGGCATAGGTTCATTGAGGCTGTTGATGTTGACGACGGGTGTTGCCGCGGGGTTGGCAATATTAGTAGCGGATTTAGCCGAGCTTGGTAAAAGATACACACACATATTTTTTAGCCTCGCTGTCGTAGGTTGTATCGCACTGCAATTAGTCGTACCCGCCCTCGGGGATAAGGTCTTTGCGCTAGGGGCATCGATAGTATTTCCGTCACTGTCAATGTTATACGTGTTACGATATTGCGAAAACCTTTCAGGGGATACAGTAAAAAGCGGTTGGAGAGGGCTCATCGGCGGAAGTATATCTTTGCTCCTTAGGGCGTCGTTAATATCCCTTATGGGGGCAGCCTATATAGCGTCGATTCTAAGCCCTACCCGCTATTTACTTGAGATGGATATTTTCCGCGGAGTCAAGATTGCCCATATAATGCCGCTTATTATATTTATGGTAGCATACTTTTTAATAATCGGGTATCGTCGTTGGGAGCATCAAGACCTGGGGGGTGAACTAAGGGCCCTTTTAGATACACCCCTTAGAGTAAAATATGCGATAATTTTGGGTTTGGCTGCCGTTGCCGGATATCTGTACCTCGGCAGAACGGGGCATACCGCTGGAGCCCCTGTATTGGATATAGAAGCGCAGTTGCGGACTCTTTTAGAACAGTGGCTGCCGGCACGACCGCGTACAAAGGAATTTTTAGTGGCCCACCCGGCATTTATATTGATGGTTGCAGCGGCAATGATAAAACATGATTACTTTATATTGCCCCTTGGGTTGATAGCAACTATAGGGCAGGTTTCAATAGTGAACAGTTTCAGCCATCTCAGGACGCCCCTTTATGTTTCCTTTTATAGGACGGTATACGGGTTAGGCTTTGGGATAATTTTAGGCGTTATTGGGGTATTGTTATTAGGTAGCGTAATAAAGGTCTATATGGCCCGCGGGAGGACATAGGATGCGTAAAATATTAGTATCCGGATACTATGGATTCGGCAATATCGGCGACGAATCCATATTAACAGCTTTAATAGAAAATTTAAAACATGCCCGGGAGGATATAGATATAACGATTTTGTCGGCAAATCCCGCCTTCACCGAAACACGGCACAATGTCAAGGCCGTTGATAGAAAAAACTTTTTTGAAATATATATGGAGATCAAAAAATGTGATCTTTTTATCAGCGGCGGCGGCGGACTATTACAGGATATCACTAGCGAAAAGAGCATTAGATACTATCTAGGACTAATATATATTGCAACATACCTTAACAAAAGGGTTATGATATATGGCCAGGGTATCGGCCCTATAACGAAAAGGGCGAACAGGGCCCTTACCAGGATTGTTTTAAACGGTGTCCACGGCATAACGGTAAGGGATGAGGCGTCAATGATGGATCTCAAAGGCTTAGGTGTAACAAAGCCCCCCATATACATAGGTGCCGATCCCGTAGTTACCCTGAAACCGCCGGGTACCGGTTATGGGTTGGAGATACTCAAAAACATCGGGGTATCAAGGGACAAACCGATAGTAGGCTTATCCGTAAGGGATTGGAAGGACGCTAAAGGGTTTTATAAAAGGATGGCCATGACTGTGGACAACCTAATCGAAGATATGGGCCTTCAGGTAGTGTTTATACCCTTCCATTACGGTGAAGACAACAGGTGTATAATGAAAATTAAATCCTTAGCAAGGAACGATGTTTATTTCGTTGATGGTAGACATTCACCCGGGGAGATCCTAGATTTAATGGGTCATATAGATATGCTGGTAGGTGTAAGGCTTCATTCGTTGATATTTGCTGCTATACAGGGTGTGCCCCTCGTGGGTATATCCTATGATCCTAAAATAGACGGCTTTTTAGCCCAACTAGGTATGAAGGCCGTGGGTAGCGTATCGGACCTGGATACCCAAAGCCTTTTGATAGAGATACAAAGGGTATGGGCGGAACGGGATAGTATAAGGCACCGAATGCTCGACAAAATGAAAGGGCTAAAGGAGCAGGCGCGGATCAATGAAAAACTCGTAGTAGAACTTTTAGATATTTCAAATTGATCCCAGATCCCTGGGACAACACATAAAAATATGATATTAAAGGGGTTTTAATCCGTTACAATGAATAGAGTGGATATACTCGGAGTGCCAATAGATAACGTCGACATGGTAGGTGCCTTAGAACGTGTGCAGGAACTGTTAGATAACGGCGGCACAAAGGCAATCTATACCCCTAATTCGGAAATGGTGGTAAATGCGACGAAGGACAAAGGGTTTATGAATATCTTGCGAGCCGGGGAGTTGGTAGTGCCCGACGGCATAGGCATTATATTAGCATCTAGGATATACGGGACACCCCTTACAGAGAGGGTGGCGGGCTTTGATCTGATGTCACGGATGCTTGGCGTGCTAAACGAAAATAAAAGGGGTATATTCCTCTTTGGCTCGAAACCCGGGATAGCTGAAGAGGCTGCAAAAAACATTATGCGGGATTATCCGGATATAAGCGTTAGGGGTACGCGGGACGGGTATTTTAAACATAGGGACATATCCGGGATAATAGAACAGATCAATTCCTCCGGAGCGGAGGTATTGTTCGTCGCCCTAGGTAGCCCTAAACAGGAAAAATGGATCGCCGATTATCGAGATCGGCTTAAAGTCAGCATTGCTATGGGCGTAGGGGGTAGCCTTGACGTTTTGGCAGGTAAGGCGGTAAGGGCCCCGGCGTTTTTTCGAAAGGCCGGCCTTGAATGGTTTTATAGGCTTATAACGCAACCATGGCGCCTGATAAGGATGACGGCGCTGCCGGTATTTGTATTCAAAGTATTGTTGGACAAAGCGACGGGGGGTAAGGGCCACCGTTAGGGATTGCTTACGCTAGGTGATAATATAATACGAAGGAAAATATGTATCATAGGGAAAAAGGGAGATGAATGGCTTTGGAATACGATATTAATAGGCTACAGGACATCGCGATGAATATTAGGAGACATATAATCAAAATGATCCATAAGGCTAAATCCGGGCATCCCGGCGGGTCCCTGTCATCCGTTGAAATACTCGTAGCATTGTATTTTGTTATAATGCGCATCGACCCAAAGAGACCGGATTGGGATCAAAGGGACCGGTTTGTACTGTCAAAGGGTCATGCTTCGCCGGCGTTATATGCAACCCTTGCCCTTAGGGGCTTTTTCCCCGAAGAAACGCTGTCAGGGTTCCGACGTATAGACAATATACTTCAGGGGCATCCGGACATGAAGGGTACCCCCGGGGTGGAAATGTCCACCGGTTCATTGGGGCTGGGCTTTTCCACGGCCTGTGGCATGGCGGCGTCGTCGAAATTAGATAAGAAGGATAACAGGATATATGTTTTAATCGGTGACGGCGAGGCCCAGGAGGGTATAGTTTGGGAGACGACTATGGCTGCGGCCCATTATAAGCTAGGCAACTTAACGGCATTTTTAGATCATAATGGATTACAGATTGACGGGCGTAACGACGATGTTATGATGATAGAACCCCTAGCGGAAAAATGGAGGGCCTTCGGTTGGAACGTATTACAGGTAAATGGACATTCCTTCGAACAGATAATAGAGGCAACTGAAAAGGCGGCTCGTTCAAAGGATCAACCTACGATGATTATTGCACGGACGGTAAAGGGTAAGGGCGTATCCTTTATGGAAAACGTCGTCGGCTGGCATGGCAAGGCACCTAACGATGAACAAAGGGATATCGCGTTAAAAGAGTTGGAGGTGATCTGCTGTGGAACCTAACATTGCGACTAGGGATGCCTATGGTAAAGCGTTAGTAAAAATAGGTAAGAAAAACAAGGATATTGTTGTGTTGGATGCCGATCTATCGGGTTCAACAAAGACAGCACTCTTTGCAAAGGAGTTCCCCGAGAGGTTTTTTAACATGGGTATCGCTGAACAGAATCTCATGGGAACCGCTGCGGGGTTCGCCGTTAGCGGTAAGATACCCTTTGCCAGCACCTTTGCATTGTTTGCCACGGGCAGGGCCTATGAACCTATAAGGAACGTCATTGCATACCCCGGGCTCAATGTGAAGATTGCGGCTACCCATGCGGGGTTGTCCGTGGGCGAGGACGGCGCATCCCATCAATGCCTAGAGGATATAGCCCTTATGAGGGTCATACCTAATATGACTGTAATATGCCCCGCTGACGGTACTGAGACCGAGGCTACAGTTAAGGCTGCCACACAGTATAACGGACCCGTTTATATAAGGTTAGGAAGGGCAAAGGTGCCCGCTATATATCCAAGGGATGATTATGAATTCCAATGGGGAAAGGGTGTGCCCCTGAGGGAGGGCACAGATGTCACTATAATTGCTACGGGGATAATGGTATCTATGGCCCTTGAGGCTGCGGATTATTTAAAGGAAAGCGGTATATCCGCAGGGGTAATCAATATTCATACTATAAAACCCATTGACGGTGAACTCATTAAAAAAGTCGCTTCAAAGACCGGGGCAATAGTGACCGCAGAGGAGCACAGCATAATAGGCGGCCTTGGCAGTGCGGTGGCTGAGATATTGTGTGAAGAAGAGCCGGTGCCCGTAATAAGGATCGGTACAAAGGATACCTTCGGCGAATCCGGTACCGCCGAGGAGCTGTTAATCAAATATGGTTTAACATCGGGCTGTATTATGCAGGGCGTGGAACGGGCTTTAGAATTAAAGAAAAAAGAATAATTTATGAAGATGTATAGGTAGGTAATATACTTTGCCCTTAAATAATAATCATAATAATGTAAGAACAAAAGCCGTGGGATAAAAATGATTATAGCGGCTATACCATACCGGGGGTGTGCGGTTTGGCCTTTAAAAATATAACTATGTTCCAAGCTCCACTACGGGTAAAGATGCTGGCAAAACAGCATAGGAAAACGGAAGGGGCTGCGGTGTATATTATAAAGGACACTGCATACATCATAGTTGCCCGGGGGCAAAAGTGCACAGAAGGATACGGCGTTAGGGTCAGCAGCGTAATGGAAGGGACGAAGGAATATAACATTGATGTGCATGTAGAGTACAAAAACCCTGAACCCGGGCAAGTGTTAGCCCAGGTGATCACATATCCTCTCGCTATAATAGAATATGTACCGGAAAAATTATCCGAGAACACTAGGTTTAATTTTTTAATTGATGGTACATATAGAGTCGTATGTACCGCCCAGACGCTAAAATGATTTAAAGAAAACAGGTTTTTAACCTGTTTTCTTTAAATCATTTTAGATTAATCCCCCTACGGTTTGGTATAATTAAATAAAGCGGTAAAGGAGCGTGGTGTTAATGTTAACCTTTAAGGAACTGAAACCCCAACAGCTCAAAAAAAGGTATGATCATGGGGTACCACAGTTTGAAACGACGGCGGATATTTCGCCCCTGGAGGGTATTTTAGGTCAGGAAAGGGCAAGTCGGGCAATGGACTTTGGATTGAAGGTAGAAAAGCCCGGCTATAATATTTATGTTGCCGGTATAAACGGAACCGGACGAAGTAGCTATACAAAGTCCATAGTGAGCCACCTAGCGATGGATAAACCGGCGCCTATGGACTGGTGCTACGTTTACAATTTTGAAGATTCCTATCAACCTCTAGCCCTGTCTATGCCCCCGGGCGTCGGTACAAAGTTGAAGGAAGATATGAACAGGTTGATTGCTCATTTAAAAAAGGAAATACCGAAGGCTTTTTCCGGCGAGGATTATAATAAACGCAAAGGAAAGGTCATGCAGGAGTTCCAAGGAAAGATCTCGAAGCTCATGGAAGAACTTAATAAAACCGCCGAGGAATATGGTTTTCAATTCAAAAAAAGTGCCGGCGGTTTTGTAAGCGTTCCTTTAATTGATGGTAGGCCGATAAGTGAAGAAGAATATAGGAAACTAGACGCCGTTACGTTAAAGGATATTGAGACAAAAAACGAGAAATTGCAGATGCGGGCGATGGAGATATTTAATAACATAAAGGAATTAGAGCTTAAGGCCCAGGATGCTATAAGGGAGCTGGATTCGAGGATCGCGATGGATGCGGTGGGTTACGGTATATCTGAATTAAAGGCCAAGTATCAGGGATGTAATTGTCCGGGGATATTGGACTTCTTCGACGCTGTTCAAAAAGATATAACGGAAAATGTAGGGGATTTCAAGGAAAAATCTGAAGCCAAGGATGCAGAGATACCCTGGTTTATGAAGGGGCGCAAAAAAGATAGTACCTTCAAGTACAAGGTTAATCTTTTAGTAGATGGCAGTAAAACCGATCATGCACCGGTAGTCATAGAGACATATCCCACTTATTATAATATGGTGGGCAAGGTGGAGCACGAGACGCAATTAGGTGTCTTGACCACTAACTTTACTAAAATAAAGCCCGGGGCGTTACATAGGGCCAACGGCGGTTATCTCATCGTACAGGCAAAGGATGTTTTGTCAAACCCTTATTCCTGGGAAGCACTAAAAAGGGCGTTAAAGACCGGCGAAATAGCTATAGAAAACATTGCGGAACAAACGGGTATGGTTGCAACCTCCTCCCTTAGGCCGAAACCAATACCCCTTAATATAAAGGTCATAATGATAGGCAATTACGAAATATACAACGTTCTTTATAGCCTAGATGAGGATTTTAAAAAATTGTTTAAAGTAAAGGCGGATTTTGATATCGAAATGGATAGCAATGCCGAGCACGTACATAAAATCGCCGCCTTTATATCTAAACATTGTAGCGAACAGGGGTTAAGGCATTTTGAGCGTCCTGCGGTAACGAGGGTCGTGGAATACAGTTCAAGGCTTGCGGAACATAAGGATAAGCTCAGCACGCGGTTCAATGAAATAGTGGAGATAATCTATGAAGCGGATACTTGGGCACGGATGGATGATGCGAAGTACGTAAAGGATGTCCATGTGACTAAGGCTATCCGTGAGAAGATATTTCGTTCTAATAAATACGAAAAAAAGATTCATGAAAACATAAAGAACGGGACCATCCTAATAGATACAGAGGGTTCAGTAATCGGCCAGGTAAACGGCCTTTCAGTATTGGACCTGGGTGAGTATTCCTTTGGACGCCCGTCCCGGATAACCGCTGTGGCCTATGCAGGGAAAAAAGGTGTAATAAATGTTGAACGGGAAGTGAAGATGAGTGGCAGTATCCACGATAAGGGCGTGCTGATACTAGGGGGTTACCTAGGTGACAAGTTTGCCCAAAGGATGCCCTTATCCCTTACTGCGAGCATAGCCTTTGAACAATCCTATGGCGGTATTGACGGGGATAGCGCCTCAAGTACGGAGCTATACGCTTTACTGTCTACCCTTGGAGATGTACCGATAAGGCAAAACATAGCCGTAACCGGTTCAGTGAACCAAAGGGGCGAGGTACAACCCATCGGCGGCGTGAACGAAAAGGTCGAAGGGTTTTTTAGGGTATGCAAAGAAAAAGGTCTTACCGGTGACCAAGGGGTGATGATACCCTACCAAAACGTAGATAACCTCATGCTGGACGATGAAGTTATTCAGGCGGTAGCCGATGATAAGTTTCATATATATCCTGTGAAGACCGTTGAGGAGGGTATAGAGATTCTAACGGGTATCCCCGCCGGTAAAGCCGATGATAAGGGCATTTATGACGAAGGGTCCCTTTATTATAGAGTGCAACAGAAACTGGACACATTTCGTAAGGCCGTAGAGCGAAGGGATGAGAAATAGTAGAGATATAAGTCTATGGATATAATTTCTCCTTTAAAAGTGTGATAAAAAACATTATACTTTATATTAGGAATATAGTAGTATTTGCGATATCGTAGCGATATTTGTTGAAACGACAGCGGGATAGGAGTGGGTATTATTGCTTGTTATTAAAAACGTATCAAAGATATATCCCAACGGCACCGTTGCCCTTGACGGGATAAACATAGATATACGTAAGGGCGAATTCGTGTTTTTTGTGGGTTCAAGCGGCGCGGGTAAATCAACCCTTGTAAAATTGATCCTGAAGGAAGAAAACCCCACTGCCGGTTCTATTTATGTAGACGGCCAAAGGATAAACACATTAAAAAGACGTGAAGTACCGTACTTTAGGAGGAAACTAGGGGTAGTGTTCCAGGATTTTAGGTTATTGCCGGACAAGACGGTAGCGGAAAATGTCGCCTTTGCAATGCATATTGTAGAGGCCTCTAAGAGAGAGATCGCAAGACAGGTGCCCAGGGTATTATCAATAGTAGGCCTTAGGGACAGGGCGAACATGTTTCCGGATCAGTTGTCCGGCGGGGAACAGCAAAGGGTATCCCTAGCAAGGGCCATCGTTAATAATCCGTCCTTGCTGATCGCCGATGAGCCCACGGGTAACCTGGACCCGGATACCTCCTGGGGCATCATGAAGGTACTTAAGGAAATAAACCAAAGGGGTACGACGGTCATTATGGCCACCCATGCCCGGGATATCGTGAACTATATGCGGCAAAGGGTGGTTACCCTCGACGGGGGAACAGTAATAAGGGACCAGAAGAGGGGGGGTTACAGCATTGAAGATTAGGACTTTAAGGCTACAATTACAGCAGGGCGTATCTGGGTTATGGAGAAACAGGATAATGAGCCTCGTTGCAATAGGCTCGGTGACAGCGGTTTTATTAGTGCTCGGTCTGTCCCTGTTAACCATAATAAACATAAACAGCATAACAACCAATGTGGAATCGGGTGTAGAGATAAAGGCTTTTCTTGAGGAGGATTTAGGTCCCTCCCAGATAAATGCTATAGGTGAGAAGATATCACAAATCCAGGGCGTCAAAGGGACGGAATTTGAGACTAAGGAGGTAGCCCTCCAAAAGTATAAGGAGCAGTTAGGGGACAAAGATAGCCTCCTCGAGGGATTAGAGGGGGAGAATAACCCCTTTCCATGCTCATACGTTATAAAGGTGGAGGATCCGAATACCATAGGCGATATCGCCGACGAAATAGCTACCTTCACGGGCGTAGAGGAAGTGCAGTATGGCAAGGATGTTGTGGATACGCTACTCTCGTCTACCCATCTTATCAGGGTCATCGGCACTATACTCATGTGTATCCTAGCCTTTATATCAATATTTATAATATCTAATACGATTAAGCTTACGGTAGTGGCCCGTCGTAGGGAAATAAACATAATGAAATATATAGGTGCTACGGATAGCTTTATAAGGTTTCCCTTTATCATCGAAGGTTTTTTATTAGGTGTAATAGGCGCCGGCCTTGCCTCGGGTTTGATCGCGGTTATATACGACTATTTCTTCAAATTCATGGGGGACAACTTCGGCGGGATATTTGTGATGTTATCGGGATACTTTGCGCCCTTTACCCAGGCGGTATACAGTACATCCCTGCTGCTGTTAGTCGTTGGTACGGTAATAGGGGTAGCGGGGAGTACTATATCCCTGCGTAGGTTTCTTAAAGTATAAAAAACCGGGTATAGCCGGTTTTTTATTTTTGAAACGAAAATTATATGATGGTATAATTGAAAGGTATTAATATTACAGGACACATCTGCGTATATTGTTTATATGTAGAAGCCGACGGGGGGCAACCGTAATGGGACGCAATATTCGTTCATTGATGGGAACCGTTGCATTTTTAGTTGCAGCGGTGATGATTACGTTGTTTATTATATCGTTTATATCTATACCCCTTCCCGGGGGCGGAGTTATACTTTCGGCGAGGGATTATCGGAACTTAAGTGAAATGCGAAAGCTTATCGGTATTAGGGAATTATTACGCAATCACTATTACGAGGAAATAGATCCAAAGGCCCTTGAGGAGGGCGCAATACGCGGTATGCTAGGGGCCCTAGAGGATCCCTATACCGTTTATATGGATAGGGACGAATACGACTCCTTTATGACCCATACGACGGGTATCTACGAAGGCGTAGGCCTCGTGGTGGAGGGTAGGGAGGACGGTTATATACAGGTAGTTGCACCGATAGAGGATACCCCTAGCGATAGGGCGGGTATAAGGACCGCGGATAAAATAGTCAAAGTGGACGGCAACGAAGTGACGGCGGACAAACTGGAACAGGCCGTCGCTATGATGAAGGGCCCCGAAGGGACTGAAGTGGTATTGACCATACTACGTGAAGGTTTAGCCGAGGCCTTCGATGTAAAAATTATCCGTCAGGAGATACGACTTGTTACGGTAAAAACCGATATACTTGAAGAAACTATCGGATATATAAGGATATCCACCTTCGATGAAAAGACTGGTAAAGATTTTAAGGATGGGGTACAGAGTTTACAGGACCAGGGTATAGAGGGCCTCATACTGGATTTAAGGGGTAATCCCGGCGGGCTGTTGGATCAGGTAGTGAAGATTGCGGATTATATAATGGGTGAGGGGCTTATCGTATACACTGAAGATAGGCATGGCAATAGGAGCGAGGAAGTATCCGATGCCAAAAAAATTGATCTTCCCCTGGCAGTGTTAGTGGATGGCGGTAGCGCCAGCGCCTCGGAAATATTAGCTGGGGCAGTACAGGATTCCGGAACGGGCCTTTTAGTCGGAACAAGGACCTTTGGTAAAGCTCTGGTGCAGACTATACAGGATATGGGGGATGGTTCGGCTATAAAGATGACCGTGGCGAAGTACTATACACCGAAGGGTAGAAGCATCCAGGGTGAGGGTATTGAGCCGGATTATGTAGTAGAATTGCCCCGGGACGCCGTTATGGGCGAATACAAACAGGGTAGGGATCCCCAACTGGCAAAGGCGGTAGAACTGATAAAGGAGAAAGGGATCAGCCGGTAATAGATAGTAAACGACTTTGTAACACGATTAATAGAGAAATTCACACAGAGCGGGGTGCGTTAATGCCTTTTATTGTTGATTTAATAATGCTTATTTTACAATCCATAGTGATGGTTTTTGTTAGCCCGCTTTTTTGGGTAGTGCTAATACTTATCTATAATCAATACAAGAAGGCATGTCTATTAGAAAAACAGATGCTGGGCAAAGAAAAACATTCCCCATGGGAAAGGATGCTAAGCTCTATAATGGCGGGCCTCGTCGGTGGGATTATGGGTAGCATCGTAATGGTTGTTATAGGTGTCACCCTCGATGGCACGGGCATAAAATACGTTTGGATAATGGCGATAATACTTATGCTAATAAACCCGAGGTATATGTGCTTTGCCTATGGCGGCGGAATAATATCCCTTATAAGTTTGGCCTTCGGATTTCCGAAGGTAGATGTTCCCGCCCTTATGGCCATAGTAGCGATATTACATTTAGTTGAAAGCGTGCTCATATTTTTGAACGGTTCTAAGCAGAGCGTACCGGTCTTTATGAAACATAAAACCCATGGTGTTGTCGGGGCCTTTAATTTAATAAGGTTTTGGCCCATACCTATAATTATTATGACGGTGGTTATGGGGCAGCTACAGCACCCGCCGGGGTCAGTATTAATGCCCGATTGGTGGCCGTTACTAAGGCCCATGGATATTATGGGGAGTACGGAGGATGCGATGTTTCTGATGCTACCGGTCGTAGCGGCATTAGGCTATAGCGATATTGCGATAGTTGAGACACCGGAGCGAAAGAGCCGTCATTCGTCAATAAATCTGTTAGCGTATAGCGTTGTACTGCTAGGACTTTCGGTCACCTCGTCCTACTTTAGTCCCTTGCAATGGCTGGCAGCTATATTTGGTCCGGCCTTCCACGAATTGCTAATCATAACCGGACGCCGTAAACAAATAAAAGGTGATCCTATATTCGCAGCCTCGGACGATGGCCTACGCGTGTTAGACGTGTTCGAAGGGGGCCCCGGGGATAGATTAGGCCTACTACCCGGGGATGTGATAACGGGGATAAACGGTATAAAGATAACCAATGAGGAGAACCTTTCGGATTTTTTAGGGCAATATCCTACCTTTGTATGGTTGGACAGGATAACCCTCGAGGGCGAGGGCGTAACGACGGAATTAGCTGACTATTCTGCGGGTATTAGCAAACTGGGGATTGTTTTGGTACCAAAGGATAGCCGTGTAGTAGCTACGGCAACGGAGGTGTCCAGCCCTTTGAAACGGCTTATAAGGAAACTGAGAAAATAGTACGGGGTAGATCGCCATCCTTTGAAATTGCAAAAAGGTAGCAAATAGCGCCGCTGTTATACCCGACCTTTTCGGGTGAAAGACAGGCGGCGTTTTATTAAAAAATTTATTGACCTATACAAGCCTTAGTAATATAATACTTATTGGCGAACGAGCGTTCTTAGGCTGGGGTGAAAACACGATGACAGGAAGATTTAAACTGATTTCAGAATATAAGCCCGCCGGGGATCAACCGGAGGCTATAGAAAAATTGGTTTCCGGGCTACGAAGGGGCCATAGGCTCCAAACGCTTTTAGGGGCCACGGGTACGGGGAAAACATATACGATGGCTAATGTAATAGAAAGGGTACAAAAGCCTACTTTGGTAATAGCCCATAATAAGACTTTGGCAGCGCAGCTATGTAGCGAATTCAAAGGGTTCTTCCCAGAGAATGCTGTAGAATACTTCGTATCCTATTACGATTATTATCAACCCGAGGCCTACGTGCCCTATAGCGATACGTATATCGAAAAGGATGCGTCCATTAACGATGAGATTGATAAGCTCAGGCACTCGGCTACCGCCGCACTCTTTGAACGGAGGGATATAATAATAGTTGCTAGCGTTTCATGTATCTACGGGCTAGGGGATCCCGAGGATTACGGGCATCTTATGATATCCCTGCGCCCCGGTATGCAAAGGGATCGGGACGAGATTATTAAGAGATTAGTTGATATCCAGTATGAGAGGAACGATATTAATTTTGTACGGGGTACCTTTAGGGTACGGGGGGATACATTAGAAGTTTTCCCCGCAAAGGCCACGGATCGTAGTATGAGGATAGAATTCTTCGGTGACGAGATTGAAAGGATTACCGAGATAGATAGCGTTACCGGTGAGGCCCTAGCCTATCGTAACCATTTATCGATTTTTCCCGCCTCCCATTACGCTACTACCGGGGACAAGTTAAAAAGGGCGATCATGACTATATCCGAGGAACTGGAATTATGCCTAAAAGAGCTTAGGGCCCGGGAAAAACTACTTGAGGCCCAGCGATTAGAACAAAGAACTCGTTACGATTTGGAAATGCTAAGGGAGATGGGTTATTGTTCCGGTATAGAGAACTACTCGAGGCATCTAAGCGGCAGAAGCCCAGGCAGCCGGCCCTATACGTTAATAGATTATTTTCCGAAGGATTTTTTAATAATAATTGACGAATCCCACGTAGCAGTACCACAGTTAGGGGCAATGTATAATGGCGATAGGTCTCGCAAAGAAACTTTAGTAGAACATGGGTTCCGGTTGCCCTCGGCCCTGGATAACAGGCCCCTTAAGTTTAAGGAGTTTGAGGGCCTCGTAAACAAGGCGGTATTTATAAGCGCTACCCCCGGCCCCTATGAGAGGGCTAACAGCCAACAGATAGTAGAGCAAATTATACGTCCCACGGGACTTGTGGATCCACAAATAGAGTTAAAGCCTGTTAACGGGCAAATAGACCATTTAATAGGGGAGATTAAACGGAGAACCGAAGAAGGGCACAGGACGCTTATCACGACGCTTACGAAGAAGATGGCTGAGGATTTGACGTCCTATCTTAAAGAAATAGGTATAAAGGTCCGGTATTTACATTCAGATATAGATACCTTAGAAAGGATGGGTATAATTCGTGATTTGCGTCTCGGTACCTTTGATGTGTTAGTGGGTATAAACTTGTTACGGGAGGGCCTTGATCTGCCAGAGGTATCATTAGTTGCAATATTAGATGCAGATAAAGAGGGCTTCCTGCGTTCGGAGACCTCATTGATCCAAACTATAGGCAGGGCTGCACGGAACGTTGACGGTAAAGTTATTATGTATGCCGATCGTATTACCGGTTCTATGCAAAGGGCCATAGACGAAACGGAACGACGAAGAAACATCCAGAACAAGTTTAACCGTGAACACGGTATAACGCCGCGGAGCATAAGGAAGGCCGTCGGGGAAATGATCGAAGCGACGAAGGTAGCCGAGGAGGAGGAAGTGCCCTACAGTGTCTTCGAAGATATATTGGAAAAGTTCGAGGATATAGACGAAGTATTGAAACAGTTAGAGGACCAAATGGAAAAGGCCGCTGCAAGGTTGGATTTTGAAAGGGCTGCGGCATTAAGGGATAGGATATTCGGTATAAAAAAGGATTACAATATAGGACAAAAACGCAAGGGGTGGAGGAACGTTGAGGGATAGAATAAGAATTCGAGGTGCAAGGCAACATAATTTAAAGAATTTGGATATAGATATGCCCAGGGACAATCTAATAGTAATGACGGGGCTAAGCGGGTCCGGAAAATCATCCCTGGCCTTTGATACCATATACGCTGAGGGACAAAGGCGGTATGTGGAATCCCTATCGGCCTATGCAAGACAATTCCTAGGGCAGATGGATAAACCGGATATAGATTATATAGAAGGACTGTCCCCGGCTATATCTATCGACCAGAGGACTACTAGCAAAAACCCCCGCTCGACGGTAGGTACCGTAACGGAGGTGTACGATTATCTAAGGCTATTGTTCGCCCGGGCGGGGACGCCTTATTGCCCGCGATGTGGCACTGAAATAACCCAACAAACCATCGAGCAGATGGCGGACAGTGTTATGGCCCTAGAAACAGGTACAAGGATTCAATTGCTGGCGCCTATAGTAAGGGATAGGAAGGGCGAGCATATCAAGCTCATGGAGGAGCTGCAAAAAGCCGGGTATATAAGGATCAGGGTAGACGGCGAGGTTATGGAACTCGGCGATGATATTAAATTGGACAGAAACAAAAAACATCGGCTAGAAGTGGTCGTGGACCGGCTCATAGTGAAGGAGGGTATCGAAAAAAGGCTTGCGGATTCTATGGAAACCTGCCTTAAATTGACCGAAGGTATGCTCATAGTGGACGTTTTAGGCGATAAGGAATTGATGTTCAGCCAGAACTATGCCTGCATTAAATGCGGATTCAGCATGGAAGAACTGAGCCCACGCTTTTTTTCCTTTAACAGTCCCTACGGCGCATGCCCCAACTGTAATGGGTTAGGCGATCTCGTTAAGGTTGACCCCGCCCTTATAATACCGGATATGGACAAAAGTCTTAGGGAAGGCGCTATTGCCACGTTAACGGATGCCGATGAGAGCTGGTACCGTAACACCGTAATAGCGGTAATAAACCATTTCGGGTACACTGAGGCGACGCCCCTAAGGGAAATGTCACCAAAGGTATTGGAAGTTATACTGTATGGTTCCAAGGGGGAAAAATTTAACGTAAGACACAGGGGCAGGCATGGCGACAGGACATACAACGTACCGATAGAGGGTATAGTGAACAATCTCCGTAGGCGTTATAGGCAAACCCGATCCGATTATATAAAAAACTATATAGAAAGTTTTATGAGCACAACACCCTGCCCGGTATGTAAAGGTGCCCGGCTTAGGGAGGAGGCCTTAGCCGTAAGGGTTGACGATAAAAACTTGGCGGAAATAACGGATATGTCCATAGCCCAGTGTCTTAAGTTTTTTGAAACTTTAAAACTGGATGGAAATAAAGAGATAATTGCCCGCCAGGTTTTAAAGGAGATCAAAGAACGCCTCGGATTTTTAGTAAATGTGGGGTTGGATTATCTGACCCTTTCCCGGGCTTCGGGTACGTTATCCGGTGGCGAAGCGCAGCGGATTCGCCTTGCAACCCAGATCGGGTCAAGCCTTGTAGGGGTCCTATATATACTTGACGAACCTAGTATTGGCCTACATCAACGGGACAACCGCAGGCTTATAAGTACACTGCGACGGCTTACGGACTTAGGTAACACCCTTATAATAGTGGAACATGACGAGGAAACAATCAGGGCCGCGGACTATATATTGGATATAGGTCCCGGCGCCGGTATCCATGGCGGCGAAATAGTGGCCAAGGGCAGCCTCGAAAAGATAATGGAATGTAAGGCTTCAATAACGGGCCAATACCTACGGGGGGATAAAAAGATCGCTGTACCCGAGGTACGGCGTAAGCCCAACGGTAACCACGTTGTAATAAGGGGTGCTGCCCAGAACAATCTTAAAGGTATAGACGTAACCTTTCCCCTTGGAATATTTTTATGCGTAACCGGCGTATCCGGCTCAGGTAAAAGTACGCTAGTAAACGAGATACTGTACAAAGGTATAGCGAAAAAGTTATACCGTTCCAGATTGAAACCCGGCGTGCATAAGTCCATAGAGGGCATTGGAAATATTGATAAAATAATAGACATAGATCAGTCCCCTATCGGTAGAACACCACGGTCCAACCCCGCTACCTATACGGGGGTATTTGACCATATTCGGGATCTGTTCGCCGCTACGACGGAGGCCAGGATGCGTGGCTATAAAAAGGGACGGTTCAGCTTTAACGTTAAGGGCGGAAGGTGCGAGATTTGCCGTGGCGACGGGATAATAAAGATAGAGATGCATTTTTTACCCGATGTATACGTACCCTGTGAACAATGTAAGGGAAAAAGGTACAACAGGGAAACATTGCAGATAAGATACAAGGGAAAAACTATAGCCGACGTACTGGATATGACGGTAGAGGAGGCCCTGGGGTTTTTCGCCAATATACCGTCCTTAAAGAGGAGGCTACAGGTCATGTTCGATGTGGGCCTAGGTTATATCAGGCTTGGACAGCCATCTACACAATTATCCGGCGGCGAAGCCCAAAGGGTGAAACTCGCCACGGAGCTTAGTAAAAGAAGCACCGGCAAAACCCTTTATATCTTAGACGAGCCTACTACCGGTTTACATTTCGAGGATGTCCGAAAACTGATAGCCGTGTTATCCCGATTAGCCGATGCCGGGAACACGGTAATAGTAATAGAGCATAATTTAGACGTAATAAAGACTGCGGATTATATAATAGATCTGGGCCCCGAGGGTGGCGAATTAGGCGGAAGGGTTATAGCCACCGGTACTCCGGAGCAGATAGCTATGGAAAAACATTCATATACGGGTCAATTTCTTAAGGGGTTTTTGCAATAATAATTCCCCTGACCGTGCCCGTATTGTTTAGTATAAAACCGCCATTGCTACCTGTGTTTAGTTCATAGAAGTGTAGATTATTTTCCCGTTGTAATGCTATTATTACATCTTCGTCTACCCGAAGGGGATTAGTTATGGGAATACTGTTATCATCAAGATGTTGGTGTATGTCTATGGTATAGTTTGCATAGTCTATATCAATTATTTCTCCGTATACGAATAGTTCTCCCTTTTCGGGGCGGCATTCGGTCAGAGGAAACTTGTAATCAGAGCTCTTTAGTACTACGGTTTTCATTTCATCGTTCCAATGTATATCCATGCCAAGGGCGGTACTTATGGAACGGGCAGGTACGTATACCCTGCCCCTATGTATAAAGGGCCGTTCTTCGAATACTACCCCCCGTCCGTCCACTATTACGCCTATATCGCTGTGATGCACCCTAATCATTTCGGAAGTGCCCCGGGCATCGGTTATCATAGGTATAAGGAATAAAAGTACTATTGCGGTTATTGATGCTCTTTTAAACATTTCCTTATCCTCCTTTCTTATACCCCGATTGTTGCCAAGGGAAACAGGGATTATACTTTTTTAAAAAAATAATAACAATAATAAAACCGGCTACAGGGGGTTTGCGCAAGTAGCCGGTCTATAAACAAAGGTATTATATTTATTTGATGTACAGCGAGTCCTTGCAATAATCCATTATGCCAAGGCGCATTAAAAGGGTATGTATTATAAAAGGAAATGTAAGGGTATATATTACAAGGGCGGCTATCCGGGGGCCTATTGTGACGGATATAGGCATATTAAAGGTCAAGCGCAGGAAATAAGGGGTTAAAAATATGGATGTAATGAGTAGCGTCACAAATACCGTCCACCCGATATACAAAGGTTTTTTGTATCCCTCGTTATTACGAATAAACATAATACCCGGTATTATGCCGTTTAGTGCTCTAACAAGGGTAAAATGAGGCATATAATAACCCATAGGATTTATATAAAATCCAGTGATATCGCTTATTGCGCCTACTATACCACCGGATACGGGGCCGAAGGCCATACCTGTAAGTATTATGGGCAAATCCCCAAGGCCGATCCTTATACCCTCCACTCCGGCGAAGGCTATTCGCAAACTAGCGATTCTCGTCAGAATTACAGTGATGGAAATAAGCAGTGCCATAAGTACTAATTGCCTTGTAGAAAATTTCATAGTATCTCCTCCTAAGTCTAAACAAAATTCACATAATGGCTTTTGTTTTTAAAAGCGTTATTAGTATAATACAATAAAGAGGGAAGTAATACAATATAATAGACCGTATCAGAGGTGGTATACATGGACACGGGAACCATTAAAATAACCGAGGGTTTCCCGGAGCTTCCGGGGGTTTATATTATAAAAAATAAAAGGGGTAGCATTATATATATAGGTAAGGCTAAAAATCTTAAAAAAAGGGTTAGCCAATATTTCAGGTCCGGAGACAGCCACGACGTTAAGACACAGATAATGGTAAGCCAGATAGAGCATATAGAGTATATCGTTACAACGACGGAGCTGGAAGCGCTTATATTAGAATGTAACTTGATCAAAAAGCATAGACCTAGATATAATATACTGCTCAAGGACGATAAAAACTTTCCCTATATAAAGGTTACACTAGGGGAGGATTATCCGCGGATTTTACTTGCTAGGAAAATGAAAAATGACAGATCGAAATATTTCGGTCCCTACAGGAGCAGTTTTTATGTAAATCAAACCATAGACGCCCTAAGCAGACTCTTCAAGATAAGAACATGCAATAAAACATTAGACGATACACGCCGGGACAGGGCATGCCTTAATTATCACATAGGCCGATGTATGGCACCTTGTCAAGGCAACGTGTCTAAGGACGAGTACGGGGCACATATAAAACAAATATGCCTCTTTTTATCCCATCGACTAGACGAATTAATAGCCTTACTCAAGGAGGAAATGGCAAAGGCCTCACAAAACCTGGATTTTGAAAAGGCGGCAAGGATAAGGGATCAGATAAGGGCTATCGAGTCTATGACGGAAAAACAAAAAGTGGTGACTACCGACAGGTCGGAGCAAGATGTTATCGCTCACGCACGCCAAGGGGATAGCGCTTGCGTGCAGGTGTTGTTTATAAGGGATGGCAAGCTATTGGAAAGGGAACATTATTTTTTGGAATGCCTTGGTGGTGTACCCGAGGTGCAACTTATGACGGAGTTTATAAAGAGGTTTTACCATGCCACCGCCTTTATACCTAAAGAGATACTTTTACAGCATGGTATTGACGAAAAGGAAGTGATCCGACAATGGCTAAGGGGCAAAAAAGGCGGGGCTGTGGATATAAAGGTACCGCAAAGGGGGGCTAAAAGACGTATTGTAGAAATAGCTGCGGTAAATGCAAGGGAACTTATAACTAATTTCAGCGAAAGAATGAGAAAGGAACAACAGCAGGCCCAGGATGCATTAGAAGAGCTTTATAATGTATTGGCATTAGAAGAGTTTCCCTTCCGGATCGAAGCCTTTGATATTTCTAATATACAGGGCGTCCAGCAGGTGGGTTCTATGGTGGTTTTCGAGGAGGGGCGCCCGAAGAAGAGCGATTATAGACGATACAAGCTAAGGGAGGGACGCGGGCCTGACGATTACGAAAGTATGAGGGAAATAATAGCGCGAAGGTACAGAAAAGCTAAAAAGAACGGCGACAGCATGTTACCGCAGCTAATATTAGTCGACGGCGGTAAGGGGCATGTTTCCGCAGTAGAGGGGAAGCTGGAGGATTTAGGCCTTGGCCTTAGAGTATGTGGTATGGTTAAGGATGATCGGCACAAAACCCGGGGACTTTTAAAGGGGGACGTTGAAATACCCCTTAGGGAATTTAAAAAGTCCCATAATCTTATTATAGCTATCCAGGAGGAGGCCCACCGATTTGCGATAAACTATCATAGGAGCCTTAGGGGTAAGGCCCAGGTGCAATCGATACTGGATAATATTAAGGGTATAGGCAAGAAACGTAAGATAGAGTTATTGAAACATTTTGGGGATATTGATAGAATTAAAAAAGCTAACGTAGAAGAATTAGCTTCGGTAAAGGGGATGAACAGAGCCGTAGCACAATGTGTATACGATTTTTTTAAGGTAAGGGCGTTGTGATACGGGGATAGGCGGGAAAACATCCCCGATCGCTTACAAAGGGGGCCAGATTAATGAATAAGAAACTCTATAGATCCCAAAGGGATAAAAAGATTGCCGGCGTTTGCGGCGGGATAGCGGAATATTTTGATTTGGATTCGACGTTGGTAAGGCTAGGCTGGATTATATTTCTCTTCGCCGGCGGTAGCGGAATACTTGCGTATATAATAGCATGGATCGTTATGCCCGAGGGGGATCTATAATAGGGATCGGTATCCCGGCATACTCGTTATAAAAGAGGTTAAAATATTTAATAGTTAATCCGAAGGATTTCCTGGGAGGGAATGATGGAGATAGAATTGGTACATCAGCGGTTAAAGGAACAGATACCGAAGGAATATATAAAAGTTAAAGTACCCATGAAAGAGCATACTTCTTTTCGGATAGGTGGTCCCGCGGATATTATGGTTTTACCCGACAACGCCCAGCGGATTATGGACACCATTGAGGTGTGCCGTAGTAATAATTGCCCATACTACATTATGGGCAATGGTACAAACCTTCTGGTACGGGATAGCGGATACCGAGGTGTGATAATAAAGACTTCGGTTAATATGACGGGTTACAATATTGAAGATGAAAAGGTATACGGACAATCCGGGGTGCTGCTATCCACCCTTTCGAAGGCGATCGCCTGCGAAGGGCTGGAGGGGTTTGAATACGCCGGCGGGATACCGGGGACATTAGGCGGCGCCGTTACGATGAACGCCGGTGCCTATGGCGGCGAAATAAAGGACTCCATAGAATGGGCACAGGTGATGGATATCGAGGGAAATATAAAAACCCTTACAAAGTCACAGTTAGGCTTAGAATATAGGACGAGCATTATACAGAATAAGGATTTAATAGTGCTAAACTGCGGGTTGAAATTCAAAAAGGGTAACAAAAACGCCATAGAAAAAAGAATTGCAAAGTATACGAACCAAAGGCGAGTAAAGCAGCCGTTAAACGTGCCCAGCGCTGGCAGTACTTTTAAACGGCCTGAGGGGTATTATGCCGGTAAATTGATAGAGGATGCCGGTCTTAAGGGCTTCAAAATAGGTGGTGCCCAAGTTTCTAAGTTACATTGCGGCTTTATTATAAACGTCGGAGACGCTACTGCTACGGATGTAATAGCCCTAATAGGGCATATAAAGGAATGTGTTAAGGAAAGGTTTGATGTAACGCTTCAACCTGAGGTTAAAGTTATAGGCGAACCTTAAGGTTAAGATAAAGCAGCTCGAAGGGAGGAGAATATTGGAGATATTCGCCGATTACCATACCCACACCACGTACAGCCACGGTAGGGGCACTATAGAGGATAATGTATTAGAGGCTAGGAAAAAGGGTTTAACAGAGGTTGCTATAACCGATCATGGGCCGGGACATTTTTTGTTCGGAGTATCCCGGAAGGGATTATTGCAAATGCGATATGAAGTAAACAGGCTGCAGGCTAAATATCGGGATATACAGGTGTTGTTAGGCGTTGAGGCTAATATTATATCTATGGACGGGGAGCTAGACGTAGACAAAAACATAATTTCCATGTTGGATATCCTTTTAGCGGGTTACCATTTTGGCGCGTTGCCGGCTACTTTTAGGGATGCCTATCATATTCATATTAGAAACTTCCTTAGCTGGGGGGCCGATGCCCAAAAAACTAGAGATAACAATACAAAGGCACTGATATTAGCGATGCAAAAGTATCCTATCAGTATAATAACCCACCCCGGTGCAAAGGCGGATATTGATACAAAGGTTCTGGCCAAAGCCGCAGCTAAAAGGGGAGTTGCCCTCGAGATAAATGCAAGCCATGGCTACATGACCGAGGAATATGCAAAAATAGCGAAATTCGAAGGTGCGAAATTCGTATTAGGCAGTGATGCACACAGCCCCGAAAGGGTAGGGGATGTAAAGGCGGCGATAGCGATAGCCCTTAGGGCGGGCCTCACACCGGGGGATATAATAAATGTAAAGGATAAGGGGTGAAGGGATTATGAGATTTGTCGTTATTACGGGTTTATCCGGGGCGGGTAAAACCGAAGCGGTAAGGGGCCTCGAAGATTTAGGATTTTTTTGTGTTGACAATCTGCCGCCGGTGCTCATATCTAAATTTGCCGAACTATGTTATCAAACCGGGGGCAGAATAGATAAAATTGCGCTGGTTATAGATATAAGGGGCGGCGAATTTTTTGACGAATTCCTTTCTAGTATAGATGACCTTAAAAGCGAAGGCATACACTTAGAGGTTTTATTTTTAGAGGCTTCTGAGGAAACATTGATAAAAAGGTTTAAAGAAACCCGCAGACGGCACCCCCTAGCCCCGGAGGATAGATTGCTGAAGGGGATCGCAGAGGAGAAGGAACGGCTTAGCAGCATTAGGCAACGGGCGGACTATATTATAGATACGACTAATTTAAGGACAAGGCAGCTAAAGGAGGAATTGGCTAATATATTCCAAGGGGAGGGCAAAAAAGAGGGGCTACTAATATCCGTGGTATCCTTCGGTTTCAAGTACGGTATACCCCTCGATGCGGATCTCTTATTCGATATACGGTTTTTGCCGAACCCCTACTACAACGAAGCGTTACGGGACTATAGCGGCGAAAACCCCGCAGTAAAGGAATACGTTATGAAGTCCCAGGACACGAAGGTATTTTTAATTAAATTAAAGGATCTCATGAAATTTCTCATACCCCATTATATTAGGGAGGGTAAAACCAGTTTAGTAGTTGGCATAGGATGTACCGGGGGTAGGCATCGTTCTGTTATAGTTGCCAAAGAACTGTACGATCATTTAAAGGTTAATAACCACCGCGCAATTATTGACCATAGGGATATAAACAAATCCGTTGCTGGGCATGGAAATCGGTAAGTTTTAAAGGGATCCCCGGAAGGAGGATTTAACTTATAAGGGATGGATGTTTTTCTTAGTTACGCTTATATTTTTCGTCAAGTAGATGGGCTATTAATTCCCCGGCGGCCCTCCTGTCAAGTTTTTCTATATCCACGGGCCTGTTAAGGTTACGGGCCAGGTCACGGATAGTCTGTAATTGCCTTTCTGTAGGGGCGATCCGGCCGTTGCTCGGCGTTTCTGTATAAGTTTTGTTGCTGTCCTTGTCCCCTAGGTCTAATTCTTCTATAGCTGTGATTCCGATATTTGTCATATCCCTAAGGGCTCTGGCCTTAGCCCGGGTAGATGCCATCCTCAATATATGGGGCACGAGGTTATGGCCTACGGAGGATGGACTGGCATCGCCGAAATCCGTAAAGGTTTTTTCGCCGGTGCTTGCTATTGCTTTGCATACCGCGGTCATAGAGTTCTCCTTAGAGGGAAGCTGAATTATATCCACTTCTATCCTCTCTAAACCTTGGCGGTGGGCCTCATCTAATAGACCCTCATAGGTTACGTAATTTTTGCCCTGGAGCTGTATAATAAACCTTTCATCTATCATGAAGATGCCTCCTTTTACACATTTTGCGGTATATATAGTCTTTATAATCCTACGCCTTTTTTATCCCCTTTTCAGGCCATCAGTTTATGGAAATACAAAGGGTTTTTATACAATATATCAAAATCTAATTGATCCCATAATCCCATGGACCTTTTAAGCTGCGCTCCAATGATGTATAATGTTGTGATAATATCAAATCAGCAGTCGAATTTATAATGATAGGGGGAATATGGGGTTATGATAACTCTTAAGGATATCAAAGAAAACGATAAATTTTGCGCGCTAATAAAATGTGCTAAAAGGTGTATGGAAGCGAAGGGATACACTGAGCACGGGATAAGGCATTGTTCCTACGTGAGCACTACGGCGAAGAATATACTTAATCGGCTAGGATACACGGAAAGGATCCAGGAGCTGGCCGCCATTGCCGGTTATTTGCATGACATTGGCAACTCTATTAATAGGAAGAATCACGGTCCCTCCGGAGCTTTACTGGCCTTCCCGTTACTGATGGAAATGGGCATGGAGATGGAGGAAATATGTACAATCATATCCGCGATAGGTAACCACGAGGAGGAAACAGGCTCCGTAGTCAATGAAGTTGCCGCGGCTTTGATCATAGCCGATAAAAGCGATGCCCATAAGACAAGGGTAGGTAAGGGGACGTATAACCCCGAGGATATACATGATCGTGTAAATTATGCAATAAGCCGATCCAAGGTTGTTGTAGATGCCGATACAAAGGTAATACAATTCTCCGTTGAAATGGATACGACCTCATCAATTATGGAGTTTATGAAGATTTATATGACGAGGATGATAATGTGTGAAGATGCGGCAAAATACCTCGGATGTGCATTTCAATTAGTGGTCAATGATCAGCCGGTGAACAATCAATCGGTGATCTCCGGGGGTAGAGTAGACGGGGAAAGTGCATAACAGCGGTTGAGATGGAGGGATGTTATTGGGCAGGGTTTATCAGATAGGCGTAGTCCGTAAAGTTAAAGGTAATAGGGCGGAAGTAGAGATTATAAGGGCCGGCTCCTGTGGTGAAAGCTGTGTCGGTTGTGGATTAGATTGTTCCGGTAGTGGAGTAACCGTGGAGCTGTATAACCCCGTTAATGCCCGGGTAGGGGATAGGGTAAGGATACAAGGGGCCGGTGGCAATATAGCTGCCCTGGCAGCTTTTACTTATCTGCTTCCTTTGTTAATTATGGTAACGGGGATGGTGTACGGTAGCAAACTTATGAAACGGCTATATCCCGGTATGGATGCCAATTTAATGGGGCTCATATTTGGAATAATCCCTTTGATTCTATTTTATTTTATATTAAAGACTATAGGAGCGCGTCTTGTGTCCATGGGGAAAAACAGACCGAAGATAATAGATATTATCAAATGAGCGGAAAGGAGAAGGGGCCATGTCTTTTTCTTCTACTGTAAAAAACGAAATCTCTAGAATTTCTACTAAGAACCGATGCTGTAAAATAGCCGAGCTATCAGCCATAGTGCGTATGGGCGGCATAATAAGGTTCCATGGTTCGCATAACGTTACCCTACGAATGGTTACGGAGAATGCCGCTACTGCCAGAAAGATATTTACATTGGTAAAGGACCTTTATGGATTGAATATTGCGATTATGGTGCGTAAGAACCGGTATTTAAATAAGAACAACAGCTATATAATGGAGGTAACTGCAGCGGCGGATGCTAAAAGGATACTTGGGGAAATCGGCGTACTTATAGACAAACAGAGCAACGGTACTAGGTTAAACTATTGCATACCGCGGAGCACGATAGAAAACCGATGCTGCGGCAAGGCTTATATCCGAGGTGCCTTTTTAGGCGGTGGCTCCGTTAGCGATCCCGATAAGGCATACCATTTGGAGTTCGTTACAAACAGCAGTCAGCATGCCGGAGGCCTACGGAATCTCATTAACCGATTTGGGTTAAATGCTAAAATAGTTGAAAGGAAGGGCAGTTATGTCGTTTATCTAAAGGAAGGGGAACAAGTTGTAGATATATTAAACATAATGGGTGCCCATAATGGACTTTTAAGGCTCGAAAACACGAGGGTTTATAAGGAAGTACGGAACAATGTAAACAGAATAGTCAATTGCGAAACGGCGAACCTTACGAAGACTGTACACGCCTCAGTAAAGCAGATAGAAAATATAAAGCGGATAAAAAACGCCCGGGGGCTAAAAAGTCTGCCCTTAAACCTAAGGGAAGTGGCGGAGCTACGTCTAAATTATCCCGATGCCAGTCTAAAGGAGCTAGGCCAGATGCTAACCCCTGTTCTAGGAAAATCCGGCGTTAACCATCGCCTAAGGAGGATCGAAGAGCTGGCAAGGGACATAAGGGTTATAAAGGGCAGGGGCCCGGAGCCTTTGGAACATTGATATGTACACTTTTCTAAAATAGTATAGCTTAAAATATTTAGGGGTTGATAGTATGACAACAAAGCATAGCAGGATTATAGAATACATCAGATCATTACAAGGGGGGGACCGGATATCCGTAAGGACCGTAGCCGAGAGCATGGGCGTAAGCGAGGGCACCGCATATCGTGCGATAAAGACGGCGGAGGCGGAGGGCTTAGTTACGCTTATTCCCAGGGTCGGTACTGTACGCCTTCATACTACGAAGGAGAAGGACATAGAAAAGCTTACCTTCGCGGAGGTCTTGAATATAGTAGAAGGAAACCTTATATCCGGCGGCGAAGGGCTGCATAAATATCTGAACAATTTTATCATAGGGGCCATGACCGCCGACGTAGCTGAAAAATACTTAGAAAGCAATAATCTGCTCATTGCCGGTAACAGGGAAGAAATGTTTGAACTGGCGTTAAAAAAGGATTGTGCGGTGTTGATAACAGGGGGGTTTAATTGTAGCGAGGCTATAAAGCGGGAGGCGGATATAAAAAAATTACCCGTTATGAACTGTAGCTACGATACCTTTACCGTAGCCTCCCTTATAAACGAAGCGATAAACAGTAGGATGGTAAAAAAGGATATAGTGCTCATAGAGGATATACTGGTTCGGGAACCCTATACGCTCAATATAAACGACAGCGTGGGGGACTGGCGTGCCCTTATGCAAAGTACCTCCCATACGCGGTATCCCGTAATAGACGATATCGGCCGATTAGTGGGCATAGTATCAGCGAAGGATATTGCGGGCCAAAGGAGCGAGAGCAGTATAAAGAATCTGATGACATCTAATCCCATAAGCGTCGGGCCGAAGGCCTCCGTAGCCTACGCCGCGCATATAATGGTATGGGAGGGTATAGAAATGCTACCCGTATTGGAAAACAGGAAGTTTAAGGGTATCGTTAGCCGACAGGATGTAATAAAGGCCCTACAGCATAGGAAACACCAGCCCCAGGTAGGCAAAACCGTTGAAGAATTGCTCCTCGGTATATTGGACGTCGAGGAGAGCAGCGAAGGTATAAAGTTTAGGGGCAGCGTAGAACCTATTATGCTTAACAGCATAGGTACCGGAAGCTGGGGTACCCTTGTGACATTGATCTCATTGGCAGCGGGGGCGGCGGTTAGGAAAGCGAAGGGCTACGAATGTTTTATAAATACTTTTACCGTGTATTATTCAAAGCCCGTGCAGATGGGAGATCCTATAGAGGTCTTAGCCAGTATAACTGAGCTGGGGAGAAATTCTTGTAATATTGAAGTTTCTGTAACAAAAGAGGACCTTATAATTATGAAGGCTATGATGACAGCTAGCTATATAAAGAGATAAGCAGGTGATAAAGGAATGGCTTTTACCCATCTTCACGTTCATACTGAATACAGTTTATTAGACGGCGCAGGCAGGATTCATGATTTATTGGACAAGGCAAAGGTATTGGGCATGGATGCCCTAGCCATAACCGATCATGGCAATATGTTCGGCGTTATAAATTTTTATAAAGAGGCTAAGAAAAGAGGTATAAAGCCTATAATAGGCTGTGAAATATATATGGCTATGCGTAAAATGTCGGATAAGGATCCCCGGTTAGATGCCGACCAATACCATCTGGTATTACTTGCCGAGAACAATACCGGTTATAAAAATCTTATGCGTATCGTATCTACAGGGTACTTAGAGGGGTTTTATTATAAACCGAGGGTAGACGTTGATGTTTTAAGGAAACATGCCGAGGGACTTATCTGTTTAAGCGGTTGTATCGCCGGCGAGATCCAGCAACGGCTTCTAAAGGGCGACTATACCGGAGCGAAGAAAACCGCTGTCATTTATAAGGATATATTCGGTACCGGGAACTTCTATCTGGAGATACAAAACCAAGGCATGGAGGAAGAAAGACAAATAATGCCGGATATGATACGCCTTAGCGAAGAAACGGGGATCCCTTTAGTTGCTACGAATGATGTTCATTATATTGATAAAAAGGACTGGGAACCCCATGATATATTGTTGTGCATACAAACGGGTAAAACTATAAACCAGCGGGACAGGCTTAGGTTCCCTAATCACGAGTTTTATCTGAAATCGGAACAGGAGATGAGGGGGCTATTCCCGAACATACCAGAGGCCATTGATAATACTGCTAAAATAGCGGAAAGGTGTAACGTGCAACTGGATTTCGGTACGGTGCATCTGCCCTACTTTGAAATCCCCGAAGGGTACACAGCGGACAGCTATCTTAGGAAATTGGTTTATGGGGGTTTCGAAAAAAGGTATAAAAACCATACTGAAAATATGGTTAAAAGGCTTGAATATGAGCTAGAAACGATAAGGACTATGGGATATTCCCATTATTTTCTCATAGTGTGGGACTTTATAAAGTTTGCAAAAAGGGAAAATATAATGGTGGGCCCCGGACGGGGGTCCGCTGCAGGCAGTCTAGTATCCTATTGTTTGCATATCACGGATATAGATCCCCTTAAATATAATCTTATATTTGAAAGATTTCTAAACCCCCACAGGATAACTATGCCGGATATTGATATAGATTTTTGCTTCGAACGGCGGGAGGAGGTAATAGACTATGTGGTACAAAAATACAGCGCCGACAGAGTGGCTCAGATAATCACCTTCGGTACTATGGCTGCAAGGGGTGCTGTGCGAGATGTCGGCAGAGCTATAGATATGCCCTATCACGAAGTGGATTTAATAGCGCAACAAATTCCGTTGGAATTAGGCATTACTATAGACAGGGCCCTTAATGTGAATTCATACCTCGCTGACATGTACAACCGGGACGATAAGGTGAAATACCTTATAGATATGGCAAGGGCTGTGGAGGGTATGCCACGGCATGCGTCAACCCATGCTGCCGGCGTGGTTATATCGAAGGAACCTATAGAGGAATATGTGCCGCTCTATCGGCAGGACAGTGGAATAACCACCCAATATGCCATGGGCAACTTAGAGGAGCTGGGTCTTTTAAAGATGGATTTTTTGGGGCTGAGGACTCTCACCGTTATAAGGGATACGCTGGATATTATAGAGCGTGGTGGCGGAAGACGGCCGGATATTGAAAGCCTTACTTATGACGATCCAAAAGTGTTTAAACTTATTAGTAGCGGCAACAATGACGGGATATTCCAACTTGAGAGCATCGGCATGAAAAATTTTATGAAGGAATTAAAGCCCAACAGCTTTGAGGATATAATAGCCGGTATTTCGCTCTTTCGGCCGGGGCCCATGGAACAAATACCCTTGTATATAAACAACAAGAACAATCCCGAAGGCGTGGAGTATAAACATCCTATGCTCGAGAAGATATTAGACGTAACTTACGGGTGTATAGTGTACCAAGAACAGGTGATGCAAATAGTAAGGGAACTGGCGGGATACTCCTTCGGCCGATCGGACTTGGTACGCCGGGCCATGAGCAAAAAAGAGATGGACGTTATGGAGCAGGAACGAAAAAATTTTATATTTGGTATAGAAAAAGGGGGTAATGTTTTAGTCGAAGGGGCGTTACGCCGTGGTATCAGCGAGGATACGGCAAAGGAAATATTTGATGATATGATAGATTTTGCAAAATATGCCTTTAACAAATCCCATGCAGCGGCCTATGCAGCCCTTGCCTATCAGACCGGCTGGCTAAAATGCTATTATCCTGTTGAATTTATGGCGGCACTTTTGACAAGTATAATAGGAAACAGCAAAAAGGTGTCCCAATATATCGAATGTTGTAAGAGGATGGATATAGAAGTTTTGCCCCCGGATATAAACGAAAGCGAGGCCGTGTTTACCGTGACAAAGGGTAGAATACGGTTCGGTCTCGGAGCTGTAAAGAATATAGGGCTTAGTGCCGTCAAATCCATTCTCAAAGCGCGGGAAGCCGAAGGCCATTTCCTAAGCCTCTCTGATTTTTGTAATAGAGTTGATCTGTCCTACGTAAACAAAAAGGCTTTGGAAAGCCTTATAAAGGCCGGCGCTTTAGATTCCCTTAAGGGTTATCGTTCACAATATATGGCAGTGTACGACAGAATCGCCGACAGTATTTTACAGCTTAAAAGGAACAATATAAAGGGGCAAATATCCCTCTTTGATATGCCCGGGGCCAAAGGCGAACCGACGGCACCGGAGGATCTGCTACCGGACAGGGATGAGTTCGATAAAAGGACGCTCCTTAACTTTGAAAAGGAGGTGCTAGGGCTCTATATAAGCGGTCATCCCTTGGAGGATCACAGGGAACGACTTAGGGTGAACTCGTCGGTTAATACCCATAAACTGCACATTTTAGACGAGGGCGGAGATCGATTAGATAGAAGGATTCCCAATCTGGCTGATGGTAACATCGTACGTATTGCAGGTATGGTTGTGGATATAAAAAATAAAACGACTAAAAACAATGAGCTAATGGCCTTTGTAGTATTAGAGGACCTATATGGTACCGTTGAACTTATAATATTTCCAAAGCTTTATAAGTCCTGCATGGAGATTTTAATCGAGGATAATATAATAGTGGTTGAGGGCCGTCTCAGCCTCAGGGAGGACGAAGAACCAAAGATTGTCTGTGATAGTATAAGGCCCCTGGCTATTGATACTGGGAAGAAAATTTCGGATAGGTTATATCTAAGGATTCCCAAGGGTTCATCACCGGTTATACTGGAAGAAATAAAGGGTGTATTGCGCTCAACTAACAGGGGCAATGTACCAGTGTTTATTTGTTTCGAGGAAGAAACTAAGAAACCCATGATGGCCGGTAGGGACCTTTGGGTGATGAAAAGTGATGCACTACTCGGGCAGCTTAGGGGATTGCTAGGGGATGCACATGTTAAGATATGTTAAGGGTGGTCTGTACCGCCCGGGTTTTTAATGCGGTAGGAAACCTAGAATGCTTGGTAGGTGGTGTAACCATGTGGACTGTTGTTTATATGGCCTCGGATAAGAAAACTGCAGAAAAAGTGAAAGAAATACTGGAAGGAGAATGTATACTTGTAAAGATAAGGGCTGGGCAGGAACACACCTTAACCGGGGAATACTATGAGGTAATGGTTCCCGAAGGGGAAATAGACGAGGCAAGGGATTGTATTTATCTAAGGGGTTTGTAATATGTTTTGTACAGGAGGGGGCGAATACTTAATCCATGCGAAATAAAAGTATAGCAGTTCTCACGAGTGGCGGCGATGCACCGGGGATGAATGCTGCCATAAGGGCCGTTGTAAGAACCGGTATTTTTTATGGTATAAGGGTTATGGGCGTAAAAAAGGGATATGAGGGTTTGATAAATGGCGAAATGTTTGAAATGTCCCTGTCCTCTGTAGCGGATATAATTCATAGGGGAGGCACAATGCTACAAACTGCCAGGAGTCACGAATTTACTACCGCCGAGGGTAGGAAAAAAGCGCGGAATATGTTAGGCGTGTTCAGTATCCAGGGCCTCGTGGTAATAGGTGGCGACGGTACCTTTAGGGGGGCTAAGGATCTTGCAGATATGGGCATACGGGTTGTAGGTATACCGGGTACCATAGACAATGATATTCCCTACTGCGATTATACCATCGGTTTTGATACGGCGGTTAATACCGTGGTAGAGGCTATCGGTAGGATAAGGGATACGACTTCATCCCATAATAGGGCAAATATTATAGAGGTTATGGGTAGGAATTCGGGGTACATAAGCCTTTACGCCGGGTTAGCCGGCGGTGCAGAGAGCATCATAATACCGGAGATTAACGCCGATGCCGGTGACGTATGCAAAAGAATTATGCAAGGCCGAAACCGTGGTAAGCTGCATAGCATTATTATATTGGCGGAGGGTGTAGGCGGTGCCTTTGAAATGGCTAAGACTATTGAAGAAAAAATAAATGTAGAAACCCGGGTTACGATACTAGGACATATACAAAGGGGCGGCAGCCCGAGTTCCTATGATCGAATACTGGCCAGCAGGTTAGGGGCGAAGGCCGTAGAGATGCTTATGGAGGGGCAAACGTCAAAAATGATAACGCAGTACCAAAACGAAATAAAGGCCTTCGATTTCGAACAGGTTTTGTCGTCTAAAAAAGAGTTCTCCAACGAAATATATTCCCTAGCCAGAATACTCTCTATTTAGGAGGAAGGATTATGCGAAGGACGAAAATTGTGTGCACTTTAGGGCCCGCTACCGAAGACATTGAAGTGCTTAGTGAAGTAATAAAAGGTGGTATGGATGTGGCGCGGCTTAATTTCTCCCATGGCGATTATGCCCAACATCTTAATATGCTGCGCAACGTAAAGGAACTACGGAAGAGGCTCAATAAACCGGTGGCGTTGATGCTAGATACAAAGGGTCCGGAAATCAGGGTTAAGACCTTTGCCGGCGGCAAGGCCTTTTTACGACAAGGGGATACCTTCATCATTACCACTAGGGAGGTAGAAGGAAGTTCAGATATCGTCAGCGTCACGTACCCGGGGTTTCCAAGGGATGTAGCCGAAGGGAACAAAGTATTACTCGATGATGGGATTATTGAATTACGGGTTGAAAGAATTAAAGGCGATGATGTTATATGCCGTATAGAAAATGGCGGTGAAATTACCGATTATAAAGGGGTGAACCTTCCCGGGGCTTTAGTTAGGCTCCCCGCAGTAAGTGAGAAGGATAAGGAAGATATACTCTTTGGGATAGAAAACGACGTGGATTTCGTGGCGGCTTCCTTTACACGTAAACCCGAAGATATACTTGAAATTCGTAAAATACTTGAAGAATACGGCGGCAAATATATAAGGATAATTGCGAAGATTGAGAACCAACAGGGAGTGGATAACCTCGATAGCATCCTCGAGCTGGCAGACGGTATAATGGTAGCCCGGGGGGATTTAGGTGTAGAGATCCCTACCGAAGGGGTGCCTATGCTACAAAAAGAGATGATAAGAAAGTGCAATTTAGCGGGTAAACCTGTGATAACGGCGACGCAGATGCTGGATTCTATGATGAGGAATCCCAGGCCTACTAGGGCGGAGGTAGCAGACGTTGCAAATGCCGTATTAGACGGTACTGATGCTATTATGCTGTCTGGGGAAACTGCAGCGGGCAAATACCCCGTAGAGGCAGTTAAAACTATGGCAAGAGTCGCTGCAAGGGTAGAGGATGCCTATAATTTTGGTATGTTAATGGGGGAAGCCGCGGGGGGTAAGGATGCCACAGTAACGAATGCAGTAAGCCATGCTACCTGTGCAATAGCCCAAGACCTCGATGCAGCGGCTATTATTACGGCTACACAAAGGGGATACACCGCAAGGATGGTATCCAAATACCGACCCCGTTCGGTTATAATAGGCAGTACGCCAAATGAAAGGGTAGTTAGGCAGCTCAATCTGTCCTGGGGTGTGTTCCCGGTATTAACCAGATCTTCAAAGGATACCGACGATACCCTTGATACAAGCGTTAAGGCTACTTTAGCTGCGGGCTTTATAAAGGAGGGGGACCTCGTGGTAATGACGGCGGGAGTTCCTACAGCGGTTACAGGTACTACTAACCTCATCAGAGTGCATACCGTTGCTACAGTATTGACTAAAGGCGATGGCGTGGGCAATCGTTCCGCCTATGGCAAAGTAGTGTTTATAACCGATCCGATAACGCAAAGGGATAAATTTAAACCCGGCAATGTACTGGTAATAAAAGCCGGCGAGAAGGACATGGTGCCCCTTATGGAGATGGCATCGGCTATAATAGCCGAGGAGGGCGGGCTAACTTCCCATGCGGCCATAGTGGGGCTGAACCTAGGAAAACCGACGGTTGTAGGCGCAACAAAGGTATTTGAACTATTAGATGATGGCGAAATAGTAACGGCGGATGGCACCACAGGTTTAATATACAGGGGCATAGCAACGGTAATGTAATGGGGGGTATATAGATGTATAAATGGGATGCACAAATAAGGGTTATTTATAGGGATACGGATCAAATGGGGATAGCGTATTATGGTAATTATTATGCCTGGTTTGAAATAGGAAGGAATGAATTCGTACGATCCCTCGGCATAAGCTACAAGGGGCTTGAGGAACAGGGCGTCATATTGCCGGTTATTCAAAGCTGGTGTACCTATAAAATGCCGGCTAAGTACGATGATCTTATACTTGTACGAACCGGTATAAGCGATTTAACCGGTGTGCGGATAACATTTGTCTATGACATAATCAGAAAAGAGGATGATACTTTATTAGCCCAGGGCAGTACCGCCCATGCCTTTGCAGATATCAACAGTTTAAAACCGCTAAACGTCAAAAAAAGGTGTGCCCAATACTATTCAAAGCTTAAAGGTTGTTTATAAGCATAGGGGGTTTACAAAATAATGTTACGGTTAATAGCGTTGTTTACAATAATGCCCTTTATAGAGCTGTTCCTTCTAATAAAGCTAGGTCAATACATAGGCGCCGGTTACACATTGCTCATAGTTTTGGTTACGGGCATCGCCGGGGCTTATTTAGCAAAAGGCCAGGGTATTAACGTACTTAGACGGATACAGCTAGAGATGCATGGAGGTAGATTGCCAGGTAACCATATAATAGACGGCCTTTGCATACTTATAGGCGGCATAATGCTCCTCGCCCCCGGGCTTATTACCGATACCATCGGGTTTTTATTAGTCATACCCGGTACCCGTTTCCTAATAAGGGAATGGCTAAAAACCCGTTTATTGAACATGATCAATAAAGGTCAGGTAATATTTCGTTGGGATGGATGGTAAATGAAGAACTACCTAATTTGTTTCAGGGTTTATATATAAAGGCCGTGTCAACGGTTTTGATAGGCTGTAGTCGGCAAAGGTGTGCCTGTCGCTGCCATTGATTAATATCTGGATGTTCTTTACCCCTTCGATGGAACTAAACGTGTACAATATGGAATCCATCATCATAGATCGTTTGTGCCGTTCGTTCTCATAGGCTTCGAGGAATGCATCATTAAAATCCAGCTTTAACGTACCCTTTAAAAAATATACATTTAACAATTCCGTTTCATTAGGAATCACCGCTTCAACGATAGGGTCCATTGGCAGGCCTTCCTTAAGCGTATTAAATAACATGAGACATTTCTCCCTCACGGTCTCCGCCTCAGAGATATCTGGCCTGTGAGGGAATAAAAGATACCTATCAAAGGTGTTATAGGCCAGGTATGCCGCGGGGTTTGTATCCGGTGACCATGGATTTCTAACAGCCACACCCGGTGCAAGTTCTTCCACCCTTTTGCCGTCTAACAGAAATTGTACCCTCTTCATCTGCGGTATATCAGTCATGGTGTAGACTATGGAATCTAAAGCGGCGATCAGGTTTTTATCGTCCCTGAGGCCCTCGGAATCCGGCTCAAGCACTACGTACACGGTAGTGCCGGAATAGTAAACCTTAGTAAAATCCGGTATTATACCATTGGGTTGCAATGTAGTGGCGGGGTCCGCACCTGATGCAAGGGCCTCTATTGTCCTCGTCAATATAGCGGCGTTATAGGGTACAAACCGCGTTACGGGTATCAAATATTTGCCATCAGGGCTGGGAAAATACAGCTTAAGGGCCATACTGCCCTTAGGTTGATAATTAAGGCATTTGTAATATCGAGGGTCGGATTTATAGAGCACCTTTAATTCTAGGGGATCAATATTTGTGAACCTTTCGTTATTGCAATAGAAGCGGAACAAGTATTCACCATCGGTGAGACCGGTAGTTTTTTGGGATATATCAAGCTGAATAAAAAGCGGACTATCCCGGGCTATTAATATGTTTTCCTCTGAAATGCCGCTATCCAGCTCAAGGTGTTTTAACTCACCGAGTATATTTCCGTCTTTAAAGGCTTTTATTTTAATATTATTTCCGGGCTTATTTTCAATAGTTACGTTAGTGTGGGTAGTGTTTACCGAAAAATTTATACTGCCTGGATTTGTAACTTCTGTGTGGGCAGGCCGTAGTGAATAGCTGATGGATTTTTCTATAGGTATGTATAAAATCCGATTGATCTCAACGGGCAGGCTGGAGCTTGTGAGGCCTACAACGATGATCATTATTAAGGTCAGTGCACTTCTTAGCAAAGGCATCAATCTCCCTTCGGATGTTTTATGGTGTCGTTATAAATATCAATTAATTCTATTATACGATATAATTCTGCAAAGGTAAATGCCGCATAAATAAAATAGTGAAACATCGGGTGAACACGGTATGACATGTTGTTAACATTCGGCTTGATTCTTAATATTCATGTCCCCGGGTATTATAGTTGTATAAAGGCATCAAGTCCAAATAGCGCAACATATATAGGTGCTGTATACTGTAGCAGGATTACATTAGCTGCAGCGGTTAACTGATTAGCTACGATATAAATGGTAACAGTTGCTACGTAGGCAAGGGCGCATAATACTTGGTCCCTTAACAGAGCAATATTGGGTTTACGTAAAACTGCCCAGATAAGGAGGGATGCAAAGATGCTTCTTATGCTGGCAAAGGCGAAGGGGAGGGCCGCCCTAAAGATATAATTCGGCATGCACCTACTGGGGCAGGCTTTATTTCCGAAAATGCAACAGGTATAATTGTTATAAGCCGTCGATATTTCCCGGGAAAATTAATACGGTGACGGATCCAGTATAAATTTAAGCACTGGCGACGGTTAATATCAAGGCATGTAAAAAGATAGGGTTTTCATTTAGTTCTCTATGTCGGATATTGCCATGAGTGTTCCGGTGTTAATAGATATAATGCGAGGGCGACAGATTGAGTTGTAAATTTTGCAATCTTTGTAGTGTGAAAATAGAAGGATAGCATTTCTAAGGAGGCCCAAAGGGATGGGAAAGGATAGGCCCGTAAAAGAAGGGAACACATACGAGTTAGATATTGAATGTTTAGGTATAATGGGCGAAGGGATAGGGAGAATAGAGGGTTTTGCCGTTTTTGTTGCAGATGCTTTACCGGGGGACAGGGTTCGGGCTGAAATAACCCGGGTAAAAAAAAGTTATGCCAGGGGGCGGCTGAAAAGAATAATAAAAGGTTCAAAGGGGAGGATACCGCCGAGGTGTCCCGTGGCCCTTAAGTGCGGCGGATGTCAGATACAACACTTGGATTATAAGTGGCAGCTCCTGCATAAAAGACAAAGGGTTATTGACGATTTGGCCAGGATAGGAGGCCTTAAGGGGATAACAGTGCACCCAGTGATAGGCATGGATTGGCCCTGGAGGTATAGGAATAAGGCACAGATACCTATAGGAAAAGGTCCAGATGGAATAATCGCCGGTTTTTATGAGAAACAAAGCCACAGAATTATCGATACCGATGATTGTATTATCCAGCATGATATTACGGGTCAAGTGATGAAAATAATAAAGGAATATATGGAGGAATACAACATCCAAACCTATAATGAGAAAACCGGTGACGGAGTAATACGGCATGTGCTTACGAGGGTAGGATTTCGTACCGGGGAAGTTATGGTTATAATTGTTGCAACCCGTCGATATTTCCCTGGAAAAGCCGAGTTAGTTAGAAAATTAGCGGATACCATAAATGGAATTATGTCAATCATATTGAATATAAACGATAGACGAACTAATGTGATCCTTGGGCAGGAGTGTGTTACGCTCTGGGGACAGGATTACATAACAGAAATTATGGGCAACCTTAAATTTAGAATTTCACCCCTTTCATTTTTTCAGGTTAACCCGGAACAGGCTTTAGTACTCTATAACAAAGTGTCAGAATATGCAGGGCTTAAAGGGCATGAAACGGTGATAGATGCCTACTGCGGTATCGGTTCCATATCCTTATTTTTGGCCCGAAATGCGGGAAAGGTATACGGGATAGAAGCAATAGATGCGGCAATTAAGGATGCCCGAATCAATGCTAA
The DNA here is from genome assembly GCA_964508195.1 of uncultured Clostridiaceae bacterium. Taxonomy (GTDB): domain Bacteria; phylum Bacillota; class Clostridia; order Ch29; family Ch29; genus JAAYEV01. Next base: position 40,042 of record CAZDSH010000009.1, read on the forward strand.
GATAAACGGTATCTGCAATACAGAGTTTATTTCGGGCCTTGCGGAAGAGGTAATGCCACGGCTGTATCGAGAGGGGATACGCCCCGATGTGGTGGTACTGGATCCGCCACGAAGGGGCTGCGAGGAAAATCTTTTGGATGCGGTGATGTCTATGCAGCCGAAGGGGGTTGTTTATGTGTCCTGTAACCCTGCAACATTAGCCAGGGACCTCAAGTATTTTAATGGCAAGGGATATGAGGTGCAGGAAGTACAGCCGGTGGACCTTTTCCCCCATACGGTTCATGTGGAGTGCGTGATAGAGATACAAAAGGTTCAATCATCGAAATAGCTCGAT
>CAZDSH010000010.1:0-38438 GCA_964508195.1 uncultured Clostridiaceae bacterium
ATTTAAACAAGGAATTCAAAATTTTCAGCTCGGATTATCTGGCCTTAAGAGGATATTCGTGCTAAAAATCCGAGAAAACGGGCACAAAGCAAAATGCTCAAAGGTAAGACCGCCTTGACAAATATTTCAATAGGTTTACAGGAAAGCCTAAGGCAAATCTAAAAGGGGTTATTGTATAGGAAATAACAGAAATTTCTCAGTCACTTTACTTTACAACCGGGCTATCTCCCAAAGCCCGTGATAGGCCTTCACAACATCTAAAGGGTGCATATCCACTTCACTAGTGATAATCGCATAATAACCATCGTACTTTTCATCCTCAGCTATTTTATCCAAATCAAGGTAAGGCACCTTCTCGCTGTTTACACATTCCCCAGTATCCTTGTCAAATCCAATCTCCTTAACATATCGCAATGCACCCTTGGCCTCTTGTTTGTTGTAACGGTAGGGGTGGTTTACAATTTTTTGGGCCTTCTCCAAAACGGCCGCGCGTTTGTACCTTTGGCGTTTCGCATAAAGTTCATTGTAGCAGACAATTTGCCGTGTAATTTGACATAAAAAAATGCCGCAAAGGCATTGGTGATGGCGAAAGTTTACATTCCAAAAATATAACCGACTGTAAAAGTACGGTCACATCATTTATAAAATATGCATTTCCGCCAAAACATTATAAAGAAATGAAATGTATAAATGTAAATATCCGTACGAATATGATATACTATAACAAAGTTGCATTATAGGGGTGGGGCCATGGATAAAAAAGGAGTAATAGATTTTTGAGTTGAGATGGCCGACAATGATTATAAAACGATGTTAAATTTGTATAAGAGCGGTGATTACCATTGGTCTTTGTTTATAGGGCATTTGGTAATTGAAAAGCTTTTAAAAGCTTTATATGTGAAAAGTAAAGATAATGATATTCCTAGAACACATGATCTATTAAGTTTGGCCGAAAAAGCAGATATTGAACTTACTGAAAAACAAAAAGATGACCTAGACTATATTACAATATTTAATATTAATGCAAGGTACCCGGATTACAAGCAAAGTTTCTACAAAAAATGTGATCACGATTTTACGAATGTTAATATCACGAAAATAAAGGAGTTAAGAAAATGGTTGCTTTCGATGATAGAGAAACAGTAGAAAATATAGCGAGAAATTTTACGAAGTTACTTCGGAGTGAGATGAATATTAAGGGTGTCTATCTTTACGGATCTGCAGCTAGGGGCGGAGCCCATGCAGATAGCGATATTGATATAGCTGTTGTAGGGGACGATTTCATCGGCGATCCAGTGGAAGATAGATTTAAACTGATGAAATTACGAAGAAAAGTGGATACTAGAATTGAACCTCACCCTTTTCGAAGCAGTGAATTTGATAAATCAAATCCATTTGTTAAAGAAATACTCTCAACGGGGATTAAAATTTTTTAAACCGATTTGATTTGTAAGTTATCCCTATCAACAGTGGTCTTGAAATATGAATGTTGTTCCATAATGTTAAAAAACGGAGATAGGACCTTTTAGATAACGGCAGCCCAGGCAATAATTAAGGAAGGCAAAGCATAATAATAAAGTTTAGGTAAAAATAAAATAAAAGTTAAGATTAAGAATATCGCTTGCATGAATGTAAGAGGCGATAATTTTTTTACTAAGTGGGTTGGTGAAAAGTGTTATATAATGGGCATCAGTAATATCAAGCGCGCTAAAATTTTCACTTTATTTTACAACCAGGGGGCTTTGGGAGATAGAACATAGTTTTAAAATTACTAAAACCGATTTTCAGACACGTCCTGTTGAGGTATCCCTGGAACGGCGCATCCGGGCACATTTTTTGACCTGTTTTATTTCTTTATTGATCCTGAGACTTTTAAGTAAAAGGCTGGGCGATAACTATGCCCCGGAACAGATCATTAATTCTCTTCGCAAATATCAAGCCTGTTACATTACGGATAATGTTTACAAGGTTGTTTATTATGATGGGCTCTTAAAGGATCTAGGTGTGGCACTAAACCTTGCCCTGGATCGTAAATACTTGACTACTGGTGGTCTTAAGCAACTCATCGCGGATTCAAAAATGGAACATTTTTCGTGCCTCATCTTACTTTCTTTATAAGTCACGTAACCGCTTGGTTATATCACTGGCGCTGTATAAAACATTCGTAACGATTACTCGCTCTTCTCTAATATTGAAAAAGACAGAATAATTATCAACAAGTAACTGCCTAAGCCCTAATGCTCTTTCCTCTTCTATCTCCATTAGCTTCACGCGTTCTGGAAACTTATGAAGGGTTTCGATGGCGTCAGCTATTCTATTATACTGGCCAATAGCCGTTTCCGGTGCTTGCAACTGCTCTGCAATATAATTATAAATCTCTTCCAACTCAGAAAGCGCCGTGTCGGTTATCTGGACCTTATATTGCTTCATGCTTGTGTCTTCCGAAATCTCTGAAAGGCAACATTCGCATCCTGCACTTTACCTTTTTCGATATCGTTATATCCTTCCTTTAACTTCGCACGGATTTCGTCCGGTGTCATCAAATCAGCATTTACGGAAACAGGCGCTTTCGGCAACATTACGTCAAAAGGTATTCCGCCAGTCATGGAAATTTGCTTCAGATAAATATCTATCGCTGTGGACATAGGTATTCCAAGCTGGGAAAGGACTTCCTCCGCCCTTCTTTTGACGTCAGGATTAACCCTTAAATTCAAAGTCAATGTCTTTTCCATATCAATCATCACCTTCCAATAATATTGTAACGAAATTGTCGTTACATTTCAATAATTATTTTACCTATAAACACATCATTCAGCAACTTTGCCATCGGCACTTTTCATTATCTTTTATCCGAGTCAATATATCTTCAAAAAATAGTATTTTTATTTTTACTCTTGCTTCTTTGCGTAATAATGAGTCTACCCAGTCATAATAAGGTGTTTGAAAAAGATATTGAAGATAATCAGCCTAAGTTTCTGGTTCAGAACGCCATTAGAACATCAGAAAATATACCAATTCCCATTTTCTCGCTTTAAAAAGTATCCCATAATTCAAACCTAAAAAGTGTCCCATAATGAATGTTTTTCTATTTCTGAATCACTTAAAAGAACCGTTTTTACAGAAAAACAGGGTGCTAACAGTCAAAAATTCATCTGCCAACACCCTATTTACTATACTTATAATATTGCCTCAAACCCTGATGACACAAAGCTTTCAAGCAATGTACCTTATTTCTATCCTACGTCGCCTTTTCTCTAATAACCGCCTGGGCCGCTGCTAGCCTCGCTACGGGCACCCTAAAGGGCGAACAGGACACATAATCAAGGCCCACCCTATGGAAGAAATCTATTGACGAGGGCTCCCCGCCATGCTCACCGCATATCCCCAGTTTGAGATCCGGACGGGCTGTTTTGCCTAGTTTTACTGCCATGTCTACTAGTTTTCCTACTCCGATCTGGTCGAGTTTCTGGAAGGGATCCGCATCCAAAATGCCCTTACTTCTGTAGTCCTCCAGGAATTTCCCTGCATCATCCCGGGAAAAGCCCATAGCCATTTGTGTTAGATCGTTGGTACCGAAGGAGAAAAACTCCGCCTCCTTAGCCACCTCATCGGCGGTTATAGCGGCCCTTGGTACCTCAATCATTGTACCGGCCAAATATTTAAGCTCTACCCCGGATTTTTCGATTATTTCATCAGCGGTTTCGATTATCAAATCCTTCAAATATTTAAATTCTGATACATCGCCTATCAAAGGAACCATTATCTCGGGGTTAACCTTTATACCGGTTTCCTTTATCACTTCTATCGCCGCTTCTATAATGGCCCTTGTTTGCATCCTTGCGATCTCTGGGAATGTAATAGCCAGCCTACAGCCGCGATGCCCCAGCATGGGGTTAAACTCCTCTAAGTCCCTTATTATCCCCTTTATCTCTTCTATAGTTACACCCATGTCCTTAGCCATAATCTCTATATCCCGCTCTTCCCTCGGCAGGAACTCATGGAGGGGCGGATCAAGGAGCCTTATGGTGACGGGTTTTTCGCCCATCACTTTAAATATACCTTTAAAATCCTCTCGCTGCATAGGAAGCAATTTGTCCAAGGCCCTAGTCCTTTGTTCAGCAGTTGTAGAAAGTATCATCTCCCGGACCACGGGTATCCTATCCTCTTCAAAGAACATATGCTCCGTTCTACATAGGCCGATACCTTCAGCACCAAACCTCAAAGCAGTAGCCGCATCCTTGGGATTATCTGCGTTCGCCCATACCTCCAAAGTTCTGATTTTGTCCGCCCAATCCATCAATACGCTAAAGCTACCACATACCTCCGGTTCGGCAGTAGGTATATTCCCAAGATACACGCTGCCGGTATTACCATCGAGGGAAATGTCATCCCCCTCGGATACCCTTTCACCGTTTACGATAAATCTCCCCTGCTCTTCCTCAACCCGCAGCGCGCTACAACCGGCGACACAACATTTACCCATACCCCTGGCTACCACCGCTGCATGGGATGTCATACCCCCCCTAGAGGTAAGAATCCCTTCGGCTACATTCATACCCTCTATGTCCTCCGGCGAGGTCTCCTGCCGTACGAGTATTACTTTAACCCCAGCCTTAGCCGCCTTAACCGCGTCCTCGGCGGTAAAGTACACTTTCCCCGTAGCGGCCCCCGGGGATGCCGGCAACCCTTTAGCTAAAAGGCGTGCTTTATTAAGCATTTTAGTATCAAAATTAGGATGTAATAATTGGTCGAGTTGCTGGGCCGGTATCCTCATAAGGGCCTCTTCCTTAGTGAGCAGCCCCTCCTCCACCAGGTCCACCGCCACCTTTACCGCTGCCGCAGCGGTCCTTTTTCCGTTCCGAGTCTGTAGGATATAGAGTTTGCCCCTTTCTACGGTAAACTCTATATCCTGCATATCTCTGTAATGTTTATCTAAAAAGAGCGCTATTTCCTCAAACTCCTTATGTACGTCGGGGAATATCTCCTTCATCTCCGATATAGGTTTTGGTGTTCTTATGCCAGCGACTACATCTTCCCCCTGGGCATTTTGTAGAAATTCACCAAACAAAGCCTTTTCACCCGTAGCTGGATTACGGGTAAATGCTACGCCGGTACCGGAATTATCCCCCATGTTACCGTATACCATTACCTGAACATTAACCGCTGTACCTAAATCATGGGATATATCGTTTATGTTCCTATAGGCCTTCGCCCTTGGATTATTCCATGAACCGAACACCGATTTAACCGCCCGAATCAGTTGCTCCTTCGGCTCCTGGGGAAATTCTTCGGACATTTCCCGTCTATATAGGTCCTTAAACCTTGTAACAATCTTCTTCATATCCTCCGCATCTAAATCCGTATCGGATTCAATACCCCTAGCGCTTTTGATTTCATCAATAATAGCATCAAATTTGTACTTCTCTATATTGTATACAACATCGCTAAACATCTGTATAAACCTTCTATAGCTGTCATAGGCAAAGCGTTCGTTTTTAGTGGCTCCCGCAAGGCCCGTAACGGATTTATCGTTTAGCCCTAAATTTAAAATAGTGTCCATCATGCCGGGCATCGAAACCGCGGCTCCGGAACGGACGGAAACGAGCAAAGGATCCTCTGCGTCCCCGAAGGTTTTTCCGATGACATTTTCTAAACCTCGGATACATGTAAACATCTCCTCCACGAGTTCTAGAGGAAGCTCATGTCCCCATTGGGAATAATACTTATTACATGCCTCCGTAGTAACAATAAACCCCGGCGGTACAGGAAGGCCTATCCTAGTCATCTCCGCTAGGTTAGCGCCCTTTCCTCCTAAAAGGTCCTTCATGCCGGCTTCGCCTTCATTAAACATGTAAACATATTTGCCCATGTTGTGCGCCTCCCTTTACATTTAATATAGTTGTTTCATCGGCGGTCTTTGCCGCCCTATTCCCCAATTAATACGGTATTCTAATTGTTCCCCTTTAATACTTGCATCACAATACTAGCTGTTTCTTCCACGGCCTTTTTAGACACATCTATTACGGTGCAACCAAGCCTTTTATAAAGGGTATCGGCATTTTCCAACTCGAGCAGTATCCTCGTCATACTGGCGTAGTTCGCATTATCCTTAAGTCCTAATGTCTTAAGCCTTTCACGCCGTATGAGGTTCAACTTTTCAGGATCCGCCGTAAGACCTATTATTCTCTTCGCCGGTATTTCGAACAGCTCTTGGGGCGGCGTTATTTCCGGTACAAGGGGAACGTTAGCCACCTTATAGTTTTTATGCGCCAAATACATACTAAGGGGTGTTTTAGATGTACGGGATACACCGATAATGACTACATCCGCTTTTAAGATGCCCTTCGGGTCCTTACCGTCATCATATTTGACGGCAAACTCCACGGCATCAACCCTATTAAAGTACTGTTCATCCAGTCTATATATAAGACCCGCTTCTAGCCTAGGCGAGGTAGTAGCTACTTTACCCAGGGCCTCCATAAGGGGGCCTAATATATCTACCCTGGGTATACCGTATTTATCACATTCCTCCTCGAGGATTATTTTCAACTCCATGAGCACTATAGTGTATACCACTATACTGTTATAGTTTTTTGCCTCCTCTACTATCTTTATTATTTGGGATTTATCCGTTACATTAGGTTCCTTCCGTATCTCAGTGATATCAGAATTAAACTGTATCGCAACAGCCTTTACTACCTTTTCCGCTGTTTCACCGATGGAATCCGATACTATAAATATTCTGGGCCCATTTTCCTTCATAGTGCTAAATTCCTCCCTCAATCAATCTACGAGTATTTCATTTATAGTCGATATGATACTGGTTTTCGATATTCTGCCCGTTATTTTTAGTCCATCCCTTCCATCGGTAACATCCTTTTTAGAGACAACGGGTATACAGTCCACTTCATGCTCGACCATTTTGGCTATAGCCGCAGCGAGGGTCTCGTCATCCTCTAGTGTAACTATATTGGGCATCCTCGTCATTATCATGCTTATGGGTATTCTGTCTAGATCCGGTTTACCCATTACATGTTTTAAAAAATCTTTCCGTGAGACTACCCCTGCAAGATAACCCTTTGATTGCACAAAAACAGTACCTACATCCTCTAAGAATAATGTTACTATCCCGTCATAGACACTAGTATCGACATTAACCACTATCGGCCTGGTCTTGATATCCTTTACGATTATGTTATTGATAAAATCCGCTATCATGTTAGTCGGAATTCGGCCTGTTAAAGAGTACCCCACTTTTGGTCTGGCATCGAGGATGCCTATCATAGTAAGAATTGACAGATCTGATCTTAAAGCAGCACGGGTTAAGTTTAACCTTTCGGCAACCTGCTCGCTAGTAATGGGCTGCTCCGATTTGACTATCTCCACGATTTGGATTTGCCTATCGGACAATTTAATGCCCCTCACCCCCTGTATCCCTTATACATTATATAGTATACATCATTGCTGCCCATTGTGCTACCCTATTTTTTATTAATGTAAAGGCGGCGGAGAAACCGTATATAACCCCGTTACCCCGCCGCCTAATATTTTTAGTAGTTAAGCCTCTCCCGCAGGTAGCCTTCTAAATCCTCTATTTTTATTCTAATTTGATCCATACTATCCCTCTCCCTCACGGTTATACAGCGATCCTTCGGGCTGTCAAAATCATAAGTAATACAAAAGGGTGTACCTATTTCGTCATGCCGTCGATATCTTTTGCCTATACTCCCCGTCTCGTCATATTCCACGGCAAAATGTTTCTGTAGCCCGCTATAGAGTTCATAAGTATCATCCCTTAACTTCTTAGATAGTGGGAATACCGCTGCCTTTACAGGGGCCAAAGCAGGATGCAACCTCAGCACAACCCGCCTGTCACCATCGCCTAGATCCTCCTCGTCATAGGCATCCGCAAGGAATGCAAGCACTAGCCTGTCAACCCCTACGGAGGGTTCTATACAATAGGGAATATATTTGTCGCCGGTGAAGGGATCTGTATAGGAAAAGTCCTCCCCGGAATGTTCCATGTGCTGCTTTAAATCATAATCCGTCCTGTCCGCGATACCCCAAAGCTCGCCCCAGCCGAAGGGAAATTTATAATCAATATCCACAGTAGCGACGCTATAATGGGAAAGCTCCTCGGGGCTATGATCCCTCATCCGGAATTTATCCCTGTTTAATCCTAGTTCCAATAGCCAGTTTTCGCAATATTCCTTCCAGTATTCGAACCATTTTAGGTCCTCCTCCGGGGCACAGAAGAACTCTAATTCCATCTGTTCGAACTCCCTCGTTCTGAAAATAAAATTACCCGGTGTTATTTCGTTTCTGAAGGATTTGCCTATTTGTGCTATACCAAAGGGCATCTTCCTTCTAGTGCTCCTTAGCACATTTTTAAAATTAACGAATATACCCTGGGCCGTTTCGGGCCTTAGATATATTTCTGCCTGGGAAGCCTCGGTTGCCCCTTGATACGTTTTAAACATTAGATTGAACTGCCTTACATCGGTGAAGTCGTGTTCGCCGCAATCGGGACATTTAATCTTTTTATCCGATATAAACTGTTCCATCTTTTCGCTGTCCCAACCATCTACATTGACTTCTTCACCAATGTCCCTGTAATACTCCTCAATGAGTTTGTCCGCCCTAAACCTTGATTTACAGTTTCTACAATCCATCAAAGGATCATTAAAGCTACCCACATGCCCCGATGCAACCCAGGTCTTAGGGTTCATAAGTATAGCCGCATCCAATCCGACGTTGTAGGGACTTTCCTGTACGAACTTCTTCCACCAGGCCCTTTTTATGTTATTTTTAAGCTCCACGCCTAGGGGCCCGTAGTCCCATGCGTTTGCCAAGCCCCCATAAATCTCCGAACCGGGGAATATTATTCCCCTCATTTTGCATAGCGATGCGATTTGTTCCATTGAATAATTCTTTTCCACAGTGTCATCCTCCTTAGAGCTAATAATAAAAAGCCCTTTCATCCCCTATATAGGGACGAAAGAGCCTATCTTCCGCGGTTCCACCCTAGTTGATACCCGATTGAGGTACCCCCTTGTTAATCTTTGCTCCACAGCGCCCTTCATCGGCCTTTTGTACCGGGCTTCCACCATCCCCGCCTCGCTTTAACAAAGACGCCGACTACTATTCTGTATCTTCACAGGTTTTTAAATTATTTTTAGTCTACCCGATTTATTGATCTTTGTCAATCTTTTTGTTCCTTCGGCTTTTTCGCCCTGATCCTTCTTTTGCCCTTCCCGATGATATCCTTCGCATCGTCCGCTAGATCGTCTATAAATTCCTTTGCAACATCAGCTTTCCTTTCTACTATACCGCTTAAGTTTATAACCTCGCCGTTTGGCTTTTCTATTTCCACCACTGTCTTAGAAATAACAGCAACTACCGCGCCGACGGCGGCTAACTGCGGTGCTAATAATGTGCCTATAGCACCGGCGGTGACGGGTATATCCAGTATAGTATTGTCACCCTTTTTTACCCGTATTTTTGTAACATTGCCCTGTTTTAATAATACCTTTAACCTTTCCAATACCTCTCCGCTGGCTGTGGTTAGATTCTCTGTCCATTTCGTATCCTTTTGAATGGATTCCAGATGTATTAAAGTTTCTATGACATCCCCGCCGTACTCCTCTAGCGCCTCTTTAGACTCCTTATATGTCAGCCCTGTACGTTCCCTTATTGTGTCAATCTTCTCTAGCGTAATATCCATTATTCCAGCCTCCCTGTAACTTTATTTTTTATGCTATCTAAAAATTTATTAGAACGGAACTCTCGATCTATATGTATCGCTATATAACCTTTGAGTACCCTCTCCAGCTCCCTTAGTATATGCCCCTCTATCCTCAGACAGTCCAATTTTTTTAATCTCCAATTTATCATCAGTTTCATTATCCTGACGGTCCCAGGGCTTATTTTGTAGCTATAGGGATCGGAGGTATTGCAAACGGTGCATAATACTCCCCCGGCCATGGGACCAAAATAGCTGACCCCTCTATTAGCCCCACAGTTAACGCAGCGGTCCAATCGTGGTTTAAACCCTGCATAGGCTAGGATTTTAAGTTCCGTAGCCCTTAGCAGTATTTCAGGATGGACTTTTCTAGCTGCGAACAATTGAAGGGCCTCCAACAGTATCTGAAGTAGCCTGCCCGGTGCCTGATCCGGTTGTATTATTTCCCCCGCCAGTTCCATCAAATAGGTGCAACAGCTTAGCGTTGTAAGATCATTTCTTATCTTGTGGAATGTATTTATTATCTCCGCCTGATTTACATAATACCAAGTCCTGCCTTTAAACAAAATAAAATCACAATAACAAAATAGCTGGGTTCCCGCTACCAATTTACTCCGTGTCCTACGGGCACCCCTGGCCATAGCCTGTACCTTGCCGTGTTCTTCTGTTAAAATAGTTAATATTTTATCCCCTTCCCCAAAATTGACGGTCTTTGATACAAGGCCCTTCGCCTTTATTAACATAATGTTTCATCCTCTTTATCCGGTTTCCTTCGTCCTTTTATCCCTGTCAACGTTATATTTTTTATGGTAGCCCTGCCATCTCTTATATTCAATATAATACCCTGTATCCCCTGTCTTTTCAAAAGTATTCCATAGAAAACCCTTGATCATGTTTATGTCCCTCCATTAATGTCAATTATTTCGCAATGTATTCTACAGCGTCCTACATTAGCTTTTCCGTCGTAAAATACGCTATACAGGTTATATTATGCCATATTTGATGGGATTATTTTTGGTATCCGAAATTGTATAATGACCCGGCGGTGTCCCGCCAATCTTTTTTTACCTTTACCCAGAGTTGCAAATAGACTTTACAGTCTAATAGATTTTCTATGTCCTTCCTCGCCATCGTGCCGATCTTTTTGAGCATGTTACCGCCTTTACCGATTATAATCCCCCTATGGGAATTTTTTTCGCAATAGATGTTCGCCCAAAGGTTTAAAACGCCGGATATTTCGTCCTCCTCTATCTGTTCTATATCTACCGCTATCCCATGGGGAATCTCCTGATCAAGGAGCAACAGCGCCTTTTCCCGTATAATTTCTGAAACGATAAACCTCTCCGGCTGATCCGTTACAACATCATCGGGAAAGTATTTCGGCCCTTCCGGTAGCTTTTCTACTATGGCACCCCTTAGTATGTTCAGATTATGCCCCGTAACAGCGGAAATAGGTATTATATCCGAAAACTCCATCTTTGGTCGGAATTCCTCTATTAGGGTTTCGACTTTATTCTCTTTGCAGATATCGATTTTATTCACCGCCAGTATAACGGCGCTACCTATATCTTTTAACATTCCTAATATATATTCATCCCCCCGCCGCATACCGCCACCGGCCTCCGCCACATATACGACGACGTCCACGTCCTTTAGTGCTGCATGGGCGGAGGTTACCATAAATTCCCCCAGTTTATTCCTAGGTTTATGTATACCCGGCGTATCTAAAAAAATAAGCTGAAACCGGTCCGTCGTATAAACCGCCCTTATGCTATTCCTAGTAGTCTGGGGCTTAGGTGATATAATCGATACCTTTTCCCCTATCATGGCATTGAGCAGCGTAGATTTACCAACATTGGGCCTTCCTATAATGGCCACAAAGCCGGACTTATAACCCTTTTCCATATTGTTTTCCTCCAAGAATGTCCTATTACCTTTATTATATCCTAAAACTTTTAAGAGAATTTAGACAAAATCCTCTATACACTGTAGCGGTAGAAATAAATCTTATATTGTTTAAAGTTTTAATATAAACCTTCGCCCGTAAAAGCATGGGGCAAAAGCTCCGCCACGGTGTTAACATTTACGTGGCCGCCAACTTTACCCGTTATAACCTTTATGCCAGATCCAAACTCCGCTAAAAACTGAAGACATATACCACAGGGATAAATCCCTTTATCATCGGCACCACCGGCCACAGCTATGGCTAAAAATTTCCTATGCCCCTCGGATATTGCCTTTACCATCGCTACCCGTTCCGCGCATATTGTTGCGCCATAGGCAGCATTTTCTACGTTAGTACCGGTAAAAATCTTACCATCGCCCGTTAAAAGGGCTGCCCCTACCCTGAACCCGGAATAGGGGGAATAGGAATATTTCTTAGCATCCTCGGCTAACTTTAACAGTCCCAAATTATCCATAGCATCTCCTCTATTCAATGGTTGTCTTGCTACCCCTTGGTACTATCTGTATCCACGTTTTACCGGGATTTAGCTTTATCTCCCTTTTATCTTTGAAATAATAGTGCGTCGGCGAGCGCCTATCTTTTTTGCTCCAGGTAATAGGAATATAGTATCCCTTAGTTATGTAAATGCCTTCGCCACTACCCACCAGATCTATATCCCTTCTGCCCTCATCGTCCACAACCCTATGTATCGCTTCTTGTATTATTATATTCTTTACCCGGACCTGGTAATCGTTATTATTTTCGTCTACATGGGGTTTCCCCGCCACGTACCTTAGATATACCCCCTCCTCGGGGGAAAACTCATAATGAACGTTATATTTTTGTGGATACGCAATAGATACCCTATCGGCCTTTTCACCCTTTATACCTTCATCCTTTTCGTTGAAACTATGGACTTGTACACCTTCGACCCTATTATAGCCCCTTGCCTCCGCTGATGCCTGTATTCTATGAAGGGCGGTATATATATTATGGGGTTCCTTCCTGTGCTTTTCCCTCCAATAAAGGGGCGCACCGAGATTCATCGCATTAAAGGACGGAATCTTTAACTTTGTTATATCGTCCCAGGCCCCGGGACTACCGCCGGCATGCAAATATACTGCATTATATTCCATGGATATGTCTAAAAAATAGGTCCTTGCACTTCGTACAGGACCCACTAGTTGATCGGATCCATGCATAAACAATGCTAAATACCTTGTGATGTTTCCCTCCGCCAATACTTCATATACCACATCCGCCTGTTCCCAGCCTGCCTGGGGTCGGGCTGCGGGGTGATTATCCAGCATCACCGCAACGGGCCTTGGATAAAGTTCCGACTCCTCTACCATCTCGCCGCCTAAAGGACATATAACGCCCTTTTCAAACACCGGCTCCGCCTCGGGGGAAGGACCAGGTCCCTGACCGGACTCGGATTGCGGGCCCTCTGTGTCCCCGGCCCCGGACCCGTCAAAATCGGCTAAAGTATCCTCCGAGGGCGCGGCGGGCTCCCTACGGTGAACGGTTATAGCCGCTGTTGCTAATGCAAGAATTAAGGTGATAATCGTCGCCGTGACGATCATTCTTTTGTTTTTCATGTTTTTATCCCTCTTTTTATGCAAGGTTTTTTATATAGTTCATTTTTATCCGCCGTCCCCCGTAACTGTTAAGCGGGATATCGGCTTTCAATATCAAGGGATCATCGGGCTAGTTGGAACATTAAAACCGTTAATATAATACCTAAAAGCGCACCTATTATAGCTTCGAAAACGTTATGTATACCTGTTTCTACCCTGCTTTGTATCACTAAAATCCCTAATAAAAATATCAATGTCGTGATCAACATGTCCCGGGATATAAAGGCAACGGCAGTTACTATGCAAAAGGCTACGGCGGCGTGACCGCTGGGCATACCACCCCTTAGGGGTGTTCCTCCCCCCGTCTTGACCTTAAGGGCTATAACCGCCAATATCACCATAATGAGACTTATAAAGGTTATATGCGTCGGGGCCTGCCGTACCCGTTTCAGACCAGCAAGGGTTAGGGGGTTAAGCTTATCAAAGAAAAGGATATACGCGGCTATAACAGCGTTAATAGCCGATATAAGTACCGCCCCCGCCGCCACATTTTTCGCGATCTTAGCCAGGGGATGGTACGTATCGACCATGAGATCTATTGCAACCTCTATAGACGTATTGATCATCTCCGTTACCAGTACAAATACGACTATAAAAAACAAGAGCAGAAGCTCTAGCCGATGGAGCCCCAAAAAAAGGCCAAGGCCCATTGCTAAGGCCGCCATTACAAAATGTATCTTCATATTTCTTTGCGTCCTTAGCGCGTACATTACCCCTGAAATAGCATCATTAAAACTGTCTATCAGTTTACGTTCCTTAGACATTCATACCTCCCTTAGCCACGGGTTAGACCTAGGCCCTCGAGAATTTCCTCTTCCTTTTTTCTCATCCTTTGCGTGTCCTCGTCTCCATCGTGGGTATAGCCCAAAATATGCAATGTACCGTGCAATAAAAGGTACGCAAATTCCCTTTTATAGGAATGACCATATTCCTCGGCCTGTTTAGCCATCCTTTCCATGGAAATAATTATATCCCCTACGGGGACCTCGTCCTGTTCGTTAAAGTCTAAGACTTCTTCCCCCTCTAGCATAGCAAAGGATAATACGTCGGTAACATCGTCCACACCCCTGTATTCCTTGTTAAAGGCCGCAATAGTCCTATCATCAACTAACAGGATCCCAATCTCATAGGCATAAGGAAAGTTTTCGCCCTTAAAGGCGGCCTCCACTACGTTCTTTGCAATTTGAACCATATCTTCATCGAGTTCTATGCTATTTTGCCTGTTCTCTATTAATACTGTCATCCTTTAACTCGCCGCCCTTCATCTCCCGCTCCAAATCCGGGTATTCTATACGCTGATGGAATATGCCTCCTAATATATCTAAGAAAGCGCCGGCTATTATGTCCAGATCCCTAAGGGTTAAATCGCATTCATCCAATTGGGCACTTTCTAGCTTATCCTTCAATATTTTTCTTATCATACCTTCTATTTTGCCCGGTGAATGATCCTGCATGGACCTTACCGCCGCCTCTACGGAATCCGCCAACATCACTATAGCCGCCTCCTTCGTCTGGGGCTTTGGCCCCTCATAACGGAAACTATCCATAGTTATATTGTCAGAATTTTCGCCCTGCTTTGCCTTATGATAAAAATACGATACCACCGAATCCCCGTGATGCTGTTTTATTATATCTATAACAACCCCGGGAATTTTATGCTTTTTGGCCATATCCGCCCCGTCCTTCACGTGGGAAGTGATAATAAGGGTGCTAAGGCTCGGCGTAATCTTTTCATGGGGGTTATCCGTTGCTATTTGATTTTCGGTAAAGAAATAGGGCCTTCTTATTTTACCAATATCGTGATAATAGGCGCCTACCCGGGCTAACAACGGGTTTGCATTAACCCGTTGGGCTGCGTGTTCCGCCAAATTACCTACGATAACGCTATGATGATACGTCCCCGGGGCCTCCATAAGCAGATCCTTTAGAAGGGGTTGATTAGGGTTCGAAAGCTCTAAAAGTTTTAACGGCGTTATAATGCCGAACAAGTTTTCCCATGCGGGTAGCGTACCTATGGTAAATATCGCGGTAAAGCCGCCGTTGAGGATACCCCATAGGCTTTCCCTTATAACGGGTAACACTTCGCCCCCGGCAATAAGCCCCATACATATTATAACGAGTGCATTGCTGCCCCCCACTAATAAGCCCGATATAAATAAATCCCGCCTCTGGTAAGAGACCGTCGTTATGAGCGAACCTACAAGGCCGCCTATTATACACATAAAAAGCACCGTGAGATTGCTATCGGCTATAAGGGCCACAAGTAATGCAACGGCCACGTTCACGATAAAACCTACCTTCGCATCTAACAACATCGTAATAAGCATTGCAACGGTGGCCACCGGTGCGAGGTATCCCGATATAATATTGGCGCCAAGGCTAATAAAAAGTATTAGTACCGCTATAGTGCCTATTAACATCAAATTGCCCTTATTGTAATATATCTCCACATGGAAATTCTTTATATAAAGGGCAACTAGTACCCCGAGTATCAGTATAAGCAACGCATAACCCGTCACTAACTTGTAATCTATTGTCCCTTGCTTAAGTATGCCCGAGGCATTTAACAGATCTATTTGTGATGACGTTACCCTATCACCCTTGTTCACTATAAATTGTCCCTTGCGTATAATAACCGGCTCTACTTTGCCGATGGCCACTTCGATGTCCTTATTCGTTTCCTCATAGTTTGGAAGCATATTCGGCTTTATCATTTTGCTGGATATATTATACCCAAGCTGTCTAAGGGGCGGGCTGAATTGTTGTTTTGAGAAAAAGTCCTCGGCCTCCCTTTGGGTACGCTCCAGGGCATCGGGCGTAACACCGACGCTCATGATCTGATCCGTCACATCGAGAACATCCTGCCTAAGGGCATCTAGGGCCTCATCGTTAACGCTAAGGGCCGTCGTTAGATCATCATCTTCGAGGAATGCGTTTGTATCCTCCTTTAACTTGTCCAGTTTTTCTTGTAACGAAAGCTCCGGCTCGTCCCTTAGGGCGTATATCCTACGAAAAAGTTGTTCAATGGCGTTCCTTATATTTACCGGTATCGCATGATCCCGCGTATAAGTAGTATTAACCGATGCCCGAGCCTGATCCTTAAGCTT
The DNA here is from genome assembly GCA_964508195.1 of uncultured Clostridiaceae bacterium. Taxonomy (GTDB): domain Bacteria; phylum Bacillota; class Clostridia; order Ch29; family Ch29; genus JAAYEV01. The sequence goes on from CAZDSH010000010.1 coordinate 16,432, forward strand.
TTCCGTTGCCACCGTATCTACTATATCCTTCGAAGCCGCTATATCCACCGGCGCAATATCCCCCACCTGCAACGAATGTCTCTCGGGCATAATAGTCGATAGAACAATGGCCAACACCGAAACGTAAATTGCAACGGCTATTAATATCCTTTGTGTCCTATCCCCGACCTTCAATAAAAAGGCCGTTAATTTTCCCATCTTGCCTAATGCGTTACCCCGTTTTGCCATAAAAAAATCCCCCCAAGCTTTTCGGGCCACCTTTTTGCCATCCTAGGCATTATGCCTGTCATAGGCAAGTATTATTTTCTGGACCATGTTATGCCTGACCACGTCCTTCTCAGTTAGAAAAACTATATCCAGACCCTTTATCCCCTTCAGGATTTTAGTTGCCTCCACTAACCCGGAATTTTTACCCGCGGGTAGATCTATCTGTGTAATATCCCCGGTGACCACAATCTTTGAACCAAAGCCCATACGCGTAAGAAACATCTTCATCTGTTCAGGGGTAGTATTTTGGGCTTCGTCTAATATAATAAAGGAATCGTCCAGGGTACGCCCCCGCATATAGGCCAAGGGCGCCACCTCTATTACGCCCCTTTCCCTATGTTTCATATAAGTCTCTCCGCCTAGTATATCGTAGAGGGCATCATAAAGGGGCCGCAAATACGGATCTACCTTATCCTGTAGGTCCCCTGGCAGGAAACCTAATTTCTCACCGGCTTCCACCGCGGGTCGGGTAAGTATTATCCTCGTAACCTCCCTATTTCGCATAGCGTTTACCGCCATTGCAATGGCCAGATATGTCTTGCCTGTACCCGCAGGTCCTATGGAGAATACTATATCACGCTTTTTCATCGCTTCAATATATTTTTTTTGGCCTAGGGTTTTGCTCCTAATCCGTTTGCCCCTATGGGTAAGGCATATAATCTCATTGCCTAAATCCCTAATCTTTTCCTCCTGACCGGCCATAACGAGGCCTATAGCATAACTAATGTTCTGAACGTTTAACCGCTCTCCCTTCTTAAGCATATCGATCAAATTGTTTATAAGCCTTTCGGCTAGCTCTATCCTTTTGATGCCGCCCTTTATCTTAATTTCGTTACCCCTTGCTATTATGTCCACCCCGAGACTTTCCTCTATCATCTTAACATTCTCGTCAAAGTTTCCGAATAGCTCCATCATATACTGGAAATTGTGTATTTGTATGCTTTTTTCGCCATAACCGTTATTCAAACTTAATCCTCCCTATAGTTTATATCAATCCTTTCCTTTAGTGCGATGTCTTCAAGGGTTTCAAACAAAACCTCTACCTTTACTGTTTCGTCGTCGGTTTTAGTATATTTTACATTTTTATCGGTTATTTCTGCCCCGTCGGGTAGCGCATCGGTAACCCTTTTAAGGATCCTATCCACGGCCTGCTCTACCGCGGCCTTTACCGTGAGATATCTTTCCTCCGCCGTTACCTCATAGTGATTTTCAATTATTAATTCTATAGGGGATGCGATATTCCTCCATTCAATTATTCTATTAACGGAAGTAACGGTATCATAGTGTAAAAATCTGCATCCTCCGGGGCTTAGCTTTAACCGCCTATCACCTAATTTTACGAACACTGTCCTTTTAACCTGTCCGGTCCTTTTCCTTTCTACGAGCCTTAAGGGCTGCTCATCGGTTAGTTTATACCATACCCTGGCTTCGACCCTGCCCATTGCATGCACTAACCTGGTAGGCTTGTCAAGCTCCCCTACGATACCGCTTATGAGCACTTGCCCCACCTGTACCGTATCACCCTTTTCTACCGTACCCTGGCCCTCGAATACGTACGTATTAACTATTATACCATCCTTTTTCGCAACAATGTTACAAGGTACGCTTTTATCTATAAGGGGCGGCGGTTCGATTCGCTCCACTACCTCTACTATAGCCCTGGTGCCCAGTACATTTACGCTAGCCCATATCAGTTCATCTATACCTATAAGTAGCTTTATTTCTATATCCTTAGTTTTAATAAAGGGTTTAAAGGTACCGGGCCTTAGACCGGCCCTTTCCAGTTCATATACAATACGTTCATCGGGTACGTTCTTGTTACCCTCTACTTCCACTACCCATAGGAAGGATGTAAGGGAATACATGGTAAGGATCGCGATAATGCCGCCGGCTATTAACGCTTTCCGTTTAGAGATCCTATTTAGCAAGAAAGGGTAACCCCTCTTTTCAATTATAGTTATCCTGCAATTTATCTCCCTTCTTATATCGCGTAAACGCTTATAATCCTTTAAATTGACGCTGGCCCGCAATGTAGTGAAACCTATCCTTTCGATGTCCCAAAACAATATATTGTTCGAAACGGCGCAGTTGATGAACTGCTCTAAGTCTATACCCTCGATTTTTATTATCGCATAGCCAGAAAAATAACTCTTTACCCGGATCGCCAGCATCCTCTCCGCCCCCCCATTACAAGAATTCAACTCTGTGTACCTTTCCCATTATCATTATTTCTTCTATTGTTATGCCCTTTATAATAAGGCCTACACCGGTCACCGTCATAGTACCGGCCTTAGTATTTATACGAATACGGTCGGTAGAGTATTCAATTATTCCTCTATGATTTTCTATATAGAGCTGCAAATCGCCTACGAGGGTAACCTTTGGTAAATCCAACACTATGTCCCTGGGCAATTCAAGTATATCGGCGATCACTTTTTTTACCAGTTCTGCCCGGGTTTCCATCCTAAGCTCCCCCTTTCATTTAATAATCTATGCCTCGGTTAACTAGTTAATAACAGCTAAATATGCTATACTGTATTGGAAAAGGAAGGTCGGGGGTATCGCTATGAACCGGTCGCTTAAAACAATTTTAATGTTATTAGTTACCATATCCCTGGGGGGATGTTTGCTCCTATCTGCGGTACAGTTAACCGCCTTCGATATCGGTTTATACGAAAAAGCCTATGACAAACACGGTCTACAACAGACTACGGGCCTTTCCAAAGCGAACTATACGAGCCTTTGTGAGAACATCTTAGTTTATTTAAACGGCCAAAGGGATTATTTGTATAACAGAGCCGTTGCCTTCGGCAGCACCCAACGCCTGTTCAACCAGAAAGAACTGCAACACATGGAGGACGTAAAACACCTTTTTGTACGGGGCTATTGGATAAGAAACATATCCTTCGTCACGCTAATCCTTTGCATATTCGTAGCCATACACCTCTCCGGGGGCAACAAAGGCACCGTGGGTAAACTGCTACTTTTAGGTCCGGCGATCTTATTTTTTGTAACATTCGTTATTTGGTTCCTTTTACAGAGGAATTTTTATAGATATTTTACTGTGTTCCATGAAATATTCTTTACAAATGATCTATGGCTTCTAAACCCCGAGACCGATTTACTTATAAATATGTTCCCCCTAGAATTTTTTAACGATATGGCCCTACAAATCATGCTGTATTTTACGGTACAATTAGCGGCGATAGCCTCTATCGGTTATTTCATATCAAAAACGGAAAAAAATATCCCCGGGGAATAAATATCTCCCCCGGGGACATTTTTTATCCTATACTGTTGCATAAACGGTTATTTATCGTTTATCAATACGTGTTTTACTTTGAAACCTTTTTCGTTAAGCCTTTTTTCTATCTCATCGGTGTTCACTTCGGCGGACCTAATTACTACGTCCCTTACGCCATCACCCGCATACATCGCTATATGGGTTATATTTATGTTATAGGAATAAAATATCTTTGAAATGTCCGCTAATCCGCCGGGTACGTCCTCGGTTTCTACGGTTATTCTGCTCCCTTTATCATTAAAACCTAATAAATCAATAAATGCATCAAATATATCACTTTCCGTTATAATACCTACTAGTTTCCCCTCTTTTGTAACGGGGAGCGTACTTATCCTATTAGCCCTCATTTTAACTGCGGCTTCTTCCAATAGACAATCGGCTTCTATAGTGATAACCTTTTTTGTCATAGCTTCTTTAACCGTCAGCTTAGATAAGAAATAATTAACCTCAAAAATGCTTAAGGATGTAGCCTTTGTCGGCGATACCGTCTGTATATCACCCTTTGTAAGTATACCTACGATCTTTCCGTTATCTACTACGGGGAACCTCTTAAATCCCCTTTCCCTAAAAAGTGCCACCGCATCTGTTATGGACGTGTTAGATGACATCGTAATCGGGTCTTTGGTCATTCTGTTTTTTACGAACACGGCTATTCCACTCCCCTTTCATTTTTTTAAACCAAAGGACCATGGCCGCTGATAATATATCCCCTCCCGAAGAAATCGGATATATAGGGCCCCGGCCCCTCGGCATATAGTCTATCCCATCCCTAGGTGGCGGCCTTTATTTCTGTTTCGCAAAACCATCGGGGGTTGTAATATTTCAGACAGTATTATACCCTTTATGATGTCATCCTTACCGAATAGGGCGCCCCTTTTCCCCGTCATAGCAGGCGTAGCTTTCCTACCTTGAAGCGCCGTACTTTGACGATGAAAAGTCGTCCCGATAGCCATCTCGTCCTTAGCCGAAATGACAGTATCAGCGTCCGATGACGCTACACGCCATACAGGTATACCTACACCTTGACCGGGTACACCCGTCGCAACGGCACCTTTATTCGATGTATCCTGTATATTTGTTCGGACGTCGTGGGCCGCCGCCGGCCCCTTCGTAGGTTTCCCGTTATCCGCAGGGATCCGGGATTGGGCGGCCTTTTCAAGCTCCTTTATAATGCTTTCGAACTTCCCTATAAGGCTACCACTTTGGGCTGCTTTACTTCCCCTTGGCCGTTCTTGGGCCGGCGTACCGCTTTGCCGTCGTGCCCTTTGTTTGTTCTTCTTCTTCGCTGTTAATATAATTGGTATGACCAAATACAAAAGGGATATAATCATTTTAAAGAAACTTTCCATGCTAATCCCTCCTTAGGGGGATCTATTTCTTATTTGGCTTATCAACGATCCCGTCCTTATCCTCGGTTACCGTACCCATATTCGCGATGGAATCCCGCATATTAGTATCCGCGAGAATATTTTTCATGCTATAGTAATCCATGACCCCAAGGTTACCCTTCTTAAAAGCTTCGGCCATAGCCAGGGGTATCTCCGCTTCGGCCTCCACGACCTTAGCGCGCATTTCCTGTACGCTGGCGATCATTTCCTGTTCCTTTGCAACGGCCATGGCCCTTCTTTCCTCGGCTTTAGCCTGGGCTATACGTTTATCCGCCTCAGCCTGATCCGTTTGCAACTGGGCACCTATATTCCTTCCTACATCTACGTCTGCGATATCGATTGACAGTATTTCGAAAGCAGTCCCCGCGTCAAGCCCCTTATTTAACACGACCCTGGATATGGAATCCGGGTTTTCCAACACCTCTTTATGCGTCGATGAAGAGCCTACGGTAGTGACTATCCCTTCGCCAACCCTTGCTATTATCGTTTCTTCGCCGGCGCCCCCTACTAGCCGATCAATATTTGCCCTTACCGTAACCCGGGCCTTTACTATTACCTCTATGCCGTCCTTTGCAACGGCCGCCACATTCGGCGTCTCTATAACCCTAGGATTTACGCTCATTTGGACCGCCTCTAATACATCCCTGCCAGCGAGGTCTATAGCCGCTGCCCGTTCGAACTCCAACGGAATATTTGCCCTTTGGGCGGCTATCAGCGCATTTACTACTCTGTCCACATTACCGCCGGCCAGGTAATGGGCCTCTAATTGGTTTGCCCCTACGTTAAGCCCCGCTTTAGTAGCTTTTATAAGGGGGCTTACTATCCTCGAGGGTATAACCCTCCTAAGTCTCATCCCAACAAGGTTAAAAATACCTATCTTGACCCCGGCGGCCAGGGCGGATATCCAAAGTCCGACTGGTATAAAGGATAATATGAACACTAATACTATAAACCCTAGAGCTATTACAACAATCATACTAATAAGCGGATTCATAGGTCCCACTCCTCCTTAATTAATACTTTCCTACACCAAAAACGTTGGAAAAATTTCGTCTTATCCTATTGTTTTTTTGATACGACCACTCTGCTGCCCTCTACCTTTAATACCTCAATACGCTCGCCTGCACGTATATAGTCCCCTAAAGTCACTACATCAATCCTATTACCTTGAAGCTCGGCGGTGCCTACGGGTCTTAGTGGCGTTACCGCCAATCCCTCCGCCCCGACTAGGGGCGTAAAGTCCTTAATCCCAACATATCCTTCCTCGGTTTTTTGTAACGCGGACAATATAAGGCGATCAAAATATTTGCTACGGGGCGCATATTTAAACAATAGTACTGCCAGTATTATACTGGCTATAATCGCCGTAACAAGGGATATAACTGCCTGGGCAGCGGAAACCGATGCCATAAATATGCTAGCAAATATGCTCAATATCCCGCCAATGCCGGGGAACCCAAATCCGGGTATCGACATCTCCACAAGTAAAAGTACCACGCCTACCATAAATAATATTACCGCAGACCATCCGGCATATCCTGCCAGCATATTGCCTGCGAAGAAAAGCCCGAAGGATAAAAGCCCAATGGTTCCGAACAAACCAAAGCCCGGTATAAACAACTCGGCTATTGTGCCGCCTAATCCTAATGTAAGCAATATAGAACTAACGGTAGTATTGCCTATCATTTTTGCCAGTTTAACCTGATAACCCTCATTGATCACAAGGGTTTTAGCGGAGCTAAAACCTAGCCAGCTATTGAGTTCCCGCCGGGTCGATGCCGCGACATCTGCAATACCGAGTTCAACCGCCTTATCAGTGGATAGGTTTAAGAGTTTATCTTTGCCCACCAAACCGGGAATCTCTATATCCCTATCCGCCATTGACGCTATAATCTGTGCATCTCTGCCCCTTAGCTCTGCTACCTTTTTCAGCTCGCCGGTCCAAAAGGAAATATTCTTTTCCGTATAGGGTATAGTCTCCGCAGAGCCTATACTGCTTCCCGGTGCCATAGCTATCTTTTCTGCGGATATGGCTACCAATACCCCTGCGGATATGGCCTTATCCTTTATATAGGCGACTGTTGGCGTGCCGGCATCTATTATACTTTCGCTTATATCCAGCGCAGAGCCTACCCTGCCGCCGAGGGTGGATATCTCTAGCACCACAACGGAGGCACCCTCTTTGCCGGCAATGTCTAATTGGTTTGATACAAAGGATGCGGTAGCGGGGTTAATCTCACCCTTTACCGGTATATAGTATACGATGTCCCCCTCTGCTGCAGCCAGCCTTGCCATGGGAGATGGCATCAGCACCAAAACTAGGGCTACGAAGACCATTATAAACATTGTACCCCGTTTCATAGGCCCTTCCCTCCTTCCATTGCCCTTTATTATATTTTATTTAACGATTCTTTACAATGTATATTCTAACACAATGCATCTATAGTACACCATGGCACGCCAAACCCGGGCCCAAACATCGGTAACTTATTAATTACAAATCCTTTATTCCTATATCCGCTAACAGAGGTAGGTGATCCGAAGCATCGGAATCTATCGTCCAAACATCGGATACGGTTATAGAGGGTGAAAGGAATATATAATCTATGCGCGCTTTCGTTCCATCCCTATTTACAAATGTATAAAGCCCATCTTTGCCGGCCTCTTTAGCCGCCTCCTTGAGCCTTCGCTCTATATACATTATTTCCTTAGTGCCGGGAACGGAATTAAAATCCCCCACTAATATAACTTCGTCCTCGAGGAGGCTAATATATTCTCCTATCCGTTGAACCTGAACGTCTCTTATAGATTGGTTTCTAGATAGGTGGGTAACCAAAAAGTTTATATCCTTACCGTGTATATCTATGCTTGCGGATATTACGCCCCGGCTTTCCCTGCTACCCTCAAGCTGCAGGTTACTTGCGTTTATTATAGGAAACTTACTGAGTACTGCATTACCGTAACCCGCGCCTAATAACGTAAAATTTTCGCCGAAGTAATAATGCATATCCAATATCTCGGCTAACTTTTTAGTCTGATCTTGAAAAAGGCTTCGAATAAAGCGGTTATCCACTTCCTGTAATCCCACTATATGGGCGCCGCTTTCTTTGATCACCTCGGCGATCCCTTCTATGTCTAGCCTACCTTCCATGGAAATGCCATGATGAATATTGTAGGACATAATCCTAACATTGAATTGCGATTCTCTAAGGGATGAATTTACATGGGTATCGCGGCCTAAATCGAATATTTTCCAATATTCGTTCCCCGCGGGGGAAATGTATCCGCCCCTTAGGGACGCAGGCCGCCGAGCATCCGAAAGCTCACTAAGATTGATACTAAACCTTCCCTTCCCATCGGGTATCGCCTCAAGGGATTGGGCTCCTATACGAAATACAACCCTCCCGTCCCTTGATATAGTTCCTGATAGGATGTCCTGTTTCTCGTCGTAGGATGCAAAAAAGTACGGCAGATCAAAGCTGAAGTCATAGTCCTTTTCTCTATAAACGAGCCTATCCCCGTCCTTTATCCCTTTGCCCGGATCGTCTAAACTTTCCTGGAACAAAAATTTTCCCTCTTTAGATTGCAACGCCTGCCCAACTCTGTATTTTAACATACCTTCGCTATTATAGATACTGATGCGCGGTATGCCCCCATTTACACTCTTTCCCCTGATATTTGTATACCCCGTACCGGCATCTACAAACACCTGGGGTATATACCGTGTAACCGTTGTATTTAAACCTCCGGGTAGCGCGATTAAAAAATAAAAGGCTGTCCCCGGTTGCATCATTTTCTCTGATATGCCACTTAAATCGAGGCTATGCCATCCCTCCTCGGCGGAGATCAGGGAATACTCTACGATTGCATCGCCCCTTGCCACCGTCAAGTTAAGGAGGCTGTTTTCCTCAAGGTACGCCCTTACTTTATTCCCCTTAAGATCTATATTGATCCGAGGCATCTGCACCCTATATGTCCTTTCCATGGCGGTCCCCGGAAAAAGCACCATATCCATCGGCATGTCGTCGGGGATAGGCGTATTCAGTATAAATCTGTTGAACCGGGTGCTCTCCGTCCTTTTAATAAAATAGCCGTCCATTTCTTTCCGAAATATCCTAGCCCCGGAAGCATCGTATGCCTCCAAGGGCACCTTTGTAATATATACCGGCGTGGTAATATTAATTTCGATACTACCACCGTTTTCATCTATTAAATAATCAAGTTTGATATCCCATTGTGAATATCCCTTAGGGATTAGAGTAATCGCCGAAAAAATAAGCGTTATTATCAGAACAGCCACGAGGTTCTTCCTCATACCCTTACCCCCTTATAACGGCTCTCTATCGTTTTTTATATATAGCAGGGCTATACGCACACCTAAACCAATTATATCACAGCCATCCCCGGACATTCAGGTGCAATATTTAACAAGGGGCCCGCTTCAGCCCCCGATACAATTATCAAAGGCTGAAACAGGCCCCTTGTCTTAATCTTTATACTCATAACCAGAAATATAAAGGGCTCTATTGTAAAAATTCCTTAACTACTTTACTTACGGTACCCCCGTCTACACTACCTCTTAACTCCTGCATAAGGACAGACATTACCTTTCCCATGTCCTTCATACTTTCGGCACCTGTCCTTTCTATAGCCCTTTGAACTGCATCCCTTACCTCCTGCTCCGAAAGTTGGGGGGGTAAATATCCGGTTAATATTTCTATTTCGTGTTCATTTTTTTGAACAAGGTCCTGCCGCCCGCCCTGCTTAAACAGCTCTATTGCTTCTCTCCTGGATTTAACCTCCTTAGCGATCACCTCTAAAACGCCTTTATCATCTAACTCAATCCTTTTATCCTTTTCGATCTGCAATAGGGCGGCCCTAACCATGGTCAAAACATCTTTACGCAAGAAATCCTTTGCCTTCATAGCAGTTCGCATGTCCTTTAAAAGCCTGTCCTTTAAGGTCATTCCCCTTCCCTGCCTTTCTTGCTTGTTTACTTAGTATCGGCTCCTTTTTTTCCTCTTTCTGGCTGCTTCGGACTTTTTCTTTCTTCTTACGCTCGGTTTTTCATAATGCTCCCTTTTCCTTACCTCTGCAAGCACACCAGATCTAGCACACTCCCTTTTAAAACGTCTAAGAGCACTTTCTAGGGATTCATTATCCCTTACCCTAATCTCAGACATCCATATATCCCTCCCTCCGCTGCCAACGATTTCGCAGGAACTATGGGTAGACCGTTTTTAAGGCTGTTACGTTATAAAAACAGTATAGGTTATTATACATCAAAATTTCCAATGAAGTCAATATTCTAATCGAACCTAACCCGGGGGCCAGGTCATGTTCCGTCCGCCTAAAAGATGAAAATGAATATGCCCTACTGTCTGACCCCCTTCGGCACCACAGTTATTAACGACCCTATAACCCTTTTCTGCGATGCCCTTATCCCTTGCAAGGGTGGCTGCTACCATAAAAATATGTCCTATCAAACCGCTGTTATATTCATCGATATCATTTAGTGAAGGTATATGATCCCTTGGAATTATAAGAATATGTACCGGCGCCTTTGGATCTATATCCTTTATAGCTATTACTTTATCGTCCTGGTATATTATATCCCCGGATATTTCGCCGGAGATAATTTTACAAAATATGCAATCCGCCAAAACGTTCACCTCCTTGCACAGGAATGCCTCTCTTAATGTATTATTCAACATAGAACCCGCAATTTCCTCCTTTAGGGATAAACATTTCAAAGCTTGCCTATCATATAATTCTTTTTGCTATTTAGAAGCGTCGTTTTAATGAGCTTATTCCGAAGGTCATCCCCCGTCGGTACCAGCACCTTTATATAATTATCGGTAAGTCCTTCGTAATATCCTATAGCTATATTGCTTCGTTGCTCGTATAATACTTCAAGCTCTTTATCAACAAACCTGTCGTGAAACTTTTTACGATACTTCGCTGCAAGCTCTATTAATGCGCTACTTCTTTTATCCTTTTCCCTAGCATCCACCTGGTTTTCAAACGTAGCCGCCGAGGTACCCCTTCTGGGGGAATATTTAAAAATATGCATATCATAAAGCTCGAGGGCCTTTAAAAACTCGTAGGTCCTATGAAATTCCGTCCTTGTTTCTCCGGGGAAACCTACCATCACATCGGTGGTAATCGCCACATCGGGGAATGCTTTTCTAAGGCTTCGAACTATTTCACGGTATTCGGCGGCGGTATACCTTCGTCTCATCCTCCTTAACGTATCGTCGCACCCACTTTGCAGGGACAAATGAAAATGTCTGCATACCTTTTCTAACCCGAAGATTCCTTCTATAAATTCCGGTGTAACGTAGGTCGGTTCTAGGGAACTGAGCCTTATCCTATCCAGCCCCGGAATTTGATGTACCCTTTGAATAAGGTCCAAAAGGCCGATCTCATCGCCTAAATCAACGCCATAGGATGTGATATGTATACCCGTTAACACTACCTCCCGGTAGCCGAGTTCCGTAAGGCCCATAATCTGTTTTATAACGTCCTCTATGGGTCTACTCCGTATAGGCCCCCGGGAATAGGGGATGATGCAATAGGTACAAAACTGACGGCACCCCTCCTGCACCTTTACGAAGGCCCTTGTTCTGCCCCGGTGACTTGTCCTAAGCGCCAACTCCTCGAACTTTTCATCGCTATTAAAGTCCCGTACCGATTTTACGGGTTGTGCCCTTTGCACGGCCTGCTCGACTAATCTTATTATACCGGATTTATCCGTGGTCCCTGCAACGACGTCTACGCCCTGTACCGCCATAACTTCATCCGGGGAAACTTGAACATAACATCCTATAGCCGCTACGATCGCCTTGGGATTCGTTCTCTTGGCCCGCCTTATGGCCCGCCTGGATTTACTATCACCGTGATGTGTCACAGTACAGGTGTTTATGATGTATACATCCGCGGGGGATTCGAAATCCACTATTTCGTACCCCTCATTTTGGAATAGTTCTTCTAACGCCTCGGTTTCATATTGGTTCACTTTACATCCTAGCGTATAAAACGCTACCCTTTTCATCCTTCGCCTCCTAAATCTCCGAACCTATACATGAGTATCGCGGCTACGGCTATGCCGGCGGTTTCCGTTCTCAATACCCTTGGACCTATATTTACAATGGGTACGCCTTTGTCCTTCGCTCTTTTTATCTCACCATGGCTAAAACCGCCCTCGGGACCTATCATTATAGCTATATCTTTATAGTCCTGTGCCCTATCTAAAAGGGAAGCAATAGGTAGGCTCCCTTCGCCTTTATGGGGTATAAGCGAAAGGCTATATGTTTCCATTTCCGCCAGGGCATCTTCATAATCCATCGGCGATAAAACGGTAGGTATCCTACCGCGCCCACTTTGTTTCGCCGCTTCCATCACTATACGCTGCCACCGCTGTATCTTTTTTTGTATATTTCCGGGCCTTACTACGGTCCTTAGGGTTATAACCGGTACGAAAAAAGCTATGCCAAGTTCCGTCCCCTTTTGAACTATATAATCCATCTTTGTTCCCTTGGCGATAGCTTGGTACAATACCAGTTTCACTTTCGCCTCGGTATCGGATCGCGTTGCGTTTTGCAGTTTAACCCTTACCCCATCCTTTGAAGTCTTCTGTATCACACCGTCATAGTCGGTATTATCCCCATCGCATATCGCTATTCTGTCGCCGACGGAAAGGCGTAACACCTGAGTAATATGCCTTACATCCCCCCCGGTAATAGTTACGTCCTCGCCCCGTATCTGATCCTTGTTTACATAGAATCTATTCATGAAAAGGACTCCTTTACTTTGGCAACGAGGGCAAGCCACTGATTGCGCACCAGCTCTTCCGTGATGACGAGGCCGCCATCTGATAATCCTTCATATACTTCCTGTTTTCTATCCGTTATTATACCCGATGCAATAAATATCGCCCCGGGGTTAAGGTGCATAGCTATAGTCGGGCTCATTTTTATTATTGCATCGGCCACTATGTTCGCTACTATCACGTCGGCCCTGCCCCGAACTTTATCCAATAGACTACCCTGGTTTACCCTTATTATAGTATCGGCATTATTCAACTTTGCATTCCGCTTTGTTATATATACGGCCATCTGTTGTAGATCGTAGGCCTCCACTGATGAGGCGCCGAGTTTTGCCGCTACTAATGCAAGTATCCCGCTACCGCAACCTATATCAAAAACCCTGTCCCCTTGCCTTACATACCTTTCTAAAAATTCTATACAAAGGGCTGTACTCTCATGGGTACCGGTACCGAAAGCCATGCCTGGATCTATTTGTATTACTACATCCTTTGCCCTAGGCTTGTACTTTTCCCAGGAGGGTTTTATTATTATATGTTGTCCTATTTTAATTGGTTTATAATGTTTTTTCCAATTTTCCGTCCAATTTTTTTCCTTTATATTTTTGATATAAAAGTTAAGGGGCCCCAGATTTAAATAATTCCGGGGCAGTTTGTCCAGACTGTTTTTCACTTCATTGATATGATATTTTAAATCCCGCGTTATGGGCATATAGCCCCTCACTATGGCAGTATCGCCCTCAGTGTTAAGCACCCCGGGTTTAATATAATCCCAGTTACATTTTTTCCGTATCAAGGCCCGTGCCTCTCCCGGGTCCTCTATAGCCACCCCCGTCGAACCGTTGCTGTTGAGTATATCTGCTATAAGATCGCTGCCTTCGGTAGTAGTCTCTATTACAAGTTCTACCCAATCCATGGGGTATCCTCCTTTTAACCCTATATTCCTCCGTGTAATAGGTTGTTAACCTTGATATGGGCTACATCCCGAAAGCATCCTTAACCTTATCTATTATCTTTTTGTTCCCGCGGCCGGCATCGCCGCCCCCTAACTGATCAAATTTCCTTAGAAGTTCTTTTTGTTCCTGGCTGAGTTTCCTGGGCACTTCTACTATCACCTTAACGTACTGGTCGCCTCGGCCACGGCCGTTTAATCTAGGTATACCCTTACCCCTTAAACGAAACACAGTACCGCTTTGTGTACCCTCGGGTATCGTCTGTTTAACCCGTCCATTGAGGGTGGACACCATAACCTCGTCCCCGAGGGCTGCCTGGGCAAAACTTATAGTAATATCGCAGTATATATTTTCGTTTTCCCTTTTAAATATTTTATGGGGTTTTACCCTAATATATATATACAAATCCCCGGAGGGTCCCCCCCTTTCGCCGGACTCCCCTTCGCCCCGCAACGGTATTATCGAACCGTTGTCCACCCCAGGGGGTATCTTTATAGAAATGGTACGGGTTTTAACGACCCTTCCGGTACCTCTGCACCTATCACAGGGCTTTTCTATAACGGTACCCTCGCCATGACACTTATCACAAGTACGCACCGTTTCAAACTGTCCCAGGGCAGTATTTTGTCTATATCTTATTTGACCGATACCGCCGCATTTATCACACTCTTTTACTGAGCTCCCCGGCCCTGCGCCGGTCCCTTTGCAGATATCGCACTGTTCCCTCCTTCTAACCCTTATATCTTTAGTCGTTCCAAAGGCAGCTTCTTCGAACTCTAGCTCAATATCCGCCCTTATATCATTACCCTTTACAGGCCGTCTACGGGCAGCGCCATCGGCGAAACCTCCTCCGAAGAAAGTTTCGAATATATCACCAAAATCTCCGAACCCGCCAAACCCGCCGGTACCACCAAACCCGCCGAACCCGCCGGCACCGCCGGGCCCGTTAGCCGCCCCATGGCCGAACATATCGTACTGCTTTCGCCTGGTTTCGTCGCTTAACACTTTGTAGGCTTCGTTTATTTCTTTAAATTTCTCCTCCGCCTGTTTATCCCCGGGATTCAAGTCCGGGTGATACTTCTTGCCTAAGCTTCTAAAGGCACTTTTTATTTCATCGGTACTGGCGTTTTTGTCCACGCCTAGGACTTCGTAGTAATCCCTCTTGCTCATCAGTTGCTCACCCCAAAAAAATTATAGCCTCTCTCTCCTTGCATTAAAGCCGGCCTATAAACTCGTAACAGGCCGGCAATTGTTTCGTCTACTTGTCTTCCTCGTCGTCAGCTACCTTATAATCGGCGTCCACTACCTTTTCTTCCTCCTGCCCGCCTTTATTCCCGGCAGCATCCGCCGCCTGTGATGCTTCGTTGGCGGCTTGATATATCTTTGCAGATACTTCATAAAACACCTTCGTTAACCCTTCGGTAGCATTCTTTATACCGTCAATATCATCTCCGTCAAGGGCATCCTTAACCTTTTTAAGCTCCTTTTCAACTCTTTCCTTGTCCGCGGGCTCTATTTTATCCCCCATATCCTTCAGGGTTTTTTCACTTTGATACACTAAGGAATCCGCATTATTTCGTACTTCGACTTCTTCTTTTTGTTTTTTATCTTCCTCGGCGTATTTCTCCGCCTCCTTAATTTTCTTTTCGATCTCCTCCTCATCGAGGTTCGTAGAGGCAGTTATCGTAACTTTTTGTTCCTTGCCGGTACCTAAATCCTTAGCGGATACGTTTACTATACCGTTAGCATCGATATCAAAGGTAACTTCTATCTGGGGTACACCCCGGGGTGCCGGCGGAATGCCCGTAAGCTGGAACCTGCCTAACGTAATGTTTTGTGCTGCCATGGGCCTTTCACCTTGTAGTACGTGGATGTCCACGGCGGTCTGCCCATCGGCGGCGGTGGAGAATATCTGACTTTCCCTTGTGGGTATAGTTGTGTTCCTTTCGATAAGCCTTGTGGCTACGCCGCCTAAAGTCTCAATGCCAAGGGACAGGGGCGTAACGTCTAAGAGCACTATATCCTTTACTTCCCCCGTTAGTACCCCTGCCTGAATAGATGCACCTATGGCGACACACTCATCGGGGTTTACACCCTTGTAGGGCTCTTTACCCGTTATCTTTTTAACAGCCTCCTGTACCGCCGGTATCCTGGTAGAGCCGCCGACTAAAATAACCCTACTTATTTGATTCGCACTTAAATTTGCATCCTTAAGGGCCCTTCGCATAGGCTCTAAGGTTGCATCCACCAGGTCCGATGTCAACTCTTCGAATTTAGATCTCGTAAGGGTTATATCCAGATGTTTAGGCCCCGTAGCATCGGCGGTTATAAAGGGCAGGTTAATGTTCGTGGACAACACGCCGGATAATTCCATTTTAGCCTTTTCCGCCTCATCCTTTAACCTTTGCATCGCCGTGCTATCCTTCTTTAGATCCACGCCGTATTCTTTTTTAAACTCCGTTACCAAATAATCAATTATCCTTTCGTCAAAGTCATCTCCGCCCAGCTTGTTGTTGCCGCTAGTGGACAAAACTTCGAACACGCCCTCGCCTAATTCTAATATAGATACATCGAAGGTGCCGCCACCTAAGTCGAATACCAGAATCTTTTGGTTTTCACCCTTTTCCAAACCATAGGCAAGGGATGCCGCAGTAGGTTCGTTTATAATTCTAAGGACCTCAAGGCCGGCTATTCTACCTGCATCCTTAGTGGCCTGCCTTTGGCTGTCAGAAAAATAGGCAGGAACCGTTATAACTGCTCGGGTTACCTTTTCGCCTAAATAGCTTTCCGCATCGAATTTAAGCTTTTGCAACACCATGGCGGCTATTTCCTGGGGGGTGTATTCTTTTTCGTTTATTTTAACTTTTTTGTCACTGCCCATTATCCTCTTTATGGAGCCCACGGTGCCATCGGGGTTTGTTATTGCCTGCCTTTTTGCTACCTGACCCACCATACGTTCGCCTTGCTTCGAAAAGGCCACCACCGATGGAGTAGTCCTATTACCCTCGGCATTCGTAATAACCGTCGGCTCACCGCCCTCCATAACAGCGACACAAGAGTTAGTAGTCCCAAAATCAATCCCTATTACTTTGCTCATGCTATATCTCCTCCTATACTATAAAAATGCTATTTTAACGCCACTTTTACCATACTGGGCCTTAGGACCCTGTTTTTTATCATATACCCTTTTTGAATCTCCTCTAAAATCGTACCTGCTTCCGTATTTACATCCTTCTCACGCATAACGGCGTAATGGATGTTGGGATCAAATTTAGCCCCTTTAGCGGTTATATCCTTTACGTCGTACTTTTTTAGCACCCCTTTAAACTGATTAATTATCATGTCAATACCCTCCCTGAGGGAATCGTTATTTTCGCTATTATCCCGTTCTTTCGCTGAAAGGGATGCCCTTTCCATATTATCAAGTATGCTAAGGAAATCGAGGATTATTTCGCCGGTAACGCGCCCATAAATCCCTTCCCTTTCCCTGGCTACACGTTTTCTATAATTATCAAAATCCGCCTGTAACCTTAACAGGCGCTGACAGTATTCTTCGTTCATTTCTTCTAGTTCTGCTAACTGTTGTTTTAGGTTTAGCAGTTTTTTTTCTTGTTTATCTTTTTTATTATTTATATCATCACTATTTACATTATCCCCCATAACCGCTGGGGTTTTACCTTTTTTTTTAGTTTTTTCGTCAGTAGTATTATACTTAGCCCCCTGTTTTTCTGTATTTAAGTCTTTGCTGCTATCCTTCACCGTGCATCACCTTCATTCAATATTTTAATGTTTTAATTATTTTTCCATCATATCCGTTATATAACCTGCTATGAACTCCAATACCGCTACAACCCTATCGTATTCCATCCTGGTAGGGCCTATAACGCCTATTCTACCCATTTTACCGCTCCTCCCCTTATAGGTTGCGGTAACAAGGCTACAATCCTTCACACAAATGTTATCGAGTTCGCTCCCTATACTGACTACTACTCCCTTTCCCCCGATCCTATTTATTATCTCCATGAGCTGCTCTTTTTCTTCTATAAGTTCCAAAAGGCTCTTGGCCTTGGATATGTCCGCATACTCGGGGAAATTAAATATATTGCTCATACCGTCAGTATATACATCTTCGCTATTATGGATATTAAGCCCCTCTATGAGCAAAGGTATAAGGCTATCTAACTGGCTATACCTGTAGGCTAATTTTTTATAGTCCTCCGAGGCTATTAAACGATTAAACTTTTCTATCGTAATACCTACCAGGGTTTCGTTTGCAACCCTGGTAAGGCTTTCAAGATAATCAACGGTCACGGGATCGGAGGTCTTTATAATCGTGTTTTTCACTATACCGCTATCAGTAACAATGACCGCTATAAGATTATAGCTGTCAAGGAGAATAAAATGTATATGCCGTAGTTTACAATCAGCAAGATGGGAATTCACCACTAAGGACGTATACCTCGTAAGCTGTGACATAATCCTGGCGGTTTTCCTTATTATGTTCTCTATTTCATCTATAGAATCGCCTAGCTCCTTTATTATGATCTCCTGCTCCCTCCGGGCAAGGTTTTCTATTATCATCAGCTGATCTACGTAAAGCCTGTAGGCCCTCTCCGAGGGCACCCTGCCCGCCGATGCATGGGGCTGCTCAAGATAACCCATATCCTCTAAATCCGACATCTCATTCCTTATGGTAGCCGAACTTACGCCTAATTTATACTTCTTAGCAATGGTTCTAGAACCGATGGGCTGCGCCGTAGAGATGTAATCCGCAATAACGGCTTGGAGTATCTTTAATTTCCTGTCATCTATATGCATTGTATCACCCCTTGTTGTTAGCACTCTCCTTTGTAGAGTGCTAACCGCTCTGTCATAAAAATATCATCAGCGCTTTTTTTTGTCAATAGTTTTTTTGTTATTGTTTCAAAAATCGTATAAAAACGCTATTCGATAGATCTATGCCCATCGGTGTGAGTCGAAGACTTTTTTCGTCTGTTTCTATAAGGTCATATTTTATTAAATCGTTAATCTGATCCGCGAACAGTACACGAATATCCTTCTTGAAGCTGCGCTTAAACGCCTGGAAATTAAGCCCCCGGGATGTACGAAGTCCTAAAAATATTGCTTCAAACATCCTTTCCCTTGGATTAAGCCTTTCGCAGTTCTCCGTTGCCGGCAGACCTTTTTTGAGCCTGTCTAAATATTCATATATATCCTTTGTATTCCAACGCCTAATCCCATCGTCGTAGGAATGAGCCGCAACCCCGACACCGATATAGGGGATACGGTTATCCCAATACACGAGGTTATGCGCACATTCCATGCCCTCTTTAGCGAAATTAGAGATTTCGTACCTAGTATAACCCTTAGCCTGTAAATATTTTACCCCATAACGATACATTCCCCTATCAATATCCGCATCGGGCGCTTCCAGGGTATGCTCCCGTAGCATAGTATATAATTTCGTACCCTTCTCCACTATAAGGGAATAACAGGATACATGTTCAGGATTAAGGTTTGTTACCTCCCTTAATGTACGCCTCCAGCTATCCATGGTCTGTCCCGGGAGACCGAACATCAGATCAATATTTATATTGTCAAAGTCTAAATCCCTAGCTAGCATGTAACCGTTAACGAACTTTTCGCTGTTGTGCAGCCTTCCTAACATCTTTAATTCTTTAGCGTCCCAACTTTGCAATCCGATACTAAGACGGTTAACGCCGTTTTCTTTAAGGCAGCTTAACATTTCCTCCGTTAAAGTATCGGGATTTGCCTCAATACTTATCTCAATACAGCGACTTATATCAAAAATATGCTCTATAGCCCTTAGAATACGGGCCACATAAAGGGAGTCCATACAGGTGGGGGTACCCCCGCCTATATAGACTGTGCGTAACCTTTTATCCCGGTATAATTTCATCTCTGCGATCAGAGCTTTTGTATAATCGTCGTGTACATGCTCTAATCCGGGAAAGGATACAAAATCGCAATAATTGCATTTCCCTATACAAAAGGGTATATGTACATAAAGGGAATATTCATCCATAGATCGGCCCCTCACCCTTGTTTAGTTTAGTTTAAGGATTGCCATAAATGCTTCCTGTGGTACCTCTACGCTGCCTACCTGTCTCATCCGTTTTTTGCCCTCTTTTTGTTTTTCTAAAAGTTTACGTTTTCTAGTAATGTCGCCGCCATAACATTTTGCCAGGACATCTTTCCTAAGGGCCTTTATAGTCTCCCGAGCTATTATTTTGCTGCCTATAGCCGCCTGGATAGGCACTTCAAACATGTGCCTTGGAATTTCCTCCTTTAGCTTTTCGCAGATTTTCCTTCCCCTGGCATAGGCTTTGTCCCTATGCACTATAAAACTGAGGGCATCTACCGGCTCTAGATTGAGCATTATATCTAACCTTACAAGATCGGCCTTTTCATAATCTTTAAATTCGTAATCGAAGGAGGCATATCCCCTTGTACGGGATTTAAGGGCATCAAAGAAATCGTATATAATCTCGTTTAACGGCATTTCATATTTTAGCATAACCCTCGTTTCCTCGATGTACTCCATATTTTTAAATACGCCCCTTCTTTCCTGGCATAAATCCATTATAGGTCCCACATATTCCGCAGGCACCATAATCGAAGCGGTCACTATGGGCTCCTTCATGTATTCGATATTGTGCCCCTCGGGTAGATTCGTAGGATTATCTATCGAAACTTCATCACCATTTATAGTCTTTACTTTATAAACTACGCTTGGGGCAGTGGTTACAATATCCAAATCCGCCTCCCTCTCGAGACGCTCCTGGACTATCTCCATATGTAACAACCCGAGGAAACCGCATCGGAAACCGAATCCCAACGCCACGGAGGTCTCCGCTTCAAAACTAAGGGACGCATCGTTAAGCTGCAACTTCTCCAAAGCTTCCCTAAGGGCTCCGTAATCCGAACCATCGGCGGGATAGATACCGCAAAACACCATTGAATTCATCTTTTTGTAACCGGGTAGTGGCTCATCCGCAGGGTTGTCCCCGTCGGTAATGGTATCCCCCACCCTCGTTTCGCCCACATTCTTTATTCCCGCAGCTATAAATCCTACAGAACCCGCCTTTAACTCCTTCACGGGGGTGGGTGCAGGCGTAAATATACCCACCTGGTCTACTTCGAAGGTTTTACCCGTTGAAAACATTTTAATATTAGTGCCGGGTCTTACGGCCCCATCAAAAACTCTGACATAGGATATGGCCCCTCTGTAGCTATCATAATAGGAATCAAATATTAATGCCTTAAGGGGGGCATTATAATCCCCCGCCGGCGGCGGTATATTCTTTATCACGGCCTCTAATACATCGCCGATGTTTGTACCCTCTTTAGCGGAAATAAGCGGCGCCCGGGAAGCATCTAGGCCTAGTATCTGCTGTATTTCTTGTTTTATCTTGTCGGTATTGGCGCTAGGCAGGTCTATTTTATTTATAACGGGCACTATTTCCAGATCATTTTCTAGGGCTAAGTATACATTAGCAAGGGTTTGGGCTTCTATTCCCTGGGAAGCATCCACTACGAGCAATACCCCTTCACAGGCGGCAAGGCTCCTTGATACCTCGTAGGTAAAATCTACATGCCCCGGCGTATCGATAAGGTTTAAAATATATTCTTCGCCGTCCTGGGCTTTATAAATTAGCTGTACCGCCTGGAGCTTTATAGTGATGCCCCTTTCCCTTTCAAGGTCCATGTTATCCAGTATCTGGTCCCGCATCTGCCTTTTAGTAACAACGCCGGTGCTTTCAATAAGCCTATCCGCTAATGTGGATTTGCCGTGATCTATATGGGCAATGATACAAAAATTACGTATATTTTTGTGATTGAGCATTTAATTTGCATTCCCTCCATAATTCTATATCCTATCTTACACATTATAGCATAGGGACAAATGCTTATACAATTATGTATATAATGGCCAGGCATGATAGGAACATTCAAATGGCACGGGGTGGCACGGGGACGGTTTGAATGTGGCAGGGGGACGTTTTGTTTGCCACATTCGCGAATGTGGCAGGGGGACGTTTTGTTTGCCACATTCGCGAAGCTATGCTTATAAATGGGAAGTGGGAAGTAGGAAGTAGGAAGTGGGATGTGGGAGGTGGGATGTGGGAGGTGGAGGGCATTAGGCTGTCCGGAGCTGAGCTTACACCCGCAGCTCCACGCTTGCTCCATGGGGTGCGAAGCTATGCTTATAAATGGTTTAGCGAAGGAAACTCGCCGAAGGCCCGCAG
>CAZDSH010000011.1:0-38317 GCA_964508195.1 uncultured Clostridiaceae bacterium
CAGTCGGTAGAGCAGAGGATTGAAAATCCTCGTGTCGGCGGTTCGATTCCGTCTCTGGGCACCAGTTACATCTGTAATGATTGTGGAGGGATACCCAAGTGGCCAAAGGGAGCAGACTGTAAATCTGTTGTCAGTGACTTCGATGGTTCAAATCCATCTCCCTCCACCATTTTAATGGGGCGTCGCCAAGGGGTAAGGCACCAGACTCTGACTCTGGTATTTCGTGGGTTCAAATCCTACCGCCCCAGCCATATAGGACCCATTAGCTCAGTCGGCAGAGCACCTGACTTTTAATCAGGGTGTCCGGCGTTCGAATCGCCGATGGGTCACCATACAGTAACATCAAGGGTTTGGGCGAATTGCGAATAATGTGGTTTACCTTAAACCCTATTATAGTATTAAAGGCCGCTTTCTTTATATTTAGTAATAATATAAAAAAAGTGGTTTTTTCATGTTGCTAAAGTTTGCTATCGAGGATTTTATCGTGGGATACGTTAAATTTATTCCGATAACAGGGTTTATGGAAGAAGGCGTTATAAATAATAAAATCATGCAGGGAAATTATGTATGTATGTAGAAGAAAGGATATATAAAGCAAAAAGGGGAGGCTTTATTCTATGGGCAATAAAAAAAGACTTTCCATATCCCAAGTAGCTGAAATAACCGGTTATAAACCCCATGTGATCAGGTTTTACGAAAAGGAATTTAATCTTGAAATACCAAGAAATAAATCCGGCCATAGGTGCTTCACTTATAAGGAACTAGAGGATTTAAAGTACATAAAACAACTTCAAGATAAAGGGCTTACGAACAGTCAGATTAAGGTTGTACTTAAAACCCCCGAAATAATGCTCGAGGGGGATGAAAAGGCCAGGGAGGTAGCTGTCGCCGGTACACCGGCTATTCAACGGGACTATTATTCACAGGGGGAGATACAGGATTTTATACAAAGGTTCGGTGAAGAGATTAAAGGGGGGCTGGCTAATATTAACGATAATATACAGGAGCTTACCGATGAGATCAGGGCTAAGGATAAGGATATACTAATCTGTGAAAATGCTAAATTAAAAATGGATGTAAAAAGAAGAGCCTACGAAGTTGCGGAGTTAAAAGAACAGCTTAGAAGGGAAAAGAATAGAAAAACGTCCTTTTTTGGTAAATTATTTTATAGATAAACGGAGGGAAGCGAACAATTGAGCATTAAAGCGATTACCTTTGATTTTTGGAAGACCCTAGCCGTTGATAGTGCCCCTGTAGAGGTGCGTGAGTTATCTGCTAAAAGGATGATAGATATTTTGCAAAGGGAAGAAAACATTACGATTGATTGTGATAAGATGCTTAGGGCCTTTGCAGAATGTAGAGAAATATGCTATAGATACCAAGAGGATAGAGGCATAGACTTTACGCCTAGGGAACAGTTAGACTGGATTATGGATTATTTCCGGATAAAGCCCGGCCCCGAAGCATGGAATGGCCTTTTTGATGCCTACACTACATCCCTATTGGATTATCCGCCTAATTTTGTAAAGGGACTTTCCGGCGTCCTTGAAGAACTGCACAAAAATTATAAACTGGCGATAATAAGTAATACCGGCCGTACCCCCGGTTGGGTGGTAAGATGCGTTCTCGAGGATATAGGGCTCAGACAGTATTTCGACGTATTAGTATTCTCCAATGAGATGGGGATTGCAAAGCCGAACAATTATATATTTCGCATCACTGCACGAAGGTTAAGGGAACAGCCTGAAGATATTATGCACGTAGGGGATCACATACATACCGACGTAGCAGGGGCCTTAAATTCTAATTATAAGGCGGTATGGTACAATCCCGAAGGCATAAAAAAATCCGTTGCATGTGATCTCGAAATAAGGGACTTTGCCGAATTGTTAAATATATAATGATTCATATATAGACAGATACTTCACCTTTAAAAAGGTCAGCCCTAAGGGGCTGACCTTTTTAAAGGAGTATTAAAGGGACTGTATCGTAGGTTTAGCTTTCAATTAATGCCCTAAAGTAATAGAATAAAGTTATAGACATTTTATTAGATACAGCCGGGGAGGTATAAACGATGAAAAGACTCTTTAAATTTTTTCTTGTATTCTTTAAAATAGGGACCTTTACCTTCGGCGGTGGCCTTGCGATGCTACCGTTATTTGAAAGGGAGATCGTCGATAATAACCAATGGATGACCAGAGAGGAATTCTTGGACGCTATAGCGGTTATCCAATGTATGCCGGGGGTAATAGCTGTGAACTCAGCAATTTATATAGGGCAGACCCTATTCGGATTTTGGGGTGCCATACTTGGGGGATTAGGGGCAATACTGCCGGCTTATATAATCATGATGATAGCTGCTGAATTTTTCTTGACCTTCCGGGATCATTCCGTTGTTCAGGCGGTATTTATGGGTGTAAGACCCGCTATTGCGGTTTTGATATTTTCGGCGGCGGTACGTCTTAGTAAAGTAGTGGATCGAACATTACAAAACATAATAATAGCCGTTGTGTCTATGGTCTCTATCAGTTTTTTAGGTATACACCCTATAATCGTATTAGTCACTGTGGCACTGTTTACAATGACAGTGGGAAGGGGGCGCAAAGGAAGCGAAAATGCTGATTAAATTATTCTTAACATTTTGTAAAATAGGTACTTTTAATTTCGGTGGCGGATATGCTATACTCCCACTTATAGAGAAAGAAATAGTTATCAATAACAATTGGCTAAGCCGGCACGACTTTATAGATCTAATAGCCCTGTCCCAGGTAACGCCGGGTCCTATTTCCATAAATAGTGCAACTTTTATCGGGTATAGGCTAGCGGGCATACCAAGTGCAACGGCGGGGACATTCGGGCTTGTATTTCCGGCCTTTTTTATTATGATAACTGTGGCGATTACTATTAAGAAATTTCGTAGCAGCGATTGGATGGGCCATGCATTCTTAGGTCTACGTCCCGCGGTAATAGGGTTGATAACCGCCGCAACCTTTAGTATAGGCAGGACATCTATTACCGATCTAAAATCCATGGTTATTGCGGCACTCACAGCGATACTGGTGTTTAAAACGAAACTTAACCCCATCATCATATTACTTATCGCGGCGATATCAGGGGGCATTATATATAGCCTATAAAGCATAGGGAATATGGCTATGGTTGGACTTTAACCCCCCGGGAAATAGTGATTATTCGACGGGGTTCTTGTCTATAATTAAAGGGGAGGAGGCTTACGAGCAAAATACCGATGAAAAAGAAATATTTTATCAAAACATGGGGCTGTCAGATGAACATACACGATTCGGAAAAGATCGCGGGGACCCTTTCTTCCTTGGGTTATAGTAATGTAGATTCCGAAGATAAGGCCGATCTTATCGTATTTAATACATGTTGTGTAAGGGAACATGCAGAATTGAAGGTCTATGGAAACCTGGGCAGGCTCAAAAAATTAAAGGAACAAAGAAACGATTTGATAATAATAGTATGCGGTTGTATGATGCAACAAAAAGATATAGCGGAGCATATAGCAAGGCGGTATCCCTTTGTAGACATAATATTCGGTACCGACAGGATTCATAAGCTGGCGGAGCTTATCGCCAATGTCAAGAATACTGATAAAACATTGATCAATATAAAGGACAGCAATGATAGCCTAATAATCGAGGGTATTCCCCATTCAAGACAAAAGGGCATAAAGGCGTGGGTGGCCGCGATGCACGGCTGTGATAACTATTGTTCTTACTGCATAGTTCCCTACGTAAGGGGACGGGAAAGGAGCAGACGGAAAGAACATATATTGGATGAGGTAACGAAGCTGGGACAATCGGGGTACAAAGAAATAACGCTCCTTGGGCAGAACGTTAATTCCTACGGTAAGGATACAAAAAACGGTACGGATTTTGCCACGCTCCTTAGAGCGGTTAACGATATAAGGGGCATTGAAAGGATACGGTTTATGACATCCCATCCTAAGGATTTAAGCGATGAATTAATATATGCCATAAGGGACTGTGATAAGGTATGTGAACATATCCATCTTCCCTTCCAAGCCGGTAGCAATAAGGTATTGCATAAAATGAACCGGAAGTACACAAAAGAACAATACCTAAGCCTTATTGATAAGATCAAGGGGGAGATACCCGGAGTTTCGTTGACTACAGATATAATAGTGGGCTTCCCCGGCGAAGAAGAAGGGGATTTTTGTCATACCCTAGATGTTGTTAGGAAAGTTAGATTCGATTCGGCTTTTACTTTTCTTTATTCCAAGAGAAGTGGTACACCGGCGGCAAATATGGAGGGGCATGTTCCAAAACATATTAAACATGAAAGGTTAAAAAGGCTTTTGGACCTAACCGAAGAGATAACTACAAAAAATAGCATCCTCCTAAAAGGAAAGGTCCTTGAAGTGTTAGTGGAAGGCGTTAGCAAAACCCATCCGGGAAGGTTAACCGGCCGTACAAGGACCAATAAAATAGTGCACTTCGAAGGGGGGACCAGGTTAATAGGTAAGCTAGTGAATGTAAAGATAACCGATCCCCAGGGCTGGTTCTTAGTAGGTGAGGTTGCCGAGGATTGAATTAAAGTATCGTTAATCCATGGTCATATACATCGGAAGGGGGTTTTTGCTTTGGCTGAATTGACGCCTATGATGCAACAGTATTTTCAAATTAAAGAGCAACATAGGGATTGTATCGTATTCTTTAGGTTAGGGGACTTTTATGAAATGTTTTTCGATGATGCGACCCTGGCGGCCCGGGAGCTCGAAATAACCCTTACAGGGAGGGATTGCGGCCTTGAAGAAAGGGCGCCTATGTGTGGTGTGCCCCATCATTCAGCCCATTATTATATAGCCAAACTGGTTCGAAAAGGGTATAGTGTGGCAATATGCGAACAGGTAGAGGACCCCTCTGTTGCGAAGGGTATCGTCAAAAGAGAGGTAGTGCGGATCATAACACCGGGTACAGTGATAGAAAAAACCCTTTTAGACGAGAAGGCCAATAATTATATACTGGCTATATTCTACGAAGAAGACGTATTCGGTATAGCCTATGCCGACGTGTCAACGGGGGAACTTGCAACTATACAAATCCATGGGAACAACGTCAAAGATGCGATAGAGGAAATAATAAGGATCAATCCGAAGGAAATGATAGTAAACGATAAGTGTATCATGGCAACGAATTTGCCTGAGACAATAAATAAAAGGCTTAATATAAATGTAGACAGGTATGAAGATTATGCATTCCTAATGAGAAATGCAAAGGCTAAGATCGAAAAACATTTTAACGTGGTAGGGCTGGACGGGCTAGGTCTCACGGGGATGGCACAGTCTACAAGAGCTGTTGGGGCGCTTTTACAATACCTAGGCGATACCCAGAAGGTGGACCTAAAACATATAAACGGATTACAAATTTGCCATAACAAAGAATATATGATGCTGGATTCGTGGACAAGGCGCAACCTGGAGATATTGGAAACACTGAGGTCTAAGCACAAAAAGGGTACATTGCTTTGGCTCTTGGACAATACACAAACTGCTATGGGCGGACGGATGCTCAAAAAATGGGTAGAACGTCCTTTGATCAATTGTAAGGCGATACAGAACAGATTGGATGCCGTTGAGGAGCTAAAAAATAATATTAAATTAATGGAACAAATAAAGGAGCGTCTAGATTCGATCTATGACCTGGAAAGGCTTCTAGGCCGGGTAGTATATGGTAACGCCAATGCCAGGGACCTTTTAGCCTTAAAACAATCCATAAAAGAGTTGCCGAGGCTTTTAGAAGTTATATCCCGTTGTGAAACGTCGCTTATTAAAGGGGTTTTAAGGGAAACAGATACCCTAGAAGACATTGGGGAACTAATAGAAGTCGCTATACACCCGGAACCACCCATTAGCGTGAAGGAAGGGGGCATAATAAAGGACGGTTATGACCCCAACATTGATAAGTTTAGGAAAGCCTCCAGGGAGGGACGTCAGTGGATAGCGCAACTCGAACAAAGTGAAAGGGAAAGGACCGGCATTAAATCTCTAAAGGTAGGATACAATAAAGTGTTCGGCTATTATATAGAGGTTACAAAGGCAAATCTCGAACAGGTGCCGGAGGATTATGTACGGAAACAGACCCTCGTTAATTCGGAAAGGTACGTAGTTCCCGAACTAAAGGAAATGGAAAGTACGATATTAGGTGCCCATGAAAAGGGTATATCCTTGGAATATAAAATTTTCTTAGGGATCAGAGAGAAAATAGGCGGGCATGTGGAACGTATTAAAAAGACTGCACATCATGTAGCACTTTTAGACGCATTGTATTCGCTGGCTAGGGCCGCATACGATAATAGGTACGAAAAACCTATCGTTACCGAGGACAATAACATCGAAATAAAGGATGGCCGGCACCCGGTTGTAGAAAAGATGGTCACCTCGGGACGTTTTGTGCCCAACGATACGTATCTCGACTGTCATAGAAATCAGCTATGCATCATTACGGGGCCGAATATGGCGGGCAAGTCTACATATATGAGGCAAGTGGCATTAATCGTACTTATGGCGCAAATCGGCTCCTTTGTACCCGCTTCCTATTGCAAAGTCGGTGTGGTGGATAGGATTTTTACCCGGGTGGGGGCCTCGGACGATCTAGCCTCGGGGCAAAGTACGTTTATGGTAGAGATGAACGAAGTTGCAAACATACTGAACAATGCAACATCCCGTAGCCTTCTTATTTTAGATGAGATAGGCCGGGGCACCAGCACCTTTGACGGACTTAGTATAGCCTGGTCAGTCATTGAATACCTCGCCGGTAAGGAAAACATAGGTGCAAGGGCATTGTTCGCCACCCATTACCATCAACTTACTGAGCTAGAGGGGAAGTTGGAGGGCGTAAAAAATTATCGTATTGCCGTAAAGGAAAGGGGCGATGATATAATATTCCTTCGGAAAGTAATAAGGGGTAGCGCCGATCAGAGCTATGGCATACAGGTGGCCGGCCTTGCAGGGCTCCCAAAGGGCGTAATCAATCGTGCAAAGGAGATATTAGCAAAACTTGAGGAGACTGATATTGCCAAATACGAGGAAAGAGCTATAAAGTCTATCAGGGAAGAAGAGGTAAAGCAACTGGATATGTTCGGATACCATTATGAAGGTATCATAAGGGATATAGCCGATACAAAAATAGAATCCATTACACCCCTTCAGGCTTTAGATATATTAAACAATTTCAGGGCCAGGGCAAGGGGGTTAGTAGGTGACAAAATATGTCCAAAAGAATAAGGGTCCTCGATAAATCCGTCACCGAAAGGATTGCCGCCGGCGAAGTAGTCGAAAATCCTTCCTCCGTTGTAAAGGAGCTTCTGGAGAATTCCATTGATGCGGGGGCAACTGTAATAGAAGTGGAACTCGAAAAGGGCGGCAAAGATTTGATCAGGGTAACGGATAACGGCGAAGGTATAAAGAGACAGGATGTTAACAGGGCTTTTTTACGTCATGCCACGAGTAAATTAACCGACGAAACAGATTTAATAAGGTTATCAACCCTGGGGTTTCGTGGCGAAGCCCTAGCGGCTATTGCGGCAGTATCTACGATAAATATGATAACGAGGCCAAAGGATGATATAGAAGGAACTTTGTATACCATAAGCAGGGAAAGGGATGTAAAGATAGAGGGGACGGGTTGCGCTGCCGGGACCTCTATAGAGGTGAGGGATTTATTTTATAATACGCCGGCTAGGAAGGAATACCTAAAAAGCGATACCTATGAAACATCCGCCGTAAATGATATAGTATCGAGGTTGGCCCTTGCGCACCCAAATATTTCATTCCGGCTTAAAAGCGGTAACAGGACTTTAATAAATACCCCGGGTAATAGCAATTTTACTGATACGATAATGGCTGTATATGGGAAAAATATGATGGATAATTTATTAAAAATAAGCTGTCGCGACGAAGCAATCAATATATTTGGTTTTATTTCAACGCCCTATGGTACGAGATCAAACAGAAATTATCAATCCTTTTTTATAAACAAAAGGTACGTAAGAAGTAGGGCAATATCTAAAGCATTGGAGGATGCCTACGGGACTCTTATAATGGTTAATAGGTATCCTATAGCAGTTTTGTTTTTTACGTTGGGTACCGATGCCGTAGACGTAAACGTCCATCCCATGAAATTAGAAGTTAAGTTCAGGGACGAGGATAGGATAAGAGGGGCCG
Organism: uncultured Clostridiaceae bacterium; assembly: GCA_964508195.1. Classification (GTDB taxonomy): domain Bacteria; phylum Bacillota; class Clostridia; order Ch29; family Ch29; genus JAAYEV01. The sequence goes on from CAZDSH010000011.1 coordinate 8,210, forward strand.
TGTTTAACTGCGTAAAGTCAGCCCTAGAAAGGGAAAGATGGCTGGCAAAGGGCGTGCAGGGTAAGCTATTCAGGCGTAGGGATAAATCCTTTGTAGATCGAAAAGACAATAGAATTTGCACTAAAGTCCGGGATATACCGGGGAGGGCGGACTCCCTACAGCATGACGAAAATATGTCCTGTTTTCCGTCTATGGAAAAAACGGCTGAATATATTAGGATAGATATGGATAATAATATAGAAGGTAGCGACGGGCCTAAATTGCCGGCGATGAACGTAGTGGGCCAATTTCTACGCACCTTCGTGCTGGCCCAGGGTGATGATTGTATATACCTTATTGATCAACATGCGGCCCATGAAAGGATCATGTACGAGGAGATAATAGAAGGGATGCAAAGGGGCGGCGTAGCCAGCCAACAACTTTTAAAGCCCCTTATATTGGAACTAAGCCCTTCGGATATGGAGATTGTAAGGGTGAACAGGGGTCTTATTTCTTCCCTTGGATATAAATTAGACGAGTTCGGCGTAGGCGCCATAAGGTTAAAAGCAATACCGGCTTTTTTGGGAGTATCCCAGGCCGGAGATTTTATGCTAGATTTAATAAATGAAACGCCTAAGAATAGGCAAGGGAGCAAACTAACAATAAAACAGGACGATATAGCAATGATGGCCTGTAAAAGGGCCGTTAAAGCAAATCAAAGCCTCGCTAAGGAGGAGATTGAAAGCCTACTCGAACAACTGGACAATACTAAGATGCCCTATACCTGTCCCCACGGCAGACCGGTAATAATAACCATAACTCGCTATGAGTTAGAAAAAATGTTTAAAAGGATTGTATAGTATGATAGATACACCGTTAAAAAAACCTGTAGTAGTGATTATCGGGCCGACGGCCGTGGGTAAAACCGAACTATCCTTACAAGTGGCGGAGAGGCTTAACGGGGAAATAGTGTCTGCGGATTCTATGCAAATTTATAGATATATGAATATCGGTACTGCAAAACCCGATCCCGGGGAAATGCAAAGAATAAAGCATTATATGATAGATATAGCGGATCCTTGGCAAGAGTTCTCCGTTGCGATGTATCAACGGATGGCGAGGAAACATATAAAGGATATACAAAATCGCGGAAGGATACCTTTGATAGTGGGGGGAACGGGATTATATATAAATTCGCTAGTTTATAATCTGGATTTTGCTAACACGATATCCGATAAAAAATACAGGGCACGCCTTATTAAACTTGTTGAGGAGAAAGGGAAGCTTCATGTTTATAATATTTTAAAAAGAGTTGATCCCAAAACCGCAAAAAGGTTGCATTTAAACGATATAAGGCGTATTATAAGGGCCCTGGAGGTGTATCATTGCTCCGGAAGGCCTATGTCGGAAACCAGGGACGATATGAAAAAATCGCCCCCCTATGATCTGATAATGTTCGGGTTAAGGCGCGAACGTAAAGAACTATATAAAAGAATTGAAAACCGCGTTGATGAAATGATAAAAATGGGATTAACTGATGAGGTAAAGGGCCTTTTGAGGATGGGTTGTAACAAGAATATGGTTTCCATGCAAGGGATCGGGTATAAAGAGATCATCAGCTTCCTGGAAGGAGAATATACCCTTTATGAAGCCATTAACGTACTTAAAAGGAACACGAAGAGATTTGCGAAGAGGCAGTTTACATGGTTTAGGAGGGATGATAGAATAATTTGGAGGGATATTGATAAATCTGAGGATAAAAAAAACATAATTAATATAATAATCAATTGTGTTAAGCTTAAACCAAGGATCTAAAATTACGTAGCGGAGGGGATACTATGAATAAAGGCACTATAAACCTTCAGGATGTATTCTTAAATCAGGTTAGGAAGGAACATGTACCCATAACGGTATATTTGATCAACGGTTACCAGTTAAGAGGGCATGTTAAGGGCTTTGACAATTATACCATCATTATGGAGATGGATGGTAAACAACAACTGATTTATAAACATGCGATATCAACAATATCGCCCCTGAAATCCACGGCCTTTATATTTGCAGAGGGGAGTAAAGAAAGTTCAAAATAAAATAGAATTCAGGAGAAAAGAGGGTGCATCGGTATCAGGTGTGTCCTTTTTTGTGTACTTGGCATTAGGTTAACTATGAACCGCCCCTTTGTCCGATGCATACTATAGTTATAGTACTTCCGGAGGGGGGAAGGTTTTGCATGCTCCTTAGAAGGTTGCCTTTTTTTAGTGATAGTACTAAAGGGAAAAAATCTAAAAATAAAGCTACATCAGAACTTCGCGGGGAAAAAGTCCTTGGTATTCAGGAAAAGGGTGAAGACCTTAAGGATCTACTTTCAGAACTTGACAGCCTTATAGGTATGTATAAAATTAAAAAATTAGTGGGGGAGATCGAGGATTACATAAAGGTACAACAACAGCGTAAGGCCATAGGGCTCAAAGCAGAACCCCTTGTGTTACACATGATATTTAAAGGGAACCCCGGTACGGGGAAAACTACCGTCGCAAGGATACTAGGGAAGACCTTTGAGAGGATGGGGCTTTTATCAAAGGGACACCTCATAGAGGCGGAAAGGGCGGATCTTGTAGGCGAATACATAGGCCGTACTGCGTTAAAAACGAGGGAGATCGTAAAAAAATCCCTAGGAGGTATCCTTTTCATAGATGAAGCCTATTCCCTGGCAAGGGGTGGCGAAAAGGATTTTGGTAAAGAGGCCATAGATACCCTTGTAAAAGCGATGGAGGATTTTAAGGAGGATTTAGTGCTTATATTAGCGGGCTATAGAGGCGAGATGGAAACGTTCCTAGCTTCGAACCCCGGGCTGAGATCAAGGTTTCCTATACATATGGAGTTTCCGGATTTTAAAGTGGAAGAGCTCATAGGTATAGCAGAGCTCATTGCAAGAAAGAGGGAATATATACTCTCCTTTGGTGCTAGGGAAAAAATTAGGGAAATATTATACGAGGGAGTCCATAGGGGGGAACTCAGGATGGGTAACGCCAGGTATGTAAGAAATCTAATGGAGGGGGCTATGAGGAAGCAAGCGGTAAGGTTAGCGGGGGAAGGAAGCATGACGAAAAAAGCCCTGATGACTTTAGAAGGGCAGGATATATTGGAGGCATCGGAATAATCGGTACGGATTAAAGTTGGCTTAGCGTTGATAGTACCTCCAGAGTCTTATATAATTTACTAGGACATAAAACTAATCTAGGAGGACAAAATCATAACATGCTAAATAGATACATTACAGTAGATGATAAAATTCGAAAGCTCGATGAAAAAGCAGTAGCGGATATAGCGGAACAGTTTGAAAGGGTCAACGCCGTACGATTGATAAACCAAGCAAAGGTATTGAACGCGATGCGAAGGGAGGGCCTTGCGGAGAACCATTTTTCCGGTACCACCGGGTACGGATACGGCGATACCGGTAGAGAAATAACGGATCGGATATTTGCAAGGGTTTTCGAAGGCGAGGATGCCCTCGTAAGGGTGCAATTAGTATCCGGCACCCATGCCCTTACAACTTGTTTTAGGGCAGCCCTTCTACCCGGAGATAGAGTCTTATCCATAACGGGTAAGCCCTACGATACGCTGGAGGAGGTCCTAGGTATAAGGGGTGAAGCGCAGGGAAACCTTCGGGAATTCGGTATAGAATATTCACAATTGGATCTTAAGGATGGCCATATTGATTTAGAAGGGGTTAAAAACAAGTTAACTCCCGATGTAAAATTAGTCCTGATTCAGCGGTCTACCGGATATGATTGGAGACCCGCTGTATCCATAAAGGATATACAAAGGGCGATCCGCCATATAAAGGGATTAAGGAAAGACTTGTATTTCATGGTTGATAATTGTTACGGGGAATTCTTAGAACATAGCGAACCATCGGCGGTAGGAGCGGATATTGTAGCCGGCTCCCTCATTAAGAATCCCGGAGGGGGTATAGCCCTTACAGGGGGTTATATCGTCGGCAAAAAAAAATTAATAGAAAGGGCTGCGGCGGCTCTTACTGCACCGGGACTAGGCAAGGAATGCGGCGCTACTTTAGGCATCAATCGTTCATTTTTACAGGGGTTATTCCTCGCACCCCACGTGGTAGCCGAAGCTATAAAAGGTGCGATATACGCGGCAAAGATATTCCATGATCTAGGCTTTGAAGTCTCGCCGGGGCCTAAGGATATGCGGAGTGATATTATACAATCAATTAAGTTTCATTCTAAGGAACAGTTGCTTTCTTTTTGCAAGGGCATCCAAAAAGGAGCCCCCGTTGATAGCTTTGTTACGCCGTATCCTTGGGAGATGCCCGGCTATGGCCATGAAGTGGTTATGGCCGCAGGTGCCTTCGTACAGGGCTCTTCCATAGAGCTCAGTGCTGATGCCCCTATAAGGGAACCGTATTATGGATATCTGCAGGGGGGGCTTACCTGGGATCACCTTCGACTTGGAATACTTATAACATTACAACAGATGAAGGAGGAAGGGCATATAAAATTATAATATGTAATCGGTTTTTTATTATAGCTTACGAAGGACACCGGTTACTTTACCTAAAATAGTTAAATCGTTAAAGAACAATGGTTTCATACATGGGTTCTCAGGCTGAAGCCTAATACGGTCCTTCTCCTTATAGAAACGTTTAACGGTAGCCTCATCCTCTATAAGGGCTACTACAATATCACCGTTATTCGCATGGCTTTGTTGCTTTACTACCACATAATCGCCATCGTATATACCTGCGTCAATCATGCTTTCGCCCTTTATTATAAGTATAAAGTTATCGTCGCCATGTAAAAAATCCAAGGGTAGGGGGAAGGTATCCTCTATGTTTTCAACCGCCAATATAGGCCGACCCGCGGTAACTTTACCCACTATCGGAACCTCTACTAGGTCCCGGGCTATAGCGAGGGGGGAATTATCCAATATTTCAATAGCCCGGGGTTTTGTCGGGTTTCTGCGGATCATCCCTTTCTTCTCCAACCTTTCTAAATGCCCGTGTACCGTGGAGGTGGATTTTAAATTAACCGCCTCACAGATCTCCCGAACCGATGGGGGATATCCCTTATCATATAGCTCGCTTTTCAAAAACTCGAGAATCTCTAACTGTTTTCCGCCTAGGGGCTTCTTATCCATTGTTTTTACAACTCCTTTCAATACGTTATAAAAAACTATATCACAGCAAAGGGAAAAAATCAAACAGATGTTCGTAATTTTTATATCTTTTCCTTGACAGTGAACGTATGTTCCTGTATAATTGTAGACGAACATACGTTCAAGGGGGGTCGGTTCATGAAAAAGACGATAAATATACTTATAGCCCTAATGGTTATGTTGACGGCATTATCCTTAGGGGATATTATTAAAAAGTCCAGCGTAAAGGGCAGTATGACGTGTATGTATGAAGAGTACCGGGTAAAGCCCGGGGACACCCTGTGGGATATTGCTAGGGGGTACATAGATAATAGCAAGGATATACGCAGATATATTTATAATATAATGGCCAATAATAATATGAAAAATTCAGATATAGTGCCGGGTCAGGTAATACTGCTTCCCCTTAAATAACCCTTAGAATATAGTTATAAACCGAGACACTATTACGAAATAACTTATTAGAGCCATTGCATCCACTATAGTTGTGATGAGCGGACTTGCCATAATAGCGGGATCGACACCTACGCCCTTAGCAATAAGGGGCAAGACACCTCCGATTATCTTGGCTGTTACCACGGTTAGAAAGAGGGTAAGGGATACCGCGAGGGCAAGCCAGGCTTCACCCTGACCGAATATTAATATCTGTGCATAGGTGAAGACGCCCAGGACAAATCCCACTATGAGACTTACCCTTATTTCCTTCCACAATACCTTTAAAAAATCGTTGGTTTTTATTTCTCCTAATGCAATACCCCGTATGACAAGGGTAGAGGATTGGGATCCTGCGTTGCCGCCGGTGTCCATAAGCCGCGGTATAAAAGCTGCGAGTATAACCATTGATTGTAAAAGATCGTCATATTTTTTTATGATATTGCCGGAGATCGTTGCAGAGATCATGAGTATCAAGAGCCATAGTATTCTTTTTTTAGCTAGGTTGAATATTCCCTCTGACAGGTATTCCGCCGCTAAGGGCTGTATAGCCGCCATCCTATGGAAGTCCTCGGTATTTTCTCTGTCAATTACATCTACAATATCATCTATCGTAATTATCCCAACGAGGCGGTTTTCCCCATCTACTACAGGTACGGCTAACAAGTCATATTTCTTGAAAACATCCGCAACTTCTTCCTGATCGTTTAAAGTGTTTACATATATTATATTGTCATTCATTATTTGCTTAACCGACAATCCGGGCTGGGCTAATACGAGATCCTTTAACGAGACTATACCCTCAAGTTGCCTGTTGTCATCGGTGACATAGCATGTATAGACCATTTCCTTATCGAAGGCAGTTTTTCTGATACGATCCAATGCAGCTTCCACAGTCATGCCGGCCTTAAGGTCCACATACTCTATTGTCATAATGCTGCCGGCACAATCGGCGGGGTAGTTAAGGAATTGGTTTATTAGGTTTCTTTCTAACTCGCAGGTATTTTTTAAAATCTTTTTAACTACATTAGCGGGCATCTCCTCTAGGTAGTCTATTAAATCGTCAAAATAAAGGTCCTCAAGTATAGATCTGAGCTCCCGTTCATTGATTTGAACGGATAATTCTGAACGTTTATTAGTGGATAATCGGGAAAACACTTCCGCCGCCGTCTCTTTCTTTAGGAGACGAAACACGAGGAGGCTTTCTTTTTTGTCCAGATTATTGATAATCTCTGCGATGTCCGCCTGCCGCATACCCTTTAATTCTCTTTTTACCCGGGTAAACTTTCTATCATTTATTAGTTCTATAATGTATGTATTCATATTAATCGCTCCTATATCAATGGTTCAACAATTCCATGATTCTTATACCATGTCCCCTTTATATTTATTTTATGTCCCGGAGCTTTTAAAAGCAACCTATAGTACTACAAAAGTTTGCTTATATTGGGTATAATTAAAGAAAAGAAAGGGATCCAAGTAGATCCGTAGGGGATGATACTATGAAAAGCGTTATAAGGGATATAGATTTGGCTAAGACCGGTAAGAAAAAAATTGAATGGGCCGATAATTTTATGCCCGTGCTTAGGCGCATCAGATACAAATACGAAAGGGATAAACCCTTCGAGGGTATAAAAATAGCCATATCCATACATCTTGAGGCGAAGACCGCATGCCTTGCTTTAGCGTTGAAAGCGGGAGGGGCTGATGTTTATATCACCGGAAGCAATCCCCTTTCTACACAGGATGATGTCGCCGCAGCGTTGGCATCAGAGGGGTTAAAGGTTTTTGCATGGCATGGTTCAACGCCGGAGGAATACGATCAACACATCGAATACGCGTTATCGGGTAAGCCGGATATAGTTATAGACGATGGCGGCGATTTAGTACATACGCTACATACACGAAGGACGGATCTAAGGGTAAATATTATCGGCGGCTGTGAGGAGACGACGACCGGCGTGTTAAGGTTAAGGGCGATGGAAAAAAAGGGCGATCTTAAGATACCGATGCTGGCGGTAAACAATGCCTATTGCAAATATTTATTCGATAATCGCTACGGAACGGGGCAATCGGTATGGGATGGGATCATGAGAACCACTAACTTGCAGATAAACGGTAAAACAGTAGTGATAGCGGGTTACGGATGGTGCGGCAAGGGGGTAGCCTTGCGCGCCCAAGGTCTGGGGGCGCGGGTAATAGTATGTGAGGTGGACCCTGTAAAGGCATTAGAGGCAATTATGGACGGACATAGGGTTATGACCATGGAAAAGGCCGCACCCTTAGGGGATTTTTTTATAACGGTTACCGGCTGCAACGGAGTAATTACAAAAGAACATTTCCGAAGCATGAAAAACAGGGCGGTTTTAGCTAATGCGGGGCATTTTAACGTTGAAATAGATATAGGAGGCCTTGAAGAAATAAGCGTAGAAAAATACTTATCAAAGCCCAACATTGAATGTTATAGGTTAGGGGACGGGAAAAGGATATTTCTGCTAGGGGAGGGAAGGCTCGTAAACCTTGCGACGGGGGACGGACACCCCATTGAGATTATGGATATGAGCTTTGGTATCCAGGCACTAACAGCTAAATATATATTAGAGAATCGAGGTAGGTTATCTAATCGTGTATATGAAATACCGGCGGCAATAGATCAATATATAGCCATTATGAAACTTAAGAGCATGGGCATAGAATTTGACAGTCTAAGGGATGATCAGGCTGATTATCTAGGTAGCTGGAAATAATGGCAGGGTATATTTTATTATTTCATTTCCCCGGATAGGGGATTTTTCTTAATAGCGTCCCTAAGCCTTTTGTCATCTACGTGGGTATATATCTGCGTAGTGGAGATATTCGAATGGCCCAGTATCTGTTGCAACGCCCTTATATCTACATCCCCGTGTTTATACATTAAAGTGGCGGCGGTATGCCTTAATTTGTGCGCGGAATATTTGCTCGTATCTAACCCGGCCTTTTCTACATATTTTTTTACTAAATACTGCACAGTTTTATTGCTTATCCTTTGACGTCTTTTGCTTAAAAATAGGGCATCCCTGTCCTTAATGTTATCCCTCGGCCTTACCCTGAGATAATTTTCAATAGACGTAAGACAGGCATCGTTTAAATAAACAGTCCTTTCCTTGTTTCCTTTACCTATTACCGTAAGGGTATCCCCTCGGATATTGCTTATATTTATTCCTACAAGTTCGGAAAGCCTAAGGCCGCAGTTTAAAAACAGCGTTAATATACAATAGTCCCTATTCCGGAACTCACCCTCTACAGCATCCAGAAGAGATCGCGCCTCCGCGAGGGTAAGGTATACTGGATGACGGGAGGGAGTTTTAGGCGTTTCGAGTTCAAGGGTGGGGTTTTCGTCTATCGTTTTCATTTTAGTATGTAAAAATTTAAAAAAAGAGCGTAGGGTAGAAACCTTCCGTGCCTTAGCAGCATTGCTATTTTTTCGTTTAAACGTAACATAAGCGATAAAATCGTACAAATCCTCCAGTGTAACGGTCTTTATAAGCTCAATGTCTATGTCGTCTATTCTAATCTTTCTAAACTCCGCATGACTAGGCACGAGTTCCCGCTGGATCTTCAAGTGACGTAAGAACATCCTTAGATCATAGTAGTATTCCTTTATAGTGTTTTTTGATTTTCCTTGAATAGTTTCCATGTAGTTCAAAAAACCCATGAGGGGTAGGGGTATATTGTCCATTTCGCTCCTCCTAATTATACAAAATGAACATTTTGTATAATAGTACTTATGCACAAAAAGCACTAATTGTCTGTGGATAACGATGCTTTCACTATTATAGCACAAAATAAAATACAATTCAGTTAAGTCATTTCATTACATAATTTCATTACATAATAATAAGAATTATTCGCAGTATACAATATCCTTGATGTTTTCAAAGAATATGAGGCCCTAAAATGCTGCAGAACGCAATTTTTATATGAAATAGATGGTTGGCTATGGAAGCGTTACTTCATTGTTGTATAAATGGCCCTAGGCGTTTTAAAGGCCAGGGTAGGTCAAAAGCCGGGACTTGTAAAGGCCAGCACCCCTTAAATCAGGTGCCGGCCTTTATCCCATACCCCGCGGTTCTAACCTCCGTCGAGGGGTTGAAGTATACTGATTACATCACCCCGGTTAATCGGCGTCGATTTGAACTGCTCATATTTAATATGAACATCGTTTAACATCACAACGAGTATCGGATCATTGTATTCAGGTTGTTTTGCAAATCTGATGGCATCTACAACCATCATACCCTCTTTCCATTTCATATTCTTTTTGTTTACCGTTACCATATTACCCCCCATCCTAGGTTTAATTTTATAGGAATTTTTCTACGACCTCTATTAGCTCCGGATCTGCAATACCTAGTTCTTCGAGCTTTTCTACAGTAGGTATTGCATTCTTTGTCCAACCCCTTCGCTTATAGACGGCGTCGAGGAGCAGTTGATATTGTTCCTCCCGATATTCCCTTAGGGCTTTTATTTTGGCTTCTACGGACATTCCCTCGGGATCTATACCCACTTTTTCTTTAAGCTGTTTATCGTATCTTTCTACGCGGGATTCGTATTCCTCCGTCGTAACAGGACCCACTGCTCTATAGGGAATATAATCATACTCCCTTAAACCCTTACCCATCCGCAGGCAGAATATTTTCTGCAATGTATAAACCCTATCGGATTGGAGAAGCATCTCCTCCTTGGAGAACTCCTTGCCGGTAACCGCGGTAAAGAGCTTAACATAATTGTCTACGTGTTCCGGTACCTTCGCAGGTTCATCGGTTAAATGGTTGTCTGCGGGCATAATATCGTTCCAGGGTAATTTACATAACCCAACGATACTAAACCACGTTCTAAACAGCGGGAAATAATGAAGGGCTTCCGCTTTATCTTCGAAAGTGGGCATCTGATTTCTTATCATATCCATAAATATGAGCCAGTTTTCATCGTGCTGGGGTCCCTTGTTAGCGGTTCCATAGCCACCCTGTTGGGCAAGGGATTCCTTCGTGATGTATTCGGAGAATTCAAGGCCCTTCGTTTCCATACCGATATCGTTAAGGAAACCTTCGTCGGCACCATACTTTTCGACGAACAATTTCTTCAGACGATGTACACCCTGTCCAACGGTGACACCAAAGCCCTTCCCTTCAGCCATCTGATGCAGAAGCTCCATCTGTGCATCCCAGTTGCCGAATTTCAGATCTAGTCCCCCGGTTACTTCCTTATCTATTATGCCCCTTTCATAGCACTCCATGATAAAGCCGCATGTTGTACCGAAGGAAATAGTATCTATTCCATAGGTATCACAATAAAAATTCGTCTCAGAAACGTCCCTGGGATCGAATATACCACAATTAGAACCGACCCCCGCAAGGGTTTCGTACTCGGGGCCGTCAGTGAATACTATTTGACCCTTATAGGGGCCGGTTTTCACTTCGAAGTCCTTTATAGCATGGGCACAGGCCATTGTACAGCCTAACCAACATCCATCGGGTTTTCCGAGGTCAAATATCTTTTCGAAACTGTTTTTACCGATATTAGGCGCCTCGGGATGTTCGCCGTATTGGAAGTTATTGACGGGCAACAGATCATGGGCGTTCATTGCATCCACAAGCTGAGTAGTACCATGGACTCTCATCCAGCATTGTTCCTCGTCAAGGTCATGAATCTCCTTATGAAGTTTAATGCCTAGCTCTATTATTGTTTTCATGTCTGCAGGTTTGTTCATGTCGCCTTTGATGCCGGATTTTTTTACTACTATGGCTTTAATCTTTTTATTTCGCAATACCGTACCTAATCCTCCCCTACCCGCTTGCTTTAGCTTACATTCTTTCCTGTGCAGGTCATAGTAGGAGAAGTTCAATATACCGAACCGGGTATTTTCCGCCCCGAGGCCCGCGGATATCACCGATATGTTTCTTTTGTCCTCTTCGGAGTCCGCATACATCTCCGTTAACGTTGCAGCTAATATGTGACTGTTTACACATTCCCCCGGAGCCTCTTCAATTATGACTTTATTGTTCTCCCCGTCGATGAACACGACTACGTCCTTCTCCGCTTTACCCTGTATTTCAAGGGCATCAAAGCCACAGGCCTTAAATAGGCCACCGAAGTAACCGCCTACGTTACTATCTATAGGTATACCCGTTAAGGGGGATATTGTTATGCAATAGGATTTCCCACCGCCGGGGTATTGGGTTATACCGCCTATCGGACCCTGAACTATTATTATTTCGTTCTCAGGGCTATCCCATTTCGTTTCGGGGTTAACGGCGTCCCATAAATATTTCATGCCATATCCCCTACCACCGGTATACTTTTTCTTCATTTCCTCTGGGATAGGTTTTACTTTTACTTCCTTCGTAGTCAGATTTACGTATAGGGATCTATCAGCATAGCCTCTGTATATTTCCTTATGTTCAAAGCTCGCCTCCCGTAACCTTTTACGCTTACTTTTTAGCTCCTCTATGTTGATGTCTTTAATGCTTTTAGTTATCATTTATTATCCCTCCTCTGCTTTAAACTTCTTTCATATAAATAGCGCCGGTGGTACATGCCCTCGTACAAGCGCCGCAGGATATACATTTAAAAGGTCCGACGATATCCTCCTGATACCTCATGGCTAAAATAGGACAAAATCCAACGCATGCGTAACACTGTACACACTTGGTTTTATCGATTCTTACTATACCGTTTCTATCCCGTGATATGGCCTGAACCTGACAAATATTGAGGCATTCGCCGCATTGATCGCAGACGTTTATATCATACCCTCCGTCATCGGTTTCCGTAATCTTTATTGCGGATTTTTCTGGATCAACCTCCTTGAACAGCACCTCCGAACATGCTTCTTCACACAATCCACAGCCGATACATAGCTCCGGTTTTGTTGCTACAATTTTCATAGCCCCTTTGCCCCCTTTCATAGTTATTAAAGGTCTTTACATTTTCTCCAATTCCTGTGCCTTTTTTGTACATGCGTTCATGGCCTCTATAATGGTGGATCTGAAGGCATCCCTTTCTAAGCTGGCCACCGCTGCTATTGTAGTACCCGCGGGTGAACACACCATATCCTTTAGCTCTCCGGGATGTTTACCCGTTTCAAGAACCATTTTCGCTGAACCCATAACCGCTTGGGCGGCTAATTTATACGAAAGCGGTCGTGGGATACCTGCTAACACCGCCCCATCTGACATGGCCTCAATTAAAATGAAAATATAAGCGGGGCTACTTGAAGTTAATGCAATTACTTCGCTCATAAGATCTTCGCCTAATATTTCTGTTTTACCTACGCAATCGAACAGACCCTTTACGGTTTTTAGTTCGCTATCGGTGACTTTATTGCATTGTGATAGCAATGTCATACCTTCCCCTACAAGGGCCGGGGTATTAGGCATTACCCTTATAACTTTTTTGTCTTCTCCTATAATACCTTTATACTTTTTAATGGGTACGCCTGCCGCTACCGAAACTAAAATTTTTTCAGAATCGAATTTATCTTTGCAGTCGGATAATGCAATATCAACAATATTTGGTTTTACTGCAAGTATTACAATGTCTGATTTTTCTACAACTTCCGAGTTACTCTTTAGAAATCCAACGCCGGTATCCTTACAAAGCTCTGTCGCCTTTTCGACGGCTATGTCAGTAATATATATGTCATCGGCTTTTAGGAGCCCGGAGGCCGTTATACCTTTTATCAATGCCGAACCCATATTGCCCGTACCTATAAAACCCAGTTTAGTTGACATTTTATCACCCCTATTTATTTTTTTTAACCCTCACGCTACATATTAAACGCTCCTTTGTTACGAAGAATCTACAAAATGCGCCCCATAGGATAACATTTTAATCACCGACCCTTCAATTTTTGATCATATTTCAAATAAGCATTATATTGGCTACAATCAATATGCAAAATAAACAGGATTCACTAACATATATATTCTAATTAAAATGCAAAAATCCTGCTAAAAATTTTATAATACTAAAATAAATGTGAAATATATTACTACTGGTTATATGTTTTTACATATATAAACATATATCGGATATAATGTAATGCAATGTTGCGGAGTATATATTACAAAAAACTATTGTCGTATCTGTTCTGTTAAAAGTAGGGGGAACAGAACAAACTCGACAATAGTTTACATATTACACGTGCAAAATTTATTTATACCCCTAGGGCGTTATCCTATTTAGAACCCTTAAAAAGAGCCGGATCTCCTTAATTCGTTTCCCCTTATAATTCTTTAATGCCAAAACAATCCTCTAGCACATTCTATTATTGTACGCCATGTTTTTGAGTCTATCTATAACCCTAGCATCCACGGTAGTATGACCCATCAATAAATCATCGTTATATTTGTATTCCCCATGGCAGTCAGAGCCGCCGGTGATTATAAGATTATGTTTTCGGGCTATATTTACAAAGGCATCGGCTTTATTTGCATCGTGTTTAGAATGGAAAGCTTCTATACCCTGTATACCCTCGTTTATACATAGTTCTATGTATAAATTACTGCTTAGGGTACCGGGATGGGCGAGTACCGGCACGCCCCCATAGCCTTTGATCAATTCTATGGCCTCCCTGGGCAACAGTCTACGCCTTTCTACGTAGGCGGGTCTACCCTGGCCTATGTACTTTTCGAAGGCTTCCTTGACGCTGGATACGTATCCATTTTTAATCAACGTCCTTGCGATATGGGGTCTACCTAATGCGTCGGCTTTTTTAGCCTCTGATAGTACCTGCTCCTTTGTTATATATAAACCGAGGGTATTGAGCTTTTTTATTATAGCGAAGGTTCTATCCATCCTAAACTTTTTAAATCTTTGCATTTCCCGTACAAAACCTTCCTCGGTATGTTCTATATAATAACCTAAAATATGCAGTTCGCCGTTATCAACGCTAGTATTTATCTCAACGCCAGGTACTACCTTAACGTTGTATTTATCGCCGGCCCTAAGGGCCTCTGTAACCCCGTCGACGGTATCATGATCCGTTAAAGCGATGGCAGCTAAATTTCGCTTTGAAGCCTCAAGGACCACCTCCCCGGGGGAGAGCATCCCATCGGATTTGTTGCTATGCAAATGTAAGTCCGCCCTTGGCATCTATATCCTCCTTAATCACAACCTGTAGATGTTAAAACTTTAACCGTTTTATTTTATGGCAATAGCTAAATATATACACCAATTACATTATACCCTAAATCCATATCAAGGATATAATAATACCGACATAGCAAACAAAAACCTGCCCGGTTAAGCAGGTTTTTGAAGAATTACATTTCCAATCTATCGTGGTTCAACTATGAGTTTTATTGCCGTCCTTTCTTCCCCATCAATTAAAATATCAGTAAAGGCCGGTATACAGATAAGATCCATTCCACTGGGAGCGACAAATCCCCGGGCTATTGCAACTGCTTTAACTGCCTGATTAAGCGCTCCGGCGCCAATTGCCTGCATTTCGGCATTCCCTCTTTCCCTGAGAACACCGGCTAAAGCTCCGGCAACCGAGTTCGGATTTGATTTAGCTGATACTTTTAACACATCCATCAATAAAAGCCCCCTTTTAAATAGATTAATGCATCCTTGGTTCTTATTCTACATATAGTAAAAAAATCCTTTAAAAACTGGTTATTTAGGTCTTAAAATTATATATAATGTTTATGTATAGACATAGCCCACCCTTTCTAGGGTGGGCCAAAATATTTAATCGGTTATTTCGCATATTCAATTGCCCTTGTTTCTCTTATAACATTTATCTTAATCTGGCCCGGATAATCCAGCTCCTCCTCTATCCTCCTGGAGATATCCTTTGCGATAAACACTATATCAGTATCCTTTACATTCTCGGGCTTTACCATTATTCTAATTTCCCTACCCGCCTGGATAGCATAGGATTTATCTACGCCGTCAAAGGAACCGGCTATCTCCTCAAGCTGCTCCAATCTCTTGATGTAGGCCTCTAAGGTTTCACGCCTTGCTCCCGGCCGTGCTGCGGATATCGCGTCCGCCGCCTGGATCAGTACCGCCTCGATGGTAGTCGGCTCGATATCGTTATGATGGGCACCGATTGCGTGCACAACTTCGTGGGATTCCCCGTATTTTTTGGCTATATTAACACCTATCTGTACGTGGTTGCCCTCCATTTCATGGTCTATTGCCTTACCTATATCATGGAGAAGTCCCGCCCTTTTAGCAAGTTTAACGTCAGCGCCTAACTCTTCAGCCATGGTAGCGGATAACATTGCTACCTCTATTGAATGTTTAAGCACGTTCTGCCCGTAACTCGTACGATAGTTCAGCCTTCCGAGGTATCTTATTACCTCGGGATGTATTCCATGCACCCCCGTTTCGAAGGTTGCCTGTTCACCGTGTTCACGGACTTTTACGTCAACCTCCTTTTTCGCCTTGTCCACCATCTCCTCTATCCTAGCGGGATGGATTCTCCCGTCGGCTATGAGTTTCTCTAACGCGATCCTTGCGACTTCCCTTCTAATAGGATCAAACCCTGAAAGGATAACCGCCTCAGGCGTATCATCGATTATCAGATCTATTCCCGTAAGGGTCTCTAAGGCCCTTATATTCCTACCCTCCCGACCTATAATCCTACCCTTCATCTCGTCATTAGGCAACTGGACCACGGAAACGGTAGTATCTGCAACATGTTCCGCTGCACATTTTTGAATAGCGCAGGTTATTATTTCCCTGGCCTTTTTATCTGCTTCATCCTTGGCCTGTGCTTCTATTTCCCTAACCATAATAGCTGCATCTTTTTCAATTTCTTTTCTTATATCATTAAAAAGAATCTCCTTCGCCTCGTCCGATGTGAACCCCGACATCCTTTCTAGCTCTTTTTTTTGTTTCTCGTAGAGCTCGCGTATATGTTCCTGACGCTGTTTGGAGTCCTCATCACGGCGGTTTATTGTTTCTTCCTTTTTTTCGATTGTTTCTATTTTTCGGTCAAGGGATTCCTCTTTTTGAATAAGCCTTCTCTCAATCCTCTGTTGCTCATTTCTTCGCTCCCTGGCTTCTTTCTCAAATTCGTTCCTCAGCCTATGAATTTCCTCTTTAGCTTCCAGTAGTTGCTCCTTTTTAAGGGTTCCGGCCTCTTTTTTTGCATCAGCAACTAGTTTCCTAGCTAGTTCCTCCGCATTTGTAATCTTAGCTTCAGCAATTACTTTTCTAACCAGAAATCCGGCACAAAACGCAACCAGAGATGCTATTAATGCTATTATAAGCTTATCTATATAGCAACACCTCCTCCTATTCAGTTTTAACCAAGGTATATTCTTAAAAATGCTTAATTCCTGAAAATAATACTAACTTTTAATACTACCGTATCGTAATAATTTTATATTCTTTTGATATTTATGTCAAGTTCGCCGGGAATTGTGGTCGCTGACGGAGGGCGGAGTTTATATTCTCGTACTCGAAGCCCCTTCTTGCAAGATATCCGAATACTTTCTTCAGGTCCCTTTTATCCTTTAAGTCGTAATTGGATAACTTTGTATCCAATAAACCGATTATTAAGGATAGCTCATCAATGGATTTGTATTCTACGTTGTTCTCAATCAGTGTTTTATCTATGCCCCTTCGCTCGAGTTCCTTTCTTATCCTTAAACGACCCATGGGATTGAAATTAATCCGATCCCTGATGTAACAGGCTATATAATTTTCGTCGTCAATATAATTCATCCTTTTAAGGGTAGCTATTATTTCTTCGTTCAGGTGCCCATAATCCTTTGCATTGAGCTTTCTTCTTACTTCTTCCTCGGTTTTCATCCTATTTGAAAGGAACCTCAAAGCTATAGCGAGCCCCTTATCAAGATCGTCCATTTTATCACCCTTTTCCATAGAGGCATAAAAGTATAAGGACTGTCCGGAATTTATGGACAGCCCGCAGTATTATTTTTTCTCCGTATCCTGATTTTTTGCCCTATTATCCTTGATACTGGGCATTCCGTGTCTTTTCCTTACGAGATCTTCTATCTTAGCACAAATCTCCGGGTTTTCTATAAGGTATTGTTTCGCGTTCTCCCTTCCCTGCCCCAGCCTTGTATCGCCGAAGGAATACCAGGAACCGCTTTTTGTTGCGATCTCATCGTCTACGGCTACATCCAGTATAGCTCCCTCCCTAGATATTCCCTTACCATACATTATATCGAACTCCGCCTGTCTAAAGGGTGGCGCAACCTTATTTTTTACAACTTTAACCCTGATACGATTTCCTATGTTTACATCCCCTTGTTTGAGCATCTCTATCCTTCTAACATCCAACCTCACTGAGGCGTAGAATTTAAGAGCCCTTCCCCCGGGGGTTGTCTCCGGGTTACCGAACATTACCCCTACCTTCTCCCGAAGCTGGTTTATGAATATAGATGTCGTTTTAGATTTGTTTATAGCCCCCGCCAGCTTACGGAGGGCCTGGGACATAAGCCTCGCCTGTAAACCTACGTGGGTATCGCCCATCTCGCCTTCTATCTCGGCCTTCGGAACTAATGCCGCAACGGAGTCTATTACTATAACATCAAGGGCTCCGGAGCGTACAAGGGCCTCGGCTATTTCAAGGGCCTGTTCACCGGTATCCGGTTGCGAAACGATCAAATTTTCGATATCTACACCTAAATTTGAAGCGTAGGTTGGATCCAGGGCATGTTCAGCGTCGATAAAAGCTGCATTACCACCGGTTTTTTGCGCCTCAGCTATAATATGCAGTCCTACCGTTGTCTTACCCGAGGCTTCGGGGCCGAACACCTCTACAATCCTTCCCCTGGGCACACCTCCTATCCCAAGGGCTATGTCCAAATTCAGGGCTCCGGTAGGTATACATGATACATTGAGGCTGGCCTTTTGGTCCCCGAGTTTCATCACGGATCCCTTTCCGAATTGCTTTTCTATTTGGCTTATGGTCAATGCAAGGGCCTTTGCTTTTTCTTTACTCATCGTAGCACCACCTTTATATTGATAAGAACGTACGTTCTATAGGTATTATATATTAATACTTGGTTTTGTCAACGTCTGTTATGTCTTTTATGAGGTGTAATCTTAGATGGTTTAACGCATTTCCCGCTGCAAGGGATTGCACCTTTTCCCTGTTGCCGGTGAATTTGTGCTCCCAAGACCTGCTGCCGTCCTTCGTTGAAAGGGCCATATAAACAAGGCCCACGGGCTTTATACCACTGCCACCCCCAGGGCCTGCAATACCGGTAACGGATAGCCCTATATCCGTATTGCATATTTTTCTTACGCCCTCGGCCATGCCTAGGGCCGTTTCATGGCTTACCGCCCCTTTTATATTTAGTGTCCCTTCGTCAACGCTTAAAAGGTTTTGTTTAATCCTATTGTTATAGCTTATGATTCCTCCGGCAAAGGCTTTGGATATTCCCGGTACAGAAGTCAAAAGGGCGCTCAATCTACCCCCTGTACAGGATTCGGCTACTGATAGGGTCTTACCCGTCTCCCCAAGGAGCATTGCCACTACCTGTTGTAAGGATCGATCGTGGTAAGAATATATATATTCCCCCAGTTCCTTTTCTATTGCTGTTATCGTATTAAATATAGACCTTGGTATATCTTCACCCTTTATCGATCGGGAAGTAAGGCGTATTTTCACGCCCCCTTCGCCGGCATAGGGCGCTATAGTCGGATCCGATTGTCCCTTTATCAGATCCGATAATTGATGTTCCAGGGCTGATTCGCCTATACCGAAAAATCTAAGGGTCACGGATACCAGGGGATCCTTCGACCTTGTCTTTAAATAGGGCACAATCTTTTCGAAAAACATAGCCTTCATCTCGATGGGCGGACCTGGTAACATTATAAATGTTGTGTTTTCAAGCTCTAATATAATCCCCGGTGCGGTACCGTTATCATTGCTAACCGTAAGGCCTCCCTCGGGCACATAGGCTTGCTTTATATTATTAGGTGTCATTTCCCTGCCGGATCTTTCAAAACGGGATTTAAGCCTTTCTAATTCTCCTTCATGGAGTTTAAGCCTTCGGCCCGTAGCCTCGGCTATAGTTTCCTTCGTGATGTCATCGGAGGTTGGGCCTAGCCCTCCGGTGCTTATAATCAGATCTGAGCGGCCCATGGCGGTATTTATTGTTTCTATAAGTCTCTGACGGTTATCACCGGCGGTAACATGAAAATATACATCTATACCTAGCTTAGCCAGCTCATTGGATAAAAAGGCGCTATTCGTATTTATTATGTTCCCTAAGAGCAGTTCCGTACCAACTGAAATTATTTCTGCTATCATGGTCATTTCCTTCCTGTTATTATCTCGAATCGATAAATATTTTTTTACTCTTATATAAATAATCCGCCATTGAACCTAGGGTAAATATAACTGCTACCCATATTGCGATTTTATCGAAGGGTATATTGATCAAACTAAAAGGGAAATTATTCAATATTATAGCGACTACGGCTACAACCTGGGATATAGTCTTTAGTTTGCCCCAGACACTAGCGGCAATTATCTGTCCCTCCGATGCAGCTATACTGCGTAATCCCGTTACAACGAACTCCCGGGCCACTATTACCATTGCCGTCCATGCAGATAGCTTATCCATTTGAACTAGTGATATTAATGCAGCAGTAATAAGCAACTTATCAGCTAGAGGGTCCATTAGTTTACCTAATTTTGTTATCTGGTTACGCTTCCTTGCAATGTAACCGTCTAAGCTATCGGTTAACGCTGCAACTATAAAAACCCCCGCGGCGATGTATTCGCCATAGGTGATCTTATTGAGCAAAAAAACCATAAATACCGGTACTAATATTATCCTAAGGAGGGTAAGCCTGTTCGCTAAATTCATCGGACAACACTCCCAACTAATTCGTACTCTAACACGTGTTCTACTTTGATCGTAATAAACCCCCCCATTTTTAACGGTTTTTCTGATGAAAAGGTCACAAGGTTATCTATATCAGGCGCGTCACGATACGTTCTGCCATAATACCGAAAATGGTCCCTACCATCCACTATAACTTCTATGTTTTGCCCTATTAATGAAGCGTTGTTCCTTAGAGATATTTTTTGCTGTTCTAGCATCAGGATCCCTTTACGTTCCTCCGCTAAGGCCCGCGGTACGTGGCCTTGCATATCGTAGGAAGGTGTGCCCCATTCCCGAGAATAGACAAATACGCCTAACCGATCGAAATAGCCCCCCTTTACTAGGTTTTTCACTTTTTCAAAATCCCTGTCCTCTTCCCCGGGGAAACCCACTATTATAGTGCTCCTTATAGCTACTTCCGGTATACGCTCTTTGATGGAGTATAAAAGTGCTTCCGTCCGAGCGGCGGTCATTTTCCTGTTCATAGCCCTGAGTACTTTATCACTTGCATGCTGTATTGGTATATCGAGATACTTGCATATTTTGGAATTAGATTTAACGGTATCTATAAGCTCCTTCGTGATATTATCGGGGTAGCAATAAAGCAGTCTTATCCAATCTATACCCTCTACGGTGCATAGCTTCCTAAGGAGTTGCGGCAACCTTAATTCATTGTACAAATCCTTGCCATAGCCGGTAGTATCCTGGGCTATCAGTATCAATTCTTTAACGTCGCCACCGTTGGTGGCGGAGATGGCTTTAGCTTCTTTTATGATATCCCCTTCCCGCCGGCTCTTATATCTCCCCCGTAGCTTTGGAATGATACAATAGCTGCAATGATTGTTACAGCCTTCGGCTATTTTTAGGTACTCGTAATGTACTCCTTTAGGGATAACCCTAGGTAAACCCTCGGGTACAATTGTATCCCGATGCCCTATATCCAATACTCTTTTTCTTTCCCTGTCGAAGGCCTCTATTGCTTCGGCTATCCGGGGGAAACTTGTGGTACCTAACACTATATCTATTTCAGGCATTTCGTTAAAAATTTCTTCGCCGTACCTTTGGGTTAGGCAACCTGACGCTATTAACAGCGTACAATTTCCTTCCGTTTTGTAAACGGCCGCTTCGAGTAAAGCGTTTATTGACTCTTCCTTCGCGTCCCGAATAAAACCGCAGGTGTTAATTATTATTATATCAGCCCTTTTCTGATCTTTTGTTTCACTATACCCCTTTTTAGAAAGCAAACCCCTAATAATTTCGCTATCCACTTGGTTTTTCGGGCAACCTAGTGTTATTATTGCAACGCTTTGCATGCTTTTCTTTCCCCTTTCAACTATCCCCTTCGTTGCCGTTTTCCAAGTCTTCACGGCTTAACAGCACTCTTCGAGGTTTACTGCCTTCTAAACCGCTTACTATACCCCTTTCCTCCATCTGATCTATAATACGTGCAGCCCTGGCATAGCCGACCCTTAACCTACGCTGCATAAGGGATGCGGAGGCCTGTCCCTGTTCTAGGGCTATCTCTATAGCCTCGGGTAAAAGCTCATCACAATCCTTATCATCGGCTTTTTTGTGGGTAACGGCTTTTAAAACCTCTTCGCTATAGCTAGCCTCGACTTGATACTTTACGAAGGCCACTACCTTTTCAATCTCTTCTTCTGAAACAAAGGCCCCCTGGACTCTTATAGGCTTTTGTTTCCCTGTGGGATAATACAACATATCCCCTTTTCCCGTTAGTTTTTCCGCACCGGCCATATCGAGGATCGTCCGCGAATCCACCTGGGATGAAACGGCGAAGGAGATCCTTGATGGTATGTTTGCCTTAATAACGCCGGTTATCACGTCTACCGACGGCCTTTGGGTAGCCACTACCAGATATATACCCGAAGCCCTGGCCATTTGCGCTAAACGGCATACGGAATCCTCTACCTCCGCCGGTGATACCATCATCAAGTCTGAAAGTTCATCTATTATGACCACTATCTGTGGCAAGTATTCTTGGGAGTTCTCTAGTTGCTTAACCTGGTTATACCGATGTATATCTTTAACCCCTACCTTTGCGAATTCTTTATATCTCTCCGTCATCTCCTGCACGATCCAATTAAGTACCGAGGTAGCTTTGCGCGGATCCGTTACCACCGGTGCCAGTAGATGGGGTATGCCGTTATAATGGCTTAATTCCACCATCTTGGGATCAATTAGGATCAACCTAACATGGGCGGGGGATGCTTTGTATAGAAGGCTCGTTATTATGCTATTTATACATACACTTTTGCCTGAACCGGTAGCACCGGCTATCAACAAGTGTGGCATTTCTGCAAGGTCAACAGCGACGGGATTCCCGGCAATATCCTTACCTAGGGCTACCGTTATGTTTGAAACGCTTTTTTTGAACCTATTGCTTTCTATTATTTCTCTAATAAGTACGGGTACCCTTTCTTTATTAGGTATTTCGAGGCCAATGGCGGATTTCCCCGGTATGGGAGCCTCAATTCTCACGGAGGTAGCCGCCATATTCAGCGCAATATCATCGGTTAAGTTCATAATTTTACTTACCTTCGTTCCGGGGTTTGGTTGTATTTCGTACCTTGTTATCGTGGGCCCTAGACTTACCTGGATCACCTTGGCTACTACACCGAATGTGTCCAGCGCTTCTTCTAATTTCCTGGCATTTAATATCAGCTCTTTCCGGTTGTCCGTGGTTTTAGTGCCATATTCCCTAAGTAGTTTAACAGGGGGCTTCCGATATCCAAGGTATTCGCCTGCAATATTTGTCTTATGAAGACCCGGCTCTTCCTTTGTGTCTTCAGATGCCGCAACCTCGCCGGCGGCCCCTTGGATATGGGAATAATCAAATATTTGGATCCTTTCCCCTGGCACGGGGGGCGCTTCCATTCCTTGGGATCGCTTATCGGGCGCTGTTTCCCGTTGGGCTACTATCTTTATATCCTCCTTCGGATTTACAGGTACCATTATAAAATTTATTAGCGCCCTGCAACAATTCTTAATTAAAGCTATAAAACCCCTTACCAGCTTAAGTAATAAAGAAGTAAAGGAAAAATCCGTCAGGATGGTGGCACATATAAGGGCCAAGGCTGTTGCAGCGATTTTACTACCTAGGGGGCCTAATACCTTAAAAAACAATACAGAAAAAACGCCTCCTATAATGCCTCCGCCTTTCTTTTCCATACCATATCTAAAAGCTACCATAGCATTTCCTTTGAGATTTTCCCATAGGGATAAATTCTCCTGCAATAACACTATCTGTCCCTTCTCCGATGTCATGTGTATCAATAGTAGTACGAAGAAATACAATAAAAAAAGTGCCATGGATTTGTTTTCAAACCCCGAAGTATTTATCCTCAATATGTATATAATACCTGCCACGAGTATGGACGCAGGTATCCCATAGCCGATTATACCGAACAGGCCGAATATGTAATCCTTAAAGAAGCTGCCAAATATACCGGCTTTACCCTTTTGCATACCTAGAAATATGAGCATGGCCAAAGCTATAAGTCCGATACCCTTTACCTCATATCTAACCTTTTCCTTTGTCCTTGCCCTGTTTTTCTTTTTGTTTGCGGCCATAGGCTACCACCTCCCCTTTGTTACTTCTACATATTTGGTATGAAATCCTCCGTTTTTTCTATATTTTTCTATATAAAAAAAGGCTCCTAACGCCCTTTTCGGTAGAACGTTTTTTTATAAAACGATAAAAGCCTATGAAGGGATAAGCCCGATTATAATACCGATAAAGCCCACGGACCAGCAATAGTAGGAGAAATAATGTAGTTTTCCACGGTTCAATACTCCTATTAAAAATTTTATGGAAACAGTCCCCATGACGGCTGCTACAGCGGTCCCCGCGGACATTATTAAAAAATATCGCGGAGATATAGGGGCACCGGAATAATCAAAAAACTGTATAGCTGCGGCCCCTAATATAGCGGGTATGGATAGTATAAAAGAAAACTTTGTAGCTAGTTCCCTGTTAAAACCCCTTGTAAGGCCTGCAAATATAGTAGCCCCGGATCTGGATATACCCGGGGTTATGGCCAGGCCCTGGCATGTCCCAACAAAAAGGGCATCCCTAATCCTTATCCCCCTTGCACTTTTTGCACCCATCCCTAGCCCGTTAGCTATATACAAAAACGTACCCGTAATAAGTAGCATCAACGATACTAATAGTGTGGATCCAAAGGCGCTTTCTAATATATCTTTGAACAATATGCCTATAAGACCCGTGGGGATCGTACCTATAACCACCATCACGATCATTACCCTATATGGGTTATCCCTAAGGCCTATATCCCTTTTTCTAATAATATCCCGGGCCATTTTGAAAAATTCGATAATCATATTATAAATATCCTTATAAAACACTATAAAAACAGAAACAAGGGTGCCTAGATGCAGCATCACCTCGAATAATATTCCCGTATTCCCTTGTATATGAAGTACATTACTTGCTAGGACAAGATGCCCGGAACTGCTTATAGGCAAAAACTCCGTAAGACCCTGCACAAACCCCATGATTAATGATTGTAATAAAGACAAATATAATCCCCCTAGGAAGAAATGCAAAATTTTAAAACCACAGCAATTATACCATTAATTTTTGTATTCCTCAATCAATTGCTTCAACTTTCCAAGGGCGTCTTTTATACCGCCGACTTCGTTTATTATACCGTGGTCCACCGTTTCCTTTCCCACTAAGATGGTGCCTATATCATTGGCCAATTCATCCGTAGCCGACATAAGATTTTGAAGCTGTTCCATCTCGATTTTCGAATGTTTTACGATGAATTTAGTGATACGCTGTTGCATCTTATAGAAATATCTAAAGGTCTGCGGCACGCCGATGACCAGGCCGTTAATTCTAATGGGATGTATCGTCATAGTAGCGCTGGGAGCGATATAAGAATAATCTACAGCAGTAGCGAGGGGTACCCCTATGCTGTGGCCACCGCCTAGTACAAGGGAAACCTTTGGTTTTGAAATACTGGCAACCATCTCAGCAATAGCAAGGCCCGCCTCAACGTCCCCGCCTATCGTATTTAAAAGTAACAAAAGTCCCTCTATATCATCGTTTTCTTCAACATTAACGAGTTGTGGCATTATGTGCTCATATTTTGTCGCCTTACTCTGGGTTGGAAGGAGTACATGTCCCTCTATTTGGCCTATTATAGCTAACGTATGGATAGGAGATTTAGGGACCGGTATATTTGTTACGCCTAGGGACCTGATATTTTCGGCAATATCCCCTTGGCTTTTACTTCTTGTATCGGGCCGGGGTTTTCTTTTGTTAGTTTTCCTTCGTTTTTCCAAAATAGTCTCCCTCCGCCTATGTGAATATTTGCTCTATTATTATTAGCTGTATTAGTTTAAATATTAACATAGGCAATTTACCGGGATCAAATTTCTATGTTCATAGCCCGAATTCATCGTGTAATGCCGTCATAGCTTTTTTCGCATCTTTGGTTTTCACGAGGACTGAAATAGTTGTATGGGAGTCCGATGTTTGATAAACCCTTATAGCGCATTGGTTAAGAGCCCTAAGCACCCTGGCCATAACCCCGGGTACACCTCTTATACGGTTACCTATTATAGTTACTTTGCTACAATGCCTATTAACGGAGAAGTTATCACCCCTCCGTTGAAGCAGTTCTATAACTTGGTCACAGTCCCCATCATCTACGGTAAATATTTTCTTATCAGTAAATATGTTTATTAAATCAATACTTATATCTAGGGCGGCTAACTCATCTAATGTATCATCTTTATAGCTATCTTTATCCGAATATTCAACTATCACCTGGACGCGGTTATGTACATGGGATATGCCTGTAAGTAAAGTGTCATTACCCTTAGCCGGTACAGTATCGTCCTTAAACCAACCTATTAAGGTTCCCGGGGCACTGGAAAAGGTGTTTTTTATTACTATGGGAAGGTTAGCGCCCTTGGCGGTCTCTATAGCCCTTGGATGTACTACCTTTGTGCCGCTATCCGCCATTTGAAAGATTTCGTCATAATCGATCTCTGTTATTATCCGTGCCCCGTCGACGATACTAGGATCCGCAGTCATTATACCGTCGACATCGGTATAGATCTCAACCCGGCGTGCATCTAGGGCATAGCCTAACAACGTAGCGGTGACATCGCTGCCGCCCCTACCTAATGTAGTAATATCACCGTACTCCGTAACGCCCTGAAAACCCGTTATAACCGGGATATATCCATCTTGTATGTAACGAAGGATTCTCCCCTTGTACATTTTTATCACCGTTGCATTTCCATAATTATTATCCGTGATTATTCCTGCCTGGCCGCCGGTTAAGGCTACGGCATCCGCATACCTTCTATTTAGGGCTGTTGCCATGATCACTGCTGAAATGGTTTCGCCGCAGGATATGAGCATGTCTAAATCCCTTGGGTTCACCCTTTTTTTTATGTCCGTGATAAGCTCAATCAGGGTATCTGTAGCATAGGGTTCGCCCTTTCTGCCCATCGCTGAAACCACCACTACGGGGGAGTATCCCCTTTCCTTTGTATGTATTATCTTATCTACTGCCCTATCCCTGTTTTCACGGGATGCTAAGGATGTGCCGCCGAATTTTTGTACTATTATTCCCATTGAATAAGCCCCCTAGCCATAGATTTAAAATCGGTTGATGCTGTCAAACAAAATAGGCCCCGTATCCAAAGGGCCTATCCAAGGGTTAGGAAACCCTTCTTTTTTTTCCTTTCTTTTTGCTCAATAATTATCATATCATTACCGATCTTTTTTACATCTTTCCAAGGAACCTCTATGAAACGTCTCTCCCCGAACATCAAAAACTGATGCCTCTCCTCGGGTATTAACAGGCGTAAAATGTTTCCCGTAACCTGGTCTATTACGAGGTCCGCCTCGGCCACCATCCCCAATCGTTCGCCGGTGTTAAGGTTTACTATTTCCTTACCGCCTATTTGACTAAGCCGCATAGAATAATAACCCCCTTTCATTTTTATTCTATGCCCGGCCTCGCTCTCATATTCCGGTGTGGCCAAAACCGCCGGTGCCCCTACTGCTATTGTCGAGGCTCTGTACCTCTATGAATTTTATCCTTTCATATTTGCATATCACTAGCTGGGCTATACGGGCACCCCTTTTAACAACGAAGGGCGTTTTTCCATGGTTTATGAGCAGTACCTTTATCTCGCCCCTATAATCACAATCTATTGTGCCCGGCGCATTTAAGACCGTGATACCATCCTTTGCTGCAAGGCCGCTCCTTGGCCTTATCTGGCCTTCGAACCCCGGGGGCAATTGTATATAAATGCCCGTAGGGATTAATTCGAAACATCCGGCATCTATTATGGTATCCCTTGTTACCGCAGCATGTAGGTCCATACCTGCGGAGCCCCCGCTTGCATACTCGGGTAAGGGCAAATCGCTATGGTTTTTGTCCCTTTTTATTTTTATACCTATCATACCACCATCTCCAACAGCCTTTCCGTGTTTTCGTCTACGTTCCCCAGAACGGTAATCGCCATGTTCTCGAAGTCCAACACCCTGTCTATTATCTCCCTAAAGTCTTCCATACTGATTTTATCTATATCTTTTAATGTTTCCTCCTGGGAGAATATCCTTCCAAGTAACAGCTCTGACTTGCCCATAGAAGACATCCTGCTACCGGTGCCCTCCATACCCAGCATATAATTGCCCTTCATCTGCTCCTTAACCCTTAAAAGTTCGCTTTTTTTGATGCCATTGTTCTTTACATCCCTTAGCTCATCATAAATAGTTTGGATGACTCTTTCTAATTGGGCTGGGTTTGTTCCGGCATATATGGTCATAAGACCTACATCGCTGTATGTGGCGGGATAGGTGAATATAGAGTATACAAGACCTAATTCTTCCCTAACTTTTTGGAACAATCGAGAGCTCATCCCGCCGCCTAATAAATTAATAAGGGCTAGAAATGGATACAATTTTTTATCCCTTTGATCCAGGCCTTTAAACCCCATACAAAAATGTACCTGCTCAGTGTCCCTTTGTTTAATATTGTAGCCGAAGCTCATGGATGGTCGCCCAGTATCCGTTGTATCAATAGCTTCGTATTCCCAGTCGGCAAAGTATTTCGCTGCAAGCACTTCAATTTCTTCATGCCTTACGTTACCGGCTATGGATATAACCGTATTGTCCGGTCGGTAATGCCCCCGCAAATATTTCAGCATATTTTCTCGATTTATTTTTCGTACCGTCTCCCTTTTTCCTAAAATCGGATATCCTAGGGCATGGCTACGGAACACGTTCGAAGCATATATATCATGTACTATTTCCTCGGGGCTATCTTCGTACATGTTTATCTCTTCGTAGACCACGTTTTTTTCTTTGGCGATGTCCGATTTAGAAAACTTCGAATGAAAGAGCATATCCGAGAGTATATCAAAGGCCAATTCTACACGCCTGTTTAACAC
Source organism: uncultured Clostridiaceae bacterium (assembly GCA_964508195.1). Taxonomy (GTDB): domain Bacteria; phylum Bacillota; class Clostridia; order Ch29; family Ch29; genus JAAYEV01. The sequence continues at coordinate 37,129 of CAZDSH010000011.1, forward strand.
CTTTACGTAATAGCAGGTACATTCCTTCCCCGTAAAAGCATTCAGATGCCCGCCTACATTGTCTATCTCCTCGGCAATAGCCCGGGCGCTTCGTCTTGTAGTCCCCTTAAAGACCATGTGTTCTATAAAATGGGACATACCGTTTATATTTGGCCCTTCATGCCTCGCCCCCGCCGCTATCCAAAGCCCTACGCTTACGGATTGTACGTAGGGTATCCTTTCAAAAACAATTCTTAAGCCGTTTGGTAGTACAAACTTTTTATAGGGCATGCTTATCCTCCTATTTTAGATTAAGACTATTTCATTATATAGCTACTCCTTTGATTTTTCAATCGTATTTACTATATGTTCCAGGGATAATATTTCAAATCCCCGTCCCCTTATGTTATTGACAATAGTCTCTAAGGCCTCAAGGGTTTGGGCCGTCGGATGCATAAGCACTATACCACCGCCGTGTATTTTCTTGTTTACCCTGTTAATTATATTATCAACGCCATCCCTTCTCCAGTCAATGGTATCAATACTCCATAGGATTACTTTATATCCCAGGTCCTCGGCAGCTTTAATAGTATTTTTATTATAGGCTCCCGAGGGCGGCGCGAAATATTTCGGTTTTTTACCGATAATGTCCTCTATTACATCCTGGGCTTTCTTTATTTCAGTCAGATTTTGATCATAACTAAGTTTAGAATGGTCAAGGTGCGAATATCCATGGTTTCCTATTATATGCCCACTGTTCATAACCAACTCCAATAGGTCCTTATTCCCCTCGGCCCATTTACCCGTTACAAAAAAGGCCGCCTCAATATTAAGGGCATGTAATACTTTTAACATATCCGGCAAGTATTCGCCGCCCCAGTCCACGTTACAGACAAGGGCTATACCTTCAGAATCCTTCGCGCCCTTGTATATGGGCCCACCGAATACCGGCTGAGTCCTCGTGTAGTATTTAAAGACATTAAACAGGAGAAATGTTAACGAAACTACACAAAAGGTAATAAGCATTATAGTGGCCTTATTTCTTCTCATACGGATTCTCCTTCCAATATATTAGTATAAAAACAATACAGAATACGACATTCTAATGATATCCCATCATTTTTGTATGATATATCTAGAATGTGCTTTATTAATTATATATAACGTGATAAAGACTTTACATCTTCTAGCGTGTCATCCTGTGAGCATA
>CAZDSH010000012.1:0-37929 GCA_964508195.1 uncultured Clostridiaceae bacterium
TTTATTATGCGGGTGTAAGCTCAGCTACGGATAGCCTAATGCCTCCCACTTCCCACTTCCTACTTCCCACTTCCCACTTCCCGCTACCCACCTCCCACCTCCCACTTTCCCCTCTCCACTTCCTACTTCCTACTTCCCACTTCCCACTTCCTACCTCCTACTTCCTACTTCCTACCTCCCATTTATAAGCATAGCTTCGCATCGGCCCCAAATGTGGCAAACAAAACGTCCCCTTGCCACATAAGTATAGCTTCGCATCCCATGGAGTATAACAAACTGTGTCCATGGAATTTATCATGCATAATATTCCATTAGAAAGACATAATAGAAATGGGGGGCATGTCTATGGAAAGCGTGAACCGGAAGAAAGGGATAAAAGATATAAAGGAATTAATGGGGCGCATAAGAAAAGGGCTGGGATTACGATGGCGAAGGATCAGACTCGAGGATTATTATTATAGTGCCGGCGATGAAACAAAAAAACATTTCAGCGCAAGGTGCATTGATAGGGTATCCCTACGCGTGTCAGTATTTACTATTGTGTTTTTAATATTTTATTTTTTTATCAGGGATGCTTTAATAAGTGTACTCAACGGCATTGCATGGACCGCTATGGTCCATGTATTAGCAAAAAAGCGAAGAAGAAACAGGGCCAGAAGGAATAAGGAAAAAATATTAAAAAAAGAGGCTATTGATAGGTTTTTGGATTTGACAAAGGATAAGGAGCCTGAAGAATTTTTTGATCTAATACAGGACCTCTTAAGTAAGGATGCATTATTCTCCAAATTAAAGTGTACAAAGGATAATGAAGGCCGACCGCTAATTATAACGGGGTATTTCCAGGGCACGAGGATTGGTATTTATGCAAAGGATCCTAAAGGGAATACAATGATTGATGGGGGGGATCTGAAGGATTTCGTAAAGTATTGTCGGATAATAGGCCTCAAAACGGGCCTGTATATAACGAATAGTACCTTTGATTACGCCGCCAGGGGATATGCCGCGGGCCTTGGTGGTGATTTTAATTTAATTTTGGCTGATAAAGAAACTTTGTATAATGCTTTTATAAAACAGGGTTCTTTGTTCTCAATGGCGGATTTAGAAAAAAGAATAGAACAGGCCGCCCTTGAACAAAGCTATGGGGCCCGGCATAACCTAAAAAACGTACTTGCCTTAAAACGTGTAAAGACCTATGGGATTTTAAGCGTCCTAATAGCAATGTATTCGATAAAGGTGCCCTATACTTTATACTACATATTCGTTTCCATTATACTGTTATGCCTTTCGGTAACGGCCCTTGTAAAATGGGAAATAGAAAGGCATAGGAGGGATATAGAGGAAAGTATAAAACTGGATAAAATAATGGAGATCGAATAGTCTATACATTATATATAACCTTTATTTTAGGGATATTTATCCTATAAAATCCAGGAGCTTATTCATATCAAAATTGCCGCCGCTTACGATGGCAACTATTTTTTGACCCTTGGGCCAATCACCTTTCAACGCCGCCGCAACGCTAACGGCCCCTGAGGGCTCTGGCACCGTTTTGTAGTGTTGGACGCAGGTGCCTACCGCATCGGCTATTTCCTTTTCCTTTACCAGTACTATCCGATCCACATATTTCTTTACCAACGGGTATGTAAGGGAACCCGGTCTTAAGGATAATAGCCCATCGGCCATGGAGGTTGTTTTCTCTAATTGCGTTATATCGCCATTGTTTATTGATACGTACATAGAATTACTGTTTTCCGGTTCTACGCCTATAACTTGTACCTCCGGTTTAAGGTTTTTTATTGATGTTGCTATGCCGGATATAAGTCCGCCGCCGCCTATAGGTATGAGTACTGCATCCACATCCGGTACTTGTTCAAGGATCTCTTTACCAATGGTGCCCTGTCCGGCTATTATATCGTAATGATCATAGGGAGGTATTTCCCGATAGCCCTTTTCATCGGCCACTTCCCTAGCCCGCTTAAGCCTTTGTTGTGAAGTGGTGCCACAAAACTCTATATCCGCACCCCATTGGGATACCGCTTTAACCTTTGCATCGGGTGCAGTCTCCGGCATTATTATAACGGCGGGTATTTTAAGCTGATTCGCTACATAGGCTACCGCCTGACCGTGGTTACCCGAGGATGCGGTAACGATACCCGGTAGCGATGGCATTTCCTTGGTTAGATTAACTATACAATTGCTAGCTCCCCTTATTTTAAAGGAGTTAGTTGTTTGCAGGTTTTCCGCCTTCAAAAGAAGTTCGAAACCAAAGTCTAGGGATAAAGCCTTTGAATATAGTACCGGCGTTACGTTAGCAAAGTCTCTGATGTTTTTGTCAGCCTTCCAAATAGATTGGATCTTTAGCATTTTCGTTTCTCTCCTTTCCGTATTATCCGCCTGTCCCCTACGGGGCAATCCATCTTTATTATAATATACCACTTTTACAACCGAGGTAAAACCTTAATTGAATAAAGGTGCTGGATTTTTGTGATTAATGCTGTATAATGTTAGTTATACGCGCACTGATAGCCTTTGGAGGTGGATTCGTATCTATGGAAGCCAGGAAGATAGGCATTATGGGAGGGACCTTTGACCCCATTCATTATGGTCACCTTGTCACAGCGGAAGCGGCGCGGGATAAATTTAACCTTGATAAGGTAATATTTGTGCCCTCGGGGAATCCGCCGCATAAAAAGCATAGGGATATAAGCCCAGGGGATGACAGGATGAATATGACGGTACTTGCAACGACGAATAATCCCTACTTTGAAGTTTCTGATGTGGAATTAAATCGTGAAGGATATACTTATACCATTGATACGCTTAAAGAGTTCATAGATATATATGGTAAGGACAGTCACTTTTATTTTATAACCGGTGCCGATGCGGTAATGGAAATACTTACGTGGAAAGATGTGTCCTTTATTTTGAAACTATGTAGAATAGTATCCGCTTATAGGCCCGGATCGGATATGCATAAGTTCAAAAGCATGGTAGACGAGCTAGAACGAGTTCATAGGAGCAACGTGCATATGATAGAGGTGCCAGCCTTGGCGATCTCGTCAACGGAGATACGCGAAAGGGTAAGAAGGGATATCACTATTAAATATCTTCTACCGGAAAAGGTGGAGGATTATATACTTAAAAGAGGATTATACGTATGATGCGGCGGGGTTCATATAATAGCGAGAATTGTTTCCACGTTTTTAAAGAGGTGGATTAGTTGAAACGCATCGAAGATATTAAGCGAAAATTAAAAATGGCATTATCCGATAAAAGGTTCAACCATTCAATCCGCGTAGCGAAGCAAACGGTAATACTTGCCAAACGATTTGGCGCCGATGCTTACAAAGCGGAGCTGGCGGGACTTTTGCACGATTGTGCCAAGGGTCTGAGCATCGAAGACGCATTGAAGAGGGCGGACAACTTTGGTATTATATTAGATGATGATACAAGGGGTTCACCGGGTACGATCCACGGAATAATAGGTGAAATGCTAGCAAAATCCGAATATAATATAAAGGATAGGGAGATACTGGACGCTATCAGGTACCATACTACCGGTAGAAGGAATATGTCCCTACTGGAAAAGATAGTGTTTATTGCTGATTATACCGAACCATGCAGGGATTTCCCAGGCGTCGATGATGTAAGGGAAATTTTAAAAAAAGATATTAATAGGGCTGTACAACGGGCATTAGAAAGAAATATAATCAGCTTAATAGAAAGAAATATGCACATACATCCGGACACTATAGAGGCTAGGAACTATCTCCTAATCTGAACGTCTTAGCATTAAAGGGAATGGAGCAATAACAGTTTGTTTCTAAATGGACGTGGTATCCCATTTTATGAACGAGGTGGTCTTAATGAAAAAGTTTTTAAAAATAGCGGGACTAGCCCTGCTGGTTCTTGTAATAGTTTCGGTTTCCGCGGTATTTTTCTTTTTGCGTTCCCTAGGGGCTGACGAAGTAGAGTATGACGTAGAGGATTTGGATTTCTCTATACCCGATCCCCCGGCAAAACATGAAAGGGTTAACGCCCTCGTTTTAGGTACCGATCTAGGGGATCCGACGGATAAAAGGGCCCCTAGCCGAACTGATACGATGATCCTTGTAAGTTTCGATCCGGAAAAGGACAAGGTAGATATGATTTCACTGCCCCGGGATACACGAATACCGATTAAGGGCAGAGGTCTTGACAAGCTCGGTCATGCCCATGCCTATGGTGGCGTGGCATTGGCGATGGATACCGTAAGTACGTTCCTTGACGTAGATATACATTATTATTTCCGTATAAACTATAATGGGTTTAGGAAGTTTATAGATAATATAGGCGGTGTAAAGGTAAACGTTCCCGAAGATGTGGATTATCACGATCCCTACGATAATCCGCCGCTGCATATTAGCCTTAAAAAGGGATGGCAGACACTAAACGGCGAAAAGGCCCTGCAATACGTTCGTAACCGCGACTATCCCGACGGGGACATAGGCAGGATTAAAGCTCAGCAGGCCCTTATATCCGCAGTTATAGATAAGGTTCTAAACGCCGGCACTATAATGAGGCTACCGGATATTGCCGCTACATTAAGCGGTAATTTAAGCACGAATATGACCCCTGCGGAAATGGGGAAATATGCTTTTAGAGCTGCGGGTATAAAAAAAGAATCTATAAATATGTACCATATCCCCGGAAAAGCTAAATATATAGGCGATATTTCATACTTTTTATATGACGAAAAGCAGACCAATGAACTTATTGCAAGTATTTTTGATGATATCGATGAAAACAATAGTATGATTAAGGTAGAGATATTAAACGGTAGCGGGATAAACGGTTTGGCCTCGAAGGTAGGCAGCATCTTAAGGGATAAAGGATTCGATGTAATAAGTGTAGGCAATGCAGCGGGGGGTATACACGACGAAACCATTGTCTATGATCGCAAAGGGGAGAACGACATCGCTTTAGAAGTAGCGAAGGCTCTAGATGTAAAAGGTTATAAAGTGGATATTGACGATGATACCGAGGCTGATATAACAGTCATCCTTGGAAGGGATAAAAACAACCTTTAAATATGAGGAGGTAATACTATAAACAATACAAAGGATATGGCAAGTCTGGCAGCTAATGCGGCTATCGACAAAAAAGCGTTAGATGTAATGGTCCTCGATATAAGGGAAGTGTCTATATTAGCTGATTACTTCGTTATATGCAGCGGCGTTTCCCATAACCAGGTTAAATCCATAGCCGACGGTATTAAAGAGGATTTGCAAAAGGCCGGATATGAGCTTGGGCATATAGAAGGCTATCGGGAAAAGAAATGGATATTACTTGATTACCTTGATATAGTTGTACATGTGTTCCATTCCCGAGAGAGGGAGTTCTATAACTTAGAAAAACTATGGGGAGATGCAAGGGTAATGGCTTTTTAAACCGTCACTAAGTTGACATAGTTTTTTAAATGCCATATAATATTTGTAAATTCCTATAGGGTTTTCGTGTACGAAGGAGTAGTAAGTCGACGGGCCTTTATAAGAGAGATGGCGATGGGTGAAAAGCTGTTAAGGTCTAAGGCTGAACTCGCCTTATGTATCTGCACAAGGGTGATTCCTATATAAGATCAACCGAGGGGACGGCGTCACAGTCGTCAATTAGGGTGGTAGCGCGGGTATCTAGAACTCTCGTCCCTAAAGCTAAAAGGGGGCGGGGGTTTTTTATTATAAATTTACGAGGCATGGAGGTAAAATACTATGAAATATGACTTTACGCAAATAGAAAAGAAATGGCAATCCCAATGGAGTGAAAAGAACCTTTATTCCGTGAAGGATGATGGGGATAACAGATATTACGTCTTAGAGATGTTTCCATACCCGTCGGGAAAACTGCACATGGGCCATGTGAGGAATTATTCGATCGGGGATGTGGTATCCCGGTTTAAAACAATGAAAGGTAGTAGCGTGTTACACCCTATGGGCTGGGACGCCTTTGGGCTACCTGCGGAAAATGCTGCGATAAAGAACAAGACGCATCCTAACAAGTGGACCTGGGACAACATAAAGAGCATGGAAAAGCAGCTAAAACAACTGGGCATAAGCTACGATTGGAGCAGGGAAGTGGCTAGCTGTCACCCTGATTATTACAAATGGACCCAATGGTTATTCCTTTTGTTTTATAAAAATGGCCTTGCCTATAGAGAACGTTCCCAGGTGAATTGGTGCCCTTCATGCACTACGGTACTTGCGAACGAGCAGGTTATATCCGGGGAATGCGAAAGATGTGGTAGCACCGTCAGCAAAAAAGATTTGGAGCAGTGGTTCTTCAAGATAACGGATTATGCCCAGCGTTTGCTCGACGACCTTGATAAATTGCCCGGCTGGCCCGATAAGGTTAAACTGATGCAAAAAAACTGGATAGGGCGAAGTGAAGGCGCTTCCATAGATTTTGCCGTAGAAGGGTATGATGAGGATATCCGAGTATTCACTACGAGGCCCGATACGGTGTTTGGCGCAACATTTATGTGCCTTGCCCCGGAGCATCCTTTGTGCAAGAGGCTAGTCAAGGGCACAAAGTGGGAAAAGGATTTCAACGAATTCTATGAAAATATAGAAAAGATGACGGATATAGAAAGAACCTCCGAGGATATGGTTAAAGAGGGGGTATTTTTGGGTAAGTATGCTATTAACCCCGCTGACGATAAAAGGATCCCTATATACGCGGCTAATTATATACTTTTCGAGTACGGCACCGGTGCCATAATGGGGGTACCCGCCCATGACCAGAGGGATTATGATTTCGCAGTTAAATATAGTCTAGACATAATAGAGGTGGTGCGCCCGACGGAGGGTGAAGGCATGGAGGAGGGTAAGGCCTACGATGGACCGGGTAAAATGATAAACTCCGGCGAATACGATGGGCTTGATAACGTGCTCGCTATGGGCGCAATAGTAAAAGACCTCAGGGGCAAAAGAAGGGGTTTTAAAGAAATTAAATATAGGCTAAGGGATTGGCTTATATCACGGCAGAGATACTGGGGGGCGCCTATACCCATAGTGTATTGTCCCCGTTGCGGTGAAGTGCCTGTGCCCGAGGAGGAGCTACCCGTTGTACTGCCCCTTGACATCGAGTTTACAGGTATGGGGGATGCGCCCCTGGCAAGGAATGAAGAATTCCTTAATACCAAGTGCCCATGCTGCGGCGGGCCTGCTAAACGTGAAACCGATACGATGGATACCTTCGTATGTTCATCTTGGTATTTTTTAAGGTTTACCGATCCTAAGAATACGAAGGAACCCTTTAGCAAAGAAAGGGCCGATGCGTGGATGCCCGTGGATCAATATATAGGCGGCGTGGAGCATGCTATCTTACACCTTATGTACGCAAGGTTTTTTACGAAGGCATTAAAGGACTTCGGACTTTGTTCCTGTGATGAGCCCTTCGAAAACCTGCTTACCCAGGGTATGGTGTTAAAGGACGGGGCCAAAATGTCCAAATCCAAGGGCAATGTAGTAAGTCCCGAGGACATTATAGAAAAATACGGCGCAGACACTGCTAGGATGTTTATACTGTTTGCAGCACCGCCGGAGAGGGATCTCGAATGGAGCGATCAGAGTGTAGAGGGGTGTTACCGGTTTTTGAACAGAGTATTCAGGCTTGTAAGGGAAAACATTGATCTGGCGAGGGTACGTAAAAGTATCAGAGACGAGAATCTAGATGCCGAGGACCGGAAACTGTTGTATACAATAAATTATACTATAAAAAAGGTTACTGAGGATATTGATGAGCGTTTTAACTTCAATACTGCCATAAGTGCTATAATGGAATTGGTGAATGCCCTTTATCATTATAGGGGTACGTCGGACTTTTCGCCGGAAATATTTAGCGAGGGCATAACTAAACTTGTGGTAATGCTGGCACCCTTTGCACCCCATATAACCGAGGAGCTTTGGGAAATGATCGGCGGAATCGGCAGCGTCCATCAGCAAAAATGGCCTGACTACGAAAAAGGGTACCTGGTTAAAGACCTTATCACAATAGCAGTGCAGGTTAATGGAAAGGTCAGAAGCCGCATAGAGGTGCACCCCGGTATGGAAAGGGAAAGTATGGAACGGCTAGCACTGCAAGACGATAGAATAAAAGCATATACCGACAAGGGCACCGTTAAAAAGGTCATAGTGGTGCAGGACAAACTTATAAATGTAGTTTTGGGGAGGTAGATAGTATGGTAGAAAAACTACATCCTATACTAAAGAGTATGATACCTATAGTAGAAGGTATTGCTAAAACCTTTGGGAAGAACTGCGAGGTAGTCCTTCACGATATAGCGGATCCCCATCGTTCTATCGTGGCCATAGAAAACAGCCATGTTTCCGACAGAAACCTCGGTGGCTCAATGTTTCAAGTAAGCATAGATAAAATCGCTGAGGGCGGTTTTACAAAGGACCGGATTAACTATACAAAGAAGACGTCCGACGGCAGGGTACTTAAATCCTCTACGATGGTGATAAGGGACGAGGAGCAAAAACCCGTTGGATACCTATGCATAAATTTCGATCTATCAGAGTTTGTCATGGTTAGGAATTCTATTAATGCCCTTTGTTATACGGAGAACGATGATAATAAGGCGGATAAAGGCTATCGAGGCACCAGTATAAACGAGGTGTTATGTAACCTTGTTGCTAGCGTCCTTGATGAAGCGGGCCGGCCCGTAGCGTATATGACGAAGGACGATAAAGTGGATATAGTGAAGGTCTTGGACCAAAAAGGTGCATTCCTTATAAAGGGTGCTATTGATTATGTTGCAAAGGTGCTGTGTGTTTCCAGATACACCGTCTATAATTACCTCGACGAGGTGCGGGTAAATGGGTAGAGGAATAAAATATATTAAGGGGGTTTTGTTTTATGAAAAAGGAGGTTATTTCAACTAAGAAGGCTCCGGGGGCCGTAGGACCCTATTCCCAGGGAGTTAAATGCGGGGGCATGGTATATACCGCCGGACAGATAGCCCTTCACCCTGAAACAGGCCAGATGGTAGAAGGGGGTATAAAGGAACAAACCCATCAAGTATTTGCAAACCTAAAGGCAGTGCTCGAGGCCGCGGGTACGAGCCTAGAAAACGTGGTAAAGACTACTGTGTTTATAGTGAATATGGATGAATTCGGCGATGTGAATGAGGTTTACGGTGAATACTTTGACGAAGGTTTCCCAGCCCGATCCTGTATCGAGATAAGTAGATTGCCGATGGACGCCTTAGTTGAGATTGAAGTCGTAGCACAGGTGTAAGATAAGAAAGGACAGCTTTCGCTGTCCTTTTTTAAACCCTATTCTCGTCTTATTATAGTTTTAAATATACTTTTTTTATCTATTTTGCCTATGCGGAACAATCTATTTTTACGGTGGTTCTTTGTAATAAATCTGAAGGCAACGAAGGAAATCGGAAGTAACAACAGGATGCCAAACCACCCGCCGCCGTAATTAGTGCTCTTTGCCGTACCTTTTAACATGCCGGAGGCCATTATTTTGTTTTTATCATCCCTTTGTGCGATTAGCCTTATTTCGCCCACGGTTTTATCGTCTATTTTATACTCTATATAGCCTATCCGTTCTCCGTCGGGTGTAGTAGGCTTTACGGTATCCATATTAATATTTCGCTCAATAATCGGTTCATCGTTATCGACGGGATAATTATAATGGAAACCCTCCTCGGTAACTATGCTTATACTGGAGCTGGTGCCTAGGAATTCTAACTCATCTATTACTTCACCTTTTTTTATTATTGGAAGTCGTTTGAAATTATCAAAAGCGTAATCAAAAAGGGCTACGGTGTTATCCCATAAAGCATTAGCATTCGGCTCGGCCAGTATAACCGTTATGAATTCTTTGCCGTCCCTTTGGGCAAAACCAACGAAGCAGTGTTTAGCCGCTACTGTATAGCCTGTTTTTATGCCCTCTGCACCTTCATATTTATGGGAGGTGTTCTTAATGAGTCTGTTACCGCTATAAAGATATCTCGTATCCTGCATATTGGTCTCGGGTATTATATGCCGCGCTGTGGCTACTATTTCCCTGAACTTTGGTATAGTCATAGCGTGTTTGGCTATAAGGGCCATATCGTAGGCGCAGGTAGTATGTTTTGTATCGGGTAGGCCGTTAGAGTTTAAAAAACTAGTGTTTTTCGCGCCTAAAAGCGCGGCCTTATCGTTCATCATAATGGCGAATTCCTCCATAGAGCCCGCTATGTACTCCGCTATTGCTATAGCGGCATCGTTGCCGGATTCTAATAAAAGGCCGTACAAGAGCTGTTCAAGGGTTATTTTTTCGCCTTCTAAAAGGTATATCCTGCTGCCCTCGGTGTAGGATGCTTCCTTACTTATAGGCACCAAATCATTTAAATCACCCCGCTCAAGGGCTAATACAGCGGTCATTATTTTAGTTGTACTAGCGGGATAAGCGGATCTGTTAGCGTTTTTACTGTATAATACCTGGCCCGTTTGCGCATCCATAAGCACCGCTATAGGTGAGCTGATATTTATTGAGGCAAAGGTTCTAATAGGCATTAGTACTAATGCTATGCCGAGCACAATCATTGCCAGGGTTATGTTTTTTTTCATAGATGTCCTCCAATGCTATAGAAAAAATATATTTAGTAATAGTATAACAAAAAGCCTTCGTTTTTTGTAGCCCCGGGCAATGAAACCATAAATTACACAGTATGCAAATAAAAACCACAAGGACATTTTAGGGATATTTTCATGATGGATTTAGAATTTCCTTAATTTTGATTTTCTACTTTATAAGCCAATATAGATTTAAGATGAATTTAGCGTATTACCTCGAATACCTGTATCCTCTACATATATTAATAAGATCCCTGAGTACCGAGGCTGCTGCAGGTATAACCCCCGAAGCCCCGCCGGATATGGTAAGGTCCCCTAGCGTGTCGGAATCATAGCGTACCCCTTTGTTTTTTCCGTCTATAGAATATAGGGGATGTTCCCTGTCCAATTTTTCCGGGCACACTGCCATGTGCAGGACTCCATTTTTGTTTATTGTCCTACCTACGAGTTTGTATTTTTTATCCTCCGCCTTAGCTTCGTTAATCTGCTCCGGCGTGATATCCGTTATGCCCTTTACCGAAACATCATCAAGGGTCTTTTCTTCGTTCATGAGGATGTTTGTAAGGATAAGTAGTTTTATAGCAGTATCCCAGCCCTCCACATCTAAAGTCGGGTCAGTTTCGGCTATACCAAGATCCATTGCCTTTTTTAAAGCGTCGTCGTAGGTTACGCCCCTATGGGTCATCTCATCTAGTATAAAGTTTGTGGTGCCGTTTAGTACCCCTTCTATGGAAAGAATAGTGGAACCGGCCATATCTATTAATCCGCCGTTCACCGTCGGAAGGGCTCCCCCGGAGGTACACCCTACGGCAAGCTGTACATCGTGCTTTGCTGCCAGCTCGTTAAGCCCTTTGTAGGCCAGCATTATCGGCCCTTTGTTGGCGGTTACTACGTGGATACCCCTTTCTAAGGCCTTTCTTATAAAGGTGAGCCCCGGCTCTCCGGTTTTTTTATTCGTAGGCGTCATCTCTATCAATACGTCGATGTGTTCTTTGTCTATAACATCATCAAAGGTCATTTGTCTCGGGGTGCCTTTTTTATATTGCGTAAGGTCATCATCTGTTTTAGAAAACTTCGCCAAAGCTTCACAGTCAATACCCTCCGAACAGTAAATGCCTACTCTGCTGTTCATCACATAGTTTAACTTTATATCCAGCCCTTCATCCCGCAAATATGATCCTTTAGAGGCCAGAAGCCCTACGAAGGCTTTACCCACTCCGCCATAACCGACTACCGCTAATCTCATGATTAATCGTACCCCCTCATTTGATGTGTTTTTATTTTTAAGGGTATAGGAGATTTCGTAAAATATCGCCACATAGCAACCATTAGGAGTCAAAGGTATAATGTAATAAGTTTAACCCAAATATCCGGTGTGTAGATGTCCAAAGCTATTTAAAAAGATAGACACCTTATTTGTGTATGTTCGACATGAGTATATATTGTCCTTTATTTTTATTATTAAAGTTGCGAGGTCTATTTTGCTCCGCTTTATTCCTTTCATTATGAAATGCACACACAGCAATACTTTTCAAAACGAAAACAAATTCCTGCATTTAATTCACCAATGTAATGGCGAATTAATTATATTTATTAAAATTTTATAAGACATTACCTAAAGATTTTGACTGTTTTTCACTGTATTACGCCAGAAACCTTGATTATATGGTATTAGTATAGTTGTTAATAATACGCTTTCTCAATAATTATACACCAAACAAAATATCTTGGCACGCACCTTGCACATATAATATCAGTAAGTGTAAACCCAAATATACCAACTCCGGAAATGGTACAGATGTTATTAGGTTCTGCAGAGCAAAAGCATTAGCCGTACGTTTAAGTAAAGATTGTTTAGGAGGTATAGGAGATGTTTGACGAAACAAGGGACTTTCTAGTAAAACTTGGTTTACCTGCAGGGGATGCTTACGATCTACCTACATCGGAGAAAAGGTTTCCCGATGGGGCACATTTTCGTATTGAAGTGCCGACGATTAACACAGCGGTTGCGTGTAAGGCTCTCTTAGAAGAGGCGGAAAGAATCGGAATAACTATAAACCGTATAGACGAGACCTTCGGCGCTTTCCGACATACCCTAGAAGAATTGAAGGAATATGTTGCGATTTGTAAGCACTATGGAGTCGCTCTTAACCTTTCTGTTGGCCCAAGGGCGGCCTATGACACAAGCGCAACACGCTTAAGCGATCAAGGCAGAGTAATTGCTTATAGGTTAAGGGGACAGGAACAAATTGTAAGGGCTATTGAAGATGTCAAGCGGATAGCCGAAATAGGTTGCCGCGGGGTGCTCGTGTATGATGAAGGATTGCTTTGGGTGCTAGATGAAATGAGGAAAGCGGGGAAACTGCCGGCTAATATGAAATTTAAAAACTCAGCCCATAACGGTCAAGGTAATCCTGCAAGCTTTAAATTGCTTGAAAGATCGGGAGCAGATTCAATAAACCCCGTTAGGGATTTAAGCCTTCCGATGTTATCGGCATTAAGGCAGGCTGTAGATGTACCGTTAGATCTTCATACTGATAATCCTCCAGCATCAGGTGGATTTATCCGCGTCTATGAGGCTCCGGAGATAGTAAGGGTTGCAGCTCCTGTATATCTAAAGACCGGTAACTCCCGTATACCGGGGCACGGCCAATTGGTAACGGCTGAGAACGGTATAGCCATGGCACAACAATCCAGTATAGTTATTGAAATGGTCAAGAGGTATTACCCAGAAGCCGTACAAAGTGAACCCGGCCAGCCAGACATGCATATTCCCGAATAATAATATATAATTAATACTACCTTCTGTGGAAAATTGTTTTCCACAGAAGGTAATTATCCATATAGAGAGCTTGGAGGGAGAGCACCGAATGAGGGAGATAAACGTTGAAAAAATCACGAGGACTGTTGAAGAATTATGTATAGATGCAAATTATAATCTTCCAGCGGATGTAAAAAAAGCATTAGAAGAGGCCGTCAGAAATGAAGAGTCGCCCCTGGGAAAGGAGATCCTTCAGGATATATTAAAAAATGCAAAGATAGCTAAAGATGATGCGGTACCTATATGTCAGGATACCGGACTAGCAGTCGTGTTTTTAGAGCTGGGGCAGGATGTAAGGCTTATAGGGGGAGACTTGAATGAAGCTATTAATAAAGGGGTTAGAAACGGGTATATAAACGGGTATCTTCGCAAATCAAGTGTGGACGATCCCTTTATAGAGAGAAAAAATACTAAGGATAATACCCCTGCAATAATTCATACAACGATTGTACCTGGAAATAAGGTTAAAATAACGATCGCACCAAAGGGCGGCGGCAGCGAAAATATGAGCGCTTTAGCTATGTTAAAGCCTTCCGATGGTGTAGAGGGCGTAAAAAAATTCGTAGTGGATACCGTGGACAAAGCTGGTCCAAACCCGTGCCCCCCGATCATAGTAGGGGTTGGCATAGGCGGGACTATCGAAAAGACTACGCTTATGGCTAAAAAGGCCCTCCTACGCACAGTGGGGGAATATAATGAAAACCCCGCAGTGGCGAAGGTAGAAAAAGAGCTTCTTGAAGAGATAAATAAACTAGGGATAGGTCCCCAGGGCTTCGGAGGAAGAACAACGGCATTAGCCGTTCATATCGAAACAGTTCCCGCTCACATAGCTAGTATGCCCGTAGCCATTAACATACAATGTCACGCCGCAAGGCATAAAGAAGCGATTATTTAGCGTGGGACCGGAGGTGCAAAATAAATGACCAAAAAAATCAATACGCCATTAATGGAGGAAGCGGTTAAAGATCTTAAGGCGGGGGACAGAGTGTTTTTAAACGGTATCATATATACCGGCAGGGATGCCGCCCATAAAAGATTAGTTGAAATGCTAAACAAGGGCGAAAAGCTACCCTTAGAGCTTGAAGGGCAGGTAATATATTACGTAGGACCATGTCCGGCCAAGCCAGGCAAAGCGATTGGTTCTGCAGGCCCTACGACAAGTGGCAGAATGGATGTGTATGCCCCGCTTCTCATGGAGAAGGGTTTAAAGGGTATGATAGGTAAAGGCATACGAAACGAAGACGTAGTTAACTCTATAGTTGAGAATAAAGCCGTATATTTTGCCGCAATAGGGGGCGCCGGTGCATTGCTCGCAGAGACTATTAAGGAAGCGGAGGTCATCGCCTTCGATGAGCTAGGGCCCGAGGCAATTTATAAGCTAAAAGTCGAAAATTTTCCAGTAACAGTGATAATAGATAGCCAAGGGAACGACCTATACAAAATAGGGAAAGAACAATACAAACAAATATAAGAAGGGGAAATTGCTATGACGTTAAGGGAAGATGCGCTAAAGCTACACCGGGATAATAAGGGCAAATTAAATGTAACGAGCAAAGTACTGGTAAAGGATACAAAGGGTTTAAGCCTTGCATATACGCCGGGAGTCGCCGAACCCTGCAAAGAAATACACAAAGATCCAGACAAGGTTTACGAATATACCTCAAAGGGGAATATGGTTGCAGTGGTATCCGATGGTACGGCAGTATTGGGTCTCGGCAATATCGGTGCTTCAGCTTCATTACCGGTAATGGAGGGTAAGGCTGTTTTATTCAAAAGCTTTGCAGATGTGGATGCGTTCCCGATATGCCTTGAAACCTCGGACATTGATAAAATAGTAGAAACAGTAACATTTTTAGAACCTGTTTTCGGTGGCATTAACCTTGAGGATATAGCCGCGCCGGCGTGCTTTGAGATAGAAAAAAAACTCAAAGCAAGGCTTTCTATCCCGGTATTCCATGATGATCAACATGGTACTGCCATTATAGTACTTGCGGGCCTTTTGAACGCCCTTAAGATAACAAAGAAGAAATTAGAAGATCTAACAATTGTCATGAACGGTGCGGGGGCTGCAGGAATCGCTATTGCAAAGATACTGCTAAGTGCCGGTGCAAAAAATATAATAATGTGCGATAGAAATGGAATCATCTACAAAGGCAGAAAAAAGGGCATGAACTGGGCTAAGGAAGAAATGGCCGGAATCACTAATAAAGAAGGCAAGACCGGTACACTAGCCGATGCACTAACGGGGGCAGATGTATTTATAGGCGTGTCCACGGCTAATATTGTAAGTGCCGAGATGGTAAAGAGCATGAAAGAGGACCCGATTATATTTGCCATGGCAAACCCGGTGCCGGAAATAGATCCAGAGATAGCGAAAAAGGCGGGGGCTCGAATAGTCGGAACGGGCAGATCAGACTATCCGAATCAAATAAATAATGTCCTTGCATTCCCGGGTATATTCAGAGGGGCACTAGATGTGCGGGCTACGGATATAAATGAAGATATGAAATTAGCCGCTGCTTATGCACTATCGGAAGTCATCCCCGAGGATGAGCTAACAGATGAATACATTATCCCCAAGGCCTTTGATCCAAGGGTAGCGCCCGCTGTTGCGAAGGCAGTGGGAGAGGCCGCAGTAAAGAGCGGGGTAGCGAAGGATAAATAATTAAACAGTTAGATAATGAAATAGAAACGTTTGGATTAAACTGACATATAAAAAATAAAGGGGTGACGATGTGGGACATAGAATTAATTCTGCGCGACAATCTGATTTAAAAGAAGGGGCAACAGTTAGATTAGCGGATTTTGTTAGCGGATTAGAATTCGAAATGCTACCGCCGAAGATTGTTGATAAAGCTAAAGAAGTCACCCTTGATTATATAGGGGCTTTATTAGCCGGATATACGAAGGGAAATAAGTTAAGCAAGACACTAGTTAGGCTATTAATTGATAGTGGTGGTGCGGAAGAAGCGACTATTATAGGCCCATCAATAAAGGTGTCTGTTATGAATGCAGCACTTTGCAATGGCACGCTAAGCCATGTCGTTGAATTAGACGATGGCCATAGAATAGCCCGGGGACATCCAGGGGTTACTGTAATATCTTCAGCTTTGGCAGTAGCAGAATATTTAGGGGCAAGTGGGAAAGATTTTATAACAGCGATCGTTGCAGGATATGACATTTTTGTAAGAATAGCTTCTTCCGTAAACCCATCCCATTTGGAACGCGGGTTCCACACGACGGGGACCTGCGGGACCTTTGCGGCGGCGGCAGCGGCAGCTAACCTCCTTAAGTTAAATGTTCGGGAAACGGCGAATGCACTAGGGCTTGCCGGGACTCAGGCTGCGGGATTACTTGAAGTTACAATAGATGGGCAGATGGCGAAGGTACTGCACCCGGGCAAATCCGCCCAGGCCGGCGTGTTAGCCGCATTCTTGGCTAAGGAAGGTGTGGAAGGTCCTAAGACTGTGATAGAAGGTGTAAAGGGATTTGCCAAAGCCCTGGCGGACGAATGTGATTATGGATTTATGTTAAAGGATTTAGGCGAAAAGTTCCATATAGAAGATTGTTATGTGAAACTTTACCCTTCATGTAGGCATACCCATGCACCAGTAGATGCGGCTTTGGATCTTATCAAAGAAAATGAGTTTGAGTACACTGATATAAAGGATATTTTAATAAGGACGTACCCTACAGCAATAAGTTTTGCCGGAGATATATATAAGCCTAAAACTGCTGAAGAAGCAAAATTTAGTATACCCTATTGTACCTGCGTTGCACTTGTGAAAGGAGAGTTCGGATTAAGGGAATTAGAACCCGGCTGTTTACATGACCCGGAAATACATGCTTTAATAGATAAAGTAAAGTTAGAAGCAGATCAGAGCTTTGAAGGTTCGCATCCGCATAGGAAGGGTGCCGAAGTATACATTATGCTAAACAATGATAATGAGCTTCATAAAAAAGTTGATTTACCTAAAGGGGAACCCGAAAACCCTGTTTCTAGGGATGAATTAACTAAAAAATTTATATATTGCACTAATACACATTTTAATAGCGGGAATGGAAAAGGAATTATAGAGAAAACATTTAAACTGGAACACCTCAATAATATAGGTTTATTAGTTTCGCTAATTTAAAAAACTATGATGATTTTAGGCCAATGATAGTACAGAGAAAACGAAATTTCGGATTAACCCAAAACTAAATAGGGGGAATATATATGTCAAAAACACCCATATTAATGACGCCAGGTCCAATTAACGTTCCTGAAAGGGTTTATATGGCCCAAGCTAAACCAATGATACATCATAGGAGTCCTGAATTTTCAGAAATTTTAGCAGATATCACAAAGGGTTTAAAACCTTTAATAGGGACGGAACATAATGACATATTTATTACTGCATCTTCTGGGCGAGGAGCAATGGAGGCTTCAATTGTAAATCTTTTTTCCGAGGAAGATGAGATATTAGCTATAACAAATGGTATGTTCGGTGAAATGTATGCAGATATTGCATCTAGGTATAGGTTAAAGGTTCACCGTATTTTCACTAAATGGGGTGAAGAAGTAGAAAAAGATAAATTGGATCAGGAGATCAAGAAATATCCAAAGGCTAGGGCAATTATATTCTCTCATGGTGATACATCTGTTGCTGTGGAAAACCCTTTGGATATAATTTCGGATGTTTCTAAAAAACACGGGATTGCTATTTTAGTTGATGCGGTTAGTACATTAGGTGGAATGCCCATTAATATGGACAGATATGGGTTAGATGTAATAACGGGGGCATCACAAAAAGGGTTAATGGCGCCAACAGGATTAGGGATAATTGCTGTAAGCGAAAAAGCATTACAAATGTCGGAGACTTCAAAGCTACCTAAGTACTATTGGAGCCTTACACAAATGAAAAAATATATGGATAAATCGGATCCTCAAACCCCTAACTCTACTCCCGTATCTCTAGCAAGGGCATTAAGGGAATCTTTAAAGATGATACATGAGGAAGGTGTAGCTAATACATTTAGGCGGCATAGTATTATTGCAGAAGGCATTAGGAAAGCGATCGTTTCAATGGGATTAGACTTATATCCAAAAAGAGCCAAAAGGCGTCCTGCAACAGTTTCGGCTATTTCTCTACCCGAGGGCTGTAATTCAAAATCATTTTGTAAAGATATTAGGGAAAAATACAATATACTTTTAGCAAGCGGGCTGGGTATTAAGGAGAAAAATACTTTTAGAATTGGCCACATGGGTAGCTTCGCTGAAAAGGATGCTATTTCAGTTGTTAAAGTATTAGAAAAATGGTTCTATGATAACGGATATATTTCATTAAAGGATGCAGGAATAAACACTTTAAAAAGCTATTTGTCCCAAAACACCTAGAAGATCTAAATAACACCCTATCAGTCTAAATAATAACATATTGTATTTCATAAATAAGTGCCGGTTTTTGTATATAGTGCTAAGTTTGGCCCAAATATCAAAATAAGTAGTATAGGTGTACGGAAATTTATATAAAGCAAAAACTGCGGGGCTTATTCTACTCTAAATGAATTAGAACAAAGGCATCTTAATGTAAAGATAAATTATAATTAGTAAGCACAATACGGCGTAGTACAGTGGTACTGCCACTGATTAATCTAATAAATTAATTAAAGGAGGAATAAATTAAAATGAAAAAAAACCTGTTAATTGCATGTGTATTGACGTTGGTATTGTTGGTTGTAGGTTGTGGCCCTACAAGAGGAAACGGGGATGCTGATGATGGGGCAGTAGAAGAATACCAAATGGTAATAGCTACCGGAGGAACTTCAGGTTCCTATTTCCCAATGGGCGGAGCTATTGCAAATGTAATAAGCAATCATGTTCCAAGTGCTAATATTACAGCCCAAACAAGTGGAGGAAGCGTCGAAAATTTAAAATTAATTGAACGTGGAGAGGCCGAAATGGGACTTGCACAAAACGATCTAGCTGATTTTGCACATAAGGGAATAGAAATGTTTGAACAGAAATTAGTAAAGCATAGAGCTATTGCGACTTTTTATCCTGAACTTATACAGATAGTTGTAAGAGCTGATAAAAATATTAATAATATAGAGGATTTAAAAGGATATAAAATATCCGTGGGCGCACCGGGCAGTGGTAGTGAAGCTAATGCAAGACAGTTCTTAGAGATACTAGATGTTCCATATTCAAGCTTCAATCCACAGTTTTTATCAAATACTGATGCGGCAGAACAATTTAAGGATAGGGTAATAGACGGCATGATGATAACTTCTGGTCTTCCGAGTCCCGCTATAATGGATATATCTTTACTCTCTGATGTGAAGATATTAGGGTTTACACAAGCGCAGCTAGATAAAATAGCAGACAAAATGGCTTTTTTGACACCTATTACTATACCTGCAGGCACCTATGATGGACAAAACGAAGATGTAGTAACGGTTGCGGCTCAAGCAGTATTGTTCATTTCAGAAGATATTCCTGAAGATGTTGTATATGAGTACACTAAAGCACTATGGGAATACAGGCACGAACTAGAGCAATCCATACCTAAAGCGGAACACATGGATCCAAAAGATCCTGTAAAAGGTGTGACAACTCCAGTGCATCCAGGTGCCGAGAAATATTATAACGAGGTTGGTGCTTCAGTTTAGTAATGGGTTTGTGCTAAAGGGGGGTTATCATGGATGATAAGAACGCAACTGATAACAACAAAATAATAGATACAGAAGAAATCCTGAGAAAATTTGACAGGGAATCCAACGTCCGGATATTACATGGGTTTTCAAACGAAGCAGTGAAATGGTTGGCGATTGTATGGTCAATATTTCAACTATATACAGCGATATTTGGGATACTGCCTTCTCAATTGCAAAGGTCCATACATCTAATTTTTGCGTTTTCCCTAACTTATTTGGTATACCCAAGGAGGAAGAGGGACTATAGAAAAAGAATCCCGGTCTATGATATTGTTTTCAGTATACTGGGAGTAGCGGTTGGGGGATATTGGGTAGTAGAATATAATGATCTGCTATATCGTGCAGGTGAACCTACTAGTCTTGATATTTTAGTTGGAGCTATAGCCATTGTTATATTAATAGAGGCTGCACGACGGGTAAGCGGTTTCCCTATTATATCAATAGCAGTAATATTTCTACTATACACATATTTTGGACCTTATATGCCCTCTTTTTTAAGGCATAGGGGTTTTTCGTTGGAACGCATAGTATACCACATGTATTTCACAACAGAAGGCATCATAGGCATTCCGACAGGAGTTAGTGCGACATTTGTATTTCTATTCATAATGTTTGGTGCCTTTCTTGAGAAAACGGGTGTGGGCCAGTTCATCATAGATTTTGCTAATGCCATAGCAGGCCGTGCTACAGCTGGCCCTGCAAAAGTGGCTGTTGTAGCAAGTGCCTTAACAGGAACTATTTCAGGTAGTTCTGTCGCAAATACAGTTGGGACGGGCAGTTTCACCATACCAATGATGAAAAGAATGGGCTATCGGCCTGAATTTGCTGGGGCTGTAGAAGCCGCAGCTTCTACAGGGGGCCAAATAATGCCTCCTGTAATGGGCGCCGCTGCATTCCTTATGGCGGAATTTACTGGTATACCTTATAGCGCTATAATACTTTCCGCTTCTGTCCCAGCAATACTGTATTTCACTGGGATATTTACAGGTGTGCATCTCGAGGGCAGAAGAAATAACCTTAAAGGGATGGCTGCAGATGAAGTACCCAACGTGTGGGATGTTTTAAAAAGCAGGGGGCACCTTATGCTGCCTATATTCGCCATAATCTATTTCTTGGTGAAGGGCATGACACCTACGAAAGCGGCAGTTGCGGGAATTGGAACGGCAATCTTAGTCAGTTTTGTAAAAAAGGAAACTAGAATGTCTTTTAAGGACATTTTAGACGCTTTAGAAAGTGGTGCTAAAGCAGCTCTTGGACTTTCTATAGTGGCTGCCACGGCTGGTATAATAGTAGGAACAGTTACTTTAACTGGATTGGGCTTGAAAATGGCAAACGGTATAGTAGCTCTTGCTGGAGGAAGTCTAATCCTAACAATGATATTGACAATGTTTGCATCGCTTATATTGGGTATGGGTATCCCCACTACGGCGAACTATATCATTACCTCTACTATTGCAGCACCGGCATTGTTAAATTTAGGCGTTCCTATACTTGTAGCACATTTCTTTGTTTTTTATTTTGGGATTATTGCTGATTTAACTCCGCCGGTTTGTGTAGCCGCGTTTGCGGGAGCCGGTATTGCAAAGGCGGATCCGATAAAAACCGGAATAAACGCTACTAAACTAGCGATTGCTGCTTGGATTATACCATATGTTTTTGTATTTTCTCCGGCATTGCTCTTAATAGAGACTACATTCTTTGAGGCATTAATTGCAAGTATTACTGCGATTTTCGGTTTAAGTGCTGTTTCTATAGCAGTACATGGTTTCCTCTTTGCAAAGGCAAATATCATAGAAAGGCTATTTTTCTTGGCTGCTGGCCTTAGCTTAATACAGGTCGGGACATTAACCGATATCATAGGTATCGTTGTAATACTTATAGTAGGATATTTTCATTGGAGACGAGCTAAAATAGAACTAGGGGTCACCGCGTGAGAGTTGATCAGGAGCTGAACTTCAAAATACAATTGAGTATATGTTATCTATGCTGATTATGTTTATCTTATTTTCTCGTAAATAGTCTTGTGGCTAAAAGGCCACAAGACTATTTACAGTATTTATCTGATAACCTAAGCTAAGGCGCTATTAAGTATCTCTAGGGGGGGTAACTTTTATGGGGCAAACTATTTCCGAAAAGATTTTTTCTAATAAAGCTGGAAGACCGGTTTTTTCCGATGATTTAGTTACTGTAAGAGTTGATTTCTTAATGAGTCATGACGGATTAGGCCCAATGATGATTGATGCTTTTGAAGAAATGGGTGGAACTAAGGTGAAGGATCCCATGAAGGCATGTTTTGTAATGGATCATTTTGTTCCTAGCCCCGCAAGAAATTATTCATTGATGCAAAATAAAATAAGGAAGTTTTGTAAAGCACAAGATATAATTTGTTACGATGGTGGCGAAGGGATTTGCCATCAGGTAGTACCAGAAAAGGGATATGTCGCACCGGGTGATCTAGTGGTAGGAACTGATTCCCATACTTGTACATATGGTGCTCTAAATGCCTTCGCTACTGGGATTGGCTCAACAGATGCTGCAGTTGTTTTGAAAACGGGAGAACTATGGTTCAGGGTTCCAAAAACAATTAAAACCATTTTCAACGGGCGACTACGAAAAGGTGTATATTCGAAAGATCTTATTCTGTATTTGGCTGGGAAAATAAAGGCGGATGGTGCTAATTACAGGGCTATTGAATTCTCAGGAGAAACGATTAGTGGGTTAAGTATGGAAGATAGGTTCACAGTTTGCAATATGAGCGTTGAAATGGGGGCGAAAGCGGGGTTAATGATTGCAGATGATAAAACAAAACTTTGGCTTAAAAGTCGCGTAGAGAAAGAATATAAAATAATAAATCCTGATGCGGATGCGATATATGAAAAAATTTATGAGTTCAACGCATACGATATTGAACCGCAGGTATCACGACCATATAAAGTAGATGATGTGGTTTCAGTAAAACAAACCGAAGGCCAGGAAATCCAATTAGCAATCATAGGTACATGTACTAATGGCAGACTAGAAGATTTACGGGTTGCTGCTAATATACTAAAGACTAGAAGTGTGGCACAGGGCGTAAGGCTTATTGTGGTGCCTGCATCTAAAACAGTTCTATTGGAAGCTATTGAACAGGGAATTATAAAAACCTTTATTGAGAAGGGAGCTATGATCATTACCCCGGGTTGTGGGCCCTGTGTCGGGGGGCATTCAGGCATACCATCAGATGGCGAAACGGTTATCTCCACCGCTAATAGAAATTTTAAAGGAAGGTCTGGGAATGTAAATTCAAAGGTTTATTTAGCATCTCCAGCCACTGTAGCTGCATCCGCGGTTATGGGTTGTATAACTGATCCCCGTGATATGATAGGAGGATGTGGGCATGCATGATGTATTAATTGGAAGAGTGCATAAATTTGGTGATGATGTCAACACAGACTATATAATGGCATCTCGCCATCGGGCCAAAAGTCTAGATTATAGGGAATTGACGCAATACCTAATGGAAGATATTAGACCTGGGTTTTACAGAACATTCAAGAATGGGGACTTTATAGTAGGCGGGGATAATTTCGGGTGTGGTTCTAGTAGAGAATATGCGGCTAGGATTCTTAAAGAGGGCGGTTGCAATGTAATTGTCTGTTCTTCTTTTGCCCGTATATTTTATAGAAATGCAATAAACGTGGGCATTATTCCGTTTGAATGCGATACGAATAGTATTAATGATGGCGATCAATTGGAAATAAACATAAAATCCGGATATATAAAGATAGCGCATGAAGATATAAGATTGGATATTAAACCAATCCCTTCTTTCCTACGGGATATTATTTCAGCGGGAGGGCTAATAAGTTTTTTTAAAGACTAGAAATAGTTAATTTACAACAATAGCAATCACATATAGATATTAAGTACGGGGGGTTATCAGATGGCTAGTATAGGGTTTAGGATTTTTTTGAAAGTTAAGCGGGCAGATGTGGAATTAGTAAAAAGTTTTGCGAACTTTCCGACTGCGACTATAGGCGATGCTTTGGGGAGATTTGGAATCATGGATGCCTCAATTAGATCTATGAACAAGCCAGGCGTGAAAATGGTTGGCACGGCTCTAACCGTAAGAACGCCACCGACCGATAATTTATTAGTCCATAAAGCTTTAGAGTTGGCGCAGCCGGGGGATATAATAGTTGTTTCAACGGGGGGCGGTAGTAAAAGCCATTCTATTATTGGAGCTAATTTGGCGGCTAAAGCGGAAAGGCTAGGAATAGCTGGGTTTGTCATAGACGCACCAATAAGGGATGTTTATGATATACGGGAATCAAATATTGCGGTTTATGCAACCGGCACAACACCAGCCGGACCTTTTAAAAACGGACCAGGGGAAATAAATGCGGGCATAACCTGTGGAGGGGTTCTAATAAGGCCAGGGGATATAATAGTAGGGGATGATGATGGCGTAGTAGCCATAGACAAAAATGATGCACTAAATGTGCTTAAAACCGCAAAGGGATGTATGGAACGTGAAGCTGAAGTAAATAAGGCCATTCAAGCGGGTAACTTAGTCCGGAAAAGTATCCACGAAACCTTGGTTGCAAAAGGGTGCGAGTTTATTGATGCCCATTGGTCCTAGAGTAGTTCGCATAAATTTGAAGGACGATTAGGGAATTACCCCCATCGCGAGGAAACTAGAATAAATATTAATAGTGCCTAATAGAACAGGAGGGAAACTAAATTGTTTGTAGGAGTATTGGCCTTGTCTACTACAATAATCCTTGTTATCGTATTGATTAGGCTAAAGATAAAGCTAGGGATAGTGATGTTAAGCGGGGCCATAGTTATATCGTTATTCGCAAGGTTACCGTTAACCACTGTGTTTAAGACTATGATGTCATCCATTGCCGACCAAGAAACAATTAAACTAATGTTGATGGTAACGGGTTTAACTGCTCTAGGGCATCTATTAAAATTTACAGGTAGTTTGGATGATATAATTAATAATTTAAGGGCTATCATAAGGGATATACGTGTGCTTATAGCATTAATACCAGCACTAATAGGGCTGCTCGCGGTGACAGGGGGCGCCGTTATGTCTGTACCGTTAATAGAGCCAATGGGAGATGAGGTAGGGCTAAATAAGAACGATATTGCAGTTGCAAATATCGTATTTAGGCATATAAATACCTTTGTTTCTCCGATGTGCACCGGACTGATTTTAATGTCATCTATTTCAGGTATAGATATAATCGAATTTATAAAGTTCAATGTGCCAATAATGATAATTGCTATCCCCCTTGCGTTTTTTTATATTTTTCGGAACATAAAACCAGTTAAAGTTAAGAAAGAAAGAATAACTCCGAAAATATTAATGGGATTATCTATAAGTCTATTTCCATTTATACTAATAGTTACACTGGGAATTGGGTTTCATATATATTTCCCTTTGGCATTTCTTATAGGAATTTTGTATACTATTTTTTTTGTTAAAACAGATAGTAATTATAAAGATACAGTGAAGCGCAGATTTATTGCAGCTTTTAGTGGTATCAAATGGGATATGGTTTTTGCCGCGGCTGGTGTGATGGTCTTCAAAGATGTTGTTTCAATTACGGGTTTTTTAAAGGAAATATCAGCATTTTTAACAGGGACTGGGATACCCTTAATAGTTCTGGCAATTCTTTTTCCCCTTACCGCGGGCTTAATAATGGGAAATAGCAATGCCGCTATAGGGTTATCGTTACCTCTTTTTTTAACGATTGTTCCAACCGACATAAATACCGTAGCATATTATAATTTAATTTTTATTGCATCGGCAGTAGGTTATGTAATATCGCCGTTACATTTGTGTATATTATTAACTGTCGAATATTGTAATGCTTCATTATATAAAGTTTTAAGGGAGGTTGCATTATTTGGATCGGGGGTTTTACTTATTGCCCTGATAAGGTTTGCAATAATTGTATGATAGAATGGTATAAATATAATAATAGGAGCATTCTTATAGCGGCATAGATATGCAAAGAAATGAATCGGGGTGAATAATTACATGACTAAAAAAATTGTATTTATAGCACCGGATAGAGAACTTGCTAATAAAGCAAGGAAGGTCATTTCCGAGCTTGGAAATGGGATAAAGGTTTACCAGGGTTCATTAAATGAGGGTTTAAGGCTCGCTAAAGGGGCTATAGAGAATGGGGCCAATCTTATTATAAGCAGGGGCGGAACGGGTAAATTGATTAAAGATAGTTTGCAAGTTCCGGTGGTAAATTTAGAGACAGGTGCTTATGATATTATTAGCTCCATTAATGAGGCAATGAATTATTCCAATAAAATCGGTATTGTTGGCTTCGAAAACCTAATCCTTAAATATAAAAAAGTTAAAGGTATCATGCAAAATATATTTGATGCAAGAATTGTAACGGTTATAGTAGAAAATGATGTAAAGACCGATATTGATATAAAGATTAGGCAGTTGTTCGAAAATGGGATAAGGGTGTTCATAGGGGGACATGCCGTAATAAGTGCAGTCCATAAACTGGGATATAATGGCGTTCTTATAGAATCTGGCGAAGAGTCAATAATTGAGGCAATAAATTATGCAAAGAATCTTCTTGAAGTTCAAATGCGAGAAAAGGAAAAAGCCCAGATTCTAAAGTCTATAATTGACTTTGCTTATGATGGAGTTTTAGGGGTTGATAAAGATGGAATGATTACAGTGTTTAACCCGGTGACGGAGGAACTAGTAGGAATTAAAGCAGAGGATGCCATAGGTAAACCCGTCGATGATATAGTGGAGAACACTAGGATGCATCAAGTGCTTAAAACGGGTAAAGCGGAGCTAGGGGAGATACAGCATATAGGTGAAATTTCTGTAGTAACAAATCGAGTGCCAATAATAGTTGAAAATAGTATTCTTGGAGTTGTCGCTACATTTCAAGAGCTTGGAAAAATGCAGAAGATGGAAAGAAAAGTCCGTAAAAAATTATTATATAAAGGACACGTTGCAAAAACAAAGTTTGAAAATATTATAGGGAGCAGCCCGCCAATAATCCAGGCAAAGGAAAAAGCAAGGCAGTATGCAGAGGTCGATAGTACAGTGTTGATTATAGGTAAAACGGGTACAGGTAAAGAATTGTTTGCCCAGAGTATTCATAATGCCAGCAACCGCCGTGATAAGCCCTTTGTTGCGGTCAATTGCGCGGCCCTTCCGGAGAACTTACTGGAAAGTGAGCTATTCGGCTATGTTGAAGGGGCCTTTACTGGGGCCCGAAAAGGGGGCAAAATCGGGCTGTTTGAGTTGGCCCACGAGGGGACTATCTTTTTAGATGAGATAAGCGAAATGTCCACTACGCTTCAGGCACGTATCTTAAGGGTGTTGCAAGAAAAAGAAGTCATAAGGCTAGGTGATGATAGAATCATTCCAGTGGATATAAGGATCATTGCTGCCACAAACAGAGATTTATATAATGAAGTGCAAAAAGGCAAGTTCAGGGAGGATTTATATTATCGCCTGTGTGTATTAAAGCTAGTGATACCAACCCTAAAAGAAAGGTCAGAAGATATTGCGATTCTTACTGAATATTTTATTAAACAAAAAAGTATAGAATTAGGTAAGAATATTAAAGGTATTTCCCAGGATGCACTGGCCGGCTTAACTAACCAGGATTGGCCGGGAAATATACGACAATTGGAGAATGTGGTTGAAAGATTAGTAGTACTATGTAAAACGGATATAATTGATACGGAAACAGTAGTCGAAGTAATGGGCGAATCGCCGAATTTTTCTATCGCAAAGCACTCTAATCTTAAACCTCAAACGGAATTAGATAGCGGACTTTTAGAAAATGTTGAAACTGAAATGATTAGAAAAATATTAAAAGAAACTAAGGGTAATAGGACCTTAGCTGCGGAAAAATTAGGCATAAGTGTTACAACTCTATGGCGTCGCCTAAAAAAAATGGAGCTGGATGAAAGATATGAGGGTGAGAATGCCCGTTAAGCCTCGTTATATATTATGCTCGGATTCGACCATAGGCAACTTTTTTTGATATACTTTGATTACGATAGTTCCCCCTAAGTATTTAATAAGTTGTCTTTTCTTAATTTTACCCTATTGAGATTGTTGGGGCTACTATTTCCGATTTTTAAGGGGTTTGGGATAGAAACATAAAAACTCCGTTCGAGGAGTGTTGCAGGATCAAGAATTTTCTTGAATAAGCTACAGAGAGCCCGGTTGTAAAGTAAAGTGACTGAGAAATTTCTGATATTTCCTATACAATAACCCCTTTTAGATTTGCCTTAGGTTTCCCTGTAAACCTATTGAAATATTTGTCAAGGCGGTCTTACCTTTATCAATATTTCAATAGGTTTTATAATTCTTTATGCAAATCCTCACCAGGCTTTTTAAACGGTCCTTTGCAGCATTTCCTTTTTCCTGTTTGCGCTTATCCCGCCCAGTATTCGCCTTGGGTAGTTGTTAAGCCAGTCTTGGATCCTTGCTATCTCCTTGTTTGTAATATTGCATATTATGCTACCTTTCGGCACGAACCTTCTTATCATGCCGTTTGTTTGCTCGTTTGTACCACGTTCCCAGGAGCTGTAGGGGTGGGCGTAGTATATTGCTGTACATTTCTTTACCGGTCTTCGGATTGATAAAGCCGTTCCGATTTAGATCCATTATCATTGCGTCCGGCGAATATTTATCTTTGATTATTTTATTCTTAACGTGTCTTGCAAAATCGTAGTCATTCGATATTTTAAGTGCAGGGCCTTTGGCTGTAGTCTGATAGTCGTAATCACTTTGCGCCATATCTGCAAAATGCCGGGTGTATTATTAAGTTACCCGTTTTTGGGATGCTGCCTAAGCTATTCAGCCTACCATGCGGCCCCTCGCTATCAACCCGGTTTTCGCGGCATAAGACACTTATGTTTGTTTTAAAAATATGAATGTATGAACATGATACCGAGGAAATTACACATAAATCTGGACTTGCAGAATACTTCGGCATTGAAATGAATGAACTGTATAAAGAATATAAACTGTATTGGCCTATACTTGTAGTGACGTCATTGCTTATGTATATGGTGTTTTACAACATATAAAGGGGTCATAAATCGATACCTCCGCCCCTCCACGGCATGCATTCTCACGCTTCGCGCATCAATTATAAACATTTATAAACATTATACGCCATTTCGGGAGGATAAAACTGGAACACATAGAACTAATAACATAATTGATTGCCTAAGGAGGCGATGTTTTTGAACCTTTCGAAACGAGAATTGGCGTTAACGGGCCTCATTGTTATACTGCTTATCGTAAACATAAGTCTTATACTTAAAATAGAAAAGCCCAGCAAAAAAAGTGTCGATACTGCCGACATAGAGAGTTACTTTGCACCGGAGGATTCATCAAGTGCGACATCGGGGGGAGGCATAAAAAAGGCCGAAATAGCGATACACATAACGGGCCAGATAAAAAGCCGCGGCGTGATCTATATACCCGAAGGCTCCCGCGCCATTGATGCAATAAATGCCGCAGGGGGTACTTTGCCCGAAGCAGACCTTGACAGGATCAACCTTGCCAGGGCTTTATTCGATGGAGAGAAATTACATATCCCCGCCGTTGACGAGGTTATGGATAATGATTCGAATTTAGGTTATAATGTACAAGTGAATGCGAGGGTTAACATTAATATTGCCAGTGCTTCCCAGCTAGAGGGCCTACAAGGTATAGGCCCGGTCTTAGCCCAAAGGATAATAGACTTTCGTAAAAAGGAGGGCCCCTTCCGAAAACCCGAGGATCTTATGAAGGTTTCCGGCATCGGCCCGAAGGTTTACGAAAATTTAAAGGACAGTATAACGGTGAGGTGATAAGCTATGAATGATGAGAACATAAGACTTACGGCTTTGACCGCAAGCTCGGGGTGAGCCGCTAAAATAGGGCCTGATGCCCTGGCGCAGGTTCTGCGTCATTTGCCTATACAAAAACATCCAAATCTTTTAGTGGGTTTTACCGGGTCCGACGATGCGGCGGTCTATAGGATTTCAGAGGACATTGCTGTAATCCAGACCCTTGATTTTTTTACACCGGTCGTGGACGAGCCTTTTATTTTTGGCCAGATTGCCGCGGCGAACGCCCTAAGCGATATATATGCCATGGGGGGCGAACCTGTACTTGCCCTTAATATAGTCGGTTTTCCCAAATGCCTATCCCTGGATGTGCTTAGCAAAATACTCCTTGGCGGTGCCGATAAAGTAAAGGAAGCCGGGGCCACCCTTGCCGGGGGTCATACGATCCAGGATGATGAACCTAAATACGGACTTTCGGTTATGGGTATAATACACCCGGACAGGATCATTACAAACAGCGGCGCAAAGCCCGGTGATGTGATAATCCTTACAAAACCTTTAGGCACCGGTATAATAAATACTGCTATAAAGGCGGACATTGCAAGCCCTAGCACCGCCGATGCTGCTATAGAAAGTATGATTACGCTTAATGCCGATGCTGCGCAGGCTATGCAAAGGGTAGGGGTTAACGGATGTACCGATGTGACGGGGTTCGGGCTTATGGGCCACTGCTTGGAAATGGCCGAAGCCAGCGGGGTATCAATGCGCCTGTGGAAGGATCAGATACCTATAATAGAGGGGACGAGACAGTTGGCCCAAATGGGTATCATACCAGCGGGTGCCTATTCGAACAAAGATTATGCCAGGGAGGGCATAGACCTTAAAGGGGTTGAAACTGATCTGGAGGATATTATTTTTGACCCGCAAACTTCCGGGGGACTGCTTATTTCATTGCCAAAGGATAAAGCCCTGCGTTTAATGAATCTATTGAATAAAAAGACAGCCCCTTGGTGCAAAATAATCGGAGATGTAGTGGAAAGGGGTGATTTTCCCGTAGAGGTATTATAAAGGTGTACATTTCGGGTATTTAAAAAAATGACGTATCAACGTCAAAATAAAATGATCCAGGGGAAAAATGATGTATCCATGTCGGGGCAATGGGCGACCCAGACGCACGACGATGCAAATAGAGAAGTAAATAAAATAATATTGAAACAATAAAAGGAATTTTGGAAAAGATATAGAATACATATTAAATGATGTGTTATATAACTGTATACCCCAGTTATGTAACAGAAAATATAAGAATTAGGAGGGAAATTATGGAGTTTCTTATGGAGTTAAACAGTAAGGTTAACAGCTTTGTTTGGGGCCCGCCTATGCTCGTGCTGATCGTGGGGACCGGTGTGTACTTGACAACCCGTACTAATTTTATGTCTATTACAAAACTTGGCTACATAATGAAAAATACCCTGATGAAGATGTTTGACAAAGAGGTTAGGGGCGAAGGGGAGATCACGCCCTTCCAGGCCGTTGCCACGGCCCTTGCGGGAACCATTGGCATCGGTAATATTGCCGGTGTCGCCACGGCCATTGCCACAGGTGGGCCCGGCGCTATATTCTGGATGTGGCTCTCCGCCATATTTGGGATGGCAACGAAGTTCAGCGAAGTAGTACTTGCAATAAAGTACAGGGAGAAAACCGAGGACGGCCGTTTTATAGGGGGGCCTATGTACTATATTAGAAATGGCCTTAAGTTAAACTGGCTCGCCGCAATATTTGCATTCTTTGGTATGCTAGCGGCCTTCGGTATAGGTAACATGACCCAGGCAAACTCCGTCGCCGATGCCCTGGAGACCACCTTTGGGGTAGGCGAATGGGTTTCGGGGATAGTAGTAGCGGCGGCGGTAGCGCTAGTTGTACTGGGTGGCTTGAAAAGGATCGCCCAGGTTACGGAAAAACTCGTTCCTTTTATGGCAGCGCTGTATATTGCCGGGGGTATTATAATACTAGTTATGAAAGCTAGTGAGATCCCGGCGGCCTTTTCCCTTATAGTCAGCCACGCCTTCACAGGCACAGCGGCCCTAGGCGGGTTTATAGGTTCGTCGATGATGATGGCTGCAAGGTTCGGTGTGGCCCGAGGTGTATTCTCCAACGAAGCCGGCCTTGGTAGCGCTCCTATAGCCCATGCTGCAGCGACGACGGATCACCCCGTACGTCAGGGGTTATGGGGAGTATTTGAAGTGTTCATGGACACGATTGTAGTTTGCTCCATAACATCATTGTCCATCGTTATAACTGGGGCTTGGAGCTCCGGCGAGACCGGTGCATCCCTTACAACGTTGGCCTTTAATACGATCCTTCCCGGTACCGGTGGGCTTATAGTTACGGTAGGCGTGCTTCTGTTTGCCTTCTCCACTATCCTTAGCTGGGAGTACTACGGTGAGCGTTGCGCCGAATATCTTTTCGGCAGCAAGGCGATAATGCCTTACAGGATTATATGGATACCTTTCATACTAATAGGGGCTATCGGCAGATTGGCCGCTATATGGGATATAGCCGATACGTTGAACGGACTTATGGCTATCCCCAACCTCATCGGTGTACTCGGCCTAAGTGGTGTAGTATTCAAACTTACTAAGGAATATTTCAATAAAGAAAAGGTAGCCTAGAATAAAAACCCCGGTTCGCCCGGGGTTTTTTTAATGGCTTGAATAACGCTGTAGTATATGGGAAAATAATATGGGGAAATGATACAGGGGTTGTACGTGGGTTGAATGTACATAAAACGCGGACCCTGCGCGGTCGCGGTATAAATACGCGGATTAAAGGTTATTCAAACAAGGGTTTTTTAAATTGGAATGCACCCTTAAATAGAGACTTTTTTATATTGGTGGGGAAGGAGGGCTTAAAATTATGAATCAAAAGGACTTACTAAAACTGTTGCCCCCGGTGGATCAGATACTTGGAAAGTCCGAAGTGGAAAATATGATAAAAATGTACACGAGGCCGGTTGTTATAAGGACTATAAGGGGGATTTTGGGGAATATGCGCGCAGAAATATTAAAGGGAAATATAACGGCCCCGGCTTTTGGAAAGGATCCTGCTAAAACCTCGGTCAATGTAAAAATATCAAAAAAAGATTTAACGGTCCCAACCCTTGAAAAGACCCTCGTCAAAACCCTGGCTGAAACATTAAAGGAAAGGGATCTTGTGCACCTTAGAGAAGTGATAAACGGTACGGGTGTCATAATACATACAAACTTAGGCAGATCGCCAATGGCACGATACGCCGTTGCGGATATTTCGAGACTAGCGGGGAAATACATTAACTTGGAGTACGATCTAAAAACCGGCTACCGTGGTTCACGGCATGATATAGCAAAGGATCTTATACGCGATATTACCGGCGCTGAGGACTGCCTGGTAGTGAATAATAATGCGGCGGCGGTGCTTTTGGTGCTAAGTGCCATAGCCACCGGTCGAGAGGTAATAGTTTCCCGGGGCGAGCTCGTTGAGATAGGGGGCTCCTTTAGAGTACCTGAAGTAATGGCCCAGGGCGGCGCAAAGCTTGTGGAGGTGGGTACGACGAATAAAACCTATATCCACGATTACGAGGGGGCCATAAACGACAATACCGCGCTTTTGTTAAAGGTACACACTAGCAATTATCGTATATGCGGATTTACCGAAGAAGTACCCAGAAATAACTTAGTAGCCCTAGGCGAAAAGTATAATCTGCCCGTGGCGGAGGACTTAGGAAGTGGCGTGCTCATTGACCTTAAAAAATATGGTATAGGTAACGAACCGACGGTCCAGGAAAGCCTTAAATCTGGTATAGATATAGTTACTTTCAGCGGCGATAAGCTGTTAGGCGGACCCCAAGCGGGCATAATAGCTGGCAGGGGTCAACTGATTAAACAAATTGCAAAGCATCCCCTAGCCCGGGCTATACGCGTGGATAGGCTTGTATTATCAGCCCTTCAAAGCACCCTTAGGGCTTACTTAGAGGGAGAAGGGGTAACCGAAAAAATACCGGTATTAAAGATGCTTACGACACCATTGAATGTGCTTAAGGATCGGGCGGGCTATCTTTTAGAGCTCCTTACGATTATAAAGCCCTACGCCGAAGTATATATAGAAAGCGATTATTCCCAGGTAGGCGGCGGTTCGATGCCCCTGGAGGAAATAGAAACCTTTGTGGTAGCGATAAGTCCACGAAACATAAGCCCGGATGAATTGGACCGTCGCTTAAGGTTTGTAGATACCCCTGTCGTAGGGCGCATTATAAAGGATAGGTATTTAATAGATGTTAGAACTGTATTTGACGAACAATTGCCAATATTGGCGGAGATGTTGACCCTTGCACTAACCGGAGGTATAAAACCATGAACAATATTATAATAGGTACCGCGGGACATATAGACCACGGAAAGACTACCCTTATAAGGGCCCTTACGGGTAGGGATACCGATAGACTTGTGGAGGAAAAAAAAAGGGGCATATCCATCGAGCTGGGGTTTACATATTTTGATCTCCCCGATGGCAGGCGGGCCGGTATAATAGATGTACCGGGCCATG
The DNA here is from genome assembly GCA_964508195.1 of uncultured Clostridiaceae bacterium. Taxonomy (GTDB): domain Bacteria; phylum Bacillota; class Clostridia; order Ch29; family Ch29; genus JAAYEV01. Next base: position 34,552 of record CAZDSH010000012.1, read on the forward strand.
AACGGTTTATAAAAAACATGTTAGCCGGTGTCGGCGGTATGGATATAGTACTCCTTGTTATAGCCGCCGATGAGGGGTTTATGCCCCAAACATGGGAACATTTGAATATACTCAACTACCTCAATGTAAAAAAGGGAATAGTGGTTCTTACAAAGATCGATATGGTAGAGGATGAATGGTTGGATATGGTTATTGATGAAATAAGAGAAAAAACAAAGGGCTCCTTCCTGGAGGATGCGCCGATAATACCCGTATCCTCGGTTAGCAAAACGGGTATTGATGTGCTTATAAAAGAAATAGCCAAAAAAACCGTGGGTATCAAAAATAAGAACTACGATACCATCTACAGGCTCAATGTAGACAGGGCCTTTTCTTTGACGGGTTTTGGCACCATAGTGACGGGCACCCTTATAACGGGTACGTTGAATGAAGATCAAAGGGTTTGTATCTATCCCGCCGGTGCCGAGGCCAGGGTGCGAGGCCTACAGGTCCACGACGAGTATGTAAAGACCGCCTATGCCGGCCAAAGACTGGCTATAAACATCGCCGGCATAAAAAAGGGTCAGATACAAAGGGGGGACGTGATAGCACCTATAGGTGCATTACAACCTACTATGATGTTAGATGGCCGGTTAAGCCTACTCGGTGACACCCATTGGATACTTGAAAACAGAAACAGGGTACGGCTTCACATAGGTACAAAGGAGCTGCTATGTAGGATCACGCTCCTTGATAGGGATGAATTGATGCCCGGTGAAGAATGTTATGCACAGCTTCGGCTGGAGGAACAGGCCGTGGCCCTTAGGGGGGATAAATTTATAATAAGAAGTTATTCGCCAATGGAAACCATAGGGGGCGGCGTAGTGTTAGAGCCGAATCCGTCTAAAAGAAAAAGGTATAAAAAGCACGTGATCGAGGAATTAAGGCTCAAGGAACAGGGGGATCCGGTACAGGTACTGGAAAAGGTTATAGATTTAAATAGTAGCACCTTTCCCGGGAAATATGAACTTATAAAACTTATGGGCAAAAGCGCAAAAGAACTGGAGCCTATGCTACAGGAGCTAACCGACGGTGGGGCTATATTAAAATTTCAAAGGGGCAACGAAGATATTTATATACATAGGGAATATTACTTAAAGCTTTGTAAAAAGGCGCATGCAATACTAGAGGAATTCCACGCCCGGTATACGCTACGATCTGGTATGCCCCCGGAGGAGTTTAGAAATAGGCTCTTTGGCGATAGCAAGAAAGGTTTTGCCGAGGAAATATTAGAATCTATGGAAAAGGAACAGTATATAAACATTACGGCCCAAGCCGTATCTCTAGCAGGGTTTACAGTTAAGCTTACAGAAATGGAACAGGATATAAAGGTATACATAATGGAAAACTTTAAAAAGGGTGGTTATTCGCCCCCCGGTATCGGCGAGCTTATAAAGAATGCACCCTATAAGGGGAAAGACATAGCAGCAGTGCTCAACATGCTCGTTGAAAAGGACCTCGTAAAACGGATAGATGATGACATATTATTTTTAAAGACGTACTATGACAAAGCGGTGCATGCGGTAACGGAGCATATAAAAAAAGATGGGGAAATAAGTCTTGCTGCATTCCGGGATTACCTTGGCACGAGCCGAAAGTACGCGATGGCCCTTTTAGAGGAAATGGACAGAAACAGGATAACAAAACGGGTGGGGGACAAAAGGATACTATATCCCGGGACTTAACAAGACCTATATAACGGTAGAGCGGTGGTATAAAACGTCTGCTGCGTTATATATATACGAGGGGCTGACCGGTTTTAGAAGGTTAAAGGATATTTGGAATAGAATGATTAAGGAGGGGACAAACATTGCCCGCTATATATTTAAAGCTTGGCAAAGAAAATGTGAGGCTTGAAATGCCGACGGAAAACCTTATAGGAGTTCTAAAGGGCAATTTCGAGGAAAGAAATATTAGCGAATACGAGGAAACGGTTCGTATAGAGCAGGCTTTGCAGCGGCCAATTGGTACCGGCAGATTGTCGAGCCTCGTAAAAAGAAGGCAAAAAGTTGCGATACTAGTAAGCGATATAACGCGGCCGGTGCCGACACGAAAACTATTGCCACCTTTAATTAGAGAGCTATATAGGGCAAATATTCCCGATAAAGATATAAAAATAGTATTCGGTATGGGCATCCATAGGCCCCATACGATAAAGGAACAAAGGGACCTCGTGGGGGAACGAATCTTTAATACTATAGAATGTGCCGATAGCACCAAAGAAGGCTACATACACGTAGGCAAAACAACCCGGGGTACGCCGCTTAACATAAGCAACCCGGTAGTTGAGGCTAATATACGTATTTGTACAGGAAATATCGAATACCATTATTTTGCCGGCTATTCCGGCGGCGCGAAGGCTATAATGCCCGGAGCCGCCGATTACGAAACAATAAAATCAAACCATGGTTTCCAATTAGATAAGAACGCGCAAACGGGTAAATTAGAGGGTAATCCTGTCCGGGAAGATATAGAGGAAGTGGCGGAGAAACTAAGGATATCCTTTATATTAAATGTAGTGCTCAACGAAAATAAGCAAATTTTACAAGCCTTTGCCGGGCATCATTTAAAGGCCCATCGCGTCGGGTGCGAATACCTTGATAGGCTTTATAGAGTTGATGTTCCGGAGCTGGCGGATATAGTTGTAGTCTCCGCCGGGGGTTATCCGAAGGATATAAATTTGTACCAGGCACAAAAAGCTTTGGACAATGCAAGCCATGCCGTTAAACCCGGAGGTATCATTATATTGGTAGCGAAGTGCGATGAAGGCTACGGCAATGACACATTCGCCCAATGGATAAAGGAGGCGGATACGCCTCGGCACCTCGAGGAACGTCTAAAACATACCTTCGTATTAGGGGGGCATAAGGCCGCTGCCATAGCGCGGGTGGTTAAAAGGGCCGAAGTGTTCATGGTCACGGCTATGGCGAAACCAGATGTAGAGGCTACATTTTTTACAAAGAAGCCCACTGTGCAAAAAGCTCTGGAAGATGCCCTTTCTATCGCCGGTGACGGTGCAAAAGTTCTGGTAATACCCCAGGGCGGCTCAATATTGCCTAAATGTGGCAAGGGGACGTTTTGTTTGCCACATTTTTAGGTATCAGTTCCGAAAATGTGGCAAGGGGACGTTTTGTTTGCCACATTTTAACGTGCCGGCATTAGGCTATCCTCGCTTCGCGAATGTGGCAAGGGGACGTTTTATTTGCCACATTTTTAACGTGCCGGCATTAGGCTGTCCTCGCTTCGCGAACCCGCCAGCAATAGTTGTATGAGCTCGAGGGCTACGGGAATTTCCGCAAACTAGCCTATCGGTTTCGGGGATTCTTGCTCCATGGGTAC
>CAZDSH010000013.1:0-37811 GCA_964508195.1 uncultured Clostridiaceae bacterium
GAAGGTTTTCCGTTCTTTTATTGTCATAATACAGACCCTTTGCGCTAACCATCTCCGTATAAGTAAGACCGCAGCCTTTCTCTTTGCACAATACACGGAAAGCTCTATCGGTTATACCTGCCATAGGCGCAAGGAATATATTATTTTTTAACACCACATCGCCTATTATCAAGGTTTTTTATCCCCCTTGACCGTCCTGTTTGCAATTCATATTATATATTATATGTAACCCATCAAGGGTAAGCAGGCCGTCCACTATATCTATAACCTGGGACTGACTTGCAATAAGCCTTGCCAGACCGCCGGTAGCAATAACCTTGGCATGGCCCCAGCCTAATTCGTCTTTAAACTTGTTTACTATGTGATCCACAAGCCCAACGTATCCGTACACAATACCCGATTGCATACTACTTACGGTGTTTTTACAGACATATTTGCCGGAAACCTTAAGCTCCACCCTAGGCAGTTTTGATGCTTTCTGGAACAATGCTTCAGTGGATATTATTATACCCGGTGCAATGGCGCCACCTAAATATTCGCCCCCTTCACTTACTGCACAAAAGGTCGTAGCCGTACCAAAGTCCACCAGTATTACAGGGCCGCTGTATTTATGGATCGCCGCCACAGCGTTCACTATTCTGTCCGAGCCTACTTCCTTCGGGTTATCGTATTTGATGTCTATTCCCGTCTTTATACCCGGCCCAACAATCAAGGGGTCTATGCCGCTATATCTTTTTACCGCCCTCTCCAGGGAGTGCATAATAGGGGGCACCACCGATGATATTATCGCTGCATCCAATTTCCGCATATTAAGCCCCTCATAGGTGAACAATTCATTTATTATCATCCCGTATTCATCGGAGGATTTGTTCCTGTCCGTAGAAAGACGCCAGTTTTTTATTAATTTCCCCCCGTCAAATACACCTAGCAAAATATTAGTATTCCCCGCATCTAAAACCAATATCATGTTACCACCTGCCCGCCTGTAAATTATAATCCTGCCGGTTGATTCTAACATTAAATTTTTACGGTTTCAATAATTACAGATATCCCTTAATCCCTCTAACTGAAACATCCCCAGAAATAACTTCGACCTTCCCTTCGGGGGTTTCCACTAGTAGTACCCCCTCGTCGGTTATATGTACTGCCCTACCCTGAATAGCTTCTCCTGTATGGGATATACGTACTTCATGGTTTAGTATCACCGAAAATTTACGACAGTCCTCAACGGTTGATTTAAAACCATCCCTTAGGAATTTTATATACCCCTCTTCGATTCTTTGTAAAAGATTCGCTAAAAGAATTTTCCGTGAAACAGAATAACCACATTCTTTACTTAGGAAGGTCATTTTACTTGCAAGCTCATCGGGCGTCCCATCTCCGTCGGCATTAACATTAACCCCTAGGCTCAGTATAATATAGTTTATAATGTCCGCTTCGGCGTTCATCTCTGTGAGTATACCGCACACTTTTTTGCCTTTTATGATAATATCGTTAGGCCATTTAATACCCGCGGTAAGGGAAAGGGTACCGCTGATGGCCTTTACCGCTGCTACGGCGGCTACTTGGGTTAACTGATAGGCCTTATCCGGCCGCAATTTTGGTTTCAGTATTATGGAAACCCAAAGGCCGCCCCGGGGCGAATGCCACTGCCTACCTAGCCTGCCCCTTCCGCCAGTCTGCTCCTCCGCCACCACAATGGTGCCCTCTTTTTGCTCCTCGGCTATTTTTTTTGCAAGGATCGTTGTAGAATCCAGGCTTTCGCGATGGATAATATTTCGCCCTAGGATAGAAGTTTTAAGAAGTGGGTACACTTCCTCCGGTATCAATAAATCCGGCGAACTAGACAACCTATAACCCCTGTTAGGGATCGCGTCTATTCGATAGCCCTGATCCCTTAGGGTGTTTATATGTTTCCATACCGCCGTCCGGCTTATTCCTAATCTATCGCTTAAAACCTGACCCGATATATATTCCGTCGTATCTTTATTTAATTCCTTAAGCACACGCCTTTTCAAGGGATACCCCCCTCTTATTTTGATTTGCCGATAGAAAAACCTCGCCTATCTACCGACAAACAAACCTACACCGATTATAAGTATACCACGTAAAACGGGTGACGCTATAACGCCACCCGTTTTGTTAGTCATCTATTTAACCGAATATGGATAGCAATAAACCCGCTGCTACGGCAGAACCGATTACGCCTGCCACATTAGGACCCATTGCATGCATTAGCAGGAAGTTCGACGGGTTTGCCCTTTGGCCTACTACTTGGGAAACCCGGGCTGCCATAGGTACCGCGGATACGCCTGCAGAACCGATGAGCGGATTAACCTTGCCGCCGGAAAGTTTATACATTATCTTGCCGAATAATACCCCCCCGGCGGTACCCATGCCAAAGGCCAGGACACCTAGCACTACTATCTGAATCGTTTGCAGCCTTAGGAACGTCTCCGCCGTTGCAGAGGCGCCGACGCTTACACCAAGGAATATAGTTACTATGTTTATTAGTTCGTTAGCCGCGGTTTTACTTAAGCGTTCCACTACGCCGGATTCCTTAAATAGGTTGCCCAGCATAAGCATCCCCACTAAGGCCGATGCCGAGGGCAGTACTAAAGATACCGCTATGGTAACTACTATGGGAAACAACACCTTTTCGGTCTTTGATACCGGTCGCAACTGATCCATCTTAACGACTCGTTCCTTTTTAGTAGTCAGCGCCATCATAATAGGGGGCTGAATTATTGGCACCAGAGCCATATAGGAATAAGCTGCCACGGCTATGGGACCTAGAAGGTGGGGTGCCAGTTTTGAAGTAAGATATATAGCCGTCGGGCCGTCGGCACCGCCTATTATACCAATGGAACTGGCCTCGGGGCCGGTAAAACCTAGAAGTATGGCCCCTATAAATGTAGTAAATATTCCAAGCTGTGCCGCTGCACCTAAAAGTAAGCTTTTAGGGTTCGCAATAAGGGGCCCGAAATCCGTCATCGCCCCTATACCCATAAATATTATAGGGGGGAATATGCCTAATCGGTTCCCTTGATAAAAGTATTTCAAAAGTCCGCCGGGCTGCAAATCCGACTGTTCCGTTATCACCATTATATGCTTCCCGGCTTCCTGTATCAGTTGTATAGGCTGACGCGTTACCTGATCAGCCATAAGGTTTGCCAGGGGTAGGTTTGAAAGTAGCATACCGAAGGCTATGGGCACAAGTAAAAGGGGTTCATATTTCTTTACTATGGCCAAATATAGCAGTAGGCAGGAAATAGCCAGCATAATAAAGTGCGGAATATCCATCCCGGCAAAACCTGTATCCTTTGCAAATCTCATTAAAATTTCAATCATAGGAGTTGCTCCTTTCTTGGGGTTGTTCTAACTAATCGATACAAGTACATCTCCCGCGTCTACTGATGCACCTACGCTGACGTTCACCGATGCTACCGTGCCGTCCGCCGGCGCAAATATTTCGTTTTCCATTTTCATTGCCTCAAGGATTACTAGTACCTGGCCATTCGTTACGCTGTCCCCTTCCTTAACTTTTACGTCGAGTACGGTACCGGGCATAGGTGCCGTTATCGTTTCGCCGCCTGCCGCCGCCGGAGCTGCTGGAGCTGCCTTAGGCGCTGGAGCTGGAGCGGGGGCTGCCTTAGGTGCAGGTGCCGCTGGGGCTACCGGAGCCGGCGTCGCTGGAGCCGCCGCCGGTGCTGCCGAACCGCCGGCCTTTATCTCTTCTACTTCTACTTGATAGGTGGTACCGTTTACTGTTATATTAAATTTCTTCATTCTAATATTTCCTCCCTGTACAATTAGTGGTATGGGGATTCTTTTCCATGGGCCCGGGGGAATATCCCCATTAATGTATTCCCCGTTCCGTGATGTCCTTTATAATTTGCGATATACACACACCGCTAAAGGGGATACAAAGCCTCCATATCCCTTCAGGGGATGCTGTCCTTTATCCCTATCGCTATAAATTTATCTTCTGCTTGCCATCAAATCATTCCTGCCGCTTAAACCCCAAATAGGTGTAGTATCGGGCATCCTCACGATGTTTCTTATTACAAGATTAGAGGGTGCTGTACCCATACAGGAGGCCGCCGCAGCAGCTATTACTGCCACAAGCTCCGTATCATCGCCCTGAATGGCATCCTCCGCTACAGGGGCCGGAACCTTTGTATCCTCCTCTGGTACAGACCCTTTAACGGGGGCCGATTTCTTTGCCACGTCCCTATTGACGGCCTTTTCCATTATTTTGATAATACCCATCAATAATACCAATACTATAAATACAACGGACATGCCAAGTACGGTTATCTGTAAACTCTCCGCTAAATTAATGGTTTCACCGAACAATTATATCACCCCTTTTATACTGGCAGATTGCCGTGTTTTTTAACGGGTCTTGTTTCCCTTTTGCCCTGGAGCATATCAAAGGCGCTTATAACCCTCTGCCTCGTTGTGGAGGGTACTATAACATCGTCAACAAAACCGCGGCTTGCCGCTACATAGGGGTTAGCGAACCTGTCTTTATATTCATCGATCTTTGCCTGGCGTGTACCCGCGGGGTCATCGGAGGCCTCAATGTCTTTTCTAAATATTATATTCGCGGCGCCGTCGGGACCCATAACGGCTATCTCGGCACTAGGCCATGCCAATACCACATCGGCACCCATATCCTTACTACACATCGCAAGGTATGCCCCGCCGTACGCCTTCCTCGTTACAAGTGTTACCTTCGGTACCGTAGCCTCTGAATAGGCGTAAAGCATCTTTGCACCATGGCGAATAATGCCGCCGTATTCCTGATTCGTACCCGGTAGGAATCCCGGTACATCCACAAAGTTTAATACGGGTATATTAAAGGCATCACAGGTCCTGATGAATCTGCCGCCCTTATCCGAAGCATTTATATCAAGGCACCCCGCCAATACCCTGGGCTGGTTGGCTATTACGCCAACGCTCCTGCCGTTAAGCCTTATAAAGCCGGTTATCATATTGAGGGCGTAGTAGGCCTGTACTTCGAAAAATTCGCCGTTGTCCGCTATAAGCTTTATTACATCCTTCATATCATAGGGCTTGTTTGGGTTTTCAGGCACTATTTCGTTCAGGGCCTCCTCTGCACGGTTTATATCGTCCCCGGTATCAAACACCGGCGGCGCTTCCATATTGTTAGAGGGCAGGAAACTTAATAGCGTTTTTATATCCTCTATACATTGTTTTTCGTCGGGACTCATAAAATGTGCTACGCCGCTTATGGTGTTATGGGTCTTAGCACCGCCTAGATCCTCGGAGGATACTTCTTCACCGGTTACGGTTTTTATTACCTGGGGCCCCGTTATAAACATTTGGCTAGTTTTGTCCACCATAAATACGAAATCCGTCAGAGCCGGCGAGTACACCGCACCCCCTGCACAGGGACCCATTATTACTGATATCTGCGGTACTACGCCGGAGGCTATAGTATTTCTGCGGAATATCTGTCCATAACCCGATAGCGCATCCACACCCTCCTGAATCCTTGCACCACCGGAATCGTTTATACCTACTACCGGCGCGCCAACTTTCATCGCCATATCAAGTACCTTACATATCTTTTTAGCGTGCATCTCCCCAAGGGAGCCGCCTAATACCGTGAAATCCTGGGCGAAAATATATATCAGTCTGCCGTTTACCGTACCATAGCCCGTTATAACCCCTTCGGCTGCGGCTACGGTATTCTCCATACCTAGCTGGCTGCATCGGTGTTCTACGAAGGCATCTATTTCTACGAAACTGCCTTCATCCATCAAAAGGTCTACCCTTTCCCTAGCGGTTAATTTACCTTTATCGTGCTGTCTTTTTACCCTCTTTTCCCCGCCGCCCTCCAAAATTTTTTCTTTCCTGTTTTGAAGGTCCTGTAACCTATTATCAATCATAATAATACCTCCGTGAAAATTTAGATTTGCTTTCTCTCGCACAGCTCCACAAGTACTCCGCGGGTGCTTTTAGGATGTAGAAACGCAATCTTCGCACCGCCGGCACCGTACCTTGGCTGTTCGTCGATAAGTCTTATACCTTTTTTTCGCATCTCCTCCAGTGCCTCGTTAATGTCCTCTACCTTAAAGGCTATGTGTTGTATACCTTCCCCCTTCTTTTCTATGAATTTAGCTATAGGTCCCTCGGGCTCGGTGGACTCCAACAATTCGATCTCCGTATCCCCTAGGGGCAAAAAAGCAACTTTCACCCTTTGGTCCTCGACCACTTCGATCCCGTCAAGCTCCAGGCCTAAGACTTTTGTGTAAAATTCTAAAGCTTTATCTAAATCGCTAACCGCTATGCCTATGTGATCTACCTTAGTTATCATCTTTACACCCCCTTATTTTCCTTTGACCCTCCGTAAGATCTCCTCGGCGGCGGTGTAAATGTCCGTATCCCTTGATATTATACGTTCTACAAGGGTATCTATCAAGGGCTTGCCGCTGGATTCTTTTAGAATAAGCTCCATAACCCTATCCTTTGCAAGGCTTAGGAGTTCCTGCCTTGTGTTCCTTTCCCTCCTACCCGCTAGCTCGCCGGAGCCCTCGAGGTACTCCCTATGGTCTTTTATATGTTGTAAAAGCTCTTCTACGCCTATATTGTCCGCCGCCACTACTTTACTGATAGGAGGACGCCATTTCTTATCCTCGTTTAAATCCAGCATCATTTCGATCTCGATCTGTGTACGATCCGCTCCGGCTAAATCCGCTTTATTAATAGCAAATACGTCCCCTATTTCCATAACCCCTGCCTTAATAGCCTGTATATCATCACCTAGGCCCGGCATCATAACCATTACCACTGAATCCGCAGTCTTTACGATATCCACCTCGGACTGGCCGACGCCGACGGTTTCGATAAATATATAATCCTTACCGAATATGTCCATAAGCTTTACCGCTGTCTGGGTGGCCCGGGATAGTCCGCCTAGATGACCCCTTGTGCCCATACTCCTTATAAAAACCCCGGGGTCTGTGAACAAATCCTGCATCCTTATCCTATCCCCAAGGATTGCGCCACCGGTAAAGGGGCTCGTGGGATCTATCGCTATTATGCCAACGGTTTTATCCCGGGCTCTGAGGGCCTTAACTAACTTATCCGTAAGGGTACTTTTACCCGCCCCCGGCGGCCCTGTTATGCCGATAACATAAGCACCGCCCGTTTCGTTATAAAGCCCTTTGATAACCCTAATAGCCTCCGGGTCATTGTTTTCCGCATAGGTCATAAGCCTCGCTAGGGCACGTACATCGCCGGAGGCCAATCTATCCTGTAAATTCATCGTAGCACCACCTAAAAACTTTTTACATTGTCTATCTCTTTACGTTTTGTTTTATAAATTCGATGGCCTCGGCCGTCGGCGTCCCGGGGGTAAATATTTCCGCTACCCCTGCATCCTTTAAAATGGGGATATCCTCAACGGGGATTACACCGCCCCCGACTACTAATATATCTTCGGCCTCCCTTTCCTTAAGCATGTTAACCACTATAGGAAACAGATGATTGTGTGCCCCGGACAGTATACTCATCGCTACGACCTCAACATCCTCCTGTATAGCCGTTTCCACTATCTGTTCAGGGGTTTGCCTTAACCCTGTGTATATAACCTCCATCCCGGCATCCCTGAAGGCCCTGGCTATAACCTTGGCACCCCGGTCATGGCCATCTAGCCCGGGCTTGGCAACCAGCACCCTGATGGGTCTATCCATTATAGATCAACCTCCTTCATAAAATATACAGCCTCGATTTATTATAGTACGATAGATTGCTTGTATTCTCCGAATACTTCCCTTAATACCCCGCATACCTCGCCTAAAGTAGCATATTCCCTTACGGCGTCCACTATAAAGGGCATAAGATTTTCATCGCCACCGGCGGCCTTCTTAAGCCGGTTAAGGGCATCCTTTACCTTGGCATTATCCCTTATACTCCTTAAATCTTCAAGTTTGGATTTTTGCATCTCCCCTACTCGGGGATCGACTTTAAGCAACCCTTCAGGGGTACCCTCATCGACCTGGAATTTGTTAACTCCGACGACCACCCTATCGTTGGATTCGATCTCCATCTGATACCTATAGGCACTGTCCTGGATCTCTTTTTGGATAAAACCTTTATCAATGGCATCCGGTGCCCCGCCTAATTCGTCAATCTTGGATATATATTCCGAGGCTTCTTTGTATATACGATCGGTCATGGCCTCCACATAATAGGAGCCCGCAAGGGGGTCTACAGTCTCCGCTACGCCGCTTTCGTAGGCGACTATCTGTTGTGTCCTTAGCGCGATCCTAACGGAGGCCTCGCTAGGTAGCGCAAGGGCTTCGTCCTTTGAATTGGTATGCAACGACTGTGTACCGCCGAGGACAGCAGCCAGGGTTTGTATGGCAACCCGTACCACGTTGTTGTCCGGCTGTTGCGCTGTTAAGGTTGAGCCCCCGGTTTGGGTATGGAACCTTAGCATCATGGATTTCGGTTCCTTTGCGTTAAATCTTTCCTTCATAATGTTGGCCCATAATTTCCGAGCCGCCCTAAACTTTGCCACTTCTTCTAAGAGATCGTTATGTGAATTAAAGAAAAAAGAAAGCCTTGGCGCGAAATCATCTACTTTAAGGCCCGCATTTATCGCCGCCTGGACGTAGGCAATACCGTCCGCTAACGTGAAGGCTACCTCCTGGGATGCAGTTGAACCGGCTTCCCTTATGTGATACCCGCTGATACTTATGGTATTCCATCGGGGTACATGCTCCGCGCAGTATTCGAATATATCCGTTATTAATCTCATAGATGGTTTAGTGGGGAATATATAGGTACCCCTCGCTATGTATTCCTTTAATATATCGTTTTGTATAGTGCCGTTTAATTTCTCCGGCGCGACCCCTTGTTTCTCCGCCACGGCGATATACATAGCCAAAAGCACCGATGCGGGGGCGTTTATAGTCATCGACGTGCTAACCTTATCCAGGGGAATACCGTTAAACAGGATCTCCATATCCTTAAGGGAGTCTATAGCCACCCCGACTTTACCCACTTCACCCTCGGACAGCGGATGATCGGAATCGTATCCAATCTGAGTAGGTAGATCGAAGGCTACGCTGAGCCCCGTCTGACCTTGTTCCAGTAGATACTTATACCGCTTATTGGACTCCTCCGCTGTTGCAAACCCCGCATATTGTCTCATAGTCCATAATCTGCCCCTATACATGGTGGGCTGTACGCCCCTCGTATAGGGATACTCCCCCGGGAAGCCTAGATCCCTAAGATAATCCTGACCTTCTAAATCCATGGGGGTATATAGCCTTTCCACCTCTGAGTTTGAACCTGTCACAAACTTTTCTTTACGCTCAGGCCTTTTAGAAAGAAGTTTTTCCAACCTTTGTTTCTCCCAGTTGTCCTTTGCCCTTTTTATACTGTCCTTCTTCCCTTTATCGGTCATAATATCTCCTCCCTTTGAACAAATATTGGTTTTACCGGTGTCTACCTTTATTAATGCCCATTATTTAATATTTATTAAACAGTATGCAATAAGTACTTCATTTTTCTTTAATTTTATTACATTTAACAGTCATTTTGCAAGTTAAACTTCATGAAAAGGTAATGTATACAATAAAACCTGTTTTCTTTCAATGGTAACTATCCCTTTAATCCCGGATCCGCTACATAGATCCGGGATAGAGGTATAGTTTCAGACACGTTTTAACCGATGTATATACAGTTGCAAAGGGGGTAAACATGGAAAAACCGGACTTGATGTAGAACTTTAAATCTATAGTTTGGCGTAGGCACTTTCTGCAAACTGTGCTGTATCCACTATATATCGTTCATGATCGCCCTTTCCTATCTTTTCTTTCTCATCATAGGCTTCTATTTTGAACCTTAGCTTTTTGCCCTCTACCTTCGTAAGCTGGGCCGTCGCGTGAACCTTCATACCTACGGGAGTCGCCGCCAGATGCCGAACGTTTATGCCGATTCCAACGGTGGTATAGCCCTTCGGAAGGTGCATATTCACTGATTTTGAAGCGGCATTCTCCATCAGCCCTATCATAACCGGAGTAGCAAGAACTTTAACATTGCCGCTGCCAAAACTTTTTGCCGTATCCCTTTCTGTTACCGTCATTTCGCTCCTAAAGGTAAGCCCGCTATGTATTTTAGATTTCATAGGATCACATCCCTTAAATATTCCTATATGCAATTTCTAATTATATCAAACAACCCTTGATAAATCCATATACGTTATTCCCCTTGACGCCCCCTTCACGTACATCAAAAAAGAAGGCCCGTCCGGGCCTTCTTTTTTTTCTCTAAACTACACCTGGGAGAATACCTCTTCGAACTCCTCCCCGGTTAGTTTTTCCCTCTCCAGAAGGGCCTTTGCCACTGCATGGAGCTTTGTTATATTAGCCTCTAGCATGTCCTGGGCTGTTTTGTAAGCCTTATCTATCATGCCCCTGACCTCTTTATCGATCTCCGCAGCAACCTTTTCGCTATAATTTTTGCTCCTTGCCATATCTCTACCTATGAACACTTCATCCTGCCCCGAACCGAAGGTCATAGGCCCTAGGGCCTCGCTCATACCGTATTCGGTAACCATTTTTCTAGCCATTCGTGAGGCCTTCTCCAGATCGTTTTGGGCGCCGGTACTTATATCGTTTATTACAAGTTTTTCCGCTACCCTACCGCCTAAAAGGTGGATTAGATGCTCCTCCATTTCAGATTTGGACATATAGTATTTATCCTCCTGGGGGAGTATCATCGTATACCCGCCGGTCCTGCCCCGGGGTATTATGGATATCTGATGTACCGGATCGGTGTTAGGCAAAAGCCTCGCCACGACCGCATGGCCCGCCTCATGGTAGGCCGTCAGCCTTTTATCCTTCTCGCTCATTATCCTACTTTTCTTCTCCGGTCCGGCGATTACCCGCGTTATACCCTCCTCAAGCTCATCCCTGCCGATCTGTTTTTTGCCCCTACGGGCGGCAAGGAGGGCGGATTCGTTCATCAAATTTTCTAGGTCCGCCGGCGTGAACCCCGGCGTGCCCTTGGCCACATTTTCCAGGCTTACATCCTCTTCCAAAGGTTTACCCTTCGAATGTAGCTTTAAAATAGCTTCCCTTTCCCTTATATCGGGAATCCCTATAGGCACCTGTCTATCGAAGCGGCCGGGCCTTAAAAGTGCAGGGTCCAATATATCCGGCCTATTAGTTGCCGCTATTATAATGATGCCCTCGTTTACGCTGAAACCATCCATTTCTACTAACAATTGGTTGAGGGTCTGTTCCCTTTCGTCGTGACCCCCGCCGAGGCCGGCACCTCTATGGCGGCCCACGGCATCTATTTCATCAATAAACACTATACAGGGCGAATTTTTCTTAGCCTGGTCGAAAAGGTCCCGTACCCTGGAGGCACCTACGCCCACGAACATTTCGACAAAATCTGAACCGGAAATACTATAAAAGGGAACCCCCGCTTCGCCGGCAACAGCTCTGGCGAGGTAGGTTTTACCCGTCCCCGGCGGGCCTACTAATAGTACGCCTTTAGGTATACGAGCCCCGATTTCTATGAATTTTCTCGGGTTTTTTAGGAACTCTACAATTTCCATGAGTTCTTCCTTTTCCTCTTTGGCCCCGGCTACATCATCAAAGGTGATTTTCTGCTTGTCCTCAGTATGCAATCTTGCCTTACTCTTGCCAAAGGACATTACCCTGCTACCGCCCCCCTGGGACTGCTGCATAAAGAAGAACCAGAGCACTACAAATATTAATATTACAAAAAATGTTGGAAGGAGCTGCCCCCACCAGGGTGTTCCCTGGGGTATCTTATTCTCGACTTTAAGTACCCCGGCTTGAATCTGGGGCATTATAAATTGGCTAAAAGTCTGCAAATCCGGCACCGTAGACTGGAACTCGGTACCATCGTCTAATAGCCCCGTAACTAAGCTCTCCTTTATGACTAAGGATTTAACCCTCTGCTGTTCGAGCATTATTATAAGTCGTGAATATTCCAGTTCGTCTACCTCTTTAGTACTCGCCCCGTACATCTGGACTATGGCTACTATAATGATAAAGATCAGTATATAAAAACTGGCTCCGCGGAAAAGCCTTCTCAATCGTAGCCCTCCTTTCTGTTACAAAAACAAAATTCTTTAGTTTAATCGACGGGCTTTAATCCTATTGAACTGATTATAAAGGGAGCTATCCCTTTTTTTGGATCAAAGTTTAACACTATTTATATTTTAAACTGTTGGTTTTAGTACCGCAACCTTTATAGAATGTATAGATATACCATCATAAAACATTATAAAACCCGAAGCAACTACTTTAACTATATTTAGCCATCAATTAAAGCCATAATTGTCATTTTACCATATAGATTTAAAAAACTCAAACACCCTATTGATCTGCATATTCCTCGGGCTTTAGTACACATATTTCAGGTAAATTTCGGAACTTCTGCGCGAAATCGAGGCCATAGCCTACCACGAATTCGTCCTCTATTTCGAAACCTTTGTAATCGACCTTTACATTCGTTTTTCTTCTATAGGGTTTATCAAGGAGGGTACACACCTTTACGCTACCCGCCTTTCTTGATTTTAAATTGCCTATTAAATAACCAAGGGTAAGTCCGGTATCGATGATATCCTCAACTATTAGCACATCTTTTCCCTCAATATTATCATCTAAATCCTTTAGTATCCTGACCACCCCGGAAGTTTCGGTAGTATCGCCATAACTTGAAACCGCTATAAAATCCAACGTAAGGGGAATATTTATATTTTTCACAAGATCCCCAAGGAAAATAACCGCTCCCTTCAATACGCCTATTACCACCAATTCCTTGCCTATATAATCCTTTGAAATGGCCGCCGCTAGCTCCTTAACCTTATCCTGAATTTGCCCTTCGTTGATCAGCACCTTTGCTATACTGCTTTCCATGCTAGTATTTCCCCCCCGATGGATAGTATCGTAATTCCAGCTTCAGCACCTGCATTGTATCCTTTGAAACTTTAAACCTTTCATCTATTCTATACCCTCCTACCCAAATAATACCCAGTCTGTTTTTAATGATCGGGGTTAAATCTCTTTTACCCTTCGGCACTTTCTCGTCTATAAAAAAATCCTTTAACTTTTTCGTACCCTTCATGCCCAGGGGTATGAATTTATCCCCGGGCTCGCGGCCCCTAACTATCAGACTTCTACCGGTTTTATCAAAGTCTAAAAATGCCCGGTCGCTTCCTGCGTTTTCAGCTTCTTTTTTATATGCATCCTTATCTATAAAGGAGGCATTCACTGTGCATTTAATCTCCGGTATATTCGTTCCGCCGGGGATCTTCAGTCTATAGGTCCCCCGCAATTTAATTCCTTCGGGGTTATCCAGGGTAAGGAAAAAATAATCGTATTCAATCCCCGCTACGAGGCCCCGGGGCAGATTAATCCTTTTACCTGTCTTAGCCGTTTCCAGTAGCTCGCAAACTTTTTGTATATGCACGAGTTCCAGATTATCAGTATCCCCTAGGAGATGCTCGGCCCCCTTACGTAGCACCCTTCGCCTTAGGGCAATATGAAGATCCATAAGACCTTTTATGGGAAATCTGAGCCTCCCCGTACCGATACCTAATACAAGCTCATAGAATTTATCCATGGCTATACTGTTTAAGTAATGATCCTCATTCCTTAAAATGTCCGCCATATCCAACAAAGCTCGGTCTATATTGCTGTTATAGTCGTCCCTTAATTCGGGCAAAAGTTCTAACCGGATTTTATTCCTAAAATATATGGGCAAAAGGTTGGTCTTATCCGTTACCGGTTTAAGTTCATTCCGATCGCAATACTCCTCTATGAGCCACCGAGGTGCCTCTAAAAGAGGCCTTATGATATTCCCCCTAAGGGGTTTTATTCCCCCGAGGCCGGAGACGCCTGAACCCCTTATAAGTCGCATCAGTATCGTCTCTACCTGATCGTCCTCATTATGGGCCACTGCAATCTTATTTAGGTTGTTATCCCGCATTACTTCGTTAAAAAGCCCATACCGAGCCCTTCTACCTGCCTGCTCCGCCGAAAGGCCCTCACGGTCAGCCATACCCGTTACATCTACGGCTTTGACGACACAGGGTATACCCCTTTCCCTGCAGAAATCCGCTGCGTATTTTGCATCTTTTTCCGCATCGCCGGGCCGAAATCCATGGTTCAGGTGGGCTGCTGCCAACCGTAGGTTGTAACGTTCTTTAAATGTATAAAAAAGATGAAGCAGTGCCGTAGAATCCGGTCCCCCGGAAAACCCTACCACTACTCCGTCTCCGTTCTGTATCATGCTATATTTTTCTATTGCATCATAGAACACATCTTCCAGCCTCAACCTTGATCCCTTCCCCCGGGCTTAAAGTATAGCTTTGTTTAACCCTTTTAAAACCTAGCCTCTATATTATAACCTTTTTTGTACATTTACTCAATCCTGTTTTGCATTATTACAAAATAGCGGGGGGGGGACATGCGTTATTTTGATTTTAAAGCCCTTTAAACAAAAAAAAGTAGCCTTCCGCCACGCTACAAACGGTCATCGTAACCAGAACACCGTAATACTTTTGTGTTCCCCCCCCGGGGGCATATTCTTTTAAAGGTCATTAGAGATTTCTCCATACCTTAGACACCATTACCGTCATATCGTCCTCGGGGTGCCCATCATAATATTCTAAAGTTTTTTCAAATATAATACGAGCTATTTCCTGGGGGTTACGATTGTCAATAGTTTTAAGAATCCCGGCTACCCAATCGCCGTCATCCGTTTCTTTGCACGCTTCTACGATGCCGTCGGTAACCATTACTATGAAGTCTCCCTCCTTTACCGAAAATTTTTTCGTGTAATAATCCGCTTTATCCACGATACCCATAGGCAACGAAGAAGCGGCTAGCACCTTCACCCCGTCCCCACGTTTAATGTAAGTGGGCGGTGCCCCGGTTTTTATTATCTTTGCATCGCCGTTATATAGATCAACTAATGCTATATCCAATGTGGAAAAGCTATCATCGAAGGATTTTAACATCATTATAGAATTTATAGTCCTAAGGGCCATCTCATAATCATAACCTACCCCTAACAGTTGTTCTAACATATTTATTGCGGTAGAACTTTCTATAGATGCGCCGGCGCCGGTGCCCATGCCATCGGAAAGGGCGATAAGATACTGTTGTTCCTTAAGCTCCATAAATGTATAATTGTCGCCGTTAATTTGATTTTCTTTCTTAGGGGCGGTATAGACCCCCGTAGAAACATTAAACCTTTGTTTTTCTACGAGTTTTAATGCACAAAGACCCTTCCTTATATCGCATAGATATCCCGCCTTTTTGAACTGTTTAGCGGTAATCGTAGCAACCACCGGTATTACCTTTTTTATACACTCTCTGCACCCGAAACATGCTTTCTTTTCTAGATACACCTCTAAACCCCTACCGGGTTTTTCTATTACGACTGTATTAAATATTTCTATACCTTCTTTGATCAGGGCATCGTGTATGTCATCTTCATGTTTACCATTAAAGTTAAGTTTTACATTCATCTCACCGACAAGGTTTTCTATAACCCCCGCCATGCCCCCTAACTGTTGCGATACAAGGTTCCTACAGTCCTCCATCTTTAACTGCCATTTATGGTTTATTTTGAACAATTCAAAATAATAGTTCACCATATCTGTTAAATCCCTTGGCCTTAGGCATCTCTTTTTAAGCCCCGGGGGTATATGTTCTTCCCCTATTTGTCCCATTTCTTCGGCTGTGCACATGAGTTCAAATATCTCTTTATACGTCATATAAAAATCTTTCTTCCAACATATCTTACGGAGGCTACAGTCCCGGCATACTCGGTTGCATATATTGTCAATCAGCCTGTCCAAGCTATGAATATCTAAATAATCCTCCCTAAAGGAAATATCGTTAAAGGTGGCGGATAATTGTGAGAATACTGTGGCAAACTCCTTTAACCTTATCATCGCAAATTCTTTGGCCTTTATATGGTAGGGTATTCTATTATTATGAATCTTCACATGATCCCCGGTTATAAAGGATAACCCTTCTAAAACAAAGCCGGGGATTAGCATAAACAAAACCGAGCCGATTAAAAGTTCCTCCATACCGATCACCGACAGCGGGCTACCGCCTACGTAGAGATTAAGTATTGAACTGCCTATTATAAACCCCAGTACGCTACCGGCTCGACCTAATTCCCTAAAGGTGCCCGCTAGGAGCCCCCCAAAGGAAAATACACCCGCCATAGCCGCCGCCTGGGTACCCATAAGCCCCGATGTAAGCCCAAAAAGTGCCCCCGCCGCGCTACCCACCGCGGCACCACCATTATAGGCACTGATTGTTATCAGTAATGTCATAATCGCAACCTTAATCGTAATATGCCATACACGTAGGGCACCTACACCGCTTACCGCTACCGCTATAGCAACAGCGGTGCATATAATCTCCTCCCTGGATATGTAATGATTTTTCCCCCATTCCTTAATAATCCCGAAGGCATAGTGGAATATATACACTAACATGCCCCCTGCAAGGGCCTCAAACCCAATTATCAATATATCGAATATCGAATAGGTGCCGAATATGTTTAACCATAACATCGAAACACCGAACATTACGGAGAAAGTTATAAGAGATGTCCCTTGTTTTTTTAAATCCCTTTTCCTAAATATTAAATGCAGGATTATATATAAAATGCCCATCATAATCATATATTTATAGGACCCCTTTAATCCAGCGACGCTTATTATGCCTAGGGTAGTCGAGAAAAATACTGGTATAGGTCTATACCGGTTTAAAAGGGTAACGCTAAAAAACGCTATCCCAAAGGGCATTGCATTTTCTAGTATAAATGCCCTGGATATTAAAAAGGCTATGAGATTAACGGTTAAAAGCGTCCTTATATGGGCGACGCTCCTAGGTGGGATATAGGCTGATACGGCTTGACTCCTGTTCATCGAAATACCTCCAACTGTTTATTTTTTTAGTATCCCGCGGGACACTGCCATCCCAGACCGGTTATTAGATTATAGCAGAGTCTGTCCGGGGTTTTTGTCAATTATAGGTACGGGAATCGTAAAAATATATGACATATTAGATTGGTATTCCGACAGATACCCCCATAGGGCTTTGACAGTCCCCTTCATCTGTCAATTGATACAACCTTTTTATTAAAATTTTAAAATGTTTTACAGCTTACGGAATAGTTAAACTAAAAAACGACGGGCTTAAAAAAATCCCGTCGTTTTCGACTTTCATGGTGGGCACAACTGGGCTCGAACCAGTGACCCCCTGCTTGTAAGGCAGGTGCTCTCCCAGCTGAGCTATGTGCCCCTATATGGTGACCCCTGGGGGAATCGAACCCCCGATACCGCCGTGAAAGGGCGGTGTCTTAGCCGCTTGACCAAGGGGCCGTGTTTTGGTAGCGGCGAACGGATTTGAACCGCTGACACTGCGGGTATGAACCGCATGCTCTAGCCACCTGAGCTACGCCGCCATTTGGTTGCGGGGGCAGGATTTGAACCTGCGACCTCCGGGTTATGAGCCCGACGAGCTACCTGACTGCTCCACCCCGCGCCATTGTTGTTTCTTCCGACGACAGGCACTATTATATAGCATATACTTTCCGTCGTCAACCCCTATTTTTGTAAACCCTTTATACTATTTATTAAACCGTGCCTACAGGCACGGTCTTTTGGCTAATATTCCCCTCTTCTGAAACCTCCGCCTCTTTTGGATTCCTGGCTTTTTTTGAGCTGTTGTTGCTTTTCGTCGCTGTCCTTTAAGAACTTCATCATTCTATCTTCGAAGGACAGGTTCTTGGTCCTTGCCCTTTTCTCAGCCTCCCAGTCAATCTCAATGGGCCTTGAAGCTTTTTTCAAACGGGTGCCCGCCTGTTTTAACGATAGACTTATTTTCCCTTTACCGTCAACGGATATTACCTTTACTTTAACCTTATCCTTTTCCTTAAGGTATTGTTTAATATCCTCCACATAATGGTCGGCTATTTCCGATATGTGCACAAGTCCGGTCCTTCCCCCCGGTAGCTGAATGAAGGCACCAAAACTGGCTATACTGGTAACCGTCCCTTCAACTATGCTCCCTACCTGAAACGGCATAGATCAAAAATTCCTCCTCTTAGTTATTAAAACGCTACACGATATGTGATAATTATATATTATGCAAGGGTTTATGTCAATTATCTGTATCATCACTTCCATAGTTAACGTCCACAAACATGATTTCGCCGGATTTGATGAGACCTAATTCTTCCCGGGCGGCCTTTTCTATGTACTCATCCCTTTGCATCATTTTAAGTTCTTCCCTAAGCCTTTGGTTTTCTTCCTCCATCTGCTCTATTTGTGTCCGTATCCGGTTTTCCTCAGCCCGAGCCTTCCTTATACCTATGTACTGGGCCGATAACGTATGAACCAGATATGCTATCAATAGTATCACAATTACACCCTTTAATTTTATGGGTCTTCTCGCACCCCTTGGCCTCTTTGGGCTTATCCTACGCACTTGTCCCATCACAAAGCCCCCGTTCATAGTTTGACCGTCCTGTATTATTGTTCTATGCCCGGGGCATAAATCCTTTATTTTATTCCTTGTTTTTAAATATAGGTACGTAATCCCGAAGGCTTACCTTTAAATCCTTGCACAGAACTATCGCCTTTGATTTGATCTTGTTACAGGGTTTCCACAGTATATTTGAAATCAATGTCACAGGCCCCGTCAATATCTTGAGTATCCCATAGGCAAGGCTTTTTATGCAATACATTAGCGCATACAACAGATAACGTACAATCCCGCTTACAAATTTCAGATATACAATCACACCGATTGCGAACCCCAACAGTTGGTAGACCCTTATAAGGCCGCTGTTGCTTTTATACATTACGCACAGGATGAGTATAACGCCTAGGACCCAAAATATTATATCCCCTAACGCTGTTATCCCCTTGCCAAATCGGAATATATCCCGTATAAATCTATATAGATCGAATATGAACCCGAGCAAAAGCCCGCCATAGATCGAAATCAATAGGATAATTACCTGATCAGCTATTGATAGGAACATATAAGGCCCCCTCATCCTTTTATATATAATAGTTTAATCCGTCGTAATTATATGAAGCACCCCTTTGGATAACGGCCTATTTGAACATCCTGGCAAATATTCCTTTACCCTTGTCCTTAAATTCCCGACTCTCGGAATAAACGCAGCTTGTAATGTTCCCCCTCACATCTAGATACCCATCATCTATGTTTAGTTTATTGATCCTAAGACCCTCGCCGGTAATTATTAGCATACCGAGGGAAGTTTCAAGGGCAACCTCCTTTTCATCGAAATTGTATATATCCTTTACCCCGGATATGGACAAAACCTCCCTGTTTTCCAGCTTAATATCGTGCCCTTTTCCATCCATCCCCCAACCCCCTTTCCATTACGTTAAATATTTATGTCCAGGGTTCGGAGTTTATTCCTAATCCCAGGCCTTTACTATATCGACCCCTTTAAAATAATGTTTAACTATGTCCTCAGCCTTTTTACCATCCTTCGCTAAGGCATAGGCCCCCCATTGGGATAGGCCCACGCCGTGCCCGTACCCCCGGCCTTTAATCGTGATCTTATCCCCTTTAATGTCTATGCTGTCGATTAACGTGGATTTCATCTTTGTGCTCCCTATGGCTACACGGAATTCCGGTGCGGATACTCTCGTATCATCAAAGCTAAGCCATATGGCCCTATCCGAGGGCCCTTTTTGCGCTATCCCTATGGAGCTTATATCCTTTACGTCCCTGCCTATCTCTTTTAGGGCCTTGATACCCTCTTGTTTTGTAAAGGTTGCGGACCAGCTACTGTCATCCTTCGGTGCCTCAGCGGAATCCGGCGACTTTACGCTCTTTATATAGGGCGGCTCATCTTCTTTAAAATCAAGGCCCTCTTTAGCCGTGGCCGTTCTGCCGCCGCCATGGGCATGGAACCATGCCTTTATATATTCGTTGTTATAAAGGGCTACTTTGCCCCGAGTCCTGTCTACCGCCCTTTTTACCCTTGGGTTTACCGATTGCTGATCCCATGCCTGGGCCTCCTCTATATCAGTAGAAATATGCGCCCCTTCGTATTTTGAACCGCCCTTTTCCGTTACAAAGTCCATCACAAAGGTACGGGCCAAGATAGCCTGGGCCGCTAATGCCTCCTCAGGCCAGTCATTTTTCATCTCCCCCGCTACGACACCTTGAAGGTATTCTTCAAAGGGTAGCTCCTTAACCGCCTTATCCTCTTTAATGTAAACCTTTAAAACCGGTTCTTTACCTTGACCCTGGCTTATGGCTTCAGGTATCTTTGGCCTTATCGTCCCCGGGGACGGCCTTTGTTCAGGTTTTTTGTTCTGGGCGCAGGATACGACTAATAACAGGCATAGAATGATTATGTGTTTAATCATGTTTTTCCGTTTCATCCGTATAATTTCCTCCTTATACAATTTAGTATAGTTATTCCATAGCCACGGCCCGAAACAGCTCGGCCCTAGGCCGGGCTTTCTCGCCGTGGCGGTAAGGCAAAGATAAGCATATATGTATTAGTATTCGGAAAAACCGTCACTTATAATATGTAAGTTTTAACCACAAAAAATTCCGTGCGCTCAATATGCCCATAGATAGGGCGGACTTTTTAAAAAAAATCCGCCCTATCTATTCTATGATTCGATACATCTCCCTAGCCCCGTCCTTACCGATACCCTTTTCTAAACTTTCAACCTGGACCTTTACCTTTTTTTCGCCGAAGGACAGCTCCAACATATCCCCGGGCTTAACTTTAGAACCTGCCTTCGCCGGTCTATCGTTCTGCCGTATTCGGCCTCCTTCGCAGGCTTCCTTAGCTACGGTCCTTCTCTTTATTAACCTGGATTCCTTAAGAAATTTGTCCAATCTCAAAGGATCAACCCCCTCTGTTTTTAAGCTATATACAAAACGTTAGCAAAGTCATATTCCTCTATTTGTCATCCAAAGGTCCCCGTGCAGGACTACAATGGTATAAAGCATCCGCCGCGTTGAACGGAAATAAAAAAATCAGGCCCGGGACCTGATTTTTTTATCCGCTATTGATTTACAATATCCTTCAGCGCTTTACCGGCCTTAAACACCGGAGCCTTAGAAGCCGGTATTATCATTTCCTCCTGCGTCTTAGGATTACGCCCTTTCCTTTCCTTCCTATCCCTGACGTCAAAGGTGCCAAATCCTACTAGTTGTACCTTTTCACCCTTTGATAATGCATCACTTACGGATTCCATAAAAGAATTAATAGCCTTTTCAGTGTCCTTTTTAGTCAAACCGCTCTTTTCAGCCATGCTGGCAATAAGTTCCGCTTTGTTCAAACAGATTACCTCCCTTGTTTTGGTTTTCTCCCTTAATGCTATTCTACGAAACCTTTGGGATTCCTCCTCTTTGGTACTATCTTTTATCAGTTTTATTAAAATTATGTACTTTTATCCCCCATTACGGGTTTTATACACTGTTTAGGGCTTTTTTTATTGGGATTTTTCCCTTGCCTTCGCCTTTTGCCATAGGTCTTCCATTTCGTCCAGGGACATTTTTTCGAGGGTGGAACCCTTACTTTCGGCCCACTCTTCGATATACGAAAACCTCCATATAAACTTATCTATCGCCCCCCTTAGGGCAAGCTCCGGCTGTATCCCTTTAAACCGTGCCAAGTTCACCACCGCAAATAGCAGATCCCCAAGCTCTTCCTTTATTTTGTTCTTTTTGCCGCTTTTATATACCCTCTCTAGCTCGTCAAGCTCCTCCTTAACCTTATCCATTACATCCTCTATCCTGTCCCAATCAAACCCTACTAAGGCAGCCTTTTGTTGCATCTTATAACTACGCATCAAAGACGGCAACCTATGGGGTATATCCTGAAGCATTTTTGTATGGCTTCTTTGCCCCTTTTCCTTGCGCTTTGTGGCCTCCCATTTATCCAGGGCATCGTTACTGTCTTTAGCACCTTTGCCATCGAATACGAAGGGATGCCGGCGTATGAGCTTTTCGCATATACCTCTAATTACCCCATCGAAGGCAAACTCGCCGTTTTCATCGGCTACTTGGGTATGGAATACAACCTGGAGCAAAAGATCCCCTAGCTCCTCCTCTAAAAGGGCTATATCGTTTTTTTCTATAGCATCTAATACTTCATAGGCTTCTTCGATTAAATAGGGTTTAAGGCTTTCCCGATCCTGTGCCCTATCCCAGGGGCAACCCCCTTCGCTCCTTAGCGTCCTTAATATATCGAACAGATCCTCTACGCTATAGGCCTTCCGTTCCGATGCCGGTACATATACACAGGTTAGATGATCTATGTAGGAAAGCCTGTCCAACTTAAAAAGGGGTATCCTTTGCACAATCTCCCGTCCCTTTACCCCCGCAGCCCTTACTACCCATACCGGCTGCTCCCCGTCATAATGCTCCATAAGCGTAAGTTTTACCTCTGAGGCTGTTAATGTATCATAAACCTGGGTTATTATCAAACCCTTGCCGGTATCTACACGCCAACCTTTACAGTTAAGCCCGTCTAATATCTGAAGGCCCTTAGAAGGATCTATTCCTAATCTTTCGTATATTAATTCCAAAAAACTCATACCGGGTATTGTCAACACCTCTATATCTTTTTCCTTTGCAGCATCAATTAATAGGTAATAGCTGGCTTCAGCTACCGCTGGGTTTCCAGGTACCCCATACACTAAATCGCCTTTTTTTACCTCGGCTAAAAGCCTTCGTACCATCTGTGCATATACCTCTTCAAAGGTTGTACCTTTTTCGTATAAATTATCGAAGGTGCTGTATCTAATGCCTTGGGTTGTTAAGTCCTTCGCTATGGGGTGTTTCCTCGTCCTTAAAAATATCCGTTGGCCACTCTTAAGAGCCCTTGCGCCCTGTAGCGTAAGGTGTTCCCACGCCCCCGGGCCCAAACCTACCACAGTGATTTTAGCCATACTCAAATATATACCCCTCCACTCACTTTTTCAATACTCCGATTCTTTGAAGTAAAGCCGATATTTTCTTGCCGCCGGGCATCAGCCCCAGCTCGTCGGCGGTTATACCACCCATCAGTATTAAAACTCCGCCATAAAAAACCGCGCCGCCTACTACGGCGCTAAGGGTAGCCACCGTATTGCTGTCCGTCATAATAAACATGCCCTTATATGCGGCCACGGTGGATACCGCCATAATAGCCGTCGCCATCACGGGCTTTAAAAGGGAATCCACGAAGCCTAAACCCGTGCCCACTTCTTTCTTTACGGCGGTATAATCAAGGAGCGAAGCCACTGAATAGCCCACTACCGTGCCTAGGGCCGCGCCCCTTATATTGACCCTTGTAATGCCGGTTAAAAAATAACTGGTAATTAATTTAAAAACTGAGCCTATCAAAAGATTTATTACGGGTAGAATAGGTTTACCTATACCCTGTAGTATCCCCGTAGCCGTTTGTATTATGGCGAGGAATACAAACCCTAATGCTAGCGTCTGTAGCACTATCCACGTTTCCGGCTCCCTGGGATATATCATTAGTATTATTGGTTTTGCCAATACGAATAACCCCGCCGATGCAGGAAGGCCGATGAGTATCCCTGTTCGCATACCCACAAGGGCTTTTCTTTTCATATCTTTATCGTCTTTACGGGCTACGGCCTCGGACATAGCCGGCACTATACTAGCAGCCAGTGCAACGGTTATTACCTGGGGGAAATTAACAAGGGTAGCCGCCATCTGGGACAGTTGACCGTACATGCTATTGGACTGTTCGAGGGAAAAACCCGCAAACTGTAGCCTTCGTACCACTATACCAAAATCTATAAGGTTCATAAGGGGCATCACCGAAGTGCCTAGGGTTATAGGCACGGCTATTGCAAAAAGCCTATAAAGTATGCTTTTTGCCGGCTCTACCAAATGAAGGGGGGTCCTCCGTGAACCGGTATACGTTCTTTGTTTATATATGATATACATTATATAGATTGTGATAAGACCTGTTACAGCACCGGAGGAGGCACCGAAGGATGCGCCGGCGGCGGCGTATTCGAGGCCCCTGGGGAGTAACGTTATAGCTAACACAAAGCCTACCGTCACCCTACCGAGTTGCTCGAATATTTGGGACAGGGCCGTGGGCACCATGTTCTGTAAACCTTGGAAATAACCGCGGAAAGCGGACATAAGGGGAACAAAAAAAAGTGCCGGAGCTACCGCTATCATCGAATAATAGGCCTTCGGATTTTTTACGATAGTCACCAGATACCCCGAACCGACAAACAACGCCGTAGACGATATAAGGCCTACTGCAAATAATGTAACAAGGGAGATTTTAAATACCCTATTTGCCTCGTCGGGTAGACCTAGGGCCGTTTTTTCCGATACTAATTTAGATATGGCCGTAGGCAATCCCGCCGTTGAAATAGCGATCAAAAAACCGTATATGGGATATGCGGAGCCGTAATAGCCCATCCCCTCGGAGGTTATTATATTAGCAAGGGGTATACGGTAAACCGCACCGATTACCTTTACCATAACCCCGGCTATACCGAGGATAAGCGTCCCCTTCAACAGCGAATGCTTTTGCATTAATTCTGCCCCCTATTTTTTAAACATCTTAAAACATAAACATTATATCAAACATTAGAACTTATAAACAGGCCTTTAGCCCATAGGTTATACAATCCTATTACAAAAAACAGCAGCCCGATCACTGCTGTTTTTACGTTTATTTTTATCCGAAGGTTTTTGACTCTATTGTTCCATCTGTTTCCCCAAGAATGAAGCCGCTGCAGTGCATAGCTTCGTCTCCAAATCCCCCATTATAACATCCTCTTCTTTAGAAAGTAGTATAACTGCTCCTATCGGATCACCTAAGGAAACTATCGGCGCAATTGCCTGGGCGTCGTACTTTGACGCTCCATCCTCATCGGAAGTCACGCTTAGGATTTTTTGATCCTCGCCTTTATTAAGAACGACGGACTTTTTCTCTTC
Organism: uncultured Clostridiaceae bacterium; assembly: GCA_964508195.1. GTDB lineage: Bacteria > Bacillota > Clostridia > Ch29 > Ch29 > JAAYEV01. The sequence continues at coordinate 25,047 of CAZDSH010000013.1, forward strand.
CATTATTTTTTCGAGGGCAGCGCTAACCCTTTTTTCGATGTATTCCTTCTTAGATGCACCTGCTACGGTTATTATTGTGTCTCTATCTGAAATTACCGCTATATGTCCCGATGCTTCGTTAAGGGATTCTGCATATTCCTGGGCGAATTCGCTTAATTCCCCGATAGGTGAATATTTTTTTAATATTACTTCCCCTTCCCTGTCGGTAAATATCTCCAGGGGATCGCCCTCCCTAATCCTTAGGGTACGCCTTATTTCTTTCGGTATAACAACCCTGCCGAGATCGTCTATTCGCCTCACTATTCCTGTCGCTTTCAACGGTGTATCCCTCCTTTTTCTGTATTTTGTTACAAATTATCCAGTAAGATTATTATTGGATACTTAACATAATTTTATTCATACTTGGCTGTCTAAATACAGAAAAAGGGTATCGCTTTTTAATCACATATTTTTCGAATGAATCTTTATATCCGCCTGTTCCTTAAGCTGTGTTACCTCCTGGGTGTACTTCTCCTCCTGCTCATAATATATGAGCATAGCCCTAATATCCTCCTTCGCCTCCTCGAAGGGTATAGGATCCGTGATATTCTTTTCATGTACCTTTATTATATGAAATCCGAACTGGGTCTCCACTATACCGCTTACTTCACCTTCCTCCAGGGCGAAGGCTGCCTCCTCGAAGGGCTCTACCATGTATCCATAGCCAAACTCGCCTAAATCGCCTCCGGTAGCCCCCGCATTGGGTTCTACAGAATACTCCTTGGCCAAGGATGTAAAGTCCCCACCGGCCTTCACCTTTTCCAGCACGGCCTCCGCTTCCTCCCGGGTATCTAAAAGGATATGGCTGGCCCTTAAAGTATCATTTTTAAAACCCTTCGGGTTCTCGTCGTAGTATTTTTTTATATCCTCCTCGGGTACGACGATACCCTGCACAATTTCTTCCCTATATTTACCTATAAGAAGATCCTGCTTAACCTGATCGTAAAATTCTTCTTCGCTTAAACCCTGGGACCTCAGAAAATCAAGGTATCCTTGTTCATCCTCGAAGTACTCCTTTATAGTCCCGATCTCTTTATCCACTTCAGCATTAGTAACCTCTATACCCTTAACATCGGCATCTTCTAAAACGAGCCTATCGACTATTAATTTTTCGATCACCTGCTCCTTTATCGCGTCAATAAATTTCTTGCCATCAATATTTTGGTTCCATATATCTGGGCCGTACTGGTTTTCGTAGGTGGTTTTATATATCTCGAAATTTTGGTTGAACTCTTCCTTTGTAATAATCTGCCCGTTGACTTCGGCCACTACTGTGTTTTTCTCCGCCTCGGGATTCTTCCTTACTATGCCGCAACCCGTAACTATAAGGCTGAGTATTATGATTACGGCAATCGAAGGATTTTTATTAATGTTCAAGTTAAATCCACTCCCCTACCTGAAATCGCTTACTCTATTATATAGTAATTTAATCATTGTTAAAACATATAATTTCTTCTAAGATACCTTTAATGCGCAAAAGTAGCCGGCGGGAATTGTTTTCGTCGATCCTAAAGGATAATGTCAGGGTTTTTGTAGCCCTTGCATTAACCTTGCCGGTATATGCACTTAGGAACGCGGCTAGGGCCTCGGGTTTAACTGAGGCTCTTTGGGCAAACTGCATAACTACAAAATCCCTATTCTGCAGGATATTTTGTATCCCAAGTTCCTGGCATAGGGCCTTAATGTGCGAAAGTAAAAGTAAATTAACTACCGGATCCACAGGTTTACCGAACCTATCCCTTAACTCTTCATATACATCCGAATAATCCGCAGCAGTTTCAATGGATGCTATCCTCCTATATATCTCTACTTTCTGGCCTTCGTCGGATATATAAGAACCGGGTATGTAGGCATCGACCTTCAGATCAAGCTGCGTTTCTATTTCTTGTTCCACGGGCAAACCCTTTAACTTTTTAACCGTCTCGTCTAATAACTTACAGTACAGATCATAGCCGATGCTCATTATATGTCCGTGCTGCTCATGGCCTAATATATTGCCGGCACCCCTTATCTCTAGATCCCTTAAAGCGATTTTAAACCCTGCACCGAATTCGGTAAATTCTTTAATGGCTTTAAGCCTTTTTTCCGCGGCCTCGGTGAGCACTTTGTTCCTCCTGTAGGTAAAATAAGCATAGGCTATCCGGTTAGATCTGCCTACCCTGCCCTTTAATTGATACATCTGCGATAGCCCCAACCTATCGGAATCCGTCACTATTATTGTATTGACGTTAGGCATATCCAACCCGTTCTCTATGATAGTCGTACAGAGTAAGATATCGTATTTTCTGTCGATAAAATCCATCATAACCCTTTCAAGGGTACGTTCATCCATTTGCCCATGGGCTATGCCCACAGATGCCTCGGGCACAATAGTCCGCAGTTTCTTTGCCAACTTTGTAATAGAATTAATACGATTATGAACAAAATAGACCTGGCCCTTTCTACTTAATTCTTTTTGTATAGCATCCCGGATAAGCTGATCATCCTGTTCAACGATAAAAGTCTCAACAGGGAGCCTATCCCTTGGGGGATCCAGTATAACGCTCATATCCCTTATACCGGTCATCGATAGATGCAATGTTCTAGGTATAGGTGTAGCGGTAAGGGTTAATACGTCGATATTTTTCCTTAGTCTTTTTATTAATTCCTTATGCCGTACCCCGAACCTTTGTTCCTCATCCACTATCAATAGCCCTAAATCCTTAAATATTACATCCCGTTGCAACAGCCTATGGGTACCTATCAATATATCAATATTGCCCTCTTTAAGGAGCCTAAGCATCTCCCGTTGTTGTGCCGGGGTCCTAAACCGGCTGATCATTTCGATATTTATGGGGAATTGTTCCATCCTTCGGCGAAATGTATAAAGGTGCTGTTGGGCTAGTATGGTAGTGGGCACTAACATGGCCACCTGCTTTGCGTCCATAACCGCTTTAAAGGCAGCCCGCATCGCCACCTCTGTCTTGCCGTAGCCCACGTCACCGCATAATAACCGGTCCATGGGCCTTTGCCGTTCCATATCCTTTTTTACTTCCTCTATACTTCGAAGCTGATCAGGGGTCTCTTCGAAAAAAAATAAATCATCAAACTGCCTTTGCCATGGGGTATCCTCACTAAAGGCGTGCCCTTTCGCCGTTTCCCTTATAGCGTACAGTTGCAACAACTCTTTAGCCATATCCTCTATGGCACTTTTTACGTTAGCCTTAGTCCTTACCCATTCCCTGCCACCCATTTTGCTCAGGCGAACCCTTTTCCCTTCGGCCCCTACGTATTTCTGGATGAAATGGGATTGGTATGTAGGCAAATATAACATATCACCGTTTCTGTATTCGATTTTTAAATAATCCCTCTTAGTCCCCTCTACCTTCAGTTCCTCGATGCCCCTGTATACGCCTATACCTTGGTTTTCGTGTACCACATAATCACCGGGGTTCAGCTTTGTATAAAACTCCGTACCTTGTTTTTTCGTTTCCGAAGGTTTTTTGCGCTGCCTTTTTGTAATGCCGAATATATCGCCATCGGCGAACACCGCTAGCTTCGCCCGGGGAAACAAGAAGCCCTCCCTCAAAGTACCCTTTTGTAACATTACCGTACCATTGGGGAGATCCTTTGCTACGGTATTCGTTGTCTGAACCGGCAGTATATCGCTTTTTATCAGCTCCCTTTGTAACGCCTCAAGCCGGGCCTCTGAGCCCGCCAACAGCGTTATGAAGTATCCGTCGCTTTTAAGCCTCGTCACCTCTTTGATGACGGAGGGTAACCTCCCATGAAAGGCCTCCATAGATCTTGTGGAAAAATTATAGGTGATGCCCTGACTTTTCAATATATCCGTTATACCTATACGTGGATTTTTATGAAGAATGGATTGTACCTTTTCAAGGCTGAATATCTTATGCCTCTGTTCATAAAGGGCTTTACCCGCCCCTAGCCTGTCGTTATAATGCCCTATAAAACCTTCATGAAACATTCCGCCCTGTTCTTTAATCCTTAGGGGGTTATCCAATATCACCGTACACTTTTCATTCATGAAATCGAATATGTCTGAAGCCTTACACCCGTACATCCAATAATTTTTCAAAACCCGGGCGCCGGCCTCTGTTTCGATAAGGGCTTTAACCTTCGATATATCATCCTTTAGAGCAACGACAGCTTCGGCTTTTAAACTGGATTTTTTGAGCCCTTCAACCGTCGCCCCCAAGTCTTTTTTTATATTCGCCGTTATTATATGCCTTTCTTCTGGTTCGGTTAACAATTCTCTACAAGGCGGTATTCTAATGTCCGCCACCTTCGTTACGGACCTTTGGGAATGAGCGTCTAATGACCTTATAGAATCTATTGTATCGCCGAAAAATTCTATCCTATAGGGAAAGGAACCCCCGGCGGGGAACACGTCGAGAATGCCTCCCCTTAGGCTAAACTGACCGGGCCCCTCGGCCATGTACTCCCGTTCATAGCCGGCGGCTACAAGCCTATTTAGTATCCCTTCCATGCCATAGTCCGCACCGGTTTCAAGTAAAATAACATTTTTCATGTATCTGCTCCGGGGCATCACCGGGAAGAACAATGCCTGCACCGTTGTCACTATTAGGCTTACATCCCCCGCCGCTATCGCATCTAGGGCCTTTATCCTTTCCCATTCCGCTTCCATGCTATGCACCATGTCATCGTATAAAGTCCGCTGTAACGGCGGATAATAAAGGGGCCTTTCTACGAAGTTTTGTAAATCATCTAACACCTCCCGGGCCCTTGATTCGCTGTTGCATACTACGACCATGGGAAGGAATCTCTCCGCAAGGGCTGCTATCCAAACGACGCTACGTGACCCCGAAAGGCCAGATATATTTACCTGCCCACCATACTTTTTTAGCCCCTCCGCCGCTTCGATAAATTGCGGATTTTGCCAAATTCTACGCGTAATGTTCCTAAAACCCATCATGTCCAACCCCTTAGGTCCTGTCCGGTTTTATCCGTTAAATTTGTCCATGGCTCTATTTATCCCTTCTTTTAAAAAAGTTTCGACGGCCAGTACCGACTTTTTTATAGCCTCGTCTATTATATCCCTTTGTTCGCTAGAAAACCTGTTTAACACATAACGGGCCAGATCGCCGTCTCCGGGGGGCGAGCCTATACCTAAGCGCAGCCGCGGGAAATCTTCGGTCTGTAACTGGTATATCACAGATTTCATACCATTGTGGGTGCCGGAGCTGCCGCCCTTTCGAAGCCTTAGCTTGCCTATATCTAGATCAGCATCATCATATATGACCAACAGATTTTCATTGCTAACGCCATAGTATTTCACCGCATCTAATATACTTATACCGCTTAGATTCATGTAGGTAGCGGGTTTTAAAAGCAACACCTTCCGCCCCGATATCTCCCCTTTGCCGATGTTGCCTTTAAACTTAATCCCATTAATCTTTATGTTATGTTTCTTTGCCAAGTAATCTACTACGTCAAAACCTATATTGTGTTTAGTGTTTATATATTTCCTCCCGGGATTTCCAAGGCCTGCTATTATATACATATTAATCACTCCAAAAAAATATCTATACATAAAGCGTTTACGAAACTATATCCTCCAATTCGTTGTTCCGGGGATAAAACCTGAAAGGTTTGTTTAAAGGTAGATTTTTCGCTAAAAGCAAACACGTATCTTAATCGTGGCCAATGCCAGGGGAACAAAAATCGCCAGCTTTGTAGGACGCTGGCTTAGTTTATTTTATCCCATAATTTCGTTTTGGCCCCTAAGCAACACAACCCTCGGTTTAAAGACCCCGGCCTTCTCCCTGGGTATTAAGCAATATGCGAGTATTATCACTATATCGCCCTTTTGTACTAGCCTTGCCGCCGCGCCGTTTATACATATAGTTTTGCTTCCCTTTTCACCTTTAATTACATAGGTTTCAAATCGGGCACCGTTGCTGACGTTTACTACCTGCACTTTTTCGTAGGGCATAATATCCGTAGCTTCCATAAGGGCCTCGTCTATGGTTATACTACCTATATAGTTCAAGTTTGCATCGGTAACGACCGCCCTATGGAGTTTTGATTTAAGCATAGTAACATACATATATTTAAACCTCCAGTTTTATATTGTCAATAAGCCGCGTATCACCGATCTTTGCCGCTACAGCTATTAATATACCCCCCTCTATATCCCCCTCTAAGGGCTCCAGGGTTTCCCCGTCGGTTATTTCCGCATAGTCAACCTTTACCAAGGGCTCGGATGTTAGCCTATCTATTATACCTGTCCTTAGGAGTATGGCCCTTCGTTCCCCGGCTTCTATACGTTTTTTTGCCTCGAACAGCGCCTTGGACAATACGAGGGCGGCCTTTCTTTCCGCCGGGCTAAGGTAAGTATTCCTCGAGCTGAGGGCAAGCCCGTCGGCCTCCCGGACAATAGGGCACTCTACTATTTCAATATCGAAATCAAGGTCCCGCACCATCCTTTTTATTACCAGCACCTGCTGTGCGTCCTTTTGACCAAAATAAGCTCTGTCGGGCCTTACTATATTAAAAAGTTTCGATACCACCGTCATTACGCCCCTGAAATGCCCGGGCCTAGACGCGCCGCATAGCCTATCCGTGTACGCCTTCATATCTACAAATGTAACGCTGTTTACCGGATACATCTCTTTAACCTCCGGGGCGAATACAATATCTGCTCCGGCTTCCTTGCACTGATCCATGTCCTTTTTAAGGTCCCTGGGATACGTGTTATAATCTTCGCCTTCGCCGAACTGCGTCGGATTTACGAATACGCTTACCACTACGGTATCGTTTTCATCCCGGGCATTTCTTATTAGGGATAAGTGCCCCTCATGCAAATAGCCCATAGTGGGCACGAGACCGATATGTCTTTGTTTTGAACGTTCATCCCTAAGTATACGCCTTAATTGTTGTTTGCTCTTTATAAGCTGCAAAGCATGATCGCCTCCCTTTGGGATACGGGCCCGATATATAACGGGGCCCGGGGGATATAGATGTCTTGTTTAATTTTGGTCAAATAATTTGCTAACTGAAAGGCCCTCATAAATCCTTGTAATGGCCTCCGCAAAAATAGGCGCTACCGAGAGCACGGTAATATTGTCGGAAGCCTTTTCCTTAGCAAGGGGTATAGTGTTTAATATTATCATCTCCCCTATAGCCGAGTTTTCAATCCTTTCCATCGCCGGCCCCGAAAACACCGCATGGGTACAACAGGCGATTATTTTCTTTGCGCCCAATTTTTGCAATACGTTAGCCGCCTCGGTAATAGAGCCGCCGGTATCTATTATATCGTCTATTAGTATAGCATTCCTATCCCGTATTTCGCCTATAACATTCATCGCTTCCGCCACGTTAGCCCTGGGCCTTCTTTTATCAACTATAGCGATGGGCAAATCCAACCTATCGGCAAAGTACCTAGCCCTTGAAACGCTCCCGACATCCGGGGATACCACTACCGTATCCCTAAGGTCCTTTTCTATAAAGTGCTCCGCTAAAATAGGGGCCCCTAAAAGGTGATCGACGGGTATATCGAAATAACCCTGTATTTGCGCTGCGTGTAAGTCCATTGCAAGGATTCTGTTGGCACCGGCAGTGGAAATCAAATCCGCCACAAGCTTAGCGGTAATAGGATCCCTTGCCTTAGTCTTCCTATCCTGCCTTGCATAGCCATAGTAGGGCAGTACAGCCGTGATGCTATCAGCAGAGGCCCTTTTAAGGGCATCCATAAGGATTAACAGCTCCATAAGATTATCATTAACCGGCGGACAGACCGGCTGGATAACGAACACATCGGCACATCTAACGGATTCCTCGATATTGATCGCTATTTCGCCGTCGGAGAACTTGTCCACCCCGGCCTTACCCATGGGTATACCGATGTTCTCAGAGATTTCCTTCGCTAGCTGGGGGTTTGCATTACCCGTGAACAGTTTAATAGTTTTCCTTGCCGCCATCCTTTTAAGACCTCCCATAATGTTCAATGATTACTTAAGACCTTTCCTTTTTACCCAATCCTTTATCTCTACTTGTTTGCCCCGTTCTATGGCGAGACAATACGCTTCAACATCCTTTGTTATAGTGGAGCCGGCGGCAATATAGGCGTCTTTTTTAATACGCACCGGTGCAATAAGGTTAACGTTACAGCCTATAAAAGCACCATCTTCTATTATCGTTCTGTGCTTCTTTTTGCCATCATAATTAACGAACACTACGCCGCAACCTATATTTGCGCCCACGCCTACATCACCGTCGCCGATATAGCTTAGATGGGCTACCTTGGAACCCTTCTCCAGACGGGAGTTCTTCACTTCTACGAAATTCCCTACCCTGTTTTTGCCCTCTATACTGCATCCGGGCCTTATATGCGCGTAGGGGCCTATTGTGCATCCGCTGCCTATATCGCTACTTTTGAGCACTGAAAACTCAATCTCATTCCCGTGGCCTATGATACAATCGCGGATCCTCACCCCGGGGCCTATTACGTTTTTCGGTCCTATTTTTGTATCGCCTTCGATATATGTGCTCGGCAGTATTCTAGTGTCGGCGCCTATCGTAACGGCGCTTTCTATATAGGTAGTGCCGGGGTCCTCTATTATAACGCCCTCTTCCATTAGTTTTATTAAATTATTACGGTTCATTATATTTTGCACGAGGGAAAGCTGGTATTTCGTATTTATACCGATAATCTCCTCTTCGTTATCGGGTCTATAGCCCCCTATAATTATACCTTTATCCTTTAAAAATTCAACAATATCGGTCAAATAATACTCACCCTGGGCATTATCGTTCCTAAGGCTGCCTATTCCCTCTATTAGTGCTTCTATTTTAAAACAATAAATACCGGAATTTATCTCACGAATACGCCTTTGTTCAGGTGCCGCATCATCGTGCTCCACTATAGCGGCTATATTGCCCGTGTCGTCCCTTAGGATCCTGCCGTATTGTTCGGGATTATCCTTTTGGGCCGTAAGCACGGTCATGCCATAACTTCCGTCCCTATGATGCTTTATAAGCCGTTCGAGGGTTCCCGTGCTCACTAGGGGCATATCCGCGCATAGTACCAAAACATCCCTTGTATCCTTAGAAATAGCGGGCATAGCCTGGATCACAGCATGGCCGGTGCCTAATTGTTTGCGTTGGCAGACCGTCTCTGCCTTGCCGCCTAATGCTGCTTTAACCGTATCCTGTTTATACCCCGTTACTACTATTATTTGTACTGCGCCTAATCCCGTAACGTTGTCCACAACATGGTTTATCATCTCTTTGCCGCACAGTTTGTGCAATACCTTAGGGATTCCAGATTTCATCCGCTCCCCTTTGCCCGCTGCGAGGATTATAACTGATACACCTTTCATAAAAAAACACCACCTGTCAATTAAAAGATAATTGCTTGCGCCTTTATATACGCTGACATTACATTTCTACAAAAAACTGAGATTCCCTTTATAAGATTATTCTCCTATGAATATTATATTATTAAACAATTGCCCCTATCTGCGATAAACTCCTGCGGACGATCGGATATTATAACGATATCCGTGTGCATGGGATACAATAACCGGGGATTTTAGTCCTAGTACATATTGGTTTTAATGTGCATTTCGATTATAATAGTATTCAGATGGGCAGGTAAACGGACTCAATTAATAACTGAAAGGTATTGATGCTAATTATGAAAATAGGAATACCCCGAACCCTTACCTATTATGCGTATCTGCCCCTTTGGAGGGCATTTTTTGAATACTTAAACTGTGAGGTAGTATATTCCAATAAAACATCGAAACTCATCTTAGATGAGGGCGTTAAATATGCCGTAAACGATGCCTGTATACCGATAAAGCTCTTTCATGGTCATGTGTATGATCTTAAGAATAGAGTAGATTTTATATTCATACCCCGCTTGCTTAACCTGACCGGCGAAAAGTCCGTTACATACTGTCCGAAATTCTTAGGCCTTGCGGATATGGTAAGAGCTTCGATACCCGATCTACCGCCTATACTGGATTTTCGTATAGACCTTAGGGAGGGACGTAATAAAAGAAACCGCGAATACAACCGGCTTGCACCCTTGTTACAACAAAGCCCGGGGACCATTTCCAAAGCTTTTCGCCGGGCACGAAAACAAATGCTACAGCATCAAAAACATATTTCAAAGGAACAAGACCCCGTAAAAACCCTTGAACTGCTTACCGATGAGGATTATAGTCCGACCTTTTCGTCACAACCTATTACCCTGGCAGTAGTCGGCTACCCCTATTTATTATACGATGACTTTGTAAACGTCGGACTCATATCGAAGCTGTACAAAATGGATGTACGGATATTTACTACTGAGATGCTTCCAAAAAAGGCCCTTAAAAGGCAGAGAAAACGTTTGCCGAAGGACTTATTTTGGACCTTCAGCAACGAAGTAGTAAGGGGTGCCCTACACTATATCAACAATGGCAACATAGACGGAATAATACATATCACCGCCTTCGGTTGTGGCCCTGATTCCATAGTGGGCAAACTTATCGAACTGGAGGCTAAACAAAGAACGGTACCCTATATCTGTATATCCCTTGACGAACACACGGGCAATGCCGGAGTTTTAACGAGACTCGAGGCCTTCGTGGACATGCTTAAATATCGGAGGGATGTAAATTGAAAATCACATTTCCCCACATGGGTTCTTCGCCAATTGCTTTTAAAACATTAATAGAAAAGCTGGGACATGAGGCGATAATGCCCTATAGACCTAGCGAAAAGACCTTGTCCTTGGGCTCCCATTACGCGCCGGAGTTTGCATGTATACCCTTTAAGATTTTGTTGGGCACTTATTTAGAATCCATTAAGCGCGGGGCCGAAATGATAATAACCTCAGGGGGTATGGGCCCATGTAGGGCCGGGTACTATGGAATATTACACGAAAAGATATTGAGGGCCTTAGGCTATGACATTGATTTTGTCGTATTGGAGCCTCCACAAAAACGGACCGCGGACTTTATTAAAAGGCTTCATAAGATATCCCGGGGCAATTCGCTGTTGGCTATATGGGATGCCCTGTCCTGTGCATGGCAAAAGCTAAAGGCTTTGGACCAAATAGATGCCCTATCCTATGAAATAAGGCCCAGGGAAATAGAAAAGGACAATACCACTAATATTATGGAAGAATGTTATAAAATAATAGACGGAGCCTGGACGAAAAAGGAGATATCCGAGGCCCTGGATACGTGCATACAGAAGCTGCGATCAATAAAAATAAATAAAGATGCCCAACCGTTAAAGGTGGGTATCATAGGGGAGATATACGTAGTATTGGAGCCTGCGGCTAATTTTGACATACAAAGGCTCCTTGGAAATATGGGTGTCCTAGCCCGCCGTTCCATATATCTCGCTGATTGGACGAAGGATAATACATTTTTCAAAGGGGAGGAACATATAAAAAAAGCTGCCAAGCCTTACCTAAGCGAACTAGTAGGCGGACATGGTACATTAAGTATAGGTAATACGGTGCTCTATGCGAGGGATGGCTATGACGGCGTTATACAGTTGGCGCCCTTTACCTGTATCCCGGAAATCGTATCTAAAAGTATCATGGCGCGGATGTCTAGGGAGCTCAATATACCGGCATTAACTTTATTTATTGATGAGCAGACCGGTAAAGCCGGTATAAAGACAAGGCTGGAAGCCTTTGTGGATCTTATGCAAAACAGAAGAAAACAAAAACGGGGGGCCTACGCATGAAAGGTTACTTAGGAGTAGATGTGGGATCGGTAAGTACAAAATTAATAGTCGTAGACGATGATTTGAACCTTCTGACCAGCATATACACCGACACCGCCGGTCGGCCCATCGAAACGCTGCAGGAGTGCCTTAGGGCAATCTCCCCTACCCTTAAAGAGGATATCGAAATATGCGGGGTAGGCGTAACGGGTAGCGGCCGGGAAGTCGCCTCGGTTATTGTAGGGGCGGATGTAGTGAAAAACAAAATAACTGCCCATGGAATAGCGGCCTCCTATAGGGTGCCCGACGTGAAAACTATAATCGAAATAGGGGGCCAGGATTCGAAAATAATAATACTGGATAATGGTATAGTAACGGATTTTGCCATGAACACCGTCTGTGCCGCGGGTACCGGTTCGTTTTTGGACCACCAGGCGGCCCGGTTAGGTATACCTATAGAGAATTTTGGCAAATTAGCCCTTAAAAGCAAAAACCCCGTCAGGATTGCAGGTCGATGTTCGGTATTCGCCGAATCCGATATGATACATAAACAGCAATTAGGGCACTCTACCGAAAATATAATAGCCGGCCTATGCGAGGCCCTTGTAAGGAATTACTTGAACAATGTCGGTAAGGGTAAAGACATAAGACCGACTATCGTATTCCAGGGGGGCGTTGCGGCTAATGTCGGTATAAAGGCTGCCTTTGAAAGGGCCCTAGGCCATGAGATATTAGTGCCCGAACATTTTTTGGTCATGGGGGCCATAGGGGTTGCTATCCTTGCCAAGGATAATGCGAAGAAGGTCAAAGGAACAAAGTTTAAGGGCTTCGATGCCAGTGAATTCGTCTACGAAGCGAGCAGCTTTGAATGTCAGGGCTGCCCTAACCTGTGTGAGGTCATTCAGATATACCAAAACGGCGAACTGGCTGCCCGCTGGGGCGGTAGATGCGGCAAATGGGAAACCCTCTAACATTAATGTGGCAAGGGGACGTTTTGTTTGCCACATTCTTAGAATGATTCTAACTTTGTGG
>CAZDSH010000014.1:0-35669 GCA_964508195.1 uncultured Clostridiaceae bacterium
ACGCTCAGGATGACACGCTAGAAGATGTAAAGTCTTTATCACGTTATATATAGTTCGGGGTTTAGGTTATAGGGTGTAGATTGATAAGCCTATTGGTTATAATAGCATTATTGCTTTTGGTCGTGACAGAGATAGGAGGTTTTAAGGATGGGCAGGAGAAAATCCAGGGAACAAGCCGTTTCGTTCCTTTTCCAAGTGGAACTACGCAAGGAAGATTATGCCGGGCTCATAGAAGATTTTTTAATAGATTTTCCTTTAAATAAAGAGGATATCAAGTTTTTTAGAGAAAATATAGAGGGGACTGTTAAAAACCTTCATGATATTGATAGACTTATATCTGAAAAACTTAAAAATTGGACGCTAGATAGAATCCCCGGGGTTGATCTTGCGGTACTGCGCATAGCTATACATGAAATTATGTATAGGGACGATATACCGGTAAAAGTATCGATTAACGAGGCAGTGGACTTAGCTAAAAAGTTTGGTGATACGGACTCCGGCGTTTTTGTGAACGGTATTTTAGGAAGTATCGTACGGGAGTACAAGCTATAGCGGGGTGGAGTTATGGATGCTTATGTAGGGTTTGATACAAGCTGCTATACAACTTCGGTAGCGGTTATAGATGCCGAGAAAAGGTTGATATTAGATGAGCGGGAGATGCTTTCCGTAGGGCAAGGGAAAAAGGGGCTACGCCAATCCGAGGGCGTATTCCAACATATTAAAAATTTAGACAGGCTAGGCAGCAATAACATTGCGCAATGGGGCGATATAAAACCCGTTGCGATAGCTGCTTCGGTTAAGCCGAGGCCGGTGGCGGACTCTTACATGCCGGTATTTACCGTAGGTAGTAGCGTCGCCCGGGTAGCCGCTACAGTAGCGGGTGTACCCTTTTTTGAAACTACGCACCAGGAGAATCATCTGATGGCGGGATTATGGTCCGCTAAGGGACCCGGATCAGAACGGTTTTTAACTGCCCACGTCTCAGGGGGCACGACAGAACTTCTGGAGACCCTAAGGCGGGGTACAAAGTTCTCGATCAAAAAAGTAGGCGGTACACAGGATATAAGTGCCGGACAGTTTATCGATCGAATAGGGGTGGCAATGGGACTTCCCTTCCCAAGCGGCCCGCAATTAGAAAAATTAGTTGACAATTCCCCCGGGGGCATACATCCAGTTGCGGAATTACGGTGCTTCACTAAAGGGACGAGTATCAGCTTTTCCGGGCCGGAGACCGGTGCGAAGGGGCTATTAAAATCAGGCATGCAAAAGGATGATGTTGCCACGGCCGTTATACTAAGCATCGCCCATGGTCTGAGCAGGATAATAGATACAGCCTGCCGACGCCTGGGGCTACGGGATGCGCTCATGGTTGGAGGAGTAAGCTCCAATACATATATAAAGAAATATTTAAAGGAAAACCTTAAATATAATTTATATTTTCCGGAAAAACAATACTGCAGCGATAATGCAGTAGGGGCAGCACTTATAGCCTTTGAGAGGCATAAAGAAATATAGGATGTAAAATGAAAAGAGGGTTAATATATGAAAGTAAGGGCTCTATCAGTAGGGGAAGTTAATAGCTACATTAAGAAAACCCTTAGAACCGATCCGATTTTGTCGGGTATAACAGTTAAAGGCGAAGTCTCCAACTATAAGTTGCATAGTTCAGGCCATATTTATTTTTCGTTAAAGGATAGTAACAGCCGTCTGCGGTGCGTTATGTTCAAGGACGCCGCTTCGGGGTTATCCTTTATACCGGCGGAGGGCATGAATGTGTTAGCGATGGGGAGCATCTCCGTCTACGAAAGGAGCGGCCAGTATCAGCTCTACGTACGGGAGATGTCCCAAGACGGTTTAGGCGAATTGTATGAGGCCTTCGAACAGCTAAAAAAGTCCTTGGAGCGCAAGGGTTACTTCGATGAGGCCAACAAAAAGAAACTGCCCTTTATACCACAAAGGATCGGTATAGTTACTTCCGCCGGTGGCGCGGCAGTAAGGGATATCATCACAACAATTAACCGCAGATGGGGAAAAGCGCAACTTTTCATTTATGATACCCTTGTACAGGGCAAAAATGCCCCGGGACAAATCTGTAACGGCATTTATTACTTTAATAAAGCTGAACCCGTAGATGTGATCATAATAGGCAGGGGCGGCGGCTCTATTGAGGAATTGTGGGCCTTTAACGATGAAGGAGTTGCCCGGGCTATATTCGAATCGCAAATACCTATTATCTCCGCAGTGGGACATCAAACGGATTTTACTATAGCGGATTTTGTTGCGGATCTTAGGGCACCGACACCTACCGCCGCAGGGGAGTTTGTAGTACCGGAAATAAAGGCACTAAATATGAGGCTTAGGGATATACGGGGTAGAATAAAAACGGCGATGGATAAACAAATAAAGTTTGAAAGGTTGAAGTTGCACCGTATTAGGGATAGCTATGGCCTTCGTCAGCCCCGGGATAGGATAATTCAATTGCGCCAACGGGTCGACGAGGGGCAAGAGGGCCTTGTAAAGGCTATAGGTTCGTATATACGAGGCCTTGAACAAACCGTCGAAAAAAAGATAGCCATATTGAAGGGAATGAACCCATTAGCTGTACTTGACAGAGGATATGCCGTGGTGCGACATGAGGCTATGGGCAAAATAATAAAATCCGTTACAGATACAAGCGAAGGTAGCACTTTGGATATACTGTTAAAGGACGGGACCCTTGGAGTTAACGTATTGGAAGTTAAAAGGGGGTAAACTTTATATGGAAAAGGGGCTTAGCTTTGAAAAGTCTATGGAACGGTTGGAAGAGATAATCGTCCTACTAGAGGGCGGAGGTCTGGATCTTGATAAATCCCTAGAGGTTTTTGAAGAAGGGGTAACCCTTTACCGATATCTTACTGAACAACTTGAAAGGGCGGAGGGCAAGATAAAATTAATCATGGCGGATAAGGATGGCGATAGGGCGGAAACTGATTTCGAATCGAAGGGGGATCAGGAATTTGAATTTTAAGGAACACCTCGATAAAAAGAAGGATCAGGTTGAAAGTTATCTACGAAAATATATAGCAAGCGGCGATGATGAGACACCGGATATCCTATGCGATGCAATGAAATATAGCTTATTTGCTGGCGGGAAAAGGTTAAGACCCATACTTTTATTATCCAGTTGCGAATTGTTACACGGCGAACCCCTTGCAGCGATGCCCCTGGCCTGTGCAGTGGAAATGATACACACCTATTCTTTAATACACGATGATCTACCGGCTATGGACAACGATGACTTTAGAAGGGGAAAACCCACTAATCATAAGAAATTTGGTGACGGGATTGCAATATTGGCCGGTGATGGTTTGTTAAACTGTGCCTTTGAACTGATGCTAGATATGGAGACTTTCGGGGGGGATAGCCTTAGGGCTGTACGCGTAATAGCCAAAGCTGCCGGTGTTACCGGGATGATAGGCGGTCAGGTGCTGGATCTGGAGTATGAGGGTAAGGATATCGAATTTGGAGATTTAAAAGAAATGTATCTAAAAAAGACCGGCGCCCTTATAAGCAGTTCCCTGGTAGCCGGCGCCCTAGTAGCCGGATGTAATGATACGGAAATGCAAATAATACGGGACTGCGGCGAGGATTTAGGGCTGGCATTCCAAATAAGGGATGATATTTTAGACGTTATAGGTGATCGGGATACGATGGGGAAAGATGCCGGGAGGGACATCTCCCTGGATAAGTCCACTAGCGTGGCATTACTTGGTTTAGATGGTGCCCTGGCGATGGTACAAAGGCTAACGACACGGACGAAGGAACGGTTTACAAGGTTCGGGGACAGGGCATGGTTCTTGACCCAGTTAACGGAGTACCTAGTAGACAGAAAACTGTAGTACAAAGGAGGGCGACCCTTGGGATTCATATCTCAGGTGCTGGCGAACAAAGTTTTAGTAATTGCATTAACAGCTTGGGCTATAGCCCAAGGGGGTAAGGTGTTTTTTGAGCTGTGGTACAATAAAAGATTTGACTTCCGGAGACTCGTCGGTTCCGGAGGTATGCCTAGTTCACATTCCGCCTTCGTAATGGCTTTATCAACAGGTATCGGAAGGCAACAGGGTTGGGATTCGCCGATATTTGCAATAGCCATATCCTATGCCTTTGTTGTAATGTACGATGCTGCAGGTATACGAAGGGCTGCGGGTAAACAAGCGGAGGTTTTGAACATAATATTGAAGGATATAACTGAACATAAAGGGCTTAAAGAGGAACGATTAAAGGAGCTGTTAGGCCACACGCCGGTGGAGGTTATTATAGGCGGCATTTTAGGGATCATAATGGCAAATATTATGGCCTAATAGCATTTGAAGATAGAGTATTCTCATGTTATAATGTTCTCATAATCGGTGGCGCAGTATTCTAGTCAAAGGTTCCGTTTCTGAAGGCGGGGCTAAAAATCCGTCATAGGGCATATCGATGAAGTTCCTTGGATTGGCTTTCGACGCCCAGTCGGGGGCTTTTTCAGGGAGTAAAGAGGCCGGGGCGATCTGCAATGGCATGCAGGCGTTGACCCTCCCTCTGTGGAGACCCAAAGCCGGAACAGGGGAATTGGGTAATAACCTACAATCAAAAATTGTAGCGTAGCCTGCCTTGAGTGGAATAGGCGGATGATTGTCAGGCGTAACCCGAAGGGCCCTTTGGGGGATGCCAATGCTTTCGAAATCTATTTTGCAAAAGAGGCTAGGGAACGGGAGCGATGTTGGGGAAAACCCCTAGACTGTTCAAAAATAGAAGCATTTTGGGGATTAGAGTGCGGACTAAGTGGTAATCCAGCCCTATTTATCGGCAACGGAATAGAGCCGGATTTAAAGGGAAACCGCGGACTCGGCGACGGGTTTGTATCCGTCTGGGAAACCCTGCTGGACCTAAGCTGCAAAATTTACTCATTATGCTGCCACCGGAAAGCATTTCGCTGATAGTTGCTACTATCAGCTTTTTCATTATCCCTTATACATGCTTATTATGCTATAATTTTAGTATATGTATTTATCGTTTCTAGTGGAATAATTAAACAGTTGATCCTAGGGGATGAAAACATTGGGAAAACGGGGGAAGGATATTGGGCCTTAGGGAGAAAAATAAAAAAAAGCGTAAAGACCGATGGGTAATATTTATAACGTTATGGACATTTTTGCTTGCGTTGACCTTTAGCTTTCTATCGGAGATGGTCGTCAGAAACGTACATCTTATAATCGCCTGTTTTATTCTCATCACGATTATTATAATAGGAGTTATTTTTGATACAATAGGTATAGCCGTGGCGGCATCGGACATTAAGCCCTTAAATGGTATGGCGGCTCAAAAGATACCCGGGGCCAAGGAAGCGGTACAACTTCATAGGAACGCCGGTGCGGTGACTAATTTTTGTAATGATGTCGTAGGTGATATATGCGGTATAATAAGCGGTGCGACGGGGGCGATAATAGTGGCACAGTTTGCCGTTAAAGGGGCCCTTTTTAGTGTACTCTTAAGTAGCGTTATAGCGGCTATAACCGTAGGGGGTAAGGCTGTCTGTAAGAATATCGCCATAAAAAAGTCAAGCGATATTACGTATAAAACCGGGAAGGCATTGTACGCGCTTTATAAAAGGACAAGGATAAGGGTGATAGGTAATGATAAAAAAGCGTGAAGAAGGCAAATTTAGAATGTATGAAATACTGGAAAGCCTGCAGGGACCTGAAAGTTTAAAAAAATTAACGGATATGCAACAAAAAGCCCTCGCCAGGGAGATACGCCATACAATAATAGATACGGTATCTAAAGTAGGGGGCCACCTCGCGTCTAACCTTGGCGTAGTGGAATTAAGCATCGCACTCCATAGTATATATTCAAGCCCCCGGGATAAAATTATATGGGATGTGGGTCATCAGAGCTACGTTCATAAATTGTTAACCGGTAGATACGAGGCTTTTGATTCCCTTAGGCAATTCGGTGGCATCTCGGGGTTTCCGCACATTGACGAAAGCCCCCACGATGCATTTGGGACGGGCCATAGCAGTACATCCATCTCAGCGGCCTTAGGATTTGCCGCGGCGAGGGATCTCAAAAACGAAGATTATTCGGTGATAGCTGTTATAGGTGACGGTGCTATGACCGGAGGCATGGCCTTCGAGGCATTAAACCATGCCGGGCATCTACAGAAGGATATGACGGTGATACTCAACGAAAATGAAATGTCCATTTCAAGGAATGTAGGCAGCCTTTCAAGGTATTTAAGCAGGATGAGGACACATCCGAAGTATTTCAAAGTAAAGGAAGATATTGAAGGTATTATTAAAAGAATACCTGCTGTCGGGGATAGCGTGGCAAAGGTTGCGGAAAAGGCGAAGGATAGCATTAAATATTTCCTAGTACCAAGCATGCTTTTTGAGGAGCTAGGCTTTACATATCTAGGGCCTATAGACGGACATGATCTGCCCCTTATTAAAGACGTGCTTACTAGGGCGAAAAAACTCAAAGGACCAGTGCTCATCCATGTTGTAACACAAAAAGGTAAAGGCTATCGCCCGGCCTTGGACAACCCTGCCACTTTCCACGGTATAGGTAGCTTTAATAAAGAAACCGGCGAAATAATAGTAAATGGGAATGGACAAAGCTTTTCAGCGGCCTTCGGCGAGGGTATGGTTGAACTGGCTGCAAAGGATCAAAGTATTATAGCCCTCACCGCGGCTATGGTTGATGGGACGGGGCTTTCCGCCTTCGCTAAGGCTTATCCGGATAGGTTTTTCGATGTAGCTATCGCGGAACAACATGCGGTTACTTATGCCGCGGGCCTTGCCAGGAGCGGCCTTAAGCCTGTATTCGCCGTATATTCAACTTTCCTTCAAAGGGCCTATGATCAGGTCGTACACGATGTATGTTTACAAAACCTTCCGGTGGTGTTCGCGGTGGACAGGGCCGGAATCGTGGGCAATGACGGCCCGACGCATCATGGAGCCTTTGATCTGTCTTATCTTAGCCATATACCGAACATACAAGTCCTTGCGCCCTGTTGCTGTGCCGAGATGAAGAATATGTTGCAGTATGCGCTGAACGCCGATGGACCGGTGGCTATTAGATATCCGAGGGGCAAAGGTCCGCAGGTTAAAGGTTATTCCCCCGGTACCGTAGTAAAGGGCAAATCAGAAGTGGTAAGAAAGGGCGAAACGCTATGCATTATAGCCGTTGGGAATATGCTACCTAGGGCATGTCGGGTAGCGGACCTACTCGAGAAAAAAGGTATAAATGCAGGGATTATAAATGCACGGTTTGTTAAGCCCGTAGACAGTGAAATGCTCTCGGTCATATTAAAGGATTATGATAGAATTGCGGTGTTAGAGGACAACGTTATACGAGGTGGTTATGGCAGCTATCTATTAGAACAATTAAACTCGATGGGGCTTGATACGATGGATATTAAAATAAAGCTTATCGGGTTACCGGACGAGTTTATTACCTACGGTGATACAAAGAGCCTCTATAGTGCCTATGGCCTTGACGATAAAGGGATTTATTATAATTTGTTGGAATTGGCGGAGGGAGGACGATCCGGTGGCATCAAAAAAGAAAAGGTTGGATATACTTCTAGTAGATAGGGGTTTATGCGAGAGTAGGGCGAAGGCTAAGGCCACGATAATGGCAGGCCTTATAACGGTAGACGGAAGGAAGATAGATAAAGCCGGAACTTTGATAAAAGAGAATGCGGATATCATCATGACGGAGGATGTCGTACCCTTTGTAAGTAGGGGTGGTCTTAAACTTGAAAGGGCGTTAGAGACCTTCAAAATAGATGTGACGGACAATAAAGCCGTGGATATCGGTGCCTCGACCGGCGGTTTTACCGATTGCCTCTTAAAAAGGGGTGCGACAAGGGTATATGCAATAGACGTGGGATATGGGCAACTTGATTGGAAGTTACGCAAAGATTCCAGGGTCGTGGTCATGGATCGGACAAATATAAGATACGTAACCCCTGAGGATATCGGAGAAATCTGTGATATCGTAACAATTGATGTGTCATTTATCTCCCTTACGCTGGTATTACCCGTAGCGAAATCATTGCTAAGACCCTACGGTAAAATAATAGCGCTTATAAAGCCCCAATTTGAAGCAGGCCGCGAAAAAGTAGGCCGAAAAGGAATAATAAAGGATCCTTCGGTACACGAAGAAGTAGTGTTTAAAATATACGATTTTATTGATGAAATGGGCCTTAATGTAAAGGGTATAACCCATTCACCGATAACCGGTGCCGGTGGCAATATCGAATATTTTATTTATGCATCGGGGCAGGATAATCTAAAAGGGGATAATATACACATAAGGAATAGCATAACGGAAACAATTAAAGAATCCCACAGCATCCTCATTTGATCGTGGAGGAAATTAAAAGTTTATGTAGAATAACCTAATATAGGAAAGGGGTTATAAACGATATGGAGGAAAGGGTTATAGGATTCGATACTATTGGTATTATCCCGAACCTTCAAAAGGCTAGTAGCGTGGATGTAACAAAAGGGCTAATAAAATGGTTAGAGGATCAAAACATTAAGGTGCTGTTAAATGAGATAACGGCCAGGGAAAGCGAGAGGTTGGATCTGGCCGAGGCTTCTTCGGATATATATAAGGATTCGGATTTTATAATCGTGTTAGGTGGCGACGGAACATTGCTCTCTGTTGCAAGACAGGTTATATGGCATAAGACACCGATACTAGGTATAAACCTCGGGCATTTAGGCTTTCTGACGGAATTTGAGCAGGATAATATGTTTGAAGGTTTAGAAAAGATAAAAAAGGGTGAATATCGGATAGAAGAAAAGCTTATGCTAGAAGCCATAGTAGTAAAAAATAACATGATTTCGGATAGTTTTCAGGCCCTTAACGATATAGTGATATCTAAGGGTTCCTTTTCCAGAATTATTAGGTTAAAAACCTATATAAATAATAGTTACATAGAGACGTATTCGGCGGACGGGCTAATCGTTTCCAGTCCCACGGGTTCTACAGCCTATTCCCTTTCCGCAGGGGGGCCTATCCTGAGCCCCGAGGTCAAAGGTATGGTAATAACACCTATAAGCCCCCACATAATGAGCTCAAGATCCATAGTAATATCCCAGGAAGAAAAGGTAAAGGTAGAGGTCGTCGGGGGCAAAAACGATGTTATGCTTACTATTGACGGCCAACAGGGTTATAGGTTGAACGAGGGGGATGTAATCATTGTACGCAAATCAGAGTTCGCGGCGAAAATGATAAAATTAAGGGATAAAAACTTCTACGACGTATTAAGGACGAAAATGGACGAAAGAAGTTGATAGAAGTATTTTAAGGAGGTTCGCGGATGAAACATGGGCGGCATAATAAGATCTTGGAACTCATCGGTAAAAAGGAAATAGAGACTCAGGAGGAGCTAGCCGAAGAATTAAAAAATTGCGGGTACAATATAACCCAGGCAACGGTGTCAAGGGATATCAAGGAGCTGCGTCTAATAAAAACCCTTGGTAATTCCGGTAATTATAAGTATGCAACTATAAAACCTCGAAACAACGAACTGGCGAATAGGCACGTTAAAGTTTTTAAAGAATCCGTGTTAGAGGTTGATTATGCAGCAAATATTGTGGTAATGAAAACAATACCCGGAGCAGCCCAGGGTTCCGCCGCGGCTATTGATGCCCTGGCATGGCGGGACATCGTCGGCACAATAGCCGGAGATGATACAATATTCGTATTAGTTAGAAGTGAGGATAAGGCTATAGAAACGATGAAAAGGTTGAGAAAATTTATAGTGTAGAAATGGGGGTCAGTGATGTATGCTGCTGGAGCTTAATATTTCCGATTTTGCACTGATAGATAATATACGACTTGACCTGGAAAAAGGGTTAAACGTATTAACCGGCGAAACCGGGGCGGGTAAATCCATTATCATAGATGCAGTAAATATGGTTCTAGGCGAAAGGGCGGATACCGATATAGTGCGCACGGGGGCAAAAAAGGCTATGGTGGAGGCCCTTTTTGTATGGGAGAGTATAAAGGATTTCGATAATGTATTACAACGGTTGGATTTAGAACCGGAACAGGATAAAACTTTGGTGCTCGGTAGGGAAATAAGGGCGGGCAGAAGCGTTAGCCGGATAAATGGTAGACCGGTACCCCTTTCCAAAGTAAGGGAATTGAGTCGGTACATGATAGATATACACGGCCAGCATCAACATCAATCGTTGTTAGACGTACCAAATCATATAGAGGTATTGGACCAATTTGGCGGCCCGGGGCTATTGAAACAAAGTGAAAAGGTCGCCTCTAAATATAAAAAATTACTTAATTTAAGAAAAAAGTTAAAGGAAATAGAGAGCAATGAAATAGAGAGGGAGAGAAATTTAAACCTTTTTGCCTATCAAGTTGACGAGATAGAAAAAGCCAGGCTCGAAGTAGGTGAAGAGGAAGAATTGATTCGGCGAAGGGATGTCCTAGCTAATGCCGAAAATATATTTCAAAGTATGGGCCAGGCCTATCAACTGCTCTATGGCGAGGAAAACATAACGCTTCCGGGTGCCGTTGACGGCCTAGGCCAGGCTATACAGCTTATAGCCCCCTTTACGGAGCTTGATGAAAAGATAAAAAACTTTCACGACGTAATAGAATCCTCCTGTATACTGCTAAGGGAGACGTTACGGGAAATGGAAGCCTATTTAGACGGTTTCGAGGTCGACCCGAAGGGATTAAATATTATAGAGGAAAGGCTTAGCCTTATAAATGACTTAAAGCGCAAGTACGGCGGAACGGTGGAAGAAATATTGGAATATCACCGCCAAAGGGTCGAAGAACTCAATAGGCTGAAAAACAGTCAAAAAGATCAGCGTGAGCTGATAAAGGATATAAATAAGGCCGATTCAGAGCTTAAAAAGGAATGTGACGTACTAAGTAGACTACGAAGAGAAGCGGCGGATGTACTAGCGCAAAAGGTTACATCACAAATCGCTAAACTGGGCATGACAAATGGTAAATTCGAGGTGTGTATAAATAAAACAAAGGATTTTACTGCTAAGGGTGTAGACGCCGTCGAATTTATGTTTAGCGCGAACCTTGGCGAGCCCCTTAAGCCCTTAAGAAGAATAGTATCCGGCGGCGAAATGTCAAGGATTATGTTGGCGATAAAGACTAACCTGGCAAATATAGATGGTATACCGACCCTTATATTTGATGAAATAGATGCGGGGATTAGCGGCAGAACCGCCCAGGTGGTGGCACAACAGCTCGCCTATGTTGCAAAGAGGCATCAGGTACTATGCGTGACACATCTCCCACAGATAGCAGCGATGGCGGATAATCATTATCTCATCAGTAAGGAAGAAAGGGACGGGCATACCTATACAAACCTTAAACTTTTGAAAAATAGGGATAGGATTTTGGAACTGGCAAGGCTTCTAAGTGGTACGAAGGTGACGGATCTTACGATTAAACATTCAGAAGAAATGCTTAAAATGGCGAAGGATTTAAAAAATAGCGCAATATAGCGCTTTTTTTTTCAAAAAAACTGCTCTAAACACAATATTTTTGTAGCATAAATAGTTTTTTAAGGGGTTAACTTAACATAAGAAAACATTATTTTTTATAAAAACCGAAAACATAGAGACGGTTAACGCGTTATTGACGTAAAAGAAGGAGAAAAGGAGGGTTTCTTACCTAGGAGCGTGATAAAGTTTGCAACGAAGATACAAAGCGGCCCTTATGGTAATCATGTTAGCTATTGGTATAGCCTGTACGGCTATTTTATTTGAAATATATCAAGTGTTTCTAATGCCCGACGAGTATATGGTCATAAAAGGGGAGAAGAAACGATTAAACTTAAACCTACCCTTCGGCGCCCTTATCACTACCGAGGACGAAGGTATATCAAAAATAGAGGGCATGGAGGTGACCACCGGGAAGATTGGCATAGACAATAAAAAATCCTTCCAAATAGAAACATCGGACACGGGCAACAAAACCTTAGAGTTTAAGCTGTTTGGCCTTGTACCCATTAAAAAGATGATAGTATCGGTTATTTCACCGGTAAAAGTTATACCCGGCGGACAATCCATTGGCGTAAAGCTTTATACCCAGGGCGTGCTAGTGGTGGCTCTAGCGGATTTTACGGCATTAGACGGAAGGACGCATAATCCCGCTACAGAGGCGGGGTTATCCGTCGGGGATTCGATAATTAGTATAAACGACATAAAGGTGAGGGATGCGGATCATGTAATACAACTTTTGAACGAATGTAGGGGTAGGGTAGCCCAGATAAAAATAAAACGTGGGGGGAAGGATCTTATAAAGAACGTTAATCCTTTAAAGGATAAAAAGGACGGAAAATACAGAATAGGGGCCTGGGTACGCGATAAAACTGCAGGCGTCGGTACATTGAGCTTTTATTACCCCGGTACAGGATTATTCGGTGCCCTAGGCCATGCCATAACAGATGTTGACACGGGGCTTATGCTATCCATTGGTGAAGGAGAGATTTTAGAATCCAGGATTGCAGCGATACAAAAAGGTGAACGTAGTAAGCCCGGCGAGATACGCGGTATCTTTTTTGAGGAGCAGAATAAGCTCGGAGATATTCAAAAAAATACTGAATTCGGTATATTTGGAACGTTGTGCAAAACTATAAAGAACGAATACTACGAAGAGCCTATACCCCTAGCGCTTTACCATGAGGTACAGGAAGGCCCCGCTTATATGTTGACCACCGTGGACAAAAAGATTGAAAGGTATTCAATAGTTATACAAAAAGTCTCCAATCAACATAATCCCGCGCCAAAAAGTATGGTTATAAAGATTACGGATAACAAACTTTTAAGTACGACGGGCGGCATTGTACAGGGTATGAGCGGGAGTCCTATAATACAAGGCGGTAAATTAGTGGGGGTAATAACCCATGTATTTGTTAACGATCCTACCAGGGGTTATGCAATTTTTGCAGAATGGATGGCGAAGGACACCGTATTCGGGGGTTAATATATTCTAATTTTACTCGATTTTTCATGTTTAACATCACATATTATTACAAAATGACGGAAATTAATATAATATTTTGGAAGGATTTACTTTACATTTGTCGAATATGTATTTGTCAACCAGAAATTAAAAAAAAAGGAGGGGCCCTTTTGGACGAAAACAAAATAAAGGTGATGATTGCAGATGATAACAAGGAATTTTGTGAGATACTGGGGGAATACCTATGCAGGGAAAAGGATATCAAGTTAGTAGCCACCGCGGAGGACGGTTTTGAAACCCTTAGGTACGTTAAAAAGTATGAACCGGATGTATTGGTGTTAGATATTATAATGCCTCATTTAGACGGGCTAGGCGTATTGGAAAAGCTAAACACTATGGATCTACAGAAGATGCCTAATATTATTGTGTTGTCCGCCGTAGGGCAGGACAAAATAACCCAAAGGGCATTGGCCCTGGGGGTAGACTATTATATCGTTAAACCCTTTGATATGCAGATATTCATAAGGAGAATTAGACAAATATCCGGGGATAACGTAATGCCTATCGCCGTTAAAAGGAGAGGCCAACCGGAGAGGTATTTTACCGAGGGACAAACCCTTGAGGTGGAAATAACGAACATAATACATGAGATTGGGGTTCCAGCCCATATAAAGGGTTACCTTTATCTCAGGGAGGCCATAAAGACTGTTGTAATGGATATAGAAATGCTAAGCGCCGTCACAAAGGAATTGTATCCTTCTATAGCTAAGAGGTACAATACAACTTCCAGCCGGGTAGAAAGGGCCATAAGGCACGCTATTGAAGTAGCCTGGGGGAGGGGTAGAATCGATACGATAAATGATCTCTTCGGGTATACTATACATAATGATAAAGGAAAGCCTACTAATTCCGAATTTATTGCAATAATAGCGGACAAGATCAGATTACGCCAGAACATAAGTTAATTGTAGTGAACGCCCCCGTTTGTTATGAAGTCGAACGGGGTATTTTTTTAATACGATCTACGGCTCTATAAGAATAACGATATAGCGCAGTAGACGAGTAAAAGCGCCATTATAATATTCACAAAGCGTGCATTTTTTAAAAAGAACCTTTGGAACACCGAACCAAGGAGCCCCCAACTACAAGTGGATATAAAGGCTGTGGCGGCTAAGGCTGTTCCAAAACCTATAAGCACCGGGATTGATTTGTAATAGGGAACTATAAATGTAGATGCAAGGGTAATCCCGTATAATATGACCTTCGGATTTACGAACTGTAGGATCAGCCCCATGATCAGCGTGTTCGTATGTCTTTTATTGTTTTTTACACCTGAAGGTATGCTCCTGTACGTCTTATAGGCAAGCCACAGTATATAGAGGGCGCCGATAAACGTTATAATTGGTCTTATGGCGGGCATAAGGCTATAAAGGGCCACGCTAAACAGACTACTAAGTAGCATTATAAGAAAGAAACCGAAAAATACACCTAGATTGAACATGACGCTTTTTTTGAAACCATAACGACTGGCATTGGACATGGACATTATATTGTTGGGACCCGGCGTAAAGGTGCTCACTAATACGTATGATACAAAGGCCGTAAAGTTCGGCATGGTGTTTTCCCCCCCCAAAACTTACTTTACTATGTTATAATTATAGATATAATTATAACCCAGAACAAAGGCTGACGGCACAAAGGCATAATATCATAATAATACCAAGGGCATAGGTTGTCAATAATAATGGTAAACAACGAAACAAGGGAAACTTTTTGAAAGGGATGGAGCTAAGGGGGGGCGGTCAAATTGTATCATGTGTATATATTGGAATGTAAAGACGGTTCGCTGTATACCGGATGGACGACGGAACCAGCGCGAAGGTTAAAGGAGCATAACGAGGGTAAAGGCGCTAAATATACACGGGGGAGGCTGCCGGTATATCTTAAATATACAGAGGTCTTCAATACAAAAAAAGAGGCAATGAAACGGGAGTACGGTATAAAAAAGCTCTCAAAGTCGGAAAAGGTTGCCCTTATAAAGGGTAGCCGTTCTACTAATAGGTTATAGGAACAAAATTATACGACAAATTAAACTTCGGTTAGATAGGGCCGGAGTTTTGGCTATATTATGATACGATTAGGATTTTATACCGCTATAGCTTTAAGTTGAGCGATGGTTTGGACTAACATCTCAAGGAGGGTTTTTAAACATGACAGAGGCCGAAAGACCTACGCATTTTATACAAAACATAATAGATGAAGACAACGAGACCTGCGTATACGACGGGCGCGTACATACGCGGTTCCCGCCCGAACCCAACGGGTACCTTCATATAGGCCACGCGAAGTCTATATGCCTTAATTTTGGGCTAGCACGTTACAACAACGGACTTTGTAATTTAAGGTTCGATGATACCGACCCCTCGAAGGAAGAGATAGAGTACGTGGATTCTATAAAGGAGGATGTGCGTTGGCTCGGGTTTGATTGGGGTGACCGTGAGTACTATGCCTCGGATTATTTCGAACAATTATATCAGTACGCATTGATACTAATAGAGTTAGGTAAAGCCTATGTATGCGATCTAAGTGTGGAGAGCATAAGGGAATACAGGGGGACGCTTACTACGCCGGGTAAAGAAAGCCCTTATCGTGAACGATCGGTAGATGAAAACCTTAATCTGTTCCAAAGGATGCGAGCTGGGGAGTTTCCCGATGGGGCACGGGTACTACGGGCAAAAATTGATATGGCATCGCCTAATTTGAATTTAAGGGATCCGGTGTTATACAGAATAATGCGCATCCCCCATCATAGGACCGGTAATACATGGTGCATATACCCGATGTACGATTACGCGCACCCCCTGTCCGATGCAATCGAGGGTATAACCCATTCAATATGTACCGTAGAGTTTGAGAACCACCGTCCGCTATACGATTGGGTTATAAAAAATGTTAACCCCGATGTACACCCTAAACAAATAGAATTCGCAAGGTTGAACTTGACAAATACCCTTATGAGTAAGCGTAAGTTAAAAAAACTAGTGGATGAAGGTTATGTAGACGGCTGGAACGATCCACGGATGCCGACTATATCGGGCCTTAGACGGCGGGGTTATACACCGGAAGCCCTTAGGGATTTTTGTAACAGGATAGGCGTTGCAAAGAACGAAAGCATCATAGATATAGCGTTGTTAGAACATTGTATAAGAGAGGACCTTAAACCTAAGGTCCCAAGGGTGATGGGCGTTTTGGACCCTATAAAGCTCATAATACAGAACTATCCTAAGGGTGAGGTAGAATATTTTAAGGTTGAATATAACCCGGAAAATCCGGAACTAGGTTCTAGGGAATTACCCTTTACCAGGGAACTTTATATCGAAAGGGACGATTTTCGTGAGGTACCGCCGCCGAAGTATTTTAGACTCTTTCCCGGCAAAGAAGTTAGGCTAAAGGACGCATACATAATAAAATGTACTGGCTTTGTTAAGGATGAAAAAACGGGGGAGATAACGGAGGTACATTGTGTCTATGATCCCGATACAAAGGCCGGCGGCCCGGCGGGTAAACGCAGAGTAAGGGGCACGCTACATTGGGTTTCAGCACCCCATGCCCTAGATGCGAAAGTTAACCTTTACGAGTCTTTGTTTGATGAAAGGGATCCGGAAAGTGAAGAGGGAGTACACTTTATAGATAAGGTAAGGACCGATTCCATACAATGTTTAACGGGCTGCAAAATGGAACCGTGTCTAGGGAGGGCCGAGCATGGTAACAGGTACCAGTTTTTAAGGCACGGATATTTCTACGTGGACAAGGATGACTTAAAAACCGGGGGATTGGTCTTTAATCGAATCGTATCCCTTAAGGATACCTGGGCTAAACTTAAGAAAAAATGATATATAAAACGATAGGAAATAAAAATTGTCCCTAAAAGGGGCAATTTTTATTGGCAAAATAACAAATAATAAACACAGGGAGCGCTATAACAAAGGCTGGTGTATTTAATAAATGTATATAAAATCTACGACGATAGTAGATAAAAGTACAAAAAACCTCGTGCGGCGCATAGGTCCCGGTCAGATCGGCGTGATATGTCATAGGGATCTAGACGAGCTAGGAGCCATCTCCCTTATTGAAGCAGGGGTTAAGGCTGTAATAAATGCTGAAGCTTCAATAAGTGGAATATACCCGAATCTTGGGCCGAGGCTTTTATGTAAAGAGGGCATCCCTTTGATAGATGATACGGGGGCGGGGATTTTAGAACGTGTAAAGGACGGCGATGTATTAGAAATAAGGGGTAACAGGGTTTATTTAGACGGAAAAACCATAGCAACAGGTCAAATATTAGATGCGGCTAAAGTTGAAAAAGAGATGCTTTCAGCCCGCAATAACCTTGAAACCGTCCTCGATGGATTCATAGAAAATACGATGGAGTACGCAAAAAGGGAAAAGGGCTTTATACTGGGGAAACTCGCCTTCGATGGGATTAAGGTAGATTTTCGAAAAAGGCATGCCTTAGTGGTAATAAGGGGCAAGGACTACAGACGAGATTTAAATATAATACATTCCTATATAAAGGAAGTACAACCGGTACTCGTAGGCGTGGACGGGGGCGGCGATGCATTATTAGAATTTGGCCTGGTACCGGACATAATAATAGGGGACATGGATAGCGTAAGCGATAGAGCATTAAAAAGGTGCGGGCAAATAATCGTGCACGGGTACTTAGACGGCAGTGCACCGGGCATAGCAAGGATAGAGCGTTTAGGCCTTAGAGCGAGGGTTTTAGCCTGCCCCGGTACCAGCGAGGATGTAGCGTTACTGCTGGCCTATGAAAAGGGTGCGGAATTAATCGTGGCCGTAGGCGCACATTCAAGTATGATAGATTTCCTCGAAAAGGGAAGGAAAGGCATGGGTAGCACATTTTTAACCCGACTTAAGATAGGGGATAGGCTCGTTGATGCAAAGGGTGTAAATAAACTATACAGAGAGGACATTAAAGCAAAGTATATAGTAGGACTTATCCTAGCGGCTATGATACCTATGATGATTGCAGGGGGAACATCACCGTTTTTGAAACAGTTCCTTAGACTTTTTACTATTAGGTTAAGGTTGACCCTCGGCCTGTGAATCAAGTCGAGGTGTGCGGATTAGAGTTTTATGTCCTGTAGAATGTAGGAATGGGTTTAACGATTAAAAGCTATTAGACGAAAGGAGCGAAACGGTATCATCAACCTTAGATATTGTTTTTTAATGGCCGCCTCAATATTTTTAGCCCTCGGCATAGGTATATTCATTGGGTTTACCCTAGACGGGCAGGAGATATTTGTGGAACAACAACAGGGTCTTATAAGTGAGTTAGAACAAAGGTTCATAGACCTTAAACGGGAGGGTATATACATAGAATCCATTGTTCATACGAAGGAAAAGGAGCTGCAAAGGTACAGGTACTTAGCGGAACGGTTGTTAGATACCCTTATCGAAAATAGCCTTTCAGGTATGCGGGTAGCGATTATACAGCTTTGTGACGTGGTATCGGATAACCCGATGACGGAACTTTTGGTTCATGCCGGTGCGGATATTACATCGGTTACATATCTTAAGACAAACAATATACCGAGTTACTTAGAAAAGGTTATCGAGGCCGGGGAACCTATAGAGGAATGTACCGTCACAAAAAATCTTGTACGTGCAATATTGACCGGCGGGAACGAAGAATTTGTAAAGGATTTAAAGGGTTACGGCGTCATTGACGTAAACGGCGAATATAACGAATGGACAAACTTCATTATACTATACCAAGGGTACGAAAAGGATGATCGAACTCCGGAATTAGAACATGAACGGATTGCATCGTTTATAGAAACGATAAAGGGATATAATATCCCGCTGGCCGGCACGGAAAAGGCCGATTGTGAGATGTCGTATATAAAGGCTTATGCCGATGCGGACATACCTTCTATCGACAATATTGACGATGTAATCGGGCAGTATTCATTGGTTAAAGTGTTACAGGGCTATAGGGGACATTTCGGCATTAAGGGTACCGCAAATTCTTTAATCCCCGGCAACAACGAAGGAATGTAGGAGGTTTTGGATATGGGCGTACAGATTGCGGTATTGATACCGGCCTACAATGAAGAGGCCTACATAACGGGTACCCTTTGCGGTGTTAAAGCGGCGGGTATCGTAGACAGGATTTTAGTAATCGATGACGGTTCCACGGACAAAACTGCACAAATGGCGCGCCGTGCCGGCGCCAAGGTAATAAAATCGGAGATCAATAGGGGTAAAGGCCGGGCGCTTAATATAGGCATAGCAAACATTTGTTCCGATATAACGGTTTTCCTAGACGGGGATATAGGCAAAAGCGCCGTGGAATTACGAAATTTAGTGGAACCGATATTGGCGGGGTATGCAGACATGACGATCGGCGTTTTGCCGCCGCCTACCCGTAAAGGGGGCCTAGGCATCGTAAAGGGTGTTGCTAACAGACTCGTTTATAAGAATACCGGTAAAAGGCTTAGGGCGAGTCTATCGGGACAAAGGGCCATAAAACAGGAGGTATTAAGGGATATTGTTCCGATACCCGAGGGTTTCGCCGCGGAAGTAGGGATTAACATAAAAACGTTAAGGCTGGGCTATAGAGTTGTGGAAGTGCCGGTAGATATGTCCCACAGGGAGAGTACAAGGAGCCTGGGTGGGGTTATACATCGAGGCAGACAATTTTACGATATTTTTAAGTTCTGTATAAAGGAAGGCAGGAATATGAAATTATGATAGGGAGCTTTATCGTAGCTACGGTCGTTGCTTTTATCATTATACCTTATACAAAACAAAAACTCGAAGGATACGGTATCCTTAGGAGAAACTATTTAGGTAAGGTTATAGTCAATGGGATGGGTATTGGGTTTTTGCCGCCAACTTTAATAGGCAGCACTGTACTTATGCTGACGGTAACCACGGAGAAAGGGCCACTATTATTTGTTGTCCTGGGGATCACGGTGATGTCCTTTGCGGGTATATTGGACGATATTTTGTGTGACGGCTCAATAAAGGGCCTTAAGGGACATTTAGGGCACCTATTACGGGGCAGGCTTACTACTGGAAGTTTTAAAGCCATTATGGCGGGGGTTGTGGCCCTTATTATTTCCATGGAGCTTTCTACCGATTTTTTTGAAAGGTCCTTGAACAGTTTATTGTTTATGCTCTTTACAAATTTTTTTAATCTACTGGATTTAAGGCCCGGCAGGGCAATAAAAGTTTTCTTCTTAGCCTGGAGCATGCCCTTTTGTATTTCATCTTTTAACGAATACTGGGCTATGCTATGCCCCTTAGCCGGCGGCATCGTTGCATATCTCCCTTACGAGATGAAACGTGAGGGTATGATGGGGGATGCCGGTGCCAATGGAATAGGTGCCGGTATCGGTCTTTATTATTGTTATGGTTTAAACCCTTTAGCTAAAACAATGGCGGTAATAATACTGGCCGTGCTACATATTATCTCGGAAATGTATTCCTTTACCGAATTTATACGTAACAACAAGGTTTTGCGATATATAGATGATTTAGGCAACGGGGGATGTGATCATATTTGATGATAAGGGCTAGGGAAGGCATGGTCATCGATATTCTGACGGAAAGGGAGGATTTACAAGAGATTAGCGTGGATACGGAGGATTCAATATCAAGGGCCATCGTCTATAAAAACCTAACGGGGCCCGTAAATAAAGGGGACAGGGTGCTTTTGAATACTACGGCGGAGTACCTCGGGCTAGGAACCGGGGGATATCACTTTGTAATTGTTAACTATAACAATAGGACCTATGACCTAACGGGTCCCGGGCATATTATGAAACTAAGGTACACGCCTATGCAGATAAAATGCCTAGCCATTGAAGAGCCACAAAGTGATCACCACGGGGAGATAAATGATTTTAACGGTCTGGGAAATAAACCGGTGATAACGATACCATTACATAGTATGTTAGCACCCCTTTGTGCAACTATAAAAAACGAGTGGCCCGATACAAGGATAGGCTATGTTATGACAGATACAGCGGCGTTGCCCATAGGCCTTAGTAAAATGGTTGCAATCCTTAAAGGAATAGGCCTCGTGGATGTAACAATAACCTCCGGCAATGCCTTCGGTGGCGATTTTGAGGCGGTTAATTTTTATACGGGCATAATCGCCGCAGCCCGGGTAGCGGGCTGTGATCTCGTAATAGTGGGGCCTGGGCCCGGGGTAGTGGGGACCGGTACGGCATACGGGTTTTCGAGTATAGAACAGGGTTATATTATAGACGGTATACATACATTAGATGGGATTGCCCTTGCAGCGGTAAGGATCAGCTTTGCCGATAACAGGATAAGGCATAAAGGTATAAGTCACCATTCCCTTAGGGTGTTAGGGAATATTACAAAGACTAAGGCTATAGTGCCGTTACCTAACCTCAACAAAGAAAAAGCGGACTATATCGAAAAACAGGTTAGGGATAGCGGTGTTATAAATAAACATACTATTATGTTTAGTAAAGGGGATAAGGTGTTTAATGCCATGGAAAGGTATAACCTGAAAGTTACAACGATGGGTAGGGGCCCCGGGGAGGATAGGGACTTTTTCTTGAGCATTGGCGCAGCGGCGATGATTGTTGGCGAGGGTTATCTATAAAGCCAAACCCGATATCGTTTTCGGTACGTGGTGAGGGACGCCGAGGAATATTAAGGCGTTCCCTTTTTATTCGCATAAAGGATATGACATAAAGGGGGACAAAGGTGCATAACATTTATTGAAGTGTTATTAGTGCATAGGTTTTATCCGGTAGGGGGTTCTCTGGGGATGATTATAAAGAAAATTATAGAAAAACAACTAAAGGACAATATAGCATCCTATTCCTTGGTACTGGTTTTCTTCATAGCAGGTATAGCCGCAGGAGCTTTCACCGTAGATGCGTTGTCCCTGGCTCAGAAGGAGGAGTTGATAGCCTATTTCCAAAACTTTTTCAGCATTTTAGACAAAGAACCAGTACAATCCGCCTTCGTGTTCAAACAATCCCTTCTAAATAATTCCCAATTCGTGTTTTTTATCTGGCTCTTAGGGATCACCGTTATAGGGGTACCCCTGATTCTGATGGTAGTTGCAATAAAGGGTTTTATAATAGGGTTTTCCGTAAGCTTTTTAGTGGAGGGTATGGGGTTTAAGGGTTTTTTGTTTGCCCTAGCCGCGGTATTACCACAGAATTTGTTTATAGTACCAGGTATATTGTTTGCCGGGGTATTAGGCATTTCCTTTTCCGTATCAATGTTCAGGAGGAGAAAGGCCCAACTGAAAAAGAAATTTACCAATGGATTAGCGGTGTATTCTTTTAACGTTCTAATATCCCTTACACTATTGTTCATCGGTTCTTTAGTAGAGGGATACGTGACTCCAATATTTATTAAACTGTTTTCTAATTAATAAAGTTTGCAACAAATAAAGGAGTATGGGAAAAAATAGCGAATAAAGTTAATGGATGATATATAACAGATAGGTTAAGTTATATATCATCCAGGGATAAAATAATTATGAAGGGGTGTATTTTATGATTATCGGGGTACCAAAGGAAATCAAAGCAGGTGAAAACAGGGTGGCCATTACACCAGCCGGAGTTGAAGCCTTTGTAAAGACAGGGCATAAAGTCCTTATCGAAAAGGGTGCCGGTGACGGAAGCAGCATTACAGATGAGGAGTATGCATCAGCGGGGGCGACTATGCTGGAGAGCCCCGCTAAGGTATACGAACAATCGGATATGATAATGAAGGTAAAGGAACCTATACCGGCGGAATATGATTTGATGAAGGAAGGCCAGACCTTGTTTACTTATTTACATCTGGCAGCGGAACCGGAGCTTACAAAAGTAATGCTAGAAAAGGATATAACGGGGATTGCCTATGAAACGGTACAACTTGAGGATAGATCCCTCCCCCTTTTAGCGCCGATGAGCGAGGTAGCGGGGAGGATGGCCGTTCAAATAGGTGCAAGGCTATTGGAGAAACTATCCGGGGGGAGGGGTATGCTCCTTGGCGGCGTATCCGGTGTTGCCCCCGCTAGGGTGGTAATAACCGGTGGCGGTAATGTCGGGGCAAATGCCGCTAAAATGGCTGTAGGCCTTGGCGCCGATGTAACAGTATTGGATATAAGCATAAAAAGGCTTGCCTATCTTAACGACATATTCGGAAACAAAATTAAAAATCTAATTTCTAATAGCTTCAATATAGCCGAAGCCCTTAAGGGTGCTGATCTTCTTATAGGGGCAGTACTGATTCCCGGTTCTAAGGCGCCTAAGCTAGTATCTGAAGATATGGTAAAAAGTATGAACCCCGGCGGTGCTATAGTAGACGTTGCAATTGACCAGGGTGGCACAGTTATGACTATTGACAGAGTAACAAGCCATGCGGAGCCCACCTTCGTAAAACATGGTATACTTCATTATGCCGTGCCTAATATCCCCGGGGCCGTTCCGAGGACGGCGACTTTTGCCCTTACAAACGCTACGCTACCCTATGCCCAAAGGATAGCCGATATGGGTGCGGTAGATGCGATGAAGGCTGATGCGGCCCTTAAGAAAGGTTTGAACACGTATAAGGGTAGCATTACCTATAAAGCCGTTGCTGATGCACAGGGTGCAGGATATACGGAGGCCGATCAGCTCTTATAATAATGTAACGTTCAACCTCTTTGTTATTCAATTTTAGGAAGGCCCGTCCGCTATGGGGCGG
Source organism: uncultured Clostridiaceae bacterium (assembly GCA_964508195.1). Taxonomy (GTDB): domain Bacteria; phylum Bacillota; class Clostridia; order Ch29; family Ch29; genus JAAYEV01. The sequence goes on from CAZDSH010000014.1 coordinate 23,746, forward strand.
GCCTTTGTGTTAACGATCCTTGTATACTGGGGTTTTAGATATATTTTGAATGTTCCTAAGGATATATAAGGAATTATTTAAAGGATTTTTAACACCTCTGTTGAAATATAGAAATGACACGCAAACAGATAAATGGGATAAAGGAGTCCAACTAAATGAATGATATACTGGCTATGTTTACTGAGTATTTGGAAAGCGTGCGCAAACTTTCCGACAATACAGTTGAATCCTATGGAAGGGACCTGAGGCAGTACATAGAGTATATTCAAAGTAAATATATAAAGGACATTAAAAATACAAATAAGACGACTGTAATAACCTATTTGTTGCGCTTGCAAAAAGACGGTAGGGCTACTTCAACTATATCTAGAAATTTGGCGTCCATACGTGCCTTTTACAAGTATCTGATCTCCGAAGGGATAATTAACAAGGATCCTACTATGGATTTGGAATCGCCGAAGGTAGAGAAAAAGTTGCCCGTGGTGCTCAGCAGTAAAGAGGTGGAGCTACTATTAGATCAGCCGGACCTGGACAGTGCAAAGGGTATACGGGACAAATCCATGATGGAGCTTTTGTACGCAACGGGTATAAGGGTCTCGGAGCTAGTTTCCCTAGATTATGATGATGTAAACATTGAATTAGGTTATGTTAAGTGTTCGAAGGGTCGGGAGCAGGAACGAAGTATTCCCATAGGCACCATGGCACTGGAGGCCCTGGGGGAATATATCCGCGGCATAAGGCCCGATCTTATAGGGGGTAGGCCCGAAAGGGCGCTCTATGTAAATTACAAGGGGGAAAGGCTTACGCGCCAAGGATTTTGGAAAATAATAAAGGGCTATAAGAACAAAGCTAAAATAAACAAAGGTATTACACCCCATACCCTGAGACATTCCTTTGCAACTCATCTAATAGAGAATGGCGCTGATTTGAAATCTGTACAAGAGATGCTGGGGCATTCGGATATATCTACAACACAAATATATGCTAAGATTACAAAGAACAAGATCAAAGAGGTATATAAAAAAGCCCATCCCCGGGCATAAAAGCCGTAACCTGCTTTTGGATCCCTTTAACAGAACAAAAAATAAAAAAACACATCAAGGGGAATGTGGAGGGGAGATATAGGTTATGATCGACAAAGTTATAATAATCGTTATGGACAGCGTGGGTATAGGCGAACTACCCGATGCTTATCTTTACGGTGATATTGGTAGCAACACCCTAGGGCATATATACAGAGATATAGAGGGTTTTGCTTTACCTAACCTAGAAAGCTTAGGACTTGGCAATATAGAGGGTACTGAATATATTAACAAATGTGCCAACCCTATCGGGTGCTACGGCAGGGCTATCGAAGCCTCTAAGGGTAAGGATTCTATAACGGGGCACTGGGAGATAACCGGTATAGTGCTCGATGAACCCTTTCCTACATACCCCGATGGATTTCCCGGGGACGTGATACGTGCCTTCGAAAAGCTTATCGGGTGCCCGATAATAGGCAACAAAGTAGCCTCCGGCACGCAGATAATCGATGAGTTAGGTAGCGAACATATAAAAACGGGCCATCCGATAGTCTATACATCCGCGGACAGCGTGTTCCAGATTGCCGCCCATGAGGGGATTATACCCCTTAGAAAGCTGTATAGAATGTGCGAATTGGCAAGGGGTCTCCTTGACGATGAACATAGGGTTGCACGGGTGATAGCAAGGCCCTTTACGGGGGAGCCCGGTGCTTTTAAAAGAACGGCTAATAGAAAGGATTATTCTGTAGAACCGCCGGTAAAAACACTACTAGATTATGCCCTTACACAGGGGCAGACCGTTACTGCCATTGGCAAAATATTTGATATATTCAACGGCAGGGGTATAACGGAATATATGCCGACTAAAAACAACGACGAGGGCGTATTAAGGACGAAGGAATATATAAAAAAACAAGATAAAGGTATCATATTCACAAACCTCGTAGACTTCGATATGTGGTATGGGCACAGGAATAACGTTAAGGGGTACGGTGAGGCCCTTAGGAAGTTCGATAGGGAACTCGTGGAGATTATGGACTGTCTAGGGGAGAAGGATCTGTTAATACTTACTGCGGATCATGGATGCGATCCCACTACTGCCAGTACGGATCATTCTAGGGAATACGTACCTATATTAGCATACGGAGAAACCTTGAAACGTGGTATTGATGTCGGTACCCGGGGGACATTTGCCGATATAGGGGCTACTGTTGCAGAGGCCCTGGGCATTAAGGGATTAATCGCGGGCAAAAGTTTTTTGGATGACATCCTAGGAAGAGGGTAAGAAACTATGGGAATGTATGACATCATAAAGAAGAAAAGGGATAATAAAACCCTCGAATACGAGGATATAAAATACTTCGTTGACGGGTACGTAAAGGGAGATATACCGGATTACCAGGCGTCGGCTTTTTTGATGGCCATATTTATACGGGGTTTAAGCCTTAACGAAACGATAATGCTTACACAGTGTATAAGGGAATCCGGCGAACAGATAGACCTTTCTTCTATACCGGGTATTAAGGCGGATAAGCACAGTACTGGCGGCGTCGGGGATAAGACTTCTATCGTACTGGCACCTATCGCAGCGGCAGCGGGAATACCTGTGGCGAAGATGTCCGGCCGTGGTTTAGGCCATACCGGTGGTACAATAGATAAGCTGGAATCCATACCGGGTTTTAAAACTGAATTATCCATCGACGAGTTCATTCGCTCCGTTAAAGGGATAGGATTAGCTATTACCGGTCAAACGGGGGATATCGCGCCGGGGGATAAAAAACTATACGCTCTACGGGATGTAACCGCCACCGTGGACAGTATCCCGTTAATAGCCAGTAGCATAATGGGCAAAAAACTGGCATCGGGGGCGGATAGGATTTTGTTGGACGTAAAGGTGGGAAAGGGCGCCTTTATGAAAAATATCGAGGATGCTTTGGACCTCGCTAATACGATGGTGCATATAGGAAGATCTTCGGGCAAAAAGACTATGGCTATAATAAGCGATATGAACCAGCCCTTGGGGATGGCTATAGGCAACGCTCTGGAAGTTAGGGAGGCTATTGATACGTTAAAGGGCAACGGGCCGGTGGATTTCTATAACCTTTGTAGGGAGCTGGGGGCGGGGATGCTGATCCTAGGCGAAAGGGCGGATAACTATGCCCGGGGCAGGGATATGGTAGACAGGATTATATCCTCCGGTAGGGCCGCAGAAAAATTCATCCGGCTTGTTGAACACCAGGGCGGCGATCCCGGGGTATTCGATCAACCCGATAGGGTATTGCCAAGGGCGAAGGAACATCTCATCCTAAGGGCTAAAGGATGCGGGTATATATCCGCTATCAATGCCGAAACAATAGGCCTTAGCGCAATGCTACTCGGGGCCGGTAGAACAAAAAAAGGAGATATTATCGATAGGGCAGTGGGTATAATAATGCACAAAAAAATAGGGATGCCAATAAAAGAAGGGGATGCAATAGCCACATTACATGTAAATAAAAGGGACAATATAAAAAAGGCGATGGGGCTCGTAAGGGATGCTATAGGCATATCCGCAGAACCGGTTTCTAGTCCAACGCTTATAAAAAAGACAGTACAGTGATTTATGTATATATTCCGTAATGGGATTTCCTATAGTATGGATGTCATTAATCCGGGGGCCGAGGGTTTGGGCCTTTTTTTTTATTGTTTCCGGCAATTATAAAGCGGGGTTTGAATAACTATATTTTATGCTGGTTAACCTATATATAACATATTAAAGGACGAGTTTATACAAACTGGAGGTATACAAAAATGAAAAGGAGTATGTTTAGGATAGCCCTGTTTTTAGTTATAGTGCTCTTGGCGTTTAAATGTCCGGTTTACGCTGAAGAAATATCTGTAGACGCCCGGGGAGCTGTTTTAATGGATGCCGGGAGTGGTAAGTTTATTTTTGAAAAGGATGCCCATGAAAGATTGTACCCCGCCAGTATAACGAAGATAATGACCACACTTATTGCAATGGAAGCGCTAGAGGAGGATAGGATCTCTTTACAGGACAAAGTTGTAATAAGCAAAAGCGCGGCGGGTATGGGCGGGAGCCAAATTTACATGGAGCCGGAGGAGGTAAAGACGGTAGAACAACTATTGAAGGCTGTTGTTATAGCCTCGGGTAATGATGCCAGTGTAGCCCTAGCGGAACACGTGGCGGGTACCGAGGAGGCCTTCGTACAGAGAATGAACGAAAGGGCCATGGAATTAGGGATGCAAAACACTAATTTTTTAAATTCCCATGGGCTCCATGATGATGACCATTATACCAGTGCCTATGACGTAGCGCTTATGTCGCGGGAACTGATTAAACACGAAAAAATATTCGATTGGACTACTATATGGATGGAGGATATAGACGTAGGCAAGGAGGGAAGGTTCACCACATTTACGATGATTAATACTAATAAACTCCTTAGGAGGTTTGAGGGCGCCGACGGTCTCAAGACAGGCTCCACCGACGCAGCAAAGTATTGTCTTGCTGCCACGGCCAAAAGGGGTGATATGCGGCTTATTGCCGTGCTTATGGGCTGTCCTACCTCCGAGGTACGTTTTAGGGAAGCGGAAAGGCTCTTAAACTCCGGTTTTGCTAACTACAATGCTGTAAAAATAGCTACAAAAAAGGACATAATAAAAAAGCTTAAAATAAGTAAGGGTAAAGAGACCTGGGTAAATGTTGTGCCCGCTGAGGATGTCAAAGTTTTGGTGTTAAAGGGTCAGGAGGATAGTTTAAAAAAAGAAACGAGGCTGGTTCAGGACATAGTCGCACCGATCCTAGAGGGGGAAAAGGTCGGGGAATTAATAGTAAGTCTAAACAGCGAAACCCTAAGGGTTGTTGATCTAGTAACTGAAACATCTGTAGAAAAGGCAGGACTGTTTACGATGCTAAAGCGGATTTTATCCCATTGGGTAAAGCCGGTGCAGGACCTTTGATAAATAAACCTTCTTTGTAATGGGTACCGGGATCAGGGCTTTGAATCGTTTTAACGGAACCGGCGAATATAAAGATCCGGTTATGGTAGAACGCTTTATGTAGCCCTGGTTTTTTGTTTTATAAATGAACATAATTATGATAATATAATATTGTCTGTTTTTATAAGGGAAGGTGGTACCAAATGAACGGTCCAGGGATCGTATGGCCAAAATAAATTGGATGGGAAGACTGCAAAACGGGTTAAGAACAGCCCTTGAAGATATAATAGAAGCATGCGATACTCTAAAGCTGGAAGCCTATATAGTCGGTGGTACGGTAAGGGATATACTTTTAGGCGATGATATCATAGATATAGATATTACTGTAACGGGGGATACGCGAAGGCTTTCTAAAAGGCTTAACCTGTATTACGGCTATGATGTAGCGTTGTATCCGGAGTTTGGTACCCTATCAATAAAAACAGACGGGCCCTGGGGTATAGATATAGTCTCCGCAAGGCGCGAGGTTTACACAGCGCCCGGAGCGTTGCCAAAGGTCTACCCATCGAACCTCGCCGATGATCTCGGTAGGAGGGATTTTACGATTAATTCTATGGCGATATCCTTCAAAACCGGCGATCTGATTGATTATTATGGTGGTACGGGGGATTTACGCCATGGCCTTATACGTATAATGCATAGCAAAGGCTTTATAGATGATCCAACTCGTATACTACGGGGTATAAGGTTTGCAAAGCGTTACGGATTTTCAATAGAAGAAGAAACCGAAGCCCTTATGAACTATTCAATAACGCGGGGCTATCCAACCAGGCTTAGCAACGAAAGGATACTAAAAGAGTTAAAATGTATCCTTTCGGAGGTGCAATCCATCGAAATCCTTAGATGTATAGTAACCTTGGGGCTTTGGCAATTATTCTTCCGGGGTCATACCCTTTCATCCTTAGCTTACGAAAAACTCTTAAAGGTTAAAAAATATGGGTCGGACGAAATAGAATTAAAAATACTGGCTCTCATGGAGGATCTCGGGGATAAAGACGCCAGGGGAATATTTAGGCCCTATAGGGCATTATACAAAAATCTTAAACTGTATCAAGATAACAACTACAAAATTCTATATCCCATTGATGGCGCTAGGGCTGTAGGGCCCGGGGAACTGTATAGAGCTTTTTCGGGATTAGAGGATACCACATTAAAATACATTGCTATAACTGCCGACACGGAGGAATACAGGGAAAAGGTGGCGAAATATTTACAAGATATAAGGGATTTCAAATTTTATATAACGGGCGGGGATTTAAAAGCCCTAGGAATAAAGCCCGGACCCCGGTACCGGGATATACTGGAGAGGACAAGGATAAGGAGCATAGAACAAAATGTATATGATAGGGAAGGTCAGTTGAAAATATTGAAATGCGTAATAACTAAGGGGGAATAAAAAATGGGACTGGATATAGAAAATCTAATATATATCTTGCCGGCCTTTATAATAATACTTACGTTACACGAATACAGCCATGCTAAGGTTTCGGACCTGTTGGGAGACCCAACGCCGAGGAATAGGGGGAGGCTTACTCTAAATCCTATTGCCCATATAGATCCCTTAGGGTTTCTTATGCTACTGCTCATAAGGCTTGGTTGGGCGAAACCGGTGCCGACGAGCCCTATGTATTACAGGGACCGAAAGAAGGGTATCCTATACGTAGCGTTAGCGGGGCCAGCTTCGGGTATAATACTCGCTTTCATCGTACGGGCTTTAGTAATGTCGGGACTTTTTCTGTGGACAAGGATACCTATAAAGTTTTTTAATTACCTTTATTCCTATAGCCTTGTTATATCAGTATTTAACCTGTTGCCGGTGTACCCTTTAGACGGTTCTCGTATACTTCAAGGGCTTTTGCCCGATAACAGCGGTTATAAGCTCATGCAATACCAAAACCAGATACAGATAGTATTTATGTTAGTCATTTTCCTAGCGAACAGGCTTCTTTGGGCTATTCTAAACCCCTTTGTGCAAACTATTGATTCGGTCATAACCGGTGCCTTAAGCCTATTGTTTTAGGGCATTTAGTTCCTTGATTATTAGTACCTTAGGCTATATAATAATCTGAAATAGATAGGAGTGATCAGTTTGAGTAAGGATATCATTATGAGCGGTATGCGTCCAACGGGGAAACTGCATTTAGGCAATTATTTCGGTGCTTTAGAAAACTGGGTGAAGCTCCAGAACGAATATAAAAGCTTTCATGCTATAGCGGACTGGCATGCCCTTACGACGGGCTATGAAGATACCTCTGAACTACAACGAAACAACATGGATGTGATCTTAGACTGGTTAGGAGCCGGCCTTGATCCGAAGAAGTGTACGATGTATATACAATCCGAAATAAAGGAAATAGCAGAATTGTTTCTGTTGCTTTCAATGGTAACACCGGTATCCTGGCTAGAAAGATGCCCGACCTATAAAGATCAACTAAAACAGCTCGAAGGGAAAAACATTGCAAGCTATGGTTTCCTTGGATACCCTTGCCTTCAGGCTGCGGACATATTAATATTTAAAGCAAAATATGTACCCGTTGGTGAAGATCAAATTCCACACCTAGAACTCAGTAGGGATATAGCCAGAAGGTTTAACCTCATATACGGCGATACGTTTATAGAGCCGAAACCCCTTTTAACCGAAGCGAGGGTATTGCCGGGATTGGATGGTAGGAAAATGAGCAAGAGCTACGAAAATGCTATTTATCTTTCGGATACGCCGGAGGATATACAAAGGAAAGTAGCAACTATGGTAACGGATCCGCAGAGGATACGTAAGGATGATTTAGGAAACCCCGGGGTATGTTCGGCCTATGCGCTACACAAGATGTTTACAGAGGCCGAGGATCTTGAGACTACGGCAAGTATGTGCAAAAGCGGCACCATAGGTTGTGTAGAATGCAAAAGAAACCTTGCGAAGAATCTGGCGAATTTTTTAGAACCTATAAGGCTTAAAAGGGAAGAATTCGCTGCACGGCCGGATACCGTAAGGGATATACTCGATGACGGGGCGAATAAAGCTAGGGTTGCGGCTAAAGAGATTTTAGAAGAAATAAGGGAAAAGATGAATCTTAACTTCCGGGGTGAGTAGGCATGACCTACAGCGTGAAGCTGGATATGTTTGAGGGTCCCTTTGATTTGTTATACCATCTTATAGAGAAGAATGAAGTAGATCTGTACGATATACCAATAGCGGACATTACGGGGCAGTATCTCGAATATTTAGATAATTTAAAATTCTTTGATATGGAAATAGCCAGTGAGTTTTTAGTAATGGCGGCGACCCTCATACATATAAAATCCAGGATGCTTTTGCCCAAGGAACCGGCCCTGGATCCGGAGGATGAACTAGATCCCAGACAACAGCTTATAGAGCGCCTGATAGAATATAAAAAATATAAGGATGTAACGGACGAGTTTAGAAAAAGGGAGGCAATTTATCAAAAAAGGCATTTTCGGGGTCCATCGGGGATCAAGGTTAATGAAGAGTTTGAACTCCTCACATTAGACGCAAATGCCTACGACCTATGCCAAGTTTTTGCCCGAGCTATGAAAAGATATATTGCCCTTTATAACGAGGACTATGATTTCCAGCGAAAACTTCAAAAAGAGGGCATAACCGTAGCCGATAGAATAAATTATATAAGGAAAATGATAAGTACCCTTGGGGGCTTAACATTTAAAAGCCTTATAGAGGGTTGTGTTTCAAGGGAAAACATAGTAGTAACTTTTTTGGCCCTATTGGAGCTTATAAAAGAAAGGGAAATTATAATAGAGCAAACTAGGATATTTGGAGACATAACAATAAAACCAAAGAGCATAAAGGGTTGGAGATGATGTATGGATAATAAAGAGATAGAGGGGATTATAGAAGCGGTGTTATTTGCTACGGGGGATCCCGTAAGCCTTAAAGATTTGTGCGGCGTACTAGGTATGAAGGAAAGGGATGTATTGTCCGTCCTAAGAGGGATGAAGGATTCATATAACTATGAACGTAGAGGGATACAGCTTGTGGAGGCCGACGGGTATTTTCAACTGGCTACAAGGCCGGAGTACTATGAATATATACAAAAGTTACATTTGCCACAGAAAAGGCAAGGACTGTCCCAGGCCGCCCTTGAGACGCTAGCCATTATAGCCTACAAACAACCTATCACGAGGGCGGAGATCGATTCTGTAAGGGGGGTGAATTCCGAATCCGCTATCAATACGCTTGTTGAAAGAAGACTTATTAAGGAAGTTGATAGGCTTGATTCTATAGGTAGGCCCATACTTTACGGTACTACCGTAGACTTTTTAAAATATTTCGGATTGAATACCGTTGGTGAACTGCCGGAAATAATAGAAGAATAAACGTTATACATACATAAAAATACACGATGATGTGTATTTTTTTTTGCTTAAGGAAAGCTAAACCCCAGAGGGCTTTTGGGGAGGCAATTGTTTATGGGTGCAATATGGATTAGTCTGCTGATACTTATAATTATTTTATTGTTAACTTCGAGTATTAATATAGGAATCGCCTATTGTAGAAGGGAGCATAATGATAACATCACGGTCACAGTATCAGCCTTTTTAAAACTTATTAATCTTAAATACACGTTGGATACTTCAAGTCTAGCCCTTTTAAAAAGGCTAATACCTGACGAAGGGGCCTTCGGAGAATTTTCGATAAAATTTTATACAGAAAATATTCTTAATTATATACGTAAGTATAAGCGTGTTGAAAAAAGAATTAGGCCCTCCTTTAATTATGCAATCAAAAGGATCCGCATAAAGAATTTAACATGGCACTCCGTACTCGGCGCAGGGGATGCGGCTACGACTGGGTTTTTAATAGGCCTTATGTGGAATTTAAAGACTCTGTCCTCTTTGCTAATAAACGTTCTGTTTAAATCTTATTTTTATCCGGATTTTAAAATAAAACCCCAATACGATAGGACCGTCTTTAGTACCGATTTTCATTGCATATTAAGCATAAAAACCGGTCATGCTATTATCGCCGGAATCATTTTTTTAGTTAAAGGCAAAAAGGACGGTGTTAAAGGTGGGAGAACATCCTATAGAAGCGTTAATGAGAACTACAATGGATAGTATTAAAGATATGGTCGATGTAAACACAATAGTCGGTGACGCCGTTGAGACTACTGAAGGAACAGTTATAATACCTATTTCGAAGGTAACCTTCGGTTTTGCATCGGGGGGCGGCGAGTATCAAATGCAAGGGGAGAACAATAAAGACAGCGGGGATGAAAATAAGGTTCCCTTTGCCGGGGGCGCCGGGGCGGGGGTTTCTGTCCAGCCCGTTGCCTTTATGGTAGTGGGTAAGGAGAATATAAAACTGATGCCTGCAAATAACAGCGGCATGATTGAAAGGATAATAGAGATGTCCCCCCAGGTGATCGACGAGTTGCAGGGAGTCGTTAAGAAGATATGGGATAAACCGACACCAAGGGGCAATATAGAAATACTGGAACAATAGCCTATTCTATTTAAATTTTATTTTATAGGTGCATATTTAAGGAGACAATTTATGAAAATAAAATTAAAATCCTTTATAATGTTTTCGCTGTTTATGATGGTGATACTATTATCGCCGGTTATAGCCAATGGAGCGCAGCTTGCTCCCAATGCGGAGGCTGCGGCGTTAATAGATGTAACATCAGGTAGGGTACTCTATGAAAGGGATGGGCACAAGAAATTACCCATGGCTAGCACGACTAAAATAATGACCGCGATTATAGCTATTGAAAGGGGCCAGCCCGGGGATATAGTCACAGCTAGCCTAAGGGCCGAGGGCGTAATAGGTTCATCTATATATTTGCAGGCCGGCGAGAGGTTAACCCTAGAGGAGCTTTTATACGGGCTTATGCTACAATCGGGGAACGATGCGGCAGTGGCTATCGCCGAACATATAGGTAAGGATTACGATGATTTTATACGGATGATGAACCGTAAAGCAGTAAATGTAGGGGCCTTTAGGAGTAATTTTGTAAACCCCCACGGGCTTCATGATAAGGAACATTACACTACTGCAGAGGATCTGGCAAAGATTACTGCCTACGCCCTGAAAAATCCTTACTTTTCCCGTATCGTTGCAACAAAACAAAGAAAAATACCGTGGTGGGGCAGGGATTATTCAAGGGTCTTATACAACAAAAATAAAATACTGTGGCAAGTAAAGGGGGGGGATGGCGTAAAGATAGGATTTACCAGAAAATCAGGCCGTTGTCTAGTAGCCTCCGCTACGAGGGAAGGCTGGCAATTGGCTTCGGTAGTACTAAACTGTGGCCCAATGTGGGAGGAATCCAAGGCTTTATTGGAGTACGGTTTCAGCACCTTTGAACCGGTAACGTTTTTTGAAAAAGGCCAGGGAATGGGAACCCTAGAGGTGGTCAATGGCAAAAACAAAAGGGCTAATATAATAATAGATGAAATTCTTAGGGTGCCGTTAACCGAGGAGGAAAGGCCAAGGGTTGAGTTGGTGAGGGACGTGGAGGACTTTATCGTGGCACCGGTTATAGAAGGGCAAATAGTCGGTAGCGTTAAAGTGATGCTAGACGGCGCCGAGCTTACAAGGGCCAATATAGTATGTGAAGGGGATATACCCGAAAGGGATATAAAAGATATCATACCTATAATACTGCGTTCTTTATTTAACCATTAACATAGAGTTCTAAATCCCCGAATGTGGCAAGGGGACGTTTTGTTTGCCACATTTTTAGAATGATTCTTACTTTGTGGCAGGGGGACGTTTTGTTTGCCACATTTTTAGATATTGATCCATAGGCCGTCTTCAGGTATCTTTACTCCATGGGTACTCGCTTCGCGAACCCGCCGGCAATATATGAATGAGCTTGAGGGCTCCGGGAATTTCCGCAAACTAGCCTATCGGCTTCGGGGATT
>CAZDSH010000015.1:0-34173 GCA_964508195.1 uncultured Clostridiaceae bacterium
GCTAGAAGATGTAAAGTCTTTATCACGTTATATATAGATGGTTTATTTAAAATGTGTAATTACCTTTATTATTAATCCAATATTTCTACCTTATCATGAATATTTAATACCGTATTACCCAAAAAACGGACCGCATTTATTTTGCCCTTTTCCTTTAACACCTTGCAATAGGTTTTTATGCCCGATGGTGTGCCTACTATGCCCATATCTATCCTTTCTTCGGCTATTAGCGTACCCCCCAACACGACGCTAGTAGCCCTTACAAAGGCGATAGATTTCTTTGCAATGATATCCGTTTGATATATACCCCGGCCCGTTATAATTACATCTCCACAGACATGTAAGGATGAATTCTGGGCATATTTTAATTTCAGGTTCGCATGTTCATAACTTACGTCGTCATAGGTTTGTAAGTATTGTTGTATCTTTTTATTAAGTCCCTCGGTGAGTCTACCGATCTGGCTTTCGGCGACCCCCGCACGGCCTTCACCATAGACCCTGTTCAAATCCCGCAGTATATCTTTGACTAAGACCGCTTCATCCTCCGGTAGGACATCTAAAAATCCCTTTATATCATTTATAGGTACTTCAAGCTTGTTTATCCCTGCATCGGGGGCGTCGGAAATACGTTGGTACGTATGACCATAGGCTTTCCTCTGACCCTTGGAAGTAGCGGCGTTAAGCCCCCTTTTTATTAGCGTATATATTTGTTGCATTTTAGGTAGTATACAGAGCTTGTTAGCAACCCCTCCGCCGACATAGATTTTACTGCTTATTGTATTCCCCGCGATATCTATGTTACCCCCGGCGGATAATGTAGCATTTAATACATTGCCATAGACTGTTATAGAGCCCTTGGCGATTACTTTCATGTTGTCCATTACGCTACCCTTTATGAGTACGGCACCGTCGAAATAAATATTTCCGGTACTCGCATCCACATTGCGCGGTATGACTAAAATGGGAACAACCGTCACCATACCATTTTTTAATATAGGCCTACCATTGATCGCAGCTACAATTTTTGTATCTTTATCCATGAGTATTGTGCCTTCCCCTGCCTTGAAGTTTATATCCTTACCGGGCTTGGCCTTCACTATTTCGCCGGTCACCGTCCTACCATCCTGACCCGGCGTCGGTAGCGTGCTCTTGTATGCCAACACCTCCCCGACATTTACCGTGGGGATAATAGTATGATCTAAAAGGTCGACTTTTTTATCCGTATCAAAATCCGGGTTTCGATACTTGCTCTCTTTAAACAGATATTTCACGGTACAATCCTTACCATCTACAGGATATATACCTTCGGCTACAATCCCGCTGCCTCCGTCATTTCTTTCTATTAACTCCGTAACGGCTTCCATATTCACAAGGGTTAAATCAACTCCGGCTTCCTTTAGCTCCCTCATACATGCCTCCGCCGTTACCCCGGGACCGGGGGTCTCTTTATAGCTTAGGCGTACATTGAGCAGGCTGGTTTTGGGCACATCCTTAATGTAATACTGTTTGCATGCGGCCTTTTCTATATGGAGTATCGCCTGCATCCTATCCTCTGAAAATTCAACTATGGCCTGGGGTGTACCCCCCCCCCCCCCCCCCCCCCCGAGGGGGTGTTTCCTTGAGCTCTATACTATCCGCTTCCGTCACTATAGTTATGCCATCAATCCTATGGCCGTTAACAAATACGTCTACATTGGGGTCACAGGGGTTTATTGCCGGGTATCTGCCATTCCCTGATGGGTCAGTCACTATCACTTTGCCGGATATAACTTCGATCTGCCCGTCTCTGTCTTCTAATAATTCTAACCCTTGGCCTCTTTCTTCCCTATCGGTAACCTCCGAAGCAGGGCTCTGTTCTTTTAGTGATAAACGTCTAATCGCATCTACGTATGTAACCATTATATTCCCGCCCCCCATTTTGTTTTTAATAAATTCCTTTTCCCTTTACTTATAATTATATGATATGAGCATAATCTGTCAACATTTGTCGCTAATTAGCAAACTCGAGTTTATAACGGGGCGAAAGAACTATACCGCTACTGGTATTTACTAATAGGGCTTTTTACGTGATGGCTTCATTTAGCGGACATCCCGGCGGCACTATTGGTAACACTGCCTCATCAGTACCTATTTCACAGTTGATTACGACGGGCCCGTCAATGCTAAGGGCCTTTTCCAGCGCATCGTCAACATCCTCTTTATATATGATGTTAAACCCGGTCACCCCATAAGCCTTTGCCAATTCTACAAAATCCGTTGTTCTGTCTAAGGTAGTCTGGGAAAAGCGTCCATCATAAAATAGCCCCTGCCACTGTCTTACCATCCCTAGGGCATGATTGTTAAGTATCACCGTGATTATGGGGACATTATATTTAGCCGCTGTAGCCATCTCTATACAGTTCATCCTAAAGCAGCCATCCCCAGTAATATGGAACACGTCCTTATCCTGCCTACCAATCCATGCCCCTATACCTGCCCCAAGGCCAAATCCCATGGTACCGAGCCCACCGGAGGTTATAAAGGTCCTAGGCCTTTTAAACTTGAAATATTGGGCACTCCAGATTTGGTGTTGCCCGACATCGGTTACAATGATGGCATCCCCCTTTGATATTTTATAAATCCTTTCGATGATGTATTGGGGTTTTAGGACTCTGTCTTCAGTATAGGATAGCGGATATTTTTCTTTTAATGTATTAATTCTATGGAGCCATTCATCCCTTTTATATGGTTTTAATCCTTCGTTGAGACCTTTAAGGGTTTCCTTAATGTCCCCTAATAAATGATGATGTGCCCTTATGTTTTTTCCTATTTCCGTCGGATCTATATCAATATGGATAACTTTTGCATTCTTTGCGAATTGTTTCACGTCGCCGATGACCCTATCGCTGAACCTTGCACCAATGGCTATTAACAGATCGCATTCGGCTACTGCGGTATTAGAAGCCCTTGTGCCATGCATCCCTATCATCCCTGTGTATAATTGATGGGTACCGGGAAAGGCACCCATACCCATAAGGCTACAGGCAACGGGACTGTTTAGATATTCCGCAAATTTTAGCAATTCATCATGGGCGCCTGAATTGTTTACGCCGCCCCCGGCATAGATAAAGGGCCTTCGGCACCGATGCAATAGCTCCAGGGCGTATATCATTTTCTTTTGGCTTGGGGAACCAACATGTCCGTGGGTTAATGAAGGCAGCACCGCATTGTATTCGGCCCCTTGCGCCGTGATATCCTTCGGGATATCAATAAGCACGGGCCCCGGCCTTCCTTCGTTGGCGATTATAAAAGCCCGGCGCACAGTATCGGCTAGTTTGTTAATGTCCTTTACTAGGAAGTTGTGTTTAGTTATTGGCAGCGTCATACCGGTTATATCTACCTCCTGGAAACTGTCCCTTCCAAGTAAATCCGTGGCAACATTACATGTTATGGCTACTATCGGTACTGAATCCATATAGGCTGTAGCAATTCCCGTTACGAGATTAGTAGCCCCGGGCCCTGAGGTAGCAATACACACCCCCACTTTACCCGTAGCCCTTGAATATCCATCGGCGGCATGGGCAGCACCTTGTTCATGGGAAGTAAGTATATGGCGGATCCTATTATCATATTTATACAGTGCATCGTATACATTTAACACGCTGCCCCCGGGATAACCAAAGACCACATCCACCCCCTGTTCGATTAGACATTTGACTAAAATTTCCGCTCCCTTTAGCATCATTTCTATCAGCTCCTTCATCTTATCGTGCCTTTAATACTGCATCGGCGCCTATAAATACCCGATTCAGTTCAATATCCCCGGTACGCCATGGCCATAGAATTTTGTCCTACGCGTTGTTATGTCCGGGGGACCAGCTCATCATTTCCCTTAGCTTTTTCCCTACCTTTTCAATGCTATGCCCCTTCTCCGCCTTCCTTCTAGCGTTAAACATCGGCCGGTTTACGCTGTTCTCTAGAACCCATTGTTTCGCAAAGGTGCCATCCTGAACCTCCGCCAAAACCTTTTTCATCTCTTCCCTTGTTTGTTCAGTGATGATCCTTTTTCCTACCATGTAATCCCCGTATTCCGCAGTATCGCTTATGGAGTATCTCATAAAGCTTAGGCCCCCCTGGTTTATGAGGTCCACGATGAGCTTCATTTCATGGAGACATTCAAAGTACGCGCTCTCAGGTTGATAACCGGCCTCTACGAGGGTTTCAAAGCCCGCCTTTATGAGTTCGCATAACCCGCCGCATAGAACTGCCTGCTCACCGAATAGATCGGTTTCGGTTTCTTCTTTAAAGGTGGTCTCCACGACCCCAGCCCGCGCGCCGCCTATACCTGCGGCATAGGCCAGGGCCAGTTCCTTAGCCCTTCCGCTTACATCCTGGTACACGGCAAATAAACAGGGCACCCCCTTACCTTCTAAGAATTGGCTACGCACCGTATGGCCCGGTCCCTTAGGCGCTACCATAAACACGTCTACACTCCCCGGCGGCACTATCTGGCTGTAATGGACATTGAATCCATGGGCGAACACTAGGGATTTACCCTTAGCGAGGTTTGGCTGCACACTTTCTTTATATAGCCTTGGCTGCACATCATCGCCGACGAGCATTACGATGAAATCCGAGTGTTTTACGGCTTCGGGTACCTCCATTACCTTAAGCCCGTCCTTTTCGGCCCTATCCCAGGATCTGCTGCCATCGTACAACCCCACGATAACCTCTATGCCGGAATCCTTTAGGTTTTGTGCATGGGCATGACCTTGGCTACCATAACCTATTATGGCTACTACCTTTCCACGTAAAAGTTCTAAGTCGCAATCCTTCTGATAATACATTTTTGCCATTTTTATTCCCCCTATTTAGCTGCGGCAAAAGTATTCCCTCTATTAAAGGAATTTTTGCACACTACGTCTATTTTTAGTACATCGAAAAGTTTTGCAAGTTGGTTTTTTAACTGGCCTTGGCTCCAATCGTCACTGCTAACCATAAATGCTATACGAAACAGTTCGGGATCCTTTGTGGCTTCAATTGCAAAATGCTCAATACAATAGCCTTTCCTGGACAACATGCCCAATACCCGATTAAAGGATACGGGATTATTCTCCACTAATACCGACATTCTATAGCGCTTCATCTTTTTTCCCCCCTTCCTTTTACGGAATCTTTGCCCGGAGAATCAAAAATCCCCGTACCTGCATCTAAATGCCGCAGGGACGAGGATACACTCCACGCGTTACCACCCTAATTCGTTTCTATATAGCTATAGAAACCTCTTTGCCAGGTTCTATCAAACCCTTGCCTATAACGGGGCTTACCGTTTATCCCCTACTCGATCTTCTGGGATACGGCTCAGGAGGGATATGCATTCCGCCGTAGTATCGGTTCGCACCGACCACCGACTCTCTAAAACTACGGTACCGAAACACCTGTCTCCTTCATCACCTTTATTTCTATTTTTGATTATTGAGAAGTATTCTAACAAAATTTAATCCCGTTGTCAATAGAATTTTTTTGATGTTGCAGTTATTCTATGATAATGTCATATTGAATTTATTCTGATAAAATGTCACTTAAAGCCCCCATACCGCCTTTTTAGCATCTGCCCTTACACTCTAAATCAATTATACCTCTTTTTATGTGGTAATACATAGCAAGGGCGGCACCGTCGGCGTCCCGCTGTTCAATAAAATCTGCAATTTTTCGATGGTTTATTAGCGCGTTTTCGATTGATCGTTTATGGGTACCCGCGTACACCGCCGTATAAATAGCATCGCTTATAGCATTTTCTATAGCAGGCAGCATTAGCTCTATTACGCTATTATGGGTTGCCTTTGCTATAGCCGCGTGAAACCTCTGATCCGCTTCGGAATAGGGTTTACCCTCTTTGATCAATTGGGCCGCCTCCCTTTCACATTGGACAATCCTTTGTATCTCCTCATCCTTTGCACGCTTTACAACCATCCGTACGTTCGCCGGTTCTAATATAAGGCGCATTTCAAACCAATTACACACAAGCTCTTTCTTGTCCTCTAAGTAAGAGATGCCGAAGGGATCCTCTAATGTGCCAGGATTTTTGTTAACGAATGTACCCCGTCCACGTTTTATAGTAAGCACTCCATTTCCGACGAGGGTTTTCACCGCCTCGCGAATCGTCGTACGGCTGACGCCTAACTCCTCGGCTAACTGGTATTCATTCGGGAGCTTATCATTAGGCTTATATCTTTTCTCTAAAAATATCATATCGCTGATCTTATTTGCGGTAATCTGCGATATAGTAACAAAATCGTTAGACATTTTGTTGCTCCTCCTCCTTGCTTATCTACAAAGACATTATACCACTTACGGCTTTAAAGTTCCATGCCGGCTTTAATTCCCGTGGAAGACGTATTACCACTTTGTGTTTTTTTACTAAACTTATTGACAATTATGATTATTATAAGGTATAATCCATCTAAGACGTCATACGACATTTTTTGGTCCAAACGATAACGACTATCTATTTCTACAGGACGTCATACAACTCTAGTTCCTTTTAATAATCCTAAAATCCAAAATCTTCAGAGCAGAAAGGAGAAAAAATATGAGAAGCGACCAAATGAAAACAGGGATCGCCAGAACGCCGCATAGGTCTTTATTTAAAGCCCTAGGGCTTACCGATGAAGAGATACGGCGGCCTATGGTAGGTGTCGTCAATGCGCAAAACGATATTATTCCGGGGCATCTACATCTAAACGAAGTAGCCGATGCTGTTAAGGCGGGGGTACGCATTGCCGGGGGGACACCCTTCCAATTCCCTACCATAGGCGTATGTGACGGTATAGCAATGGGCCATGAGGGGATGAAATATTCTCTAATAAGCCGTGAGCATATAGCGGACTCCGTTGAGATCATGGCGATGGCCCATCCCTTTGACGCGTTAGTATTTGTAACTAATTGTGACAAAATTGTACCGGGTATGCTGATGGCTGCACTGCGTTTGAATATACCCTCTATATTCATAAGCGGTGGCCCGATGATGCCGGGCTATTACGAGGGTGAAAAGCTAACCCTATCCAACACCTTCGAGGCCGTAGGCGCTGCGGAGGCAAATAAAATAAGTAAAGAAACCTTAATGGATATCGAAAACCATTCCTGCCCCGGTTGCGGTTCCTGTGCAGGTATGTTTACCGCCAATTCTATGAACTGTATGACAGAGGTCATAGGCTTAGGACTACCGGGGAACGGCACGATACCTGCCATTGACGCAGCCCGGTTCCGCCTTGCAAAGGAAGCGGGTATGAAGGTTATGGAGCTTTTGGAAAAGAACATACGCCCCCGGGACATAGTGACCGCCGCCTCGTTGCACAACGCATTAACCGCGGATATGGCCCTAGGCTGTTCTACTAACACCGTACTGCATTTACCTGCTATAGCCCATGCCGCGGGGATTAAAATAAACCTTGAGGATATCAATAACATCAGCAAAGCCACGCCCCATCTAGTTAAACTAAGTCCTGCGGGCCCTGATTGTCTCGTGGATCTATGGCATGCCGGCGGCCTTCCCGCTGTACTTAAAGAACTTGATAAGTATGGCCTACTAAACACCGATTGTATGACAGTAACGGGGAAAACCGTAGCGGAGAACATCAAAGATGCCCAAATAGTGGACCCAGCCATTATCAAAACCAAGGACGATGCCTATTCCCCCGATGGAGGGCTTGCGATACTATGGGGTAACCTCGCCCCCGATGGCGCCGTCGTTAAAAAAGGCGCAGTCCTACCGGAAATGATGGTACACAAAGGCCCTGCGAAGGTCTTTGATAGTGAAGAAGAATGTGTCGAGGCCATCACATCCGGTAAGGTTGTCAAGGGTGACGTCGTAGTAATACGTTATGAGGGCCCCAAGGGTGGACCGGGGATGCGCGAGATGTTAGCACCTACATCGGTGATTGCAGGCATGGGACTGGACAGGGACGTTGCCTTGATTACCGATGGTAGATTCTCCGGGGCATCCAGAGGCGCTTCTATAGGGCATATATCCCCTGAGGCGGCTGCCGGTGGCTTAATCGGTTTAGTTGAAAACGGCGACATAATAAGTATTGATATACCTAACAACAAATTAGAATTATTAGTTGACGACAAAACCATAGACGAAAGAAAGTCAAATTTCGCCCCTATAGAAAAGCCCGTGCCTTACGGATATCTTAGACGTTATCGCAATATGGTAACATCCGCTAACACTGGCGCAGTATTAAAGGATTAAATAAAAAATATATTGTTGTTCCAATGCCCATGTGTTAACATAGGGCGTAATACAATTATTTAGGAGGATGAAATTATGAAAAAAGCAAACCGATTCTTTCTTGTAATGGCGGCGTTTTTAGTTCTATTTAGTGCGGCAGCCTGTTCAAATAATGCTGCCCCCGTTGACACCGATGACCCTGAAAACGGTGCCCCCGTTAAAGCCGTGGTATTAAAGCTAGGTACCACCGTAAATGAACAGGACAGTTTCCAAGTAGCCGCCGAGAAGTTCGCAGAGTTAGTAGAGGAGCGTACCGATGGTGCATACAAGATAGACATATACCCAAATGCCGCATTAGGCGACGAACGTACTATGCTGGAAAGCATGCAAATGGATACTCTGGATATGGGTATAATAACCAGCGGGCCCTTTGTAAACTTTTCCGCTGATATGGGCGTACTGGATATGCCCTTCCTATTTGGTAACAACGATGACGCATACAAAATCCTAGATGGTGAAATAGGTAAAGAATTGTTTGCCAAGCTCGAAGATGCCAATCTAAAGGGTTTAGCATACGCCGAAAGGGGTTTCCGTAACCTGACTAATAGCGTACGCCCTGTAGAAACGGCGGCGGATATAAAGGGTTTAAAAATCCGTGTTATGGAAAATGAGGTCTATATATCCACATTTACGGCCCTAGGCGTTAATACTGTACCTATGGCATGGCCGGAGGCCCTTACAGCTTTACAGCAAAACACCATCAATGGTCAAGAAAACCCCGTTAACGTTATACATTCCTATAAACTTTGGGAATCCCAGGATTACGTAACGATGACACGACATGCTTACGCAGCAGCGCCTATAACCATGAGCCTGAATAAATTCAATAGCCTGCCCGAGGACATACAGAAAATATTCGTACAATCCGCCCAGGAAGCTGCGGAATATGAGCGCGATTGGGTAGCAAAGAATGAGGAGCTACAGATGGCGGATCTAGAGAAAAATGGTATGGAAATAGTAAAGGAACCCGATTTGGACAGCTTCAGAGCAGCCGTAGAAAGCGTGTATGCACAATATCCGGAATATGCAGACTATTTGGCTAGGATTGAAGAAGCTCTGCAATAGATATTAATAAGGCGGTGTTTTTATGACGGTAGCTAAAGTAATAAACCGAACGAGCGACCTAGTATATAAAATATGCTGTGTTATTGTTGTGGCACTCCTTGGTGCCATGGTAGCAGTTACATCCTTACAAATTATCTGCCGTGTATTCTTTAATGCGCTTTCATGGAGCGAAGAGGTAGCCCGCTATTTACTTATATGGGCAACCTTTATCGGAGCCGGTTGTGTTTACAAAACCGGAGGACATGTATCGGTAAGCTTTTTGCAGGACATGCTGCCGGAAAAAACACACATTATTTTGCAAACGGTAGTACATTTACTATGCAGTATATTTTTTATAATAGCAACGTACTATGGGATCAAATATATAGGCAGACAGGGTGGCCAGCTCTCGGCTGCCCTGCGCATACCTATGCGCTATATGTACGCGGCAATACCTATTAACAGTTTCATAATGCTATTACACGCAGTTAATATGATTATACAGGGTTTTATGCCAAAGGAGGTGACGGCGCAATGACTACTTTATTGTTTTCCGTTTTCCTTATAGGGCTTTTGTTAGGCGTGCCCATTGCCTTTGCAATCGCGCTCTCCGCCGTTACTGTACTAGTAAACGGAGATGTTAATCTGCTTATAGTGGTACAACGCATGTTCGCCGCAACGGATTCCTTCCCGCTTATTGCAGTACCCTTTTTCATACTTGCCGGGGATTTACTGTCCCGGGGTGCCATATCCCATAAGCTCGTCACCTTCGCCGACTCGTTCTTAGGCAGAATAAAGGGCGGCCTGTCGGTAGTCTCCGTTATTGCGGGCATGTTCTTTGCAGCTATTTCCGGGTCCGGCGCTGCGACAACTGCGGCTGTCGGTGCCCCTTTAATACCCGAACTTAGGGAGCGTAAATATAAAGAGGATTCTTCTATAGCCCTTATAGCCGCCTCAGGCTGTATAGGTGTCGTTATCCCGCCATCGGTACCGATGGTGCTATATGCTGTTATCGCCGATCAGAGCGTAACGCGCCTTTTTAAAAATGGTTTTTTGCCCGGTATATTGATGGGGTCCGTTCTTATAGGTGTATCCCTTTATCAAGCCCATAAGTATAATTACCCTAAAGGCGTGGCCTTTTCCTGGGGAAACGTATGGGCAACATTTAAACAATCAGTCTGGGGATTAATAATGCCATTAATAATCCTTGGCGGAATCTTTTCCGGTTATTTTACACCTTCAGAGGCAGCAGCGGTAGCAGTAGTATACTCCATGCTCGTTTCATTATTTTTATACCGCGATCTTACGTTGAAGGATGTAGGTAAAATTATGTTAGGCAGTGCTAAGACATCCTCTATCATAATGCTTATAATTTCGTGTAGTGGTATATTCGGCTGGGTACTGGCCAATTGGAAGATACCGGAGACAGTAGCAAAGAGCATATTAGCCGTGTCTACGGATAAATATATGGTAATGTTCCTAATATCCATGATAATATTGATCGCCGGAGTATTTATGGAAACCTCCTCCGCAGTTATACTGCTCACCCCTGTCTTTTTACCGTTGGTACGGATGTTGGGTATAGATCTTATACACTTTGGGATCATTTTTACGGTGGGCATTTCAATTGGAATGATTACCCCACCCGTTGCAATCAACCTATTTGTAGGTTCTAGTATAACGGGTATGTCCATAGAACGAATAGCTAAGGCGGTAATACCCTACCTCATCGGCTTAATATTAGTGTTTCTTTTGTATGTATATCTGCCCATATTTATTCCATCTATAATATTCTAAGCCATATAAAACATAAATGTTCCACTGAAAAAGGTGCCAGCGAGGGCACCTTTTTTCGGCGTCTTTTTTAATTGTGGAAATCTCAACACTTTACTCTAAATTACCCAGAAAACGAAGGATTACAGAACCCTGGCCCCGACAGCTAAGGTTCTCATGAAGTTTTCCGCGGCATTCTCTAAAAGGTGTGGAGCCTTTCGCATAGCATCCTCCAGAGGCATAGGCCCTGGGACGATATCTACAATAGAATCGATACCATATTTGTATACCGCCGACGCCCCCTCCCCTATGCTTCCTACTATCGCAACCACGGGTACTCCGTATTTTAACGCCCTTTTTGCTACCCCTACGGGCACCTTGCCACGTACTGTCTGGCTATCGATTTTACCCTCGCCGGTTATAACAAGGTCTGCATCGGCCAGATGTCGGTCTATGCCGTTGATATCCAAAACCATGTCTATCCCCGGCAGCATAGCTGCATCACAAAACACTATAAGCCCCGCCCCTAGACCGCCCGCTGCCCCGGCCCCCGGCGTATCTATTATATCCCGGCCCAGTTTTTCCTTTATCAATAGTGCGTAATGTTTTAAATTTTCATCCAATAATTTTACCATCCCCGGCGTTGCACCTTTTTGGGGACCGTACACATAGGAGGCGCCGTTGGGCCCACATAAAGGGTTTGCTACATCGGAAAGGATTACGATCTCCACATCTTTTAAACGCGGTTCTATGCCGGTTATATCAATATCCCGTATATTGGAGAGTTCGCCCCCTCCGTCACCTATTTCCGCACCGTTATCATCCTTAAAGGATACGCCTAAAGCCCGGGCCATTCCTACGCCGCCGTCGTTTGTAGCACTTCCCCCGATGCCGATAAGTATTTTGTCACACCCTTTATTAAGCGCCTCTTTAATTAACTGCCCCGTCCCGAATGTCGTAGTGACCAAGGGATTTCGCTCCTCATCCTTAAGCAATGTTAATCCGGAGCAAGCGGCCATTTCTATAATAGCGGTACCATCCTTAAGAATACCGTATTTACATTCTATGTCCCTTCCTAGCGGGTCTTTAGCAATAACAGTGTTATAGGTGCCCCCGGCGCCTTTTATCAGCGTATCAACCGTCCCTTCGCCGCCATCGGCAACGGGAATCCTTATAACCTCCGCATCCCTATGAACACTTTTGATACCTCTCTCTATAGAATTTGCAACTTCAAAGGTGGAACAACTCCCTTTAAAGGAATCCGCGGCTATTATTATTTTCATGCGTTCTGATTTTCCTTTCCCTATACATTCTTTATGTAGGCCCCATTAAAATATTAATTATATGCACGACAGCAATTATCCTTTTATAATAGGCCCTAGGTAACTACATTTACGGGTCTGCCTTCTAGAAACTTTTCCAAATTATCTACGGCAATGTCCATAAGACGTTTCCTTGATTCCTTCGGCGCCCATGAAATGTGCGGAGTAATGATACAGTTCTTTGCCTTCAACAACGGATTATCGGGTTTTATTGGTTCAGCCGTAACCACATCCACGGCTGCTCCGGCTACTTTACCGCTATTTAAAGCCCTAGCGAGATCCTCCTCAACAATTAACGGTCCCCTGGAATTATTTATAATCATAACCCCATCCTTCATCTTGGCAATGTTTTCTTTGTTTATTATGCCCCTTGTACTCTCAAACAGCGGACAGTGCAGGGCTATTACATCGGATTTTGCAAACAGTTCATCAAGCTCTACATAGCTCATTGTATCGCTTTCCTTCGCCGGATCCCTGAAAGTATCATGGGCAAGTACCCTCATGCCCAAAGCCTGGGCTATCCTGCCCGTCGTCTGGCCGATCCTTCCGTAGCCTATTATGCCCATTGTTTTTCCCGCAAGTTCGATTAAAGGATAGTTCCAATAGCACCAGTCAGGGTTTTTCGCCCATTCGCCCCTAAACACGGAATCACTATGGGCACCGACATGGTGGCACATTTCAAGGAGCAATGCAATGGCGAATTGCCCCACAGAATTCGTACCATAGGTAGGGATATTTGTAACGACTACCCCCTTTTCCTTAGCAGCCTCTACATCGACAATGTTATAACCCGTTGCCAATACCCCTATATACTTCAGGTTGGACATTCCCTCCATTGCACGCCTTGTGACGGGGGTTTTATTTGTCAAAACTATCTCCGCATCGCCTATGCTTTCCGCTATAATATCCTCGTCCTTTTCATCGTAGGATACGCGATCATACACCTTTAAATCGCCCAACTTCTTTAGCCCTTCCCAGCTCAAATCGCCGGGGTTTAACGTATAACCGTCTAATACCACTATTTTCATATAAACCCGCCCCTTTGTTTTAGATAATATCCTAAGCGTAGGACACCTCGCCGGACCTAAAGTAACCTACCCACCCGTCTCCATCCCGGCTTAACCCTTATCCCTTATCAGAGATAATGATACTAACAATCCCTGACATCATCACAAGAACGATAATCGTAGCTATGTAGGGACATGGCAAAAACATCGCCCATGGCTATAAGATGTTTTCACCCTTAGGCGTTTTCAGCACCCTTTACCCTATTACATAGTTCTCCAGCACTCCGACATGCTCAATCTTGATTTGCACCCTGTCCCCGGGAACCATGGCGCCGATACCCGAGGGCGTCCCCGTTGCGATGACATCCCCGGGTTCTAGTGGCATAACATGGCTGATAAAACTTATTATCTGGCCTACATCAAATATAAAATCCGAGGTATTGGACTTTTGCTTTACTTCTCCGTTTAGCAATAGCTCTATAGACAGATTATCATAATCTAAACCCGTACTTATACATGGCCCGAAGGGGGCAAAAGTGTCAAAGGACTTGGCCCTAGTCCATTGCCCATCCTTTTTTTGAAGATCCCGGGCAGTGACATCGTTAAAGCACGTAGCTCCTAATATGTACGAATATGCATCCGCCGGTTTAATTTGTTTTGCCACCTTACCTATAACAAGGCCTAATTCACATTCATAATCAACCTTATTTGACATCGGGGGGATTTTAATATTACCCCCATGGGCTAGGGCCGCTGTCGGGGGCTTTAAAAATAGTATCGGCTCCTCGGGTAAATCCATTTCTATTTCCCTTGCATGTCCTTTATAGTTTAAACCTACGCATACTATTTTCGATGGTAGACAGGGGGTTAATACGTTTACATCCGAAATATCGTACCAATTATCCGTAGGCTCGTATTTTTCAAATATATCCCCCTCAATCATCCTTATTTTTTCGCCCTCAAGTAATCCATAGTTACAAATATCGCCCTTGCTAAACCGAACAAATTTCACCGGTATCTCCTCCCATTGTCTGGATTTTTCTATTCCTAGGTTCTTTATTGTTCCATGGGTCCGCTTTTAAACATTTCCTCCGCCTAATGATTTCGACTTCCTTAACATGAATCCCTTCGTCTTATTCGCAGTTTTATAGGAATAAATATAATATTTCTCTGTTCTTTTATGTATGTGCCGGGTCAATACGTGCCGGATTACGAAAAAAATCATGGCTCCATATATTCTAAATACCTTGCTATAATTGCCTGGAAACAGCCCCTTAAAGTTGACAATCATTGTATGCAATGGTATGCTAAATGTGATAAGGCGTTTTGCCGTAGTAGGTAAAACGCCTTAAACCTTATCTTAAAATACCACAACCTAAAACAAAACATTGGAGGGAATTTTAATGGAAGATATCCCTTTATCCCAAGCCGCCCTGAAAAGTCTAAGGGCGCACCTTGCAGAGGTGGAAAACGGAAAGAATAGAATATTCGACCAATATTTCCCGGAGCCTTCAAAGGACCGCTACGATTTTGAAGATCTATACGATAACTACATTGGTGAACTATATAGCTTGGTGCAAAACGCCGAAAAATCCGATAAACACAGCCTTGAAATCCCCTTCGTAACCATAGGCAGTATTGTTGAAGTCCATGATTTAGACAATAACGAAAATATCATTTATCACATAGTAAACCCTTCAATAAACGCTATAGGCCCCGGGGACGTATCCTGTTTATCCCCCGTCGGCAAATCGTTGCTCCTTAAAAAACCCGGCGACGAAGTAAATGTCGCCGCGCCGGGGGGACTGTACCGTTATAAAATAATTTCAATAAAATTAGCGGAGTAAGTTTAATAAATCATGGGCACCCTCGTTAAAAAGTGGTGCCCCTATTTGGATACCCTATCGGCTATACTGCTTGCACAATAGGAATCCGGTTTAACTTTACAATCGAAACCACAGGCCTTCACCCATCCCACAATTTCCGAAATATATCTGGAAGTCGGACCTCTGTTGCCTGCATCGACGTGTATCGCGGTTATGTTACAATCCATTTCATCATGTTTAAACTTATCCGTTAGCCTTAGGGCCAGGTCTAGGCTCAGGGAGGTCTCGTGTATAAGTTTTTGCCTAATATTTGTAATCAATTTTGAATACTTCGTATCGGTGAAGAATATACCTCCTTTTCCTTTTCGCCAAACGGCGACACATAATACCGTTTTAGTCAATTCGTAATTTTGGGAGTCTGATCCAACCGTAATTTCATGCTCATATTCCGGAAATTCGCATACGAAATCCTTTATAAGGCTATACATCTGTTCAAAACTTATTCTGCCATGGGTAGGACTCCACATAATGTCACCAGCTTTCATTCGTAAAAAATGCTTTCCTTTAAATTATAGCCGCAATAGTGGAAAGTTTCAAACATTAGTAACCACCCGTCTATTTAACGGTTACAAAACCGATACGCAAAGCATAATTATATGTTAACAAGGCTATATTTATATTTCAAACGCAAATACTATACATGTACGGCGTGTTAATAATGCTTCGTTGTCCTTGTACCGTCCTAGAGCTACGCCTTAATTTGAAATGTTTCAGGCGAGTATTATCTGTACGGTCAATATAAGGTATTCCTCTAAAAGCCCGGGATAACGATTTTATAAACATACAGTTTCAAACACGTTGTATATAGTATCAAAACATTGATTATTTATGAAAAAGGAGTGAAAAACATTGTTTAACCTTACGCCCTTTAATAAAAGTAAAGATGGTAGGGCCCTTACTACCAATAGTCTATGGGATAACTTCTTCGAAACGGGGTTTCCGTTATCCATGGAACCCTTTTCGAGGGGAATGCGGGTAAATATAAAAGAAGAAAAGGATAAATATCTTATGGAGGCCGAGTTACCTGGTTTTAACAAGGAGGATATAAGTATTCAACTAAAGGACGACGTTATAACCGTGATGGCCGAGCAAAATGAAGACCTTGAGGAAAAGGGCGATAGCTATTTAAGGAGAGAAAGAAGGTCCGGACGATTAGCTCGAAGTTTTGCCATTGATAACGTAAAACACGAGGCTATATCCGCAAAGTATGAAAACGGCGTTTTACACGTTACACTGCCTAAGGAGAACAAAAAACCGGCTACGGGCAAAAGAATCGATATTCAGTAGTATAGCTTAACGCACCACAAAACCCCCGGTTAATGAAAACCGGGGGTTTTTATCGAAAAAATATAAAACCCCGTCAATGGACGAGGTTTGTTTTCCGCTATCAAATGCAAAAGCTAACTTCTATGTTAAGCCTTCTGTACATTTGCAGCTTGAGGACCCTTTGCTCCCTGCACGATTTCGAAACTGACCTCCTGCCCCTCTTCCAAAGTCTTAAACCCGTCCATCTCGATTGCTGAAAAATGAACAAATACGTCTTCTCCACTTTCCCTTTCGATAAAACCGTATCCCTTTTCAGCGTTAAACCACTTGACTTTACCATTTTCCATTTAATGCATTCCTCCTAAAACCTAAATGTAACATAGCTTTCTCTTCCAGCTATTAAGGAGAGTTTATCATACTGTGCTCTGTGATGTCAAACAAAATCCTTCTTCGAAGATAAAATCTATCAAATAAACCAAAATTTAATACCGCCGGGATCTGCCCCGTTGCTAATATTCACCCGGGTATCCTTTTTGCAATAATAGTTTTTACATTTTTCCTCCTAGTATGTCCATTTCCTTTGCACCGTACTTTGTCTTTATTATTTATCAAATATTTATGCCCGGGATATTCGGAGTTTTTCGGTCCTTAATAGGACCTTTTTAGTTTTTATGAAAGACTACGTTACAAAAATTAAATAACTATTCCTTAACATCATCCCTTCGCCTTTCGTTAAATCCCTTGGCCCTGCGCCTGGTGGTAATCATACCCCCTATTCTACCGGTCTCGGCAGCGGTGAGGCTGCCCCATCCTTTTGCGTCAATCTTTTTATGCAAACCAAGCTCCTTTGCGATTTCGTATTTCAACCGGTTTATTTGTTCCTTATTTTCTGTTTCGACGCCTTTTCCCCTAAAATCCGCCATAAATATTCCTCCCCCTTAGCCTTTATTATAACACCGAAAATAAAATATTATGTATCGGCAGCCTCCTGGTGGTTTTATCCCATATTTGTTTTTATTACGCCGGGTTTCGGTTATTTAAGACCGGCAATGTAAAACAGCCCCAATTTATTGACAAACAGCTTATATAATGTTATCATAGTTAAAATTAATAATACCGTGGTAGAGGCGCATTTTTCATCAGTAAGCATCCTAAGAAGAAGGGACTTCGTTAAAGGATGCCTAAAGGGAAAGATGCCGAAGGTTACACCCTTCCCTTTGGAGTGTTTCCTGGGTATCCGGTTAATAGCTGGATAACTGTCGCCGCAGCCGGTGGAGTGCTATCACATTAACAATAGCTCTGCCTTTTTTATTATAGGCTTGGGTGTTTATGTGATTGCTAACCGGTCGAAATATGCGCCGGTTTTTTTATTAGGCCGGATTTAATATTAGCATATTTCCTTTACTGACATATCATAATATAAAGGGTTATTCTAACACCAAGAGGAGGAAAAGCAATGAAAACCTATGGGATTGCCGTAGTGGGGGCTACCGGCATGGTAGGACACACAATTCTTAAAGTACTAGAGGAGAGGGATTTCCCAGTAGGAAATATCAAATTATTAGCCTCTAAAAGGTCCGCCGGCAAAACCCTGACCTTTAAGGGCAAGGAACATATTATCGAAGAGCTAACGGAAAATTCCTTCGACGAAGGAGTGGATATCGCCTTATTCGCCATAGGCGGCGGTTTAAGTAAAAAATATGCGCCGATAGCCGTCTCTAAAGGTGTAACCGTCATAGACAACAGTAGCGCCTGGAGGATGGAAAAGGATATTCCCCTAGTGGTGCCTGAGGTTAACCCCGGGGACATAAAAAAACATAGGGGCATTATAGCTAACCCCAACTGCTCTACTATTCAGGCAGTTGTACCCCTTAAACCGTTATACGATAGGTATGGAATAAAACGTATAGTATTTTCCACCTACCAGGCTGTCTCAGGTTCGGGATTTAAAGGTATCGAAGATCTAAACAATGGACTTCGCGGCAAGGGGCCGACCCTTTATCCCCATGCTATTGCGAACAACTGTATACCCCATATAGATGTATTCTTAGATAACGGTTACACTAAAGAGGAAATGAAAATGGTAAACGAAACCCGTAAAATATTAGACGATGAAAACCTCAAAATAACTGCTACAGCCGTCAGGGTACCGGTAGAGAAAAGTCATAGCGAATCCGTTAATGTGGAGCTTAAGACAGATTTCGATATTGCGGAGCTAAAGGGCCTTTTGGCACACTTCCCCAGTATAAAACTACAAGATGATCCGGAAAGGGATCTATATCCCCTGGCAACAGTAGCCGCGGACACGGACTTAATCTATATAGGGCGACTTCGCAGGGACGAAAGCGTAGAAAACGGTATAAACTTTTGGGTAGTTGCGGACAATGTCAGGAAAGGTGCCGCGACTAACGCGGTACAGATTGCAGAGCTTTTGATAGAGAGTCGGTAAGCCGACAAAAATATTAACGAAAGGATGGTACTAAATGTCAGTATTCACAGGGTCCGGAGTTGCAATTGTAACTCCCTTTACGAAGGATGGGATCGATTTTAAAAAGCTCGGTGAGCTCATTGAAATGCATATAGAACGGACAACCGATGCTATAATCATCTGTGGGACAACAGGGGAAGCCTCCACGATGACCGCAGAGGAGGTTAACGAAGCTATTAAATACACGGTGGAAAAAACCAACGGAAGAATACCGGTAGTCGCCGGAACGGGTACAAACGTTACGGCAGAGACCGTAAAAAGGAGCAAATACGCCCAAAAGGTCGGGGCTGATGCATTGTTAGTCATTACGCCCTATTACAATAAGACTACACAAAAAGGTCTTGTGGAGCACTTTACAAAGGTAGCGGACAGCGTCGATATTCCTATTATAATATACAATGTGCCTAGTAGAACAGGACTACACATCGAGGCGGAGACGCTGCGCATCCTTTCTGCTCACAAAAACATCTCCGGCGTTAAAGAAGCCAGCGGTAATTTTACACATATTGCGGAAACTGCTTACCTTTGTGGCGATAAGCTCGATCTGTATTCGGGGAACGATGACCAGGTAGTGCCACTATTATCCCTAGGGGGCAAAGGAGTAATCTCTGTAACAGCTAACATAATCCCCGAGGATATGCACGATATGGTCGCCTCTTATCACGAAGGTAACGTACAAAAAAGCAAAGAATTACAGCTTAAAATAATGCCCATATTCAAGGCTATGTTCTGCGAGGTCAATCCAATACCTATAAAAACTGCAATGAACCTCCTTGGATATGATGTAGGTGAGCTTAGGCTACCCTTAACGGATATGACGGAACAAAACCTCGAATTCGTTAAAAAAACATTGGTTGATTACGGTTTAGAGTTAAGGGGGTCATCGGGGGCATGATTAAAATAATCTTAAACGGCTGTAACGGCAAAATGGGGCGGGTAATATCCGAAGAGGTATCTAAAACATCGGACATAAAGATAGTGGCAGGGGTGGATAAGAACACCGACGATAATACATTCGGATACCCGATATTTGCGGATATACAACAGTTCAACCAAAAGGCCGACGTAATAGTAGATTTTTCAAGGCCAGAATCCGTTACATCCCTAGTGCCCTATGCTATTGATACGAAAACATCCCTCATGGTAGCCACTACCGGTCTTGGGGAGGAACAGGATAAATTGTTGGATCGGGCATCAAAATCCGTTCCGGTTTTCCATACGGCTAATATGTCCCTAGGCGTTAACCTCGTTAAAGGTATATGCCAACGATTGGCCGCCGTGCTTTCTGATAATTTCGATGTAGAAATAACGGAGTTTCATCATAACCAGAAAGTCGATGCCCCAAGTGGCACTGCTTTTATGCTCGCGGAGGCCGTGAAAGAGGGGCTAGATAGGGGTAGTGAATTTGTATACGGCAGAACGCCCCAGTCGAAAAAACGAGCAGACAACGAAATAGGTATTCATGCTATACGCGGCGGCACTATGCCCGGTGAACATAGCGTAATATTTGCAGGCCCCGATGAGATAATAGAGGTAAGGCATCTTGCGCTATCCAGAAGAATATTTGCCCTAGGTGCACTAAGGGCCGTTCGATTCGTTGTAAATCAAAAGCCCGGCCTTTATAATATGGATGACACTATATTGTAAATATAGAAGGGAATAGGTTATGTATGCTGAACTGTTTTAGGTGCAAAAATAAGTAATGCGTGTTTTAGGGGGATGAATATAAAAAATTCCAACCATCGGTTGCGGTTCCCCGCGGTCGATGGTTCTTTTGTAAAAAAACTGGACAAGGGTGTGGCACAATGGATATAGTAGTTCAAAAATACGGGGGCTCATCAGTAGATAGCCTTGAAAAAATAAAAGAAGTAGCACAACGCATCAAAGAAAAAAAAGAAACCGGTGTTAAGCTAGTGGTAGTAGTATCAGCGATGGGTGATACTACCGATGAATTAATCGCAATGGCCTACGGTCTCAGTGAAAAGCCCAGACCGAGGGAGCTTGATGTTTTAATGTCCACCGGGGAGCAGGTTGCAATAGCCCTTTTATCTATTGCTCTAAATGATATCGGCTGTAGAGCCCGTTCCTTTACCGGACACCAAATCCGACTTCTAACGGAGGGATTGCATACAAAATCCAAAATATCCGATATAGATACATCAGTTATTGATAAAGAACTTCGTAAGGATAATGTAGTTATAGTAGCCGGGTTCCAGGGTGTAAACCCTAATAATGAGATCACTACCCTCGGCCGGGGCGGGTCTGATACAACGGCGGTGGCCCTCGCTGCTAAACTCGGTGCTCTATGCGAGATTTATACCGATGTGGAGGGTATATATACAATAGATCCGCTATTATATCCGGCAGCGCGGAGGCTGGATTTTATAAGCTATGAAGAAATGATGGAAATGGCTAATCTAGGTTCCGGTGTGATGCATCCCCGTTCCTTGGAGATAGGACATAAGTACGGGGTTTCTATATATGTAGCCAAAAATACAAAGGAAAGCCTAGGTACCTATATAAAGGAGAGTGACGATATAATGGAAAAATCCGTAATAACCGGCCTTGCGGTAGACACTAAGGATGCAATGGTAACCGTTAACGATTTTCCATACACCATGGAATCAGTATCGAAACTGTTTAAAAGTCTAGCTGAGAAACATATAAATGTAGATATAATAAGTCAAACAACCCCTATAGGTGACCGGATAAGCGTATCCTTTACGATACCAAGGGATGATCTACCCCAAGCTTTGGAATGCCTCGAAACCTTGAAGGATGAAATAGGCCCCTTTACTATTGAAACCGATATGGATATTGCGAAATTATCCGTAGTGGGAATGGGTATGAAAACCCAATCCGGCGTGGCAGCCAGAATGTTCTCGGTGCTTGCGGATAATAGCGTGGGCATAAAAATAATTACCACTTCAGAAATACGTATCTCCTGCGCAATAAATCCAAAGGATCAGGCAAAGGCCGTATCAGCTATAGCAAAGGAATTCGGCCTATAGTCAGGGGTATATAAAAATGTCGAGTTTGTTGCATTAAAAAATATAAGTAGTATAATTATGATTATATTATGTATATTGATGCACAAATATCGAAGGAGGTATCGGTGTAATGAGCCCAATTAAAAAAGTTGTGTTGGCCTACTCCGGAGGTCTGGACACTTCTATAATAATACCTTGGCTTAGGGAAAACTATGATTATGAAGTTATAGCAGTATGCGTGGACGTAGGCCAGGGTACTGAAATCGAGGATGCACGGGAAAAAGCGATCAAATCCGGGGCTAGTAAACTGTACGTGGAGGACGTTAAGGAAGAATTCGTAGAAGAATACGTATTCCCCACCCTAAGGGCCGGGGCTATATACGAAGGAAAATACCTTTTAGGCACGTGCTTTGCACGACCCCTTATTGCAAAAAAACTAGTGGAAATTGCCCATAAAGAAAAGGCCGAAGCCATAGCCCATGGTGCTACGGGTAAGGGAAATGACCAGGTACGTTTCGAGCTTACCATTAAGGCTTTGAGCCCCCATACGAAAATAATCGCTCCATGGCGAATATGGGATATAAAATCCAGGGAAGAATCCGTAGACTATGCAAAGGCCCGGGGAATACCGGTGCCAGTTACTAAGGAACACCCCTATAGTATGGATAGGAATGTATGGCACCTGAGCCATGAGGGATCAGATTTAGAGGACCCTTGGTTCACGCCTAGGGATGATATATACCTTTTGACGGTACCACCGGAAAAGGCGCCGGATAAACCTACCTTTCTGGAGCTGTATTTCGAAGAAGGCATACCGAAAAAAATAAACGGGATAGAATATAAACCCCTGCCCCTTTTAGAAAAGCTCAATGAAATAGGGGGCCAAAACGGTATTGGAATAACGGATATGGTGGAGAATAGGCTAGTAGGCATGAAATCCCGAGGCGTCTATGAATGTCCCGGCGGTACTATATTGTATACCGCCCATAAAGAACTTGAACGGTTAACTTTAGACAGACAGACCGCTTTCTTTAAGGATACCGTATCGAATCAGTATGCACAATTAGTGTACGATGGATTATGGTTTACCCCCCTTAAAGATGCGCTAGATGCCTTCGTAAATAGTACCCAAAAAACCGTCACCGGCACCGTTAGGCTGAAGTTATATAAAGGAAGCTGTACTGTATATGGCAGTAAATCCCCGTATTCACTCTACAGCGAAGAATTCGTAACCTTCGGAGAGGATACGGTTTATGAACAACGAGACGCCGAAGGCTTTATAAACCTGTTTGGGTTACCCCTTAGAATGAGAGCCCTTATGGAAGAAAGGAATAAAGGGAGGAAATAGAACACATGAAACTATGGTCCGGTAGGTTTTCTAAAGATACGAGTAAGGAAATGGATGATTTTAATTCATCCATTTCCTTTGATTCCCGCCTTTATAAGCAGGATATAGCCGGCAGTATCGCCCATGCGAAGGCCCTTTTAAAGTGCGGGATAATAACCGATGAGGAAAACCAAAGCATCAAGGAGGGTTTACTGTCCATACTAAGGGACATAGAAAAAGGTGATTTTGAATTCCATACTGAACATGAGGATATACATATGAGCATAGAAAAGGCATTAACCGACAGGATAGGCGAAACGGGTAAAAAACTTCATACAGCCAGGAGTAGGAATGATCAGGTAGCCCTTGATATAAAGCTCTATCTCAAGGAGGAGATATCAAAGGTTGAAAGGCATCTGATTTCTTTTATGGGTACCTTAGTCAACATTGCAGAAGAAAATCTATATACCATACTCCCGGGTTATACACACCTTCAGCCCGCACAGCCCATAACCCTCGCCCATCACCTTATGGCCTATTATGAAATGTTTAAACGGGACTTCGATAGGCTCCGGGATTGTTATAAAAGAAGCGATACGAATCCCTTAGGAAGCGGTGCCCTTGCCTCAACTACATATAATATTGATCGAAACGTTACTACTAAATCCTTAGGCTTCCGGGATTATACTGCAAATAGCCTGGATGGTATAAGCGATAGAGATCACGTTATCGAATTCATTTTTGTTTCATCAATGATTATTATGCACCTGAGCCGCCTCTGTGAGGAACTTATATTATGGTCTACTGCGGAATTTAGTTTTATTGAAATAGATGATGCCTATAGCACCGGTAGCAGTATAATGCCCCAAAAGAAAAACCCCGATGTAGCGGAGCTCATTCGGGGTAAAACCGGTAGGATATATGGAAACCTAATGGCCCTATTAACGGTTATGAAAGGCTTGCCCTTAGCCTATAATAAAGACATGCAAGAGGATAAGGAACCCCTTTTTGATACCATTGATACTATTAAGTCATGCCTTTCCATTATATCGCCAATGTTGGCAACCTTAAAGATCAATAAAGAAAAAATGCGTAAGTCCGCTGATATAGGCTTCATTAATGCCACCGATGTCGCTGATTACTTAACTAAAAAGGGAACACCCTTCAGAACTGCTCATCGTATAGTAGGTGAGCTTGTATTATCATGTTCCCAGAGGGGTATCTCCCTGCAGGACCTTACATTGGATGACTTTAGAAGGATCTCTGATGCATTCGGGCAGGATATAATAGATGTAATAAATCCAAATAACTGTGTAATGTCGCGAAATATACCCGGCGGCCCGGCACCACAACAGGTGAAAGATCATATAGACGCCGCAAGATCCTTTATCAACAGCCTAGATGCGCCTCCTTATTAGTCGTAGGGTTGTCCGCCATTACTTCAAGTATAACGCGATCGGTTTCCAACATCCCGGGATCGCTAACCCTGCCAAGGTTTTGTATAGTCTTTTCTGTACTATAATCAATGATACCATTATCGTTGGGAACAACGATTCCCTCCATAGCTAATGCCGCTGCCTGCAACGCCGCGAAAGCTGCCGTCGAGAGCTTTAATGCACAGCCTACCTTACCGCCGTCGCAAATCATGCCGGTAAGATTTGCGACTATGTTCTTTATGGCGCCCTTGATCTGGCTATTATCCGCCCCATACAAAAAAGCTATTCCGGAGCTTGCTCCCATCGCCGCCGCCACTGCACAGCCGCACAACGCTGAAAGCTTTCCGGTATAGCTTTTTATGTATACGGTAACGATATGGCTCAATGCCAGCGCCCTTGCCAGCTTTTCATCAGTGACGCCCAATCTCTCCGCCACCGCTACTACCGGTAGGATTGCGGTAATACCGTGGTTACCGCTTCCTGCGCTACTCATGACAGCCATTTTCACGCCGGCCATCCTTACATCCGCCCCGGCCGCTGTCAGAGCCACAGCATAATTGTTAAGATCATCGCTTATGATACCCTTTTTCATCGAATTATAAGTGCTATACCCCACGCCCATGCCTATTTTTTCGTTCAATCCCTTTGTCGCTACTGCAAGATTCATATCCCTGCCTTCCAGCATAAAATTGATCGATTCCAGGGGTATACCCCTTATTACATCTATAAGCTGTGTTATTTTCATACCCTGAAGCCACGCCCTTAACCCGTCATTATCCCCTTTGCCATCCCCGTCATTTTTAAATAGGGTTTTTCCGTTAGCCTCAATTAGCACAATAGTCGTATGGCCGCCTTCTATAACACAACGCCCGTTTCCCGTATTGCTTTTTACGCTACAATCCACGTATACTCCGGGCCTTTTTAATACCTCCACCTCTACTATATCACCCTCAACAAGTTCAATAGCCCTTATTGCATCCCTTTCATCTACATCTTCCAATACCTCTAGCCCCTTATCCGCTCTGCCCGCAACAGCGCCCAGTGCAGCAGCCACATCTATCCCTACCCTGTCTATACCCGGTATTCCCACTGCCACGCCGTTTTTGTATATATTGCTGCTTACCTTAACATGAATCTTATTTAGCTCTCCTCCTACCGCTTTTCGTGCATTGGCCACCGCTAGAGCTACTGCTACCGGCTCAGTACATCCAAGGGCGGGAACAACTTCATTGCGCAATATAGTTACGATGTTGTTCTCTTGTTCACCCATGATTTACCACCCCCATGATAATCTTTTACTTGTATCTTATCATAAATTATCATTTTATAGAATAAAAAAACCCCATTATGGGGAGGGATAGGGGGCCTGTATCCTTCAGACCATCATCCTGGGCCCCCGGTAAGGGCCCTTTTATTGTCCGTTCTATTGTTTTCATTGACTTTTTCCAATTTTGATATGGATACCTCATAGGCAACTTTATTTAAAATCTCACCGCTGTTTAGTTTTTTTTGATACGTCCGGCTTTGTATCCTACCCCATAGGTTTATCCTATCCCCTATTTCAAATTTTTCGGAAAACCGTGCATTTCTACCCCAAGCTATACAAGGTATATAATCCGACTTTCCGTAGGCCCGGTTAACTGCAACTAAAATATCGGCTATTTCCCTGCCGAAGGGGGTAGTACGATAAAGGGGGTTTTTGCATATATACCCATCAAGGGTTATTTGGTTGGGATTCTTAGCCACCCCCGTTTCTTCTGACAACGACAGATCCCTGGCGAATATAGTAAGGATAAGCCTGTTGCTACCGTCTATATACTTATTATAGGATCTAAGTTGGCCGCGAAGTGCCAGGGGAACCTTACAATTTTCAATGTCAATACCATATATGAGCCTCTCCGAAACCGTTACAGGCAATATATCTGAATAATCGCTTAGCCTTGGTACTATTATTTTAAAATTATAAAACCCTTCGCCGTATACTTTGTGGCTGAATTCGAACCCATCATAGTACCTGCCTAATACCGAAACAATATTGGTATTAATCGTCCTTTGCATTATTGATCCCACACTCCCCATTTTTTTGTTTTCCCGTATACTTCCCAACCTCAGAATATATCTATTCACCAACGGGGATAATTATGAAGGGTTTTATTGCATTATCGGAGAATGCCTGGCTATAGTCGCCATTGCCATATAACATGCAAATAGCCAAAGCATATAGCCATAGGCCCGGCCGCTATCTATTTCCCGAGCAACCAAGGCCTATATAGAACGATCTAGAAACTTTATTGGTTTTAAGATTTTTACAGGCGGGACCAATTCTAATTTATATTCAATTTGTTGCTATTTAATTTACGATACAATGTAGAAAGACTGATACCTAGATACTGTGCAGCCCTTTTTTTGCCCTCGGTATCTGTTCCGAATTCTAATAAAGCCTTTCGTATGAGATCTATCTCCGCATCCTTAATAGCTCGAATTTTGCCTCTATCTTTTCTTGCTGATGTCGCTGATGATAAAAAATGATCCGGCAAATCATAGATATATATATATGGTTCCGTCGCGATATTAACTGCATACTCAATGACGTTACGTAGCTGCCTCACATTACCCGGCCAAGAATAGGACATTAAACGCCCCATCGTATCCGGGGCAATACCTTTTATGTCCCTTTTTAACGTATTATTAAACTCCTTAATAAAATAATCGACGTACACTGCGATATCCTCAAGTCGATCACGGAGGGGCGGCATTTCTAATGGAATTATATTCAGACGATAATAAAGGTCTTTTCTAAAATCACCTCGCTTGACCAATTCCTTTAGATCCTTATTTGTAGCTGCAATAACCCTTGCGTCCACTTTATATGGAAGGGTTCCTCCGAGCCTATCCACCTCTTGTTCTTCTAATACCCTGAGTATTTTTGCTTGTTGGGCTAAGGGCATATCTCCGATCTCGTCTAGGAATATTGTTCCGTTACTTGCCAATTCAAATTTCCCGGGTTTGCCACCTTTTCGCGCTCCTGTAAAAGCCCCTTCTTCATAACCGAACAATTCACTTTCCAACATGCCCGGGGGGATAGCGCTACAGTTAAGGCTTATAAAAGGCCCGTCTTTTCTATCGCTGGCACCATGTACCGCCCTAGCAAGCAATTCTTTACCGGTCCCGCTTTCGCCATTAATTAAAACTGTCGAATGGCCCTTAGCTACCCGTCTAGCCTTTTCCTTAACAGAAACAATAGCATTGCTTATACCTAGAATATTTTCGAAGGAAACGCCTATATTCGAGTTTACCTCATCCCTGGATTGATACCTATCCCGTAAAGTTACTATAAGACCGGGGCAATGTTTATTTTCGTTTTGCATAAAAATAGTTGATGTTCCTGGATATTTTATAGATGGATCAAAATTAGAAGTGAAAATCCTCTTATTGAAATAATTGCTATCATATAAAAGGCTGTCGCCTTCCTTAAAGAGGGTATTAAGCGTCTGCCCTACTAAATCCTGGGGTCTCATATTCAATAAAACAGATGCCGCGGGATTGCTGTATATAACTTTCCCCCGTTGATTGAAATACAAAATCCCTTCCTGCACCGATGCATTTATAGTATCTAGTTGTCTTTCCAAATTTTTAACTTGCTTATTTATATCTATACCACATAACAAATTGGAGATTAGATTGGAAACCTTGCTCAGAATATATAGTAGATCATTTTCATTGGATACCAAATTATTGAACTGCATCTTTGTGGTAGCCACTACCGCGACACTACCTAATATGTTATTGCCGGTAATTGGGTAAGATATGCTACCAAATTCGGTACACGTTTCCCGATTGGCGCAATTTCTACAGATTGGATTGTCCCTTGGGTTTCGGATAACAATAGGATCCCCTTTTTTTATTATTAAATAGCTGGCACTGTTTTCCCCATACACTTCATCCTTTTTAAACAGATAGGGCCCCGTTCCTGCACAAAGGCGTAGAGATGAATCTATGATTGCTACGTCAACGCCGAGGGCTAACGACAAAATATAGATAATTCGTTGTAAAAATAAGTCGTTCCGCTTCAGACATTCATCCATAGAGGTTCCGTTAATAATAGATCTGTCCATTAATAACCCCCTCGATTTTCATATTTTTTTATAACCGGTGTTGATTATGGGAAAGATAGCCAGCCAACTTGCCATATTAATAACATTTTTAAATGCACTTTTGCGATCATCCTATTTTATTATCACTTTACTACTCTATTCTATTATCACTTTACTATAAAAAAGATTTATTTGCAACAATCTAAGATTAAGCGTATTAATGTTTATCGTTTAATTGACTAGGGGTTTCCCTAACTCCAACCCCTTGTATGCCTGTATTATTATGTAGGATATGTAAGCGGCTTCGCGGAACAATTAATCTTATAGGGCCTCTCGCCGCCTTCCTCCCCCTGAACACGGAGATCTTAGCGGCGAGAAGTTTTGAAATATGTTGCTATATTATTTCACTTCTAGAATCCAACCTTCCGGCGCTTCAATATCTCCAAATTGTATGCCGCAAAGGGTATCGTATAATTTCTTTGTCACGGGACCTACCTCTGTTTCGCTATAGAATACATGAAGTTTCCCTTTATGCTCAATCCCACCTATGGGAGTTATCACGGCAGCGGTACCACAGGCTCCGGCCTCTGCAAATTCATCTAGCTTATTAATGTATACATCCCTTTCCTCTACTTTCATATCCAAATAATCCCTCGCTACTTGTATCAGTGAATACTTTGTGATACTGGGAAGTATGGATGGGGATTCCGGGGTGACGAAGACATTGTCTTTGGTAACGCCGAAGAAGTTTGCCGAGCCTACTTCTTCTATTTTAGTGTGGGTAGCCGGGTCTAGGTAAATGCAATCAGCAAATCCCTTCTCCGCTGCCAACGCGTTAGGCAATAGGCTTCCCGCGTAATTCCCGCCGACCTTTGCAGCGCCTGTTCCTTGGGGGGCTGCCCTATCATAGTCCGATACAATAAAATTGACAGGAGTCATACCGCCTTTGAAATAAGCGCCTACCGGAGTGCAAAATACGCGAAATATATATTCCGGCGCCGGACCTACACCTATATTATCACCTACACCTATCATCATTGGCCTTAGATATAAAGTAGCGCCGGTACCATAAGGGGGAACGTATTCTTTGTTCGCCTTTACGGTTTGGATGCAGGCATCAACGAACTTGTCCGCCGGCACCTCGGGCATGAGTATACGCTTGCAAGTCCGTTGCATACGTCTCGCGTTCTCATCGGGCCTGAACAGCTGTATTTTATCTCCTTTAGTACGATAGGCCTTCATCCCTTCGAAACACTGTTGACCATAATGGAGTGCCGTGGAGCCCTCACTTATACATACTTTATTATCCTCTATAAGTTTGCCCTTATCCCATTTTCCGTCCTTCCATATTGATTCATAACGAAACTTTGTTTTCACATATTTAAAACCAAGGGTGTTCCAGTCAATATTTATCTCTTTACCCATTTTCCTTCCTCCTAATGTCATATATTTAAATATATAGTTATAACCCATAGATTTGGTTTGGAAATTTGTTATGATCCGGTTAGATCTTTAATGTTTTTTATTGGACTATTTAAATTCTTCGAGCAGTTTTTCAAAATCCTTTGCATCCCCTACTATCTTATATTGATGTTCCGGACCCGGAAACACGCCTTCCCTAACTTCCTTAACATATTGGGTGATGCCTTTTATTGTAACGGCTGAAATATCGGCATACTTTTTCGTAAACTTTGGGGTAAAAGCATCAAACATTCCTAGGGCATCCCCATTAACCAGTGCCTGACCATCAATATCAGCCCCGGCGCCGATACCGTGCACAGGGGCCGGGATTATTTTACTGATTAAAGCCCCCACTTCTTCCGGAATACCTTCAACAAATATCGCCCGGGCACCAGCTTCGTACAGCGCAACAGCATCTTTGATTATAGCGCGGGCGCTGTCAATGTCTCGTCCCTGGGCTTTAAACCCACCCATAGCAGCCGAGCTTTGCGGCGTTAACCCTACATGGCCCCAAACAACTATACCCGCATCGGCGATGGCCCTAACTTTGTCTGCAACCCTGACTCCGCCCTCTAATTTTATGGCATCCATTCCGGCTTCTTTGATAAAACGAACCGCATTATTCACTGCATCTTCTACACTTTTGTGATACGAACCAAAGGGCATATCTCCGATAACGTAAGTGTTCGGTGCACCCCGCCTTACAGCTTTACAACGGTCTATACATTGGTCCATAGTTACGGGAACCGTTCCATCATAACCATAGACGATCATACCCATTGAATCGCCAACTAGGATTATATCTACCCCGGCTCTCTCTGAATACGATGCAAAGGGAAAATCATACGCCGTTATCCATACTGCTTTTTCCCCCTTCTCCTTCATTTTATAGAAATCCAATATAGTCTTTTTCTTCGCCATGCCCATCCCCCTTATCCGATATATATCTTTATCCTTAATTATTTATAATTTTATTAACCCGGTCTGAGCTCAAAATCCCATCATTTCCTGAAATAAAAATAATAGTGTCACTTAGGCATGTTTTGCAGGCTGCCCAGTAGTGACATATCTCCCTGGCTGGACAGCCATGCAATTGTAGCCTTTTCCCGTGGATGCAAAACCTATTCATTAACCCCTTGGTTTACCATCAACCCCTACATTAGTAACCGGAAAATCGTTAATCAAAATTATAATACGGGATTTATCCACGCCGGTTACTTCGTTGATTTTTTTAGTTATAGATTCTATCAGTATTTTCTTTTGCTCAGCAGTCCGCCCTTCCGTCCAGTCTATTCTTACAACGGGCATTTATGCGCACCTCCTTCCTGGTGGTGTTTAATGGTGGATATTCGTACAATTAAAGTACCTTATCAAAAATATCGAGCAAATCAGTTTCCGTAAGCAAAGCCTTTCTTACCCTGCCTTCTTTTTTCACCTCGTCAATAATAGCTTTCATTTGTTCTTTGCTAACGTCGTCAACATCATAGCCATGTTTGTCCAGGTAATATGAAATATTTGCCTTACCGCTGCCCTTGCCTATAGCGTAGGTCAAGGGTGCCGCGCCAATAAGCCTGGGAGCAAAGGGTGACATCGCCGTATCTATGCCCATTTTTTGCATCTTATAGGCGATATCTGTAACCAACCCGGATTCCATTAAAGATAGGTTAGGGCCTACTATGGGTTTTTGTGGATGAACAGGAACTTTGCCTATTTCCGCTACCAATCTTGAAACGGAATCTATCCTGCCTAAGTTTACGCCGGTTTTTGTTCCAACTAGTAGCTCCAATGCCATGGCTATTTCTTCGGTAGCCACATTGCCCGTTCTTTCGCCTAAACCGTTCATTGCACTGTGGACACAATTTGCGCCGGCCTCGACAGCTGCCATGGCAGTAGCCGTACCAAAGCCAAATTCATTGTGCCCATGAAATTCGATAGGCCTACCCTCTATTACTTCTTTTACCTTCTTTATCCCAACCTTTACGGCTAGGGGTAGCGCAACACCAAATGTATCCGTTAAAGTGACGGAGTCTGGCTTGGCCTCTTTTACAACGGTTCCATAGATTTTCTGTAGATAAGGTATCGAGGTTCTGAATGCATC
Organism: uncultured Clostridiaceae bacterium; assembly: GCA_964508195.1. GTDB lineage: Bacteria > Bacillota > Clostridia > Ch29 > Ch29 > JAAYEV01. The sequence goes on from CAZDSH010000015.1 coordinate 32,465, forward strand.
CCAGCCGAAGAAGTTTACATGGAAGCCCTGTTCTTTGGCGTAGATAATAGAACTGATAATCCTATCCAATAGCTCATCCACATCGATGCCGACCCCATGTTTGCACAGGTACGGATTTATCGGATGTTCTACTATTATTGATTTAAGGCCGATCTCGGCACAAAGATCTATATCCTTTTTATGGGCCCTACAAAGGGCTACCATTTCGGCACTATAGTTCATATTTATTAATCTTTTTACGGCACTACCGATAGTGTCTGAGACTATAGGCATACCAATTTCAAGACGCTTAATACCCATCTCTTCAAGTGCCAAAGCAACGCGAACCCTTTCATCTTCATTCCATGTAACGCCGGGTGTCTGTTCACCATCCCTTAATGTCACATCGTAGATGTCAACTTCTTTGGGGTACAATTTAACAATTTCCGGCTCATGGTTTATCGGGGAGACCCAATAATCCGGTTTGTACCAGGGCATTCCTTCCATCTGGATCCCTTCGAGTGTTTCTAGTTTTTCCATTTCTTATCATCCCTTTCGTGTATTATGAATAGCGTGCAGTTTAAGTTTCAACACTTATACGATGTTTGCTTGTTTATGACAGGTTTACATTAAATGGCGGCGTATTTCCCTATGAATGTGCCCCTACATTTTTATCGATGCGATTTTAAATCGTTACTATAGCTTATTTTGCCATTTATTTTTCATAGATCCTAAATTATAGGGCTGTAAGGCCCCCGTCTGATATTATGAATGAACCTGTCATGAAGCTAGAAGCCTTTGAAGCTAAGAATATTGCAGCCCCTACGATCTCGTAGGCTTCCGCGTAGCGCCCTAATGGAACGCTGGCAACAACGCGTTTGTACCAAGCTTCATCGTTGAGAATTTGCGAAGCAATAGGCGTCTTGTGATAGCCCGGAGAAATCGCATTCGCCCGTACCCCGTGTTTGGCCCATTCCACTGCCAGCACTTTGGTCAATTGTAATATGGCACCTTTGCTAGAAGCATATGCACTTTGCTTAGGGCTCACCACGTGCCCCTGTATCGAAGACATATTGATTATACTCCCTGAATTTTGCTGTACCATTATTTCACCAAAGGCTTTACAGCATACGAAGGTCCCCGTAACATTGGTCTCCAAAACTTTTTTAAACTCTTCAACGGTTAAATCAAAAACAAACTTACGATTAAGAATACCGGCACTGTTTACAAGAACATCGATTTTGCCATGCTTTGACTTTATCTCGTCCCTTACTTCTATAATGGAATCCCAAGAAGTCACATCGGCGGAGTAAATTTCGCAATTTATATCTAGAAGTCCCAGCCTGTTCTTTACCCTGTTAAGCTTCTTCTTGTCCCTTGCCAGCAAAATTATGTCGGAACCAAACCGCCCTAGGCCAATAGCTATGGCCTCACCTAAACCTGAACTCCCCCCAGTTATTACACTTGTGTAGCCGTCTAGTCTAAAGGTTTTGTCATAATCATCGGGAATTTGCGGTATTTGGCTATCGGAATACTTATTGGCACCGTCAGCTTGCATGAAAAAACATCTCCTTTCAATAGTTTTATGATCATTTAACATACATCTTCCCGGGCATCTATATATAACGTGATAAAGACTTTACATCTTCTAGCGTGTCATCCTGTGAGCATAGCACCAGCGTGTCATCCTGTGAGCATAGCACCAGCGTGTCATCCTGAGCGTAGCACCA
>CAZDSH010000016.1:0-28927 GCA_964508195.1 uncultured Clostridiaceae bacterium
GCAGCGACTTTTATATATTAGCATATATATTTTGTGCTGTCAATATACAATTTTTTTCGATATACTTCGATTATTATTTATTTTCAACGGCGGAGGATGTATTATCCTCCTTCCGGGGATAAACATGCTTATTAACAAGCAATGCTATTATAACGCCCACAAGGGTATCCAATGTCCTTCCTAGGGCATATACAAAGGGTGATTTCGACCCGGCCCCTATCACAATAGCCAGAACTACTATACTCGATATAACCGATACGTTACTTTTGTTAAACACATTGCACAAATAAATTACGATAAAAATACCTGCCCCCGCCACTACAGCCTCAATATAATAAAGCGCCGTATAATTTTTTATCAACAAAAACACTAAACCGACGAGGCCCCCAAGGAGCGTACCTATAAGCCTATCCATCCCTATCCTATAGGAGTAATGCACCGTTTCTTTCATACATATAATAGCGGCTGAACAGGCAAACAAGGGATTCGGCCTTCCGACGATCCGAAATAGCACTATACAAAGAAACACGGACAACGATGTCTTAAAGTTCCTCAGCCCCGGTTTAGGCAGTTCAGTTTTATCCAATGGTGACATAAGGCTTATCGCCGTCCTCCCCCGCGCATACCCCGGACCAATCCTTAGTTAATGGGTATCGCTGTTATCGTGTTACGGCTCCTTACTTCCTACCCAATACCCGATAACAGGCCCAAAAATTTAGAAAAATATAGCATGTTTTAACACCCTTCGCCTTAAATTAAAAGGGGTCCAATGTTCAAACCTTTGGGGTACGTGCTATAAAAATGTTTTAAAAAAGGAATAACCACGGATACGAAAACCTTTAGTGTGATATAAATTCTATCAAATGCCCCCGGGCTTGTCAAAGTCTATTTTGCCCTTTCGGGTATTATACTCGGTACGCTGCTTTCCGGTACGAAGATATAGCTTTTAGGTATGTCTCCCACTATTATCGTCTCCGAAATCGGTATTTGTGTATCTATATTTATGGTATCCTTTATAAGGGGCAAAACTATACCAACCTGGGTGTTCACCGCCAGATGTATTTTGTGCCTCGTCTGGTTAATCCCCGCTTCTTCAAAACCCGTAACGAAATCCACAGTCACCGTCCCTAAAGGCAACACTTTAATCTTGAGCTTAGGGCCGTAATTTGCAAACACATCACTTCCCAGTATGCTACCTAAGGGTAGCTCAATTTTTTCAATACTCATATCCTTTAGACTATTTTGTACGCTTAGCACTGCCTTAGCCGCGATACTGTTCATAAACATCGTATTAGCCTGTAGTATTGTGATCTTGTTGTTATCGTCATTCCTGATTTGAAATAAGTCCCTATATTCAATTTTATCCCCAAGATCCGATATTATAGCTTCATTTATCGCCTGTACCGCTTTATTCTTTGCCCTTAGGCCGGATATTTTTAAAAGGGGTGGCTTAATATTATGATTAACAATCCAACCTGTAATTATCAAAAATGCTAAAACTATAATAACTAACAGGGTGCCCTTTTTCCTCCTTTGGATATCTACCCTGCTACCTAGTTTAGTCCCTGACCGTCGAGGTTTAACCATTATAAAATCCTCCCCTGTATAATTGATATAATTGTTTTATGTTTAGTTTTTGCTGTTTTTAAACCTATTAACGCGATGTGTTACGGCTATTGTTCCTCTATACAGTTAAAACGATTAAATGCACTTTTATACCCCCTATCTATAGGGTATGTTTTTAACGGGTTAATAGTCACTTCGTATTTAGTCTTTTTTAGAATAAGCCCCATTCTTTTTAATTCAAAATGCTATTGTTTATTTATACTCGTCGTTTGTGTTATAATCAGAATAATGTAATAAACTACCCCAGGGGCCCTTAGAGGAGGTAAGTAAATGACTGATAAAAATAAGGATAAGAAAAAATTTAGCATTCTAAGGCTTATAATATTAATAATTCTTTTAGTTGTGTTTATAAGTGCCGGGGCCGCAACCGGGATCGTGGCGGCCTATATTAAAGATGCACCGGAGATCAGTACAGAGGATATACTTCAGCTAAGGCAATCTTCTATAGTGTATGCAGAGGGTACCGGGGAAATAATAGACAAGCTCCATGAGGAGGTCAATCGAACTTTAATGTCCCTTGAAGATGTACCGGTACACGTTCAAAATGCTTTTATAGCTATTGAGGACGAAAGGTTTAGACAGCATTTTGGTATAGATTTAAGACGGATAATAGGCGTAACCATTCAAAACCTTAGGGAACGAAGGATTGCTGCCGGGGCCAGTACTATTACCCAGCAGCTTGTACGAAATATTGTCCTTACCCAGGACCAAAAATTTAAAAGGAAGATACAGGAACAATACCTAGCTATAAAACTCGAAAGGGTCTTCACAAAGGATCAAATTTTAGAGGCATACCTTAATACCATATACTTCGGCCAAAGTGCCTATGGCATCCACGCGGCCTCTATGACCTATTTCGGCAAACATCCTTCGGAGTTAACCTTAGCCGAGGGTGCGATGATAGCGGGTATTACAAACAATCCTAGGGCCTATTCCCCCTACCTGAACGCTGATAACGCTAAAAAACGTCAGGGGATAGTCCTAAAAGCCATGTTAAACCTTGGCTATATAAATAAGGATGAATTCGAGAGGGCCATAAATCAAGAGCTTGTATTTGAAAGAAAGGAAATTGATGATGAAGAAATAGCCATTTCATCATATTTCGTGGACCAGGTAAAATTAGACGTAAGGGAAGCTTTAATGGAGAAGTTCGGTTATTCTAAGGATGAGGCAAACAACCTCCTGTTTAATGGAGGACTACAGATTTATTCCACGTTAGACGTTAAAATCCAGGAAATAGTCGAAAGTGTATTTAGAGACCCCGAGGCCTTTCCTAAAACCGAAACAGACGCTAAGGGTGTACCCCAACCCCAGGCGGCTATGGTGATCATGGATTATAAAACGGGACAAGTAAAGGCAATGGTAGGGGGCAGGGGCCAAAAAGGTGCATTATTGCTTAACAGGGCCACTAAATCCTATCGCCAGCCCGGGTCCTCTATAAAACCTATCTCAGTTTATACCGCGGCTATAGATAACGGCTATACCGCCGCAACTGTAATAGACGATGTGCCCGTAGCCTTTATTTCCGGCGACGGCGAACTATGGATACCGAAGAACTGGTACACCGATGCCGAAACAAAGCTGCCGACCTATTGGGGTCTAAACACCCTTAGGCAAGGGGTACAATGGTCTATGAATGTGTTGACGGTCAGGCTTTTAAACGAACTGGGAATAGATATCGCCTTCGACTATGCAGAGAGGATGGGGCTTTCGAGCCTTATAAGGAACGGATCTATCACGGATCGCAACCTTGCGTCTATGGCCTTAGGCGGCCTTACAAAGGGTGTATCACCGATGGATATGGCAACGGCTTACGGGACCCTTGCAAACAAAGGGGTGCGTACTGATCCAATAACCTACGTCAAGGTCCTCGATGCCAATGGAAATATACTACTGGAAAATCAGCCCCTAACCACTAGGGTAATAGGGGAAGATGTAGCCTATATTATTACCGATATTTTAAAATCCGTTGTAAAGGGCGGCACGGGTACCAGCGCTAATTTCGGTATGCCCGTGGCAGGTAAAACAGGCACTACTACGGACTCCGTAGATGCCTGGTTTATTGGTTACACGCCCTATTACGTGGCCTCCCTATGGATAGGACACGACGAACCAAAAAATATGGGTTTTGGCGGTAGCTCCTATCCCTCTAGGTTATGGCGTACAATCATGGATGAGATCCATAAAGACCTACCGGTCATTGATTTTGAAAGACCGGATAATATCGTAACGAGGGCAATAGATACCATATCCGGTAAGCTGCCCACGGATCTGTCCTATATGGATCCGCGAAATACCGTAAGAAATGAACTGTTCATAAGGGGCACGGAGCCTACGGAATACGATGACGTACATGTAGTAAGGGATGTGGACGTAACTACCGGTATGCTGGCGACACCCTTCTGTCCGCCTACATTAGTAGAATCAAGGGTGTTTGTACAAAGGCCGGTACCTTTCGATACGGAAGAATTTTTGCAAAGTATCGGCGGCGTCGCCCCAAGGTTGCACCTTGAACCTAGGGATGCGATTTATGATGTCCCCACAGAATATTGTACGGTGCATAATCCCTTTGGCATACCACCCTGGGGACGGAACGGTCAGGATATAACGGAGGAAAAGGATTACGAAAACGGTTACGAAAATGAAACCGATAATGGGGATGAGGCGGGTACCGAAGTTGAGGACGACGGTCAAAACGCCGGGGAAAACGATAGAACAACGCCTGAATGGTTCCGTAGAAATATACTACACTAAAGTTAGCTAACGGGCATCATATAACGGTATATGATGCCCGTTCATTTAAATCCGATTCTTTATGGACCCTCTCCATTACGAGCTTAGCCCTTTCAGGTTCCCTCCGCCTTATGCTGAAGGCCATGTAACATGAATATATCGTAAAGACCGTTAAAATAGCTAATATAATGCCGAGGATAATATTTTTATTGTAGGACACTTCATCCCTCCATCCATGGTTTTAGTATTATCCCTTCGCATAATTTAATTCAAAAAATCCCTACCATAATCTGTGGTAGGGATATCGGATAATTATTTGCCCATAAACTGGCGCATTTTTTTCAATATTTTTTTTTCAATTCGGGATACCTGCACCTGGGATATGCCTAATTTCTTAGCCACCTGGGTCTGGGTACTGTCCTGGAAATATCGCATTATTATTATTTGCCTTTCCCTGGGTTTAAGTCTATGAATTATTTCCTTTAGCGTAAGGCGATCCAACATTTCATTGCTCTTATCTTCTTCGATTGCAACCTTATCTATAAGATAAATCGGAGCACCGTCATCATGGTGTATCACGTCATAGAGGTACTCCGGTGCGGCATTTGCATCTATAGCCATTACTATGTCCTCTGAGGGAACGCCTAGCTCTTTGGAAATTTCGTTTAAGGTAGGTTCCCTACCATGTTCCTTTGTTAACCTATCCTTCGTATGGCGTACCTTTCCGTGTAATTCTTTAAGGGAACGGCTTACCTTTACCATGCCGTCATCCCTTAGGAATCTTTTAATCTCCCCGGCTATCATCGGTACCGCGTATGTAGAAAACCTTACATTATAATCGGCATCGAAGTTCTTTATGGCCTTAAGTAACCCTATGCTACCAAGCTGAAATAGATCCTCATACTCATAGCCCCTATTCAAAAACCGTTTTACTATACTTTTTACTAGGCCGATATTATTTTTAAGGAGCAAAGATTGGGATTCCTTGTCCCCCTGCTGGGCTTTTTCTATTAATTTAAGGGTCTTTTCATGGCTAAACAGTTCCCTATTATCCCTCATTATCATTAACCCCTTGCACCCTTGATAATGAAACAAACTTTTTTTTCATCAGTACGGTAGTCCCTTTATTCTTTTCAGAATACACCTCCACCTCATCCATAAATGTCTCCATAACCGTAAAGCCCATCCCCGAACGCTCCAATTCCGGTTTAGAGGTGTACATTGGCTGCATTGCCTTTTCTATATCCTCGATGCCCTTACCCTCATCCCTTACCTCTATTTCTACCCCATACCCGTCCATACTGCATTTTATGGTGATCTCGCCCTCACAGTTCTCATACCCATGGATTATTGAGTTTGTAACCGCTTCGGAAACTGCCGTCTTAATGTCCGCCAGTTCCTCGACGGTCGGATCTAGCTGTGACGCAAAGGCCGCAGTAGCAACCCTGGCAAAGGCCTCATTCTGTGATTTGCTGGGTATTATTATCACCGCATAATTCTTTGTATTCATAGATGCCACCTCCTAAATATCCTTTATAGCCGCATTTATGCTTTCATAAACGTTCATTATTTCATGTATTCCTGAGATCTCCATCACACGGGCTACCTGCTTGCCCCCCTTCACTATCGCCACTTTACCCCCGGCGGAGTTGACCTTCTTGTATCTGCCGATTAGGGCGCCTATCCCTGAACTGTCCATAAAGTTTAGATGCGTTAAATCGAGCAATAGATGTTTTACCGGGTTGTTTTCCATATTGTAATCTATAAAGGTTCTAAATTCCTCTGCGCTATGGTGATCGAGCTCACCTTTAGCCTCGCATATAAATATATTACCGGTAATGTTTGCAATAAGCTCCACACCCATCCCCCCCTCTTCTTAATGTTTCTGCAATTAATTTTTTATTCCTTCAACGAATAATGTTTTGTTTTGCCTATCAAAGTAAAACTCTAATGTTTATTGTCGATTACATAAAAAAAACTGCCCTCCGGGAACACCTGGAAGGCAGTTTCTAACATTATGCAGTTTCCTCCGCATCTTTCGGGAGCTTTACCATAGTTAACCCGGTATAACCATAAATAACAGATATTATCGGGTTTATAATATTTAGGAATGCATAGGGGAGGAACGCGAAGGGATGCACCCCTAGGGCTGTTTTCATAAAAGCACCGCATGTATTCCATGGGATAAGGGGGGATGTCAATGTTCCCGCATCCTCTAGCACCCTTGATAGATTTTTAGGATGTAGGCCTCTATCCCTATAAACATCCTTAAACATCCTACCCGGCACTACTAAGGCCATATACTGGTCGCCGGAAACGAAATTAACAAAAATACAGGTAATTACGGTTGAAAGTACCAGAGAACCTGTATTCTTTGCGAACGTGAGTATTCTTTCTAATAATGCATTTAGCATTCCCGTTTTTTCTAATACGCCTCCAAAGGACATTGCGATGATGATAAGCGAAACCGTCCACATCATATCATCGAGGCCGCCCCTGGTTAATAGCTCGTCTATCGCCTCTAGACCGCTTTCTGAAACAAAACCATAGTGCGCCGCATCAATAATGGCCCCTAACCCGGCCCCTTGGAATATCGTAGCGAACACGCCACCTAGCGCAACCCCTCCGATAAGCCCGGGGATAGCAGGCACCCTAAATACAACCATCAAAATAACGACAATCGGCGGTATAAATAAAAATAGGTTTATGTTAAACTGCGCCGCTAAACCATTAAGGAGTTCGTTTATGCCGGCCACATCCAGCTCCTTACCCGCATACCTAGCTCCGAGAATTCCATATAATATAAGTGCAATTACGAGACTTGGAGCAGTGGTATATATCATGTGCTTTATGTGGTCGAACAGATCCGAACCCGCCATCGCCGGTGCGAGGTTTGTAGTATCGGATAGCGGTGACATCTTGTCCCCAAAATATGCTCCGGAAATAATAGAACCCGCCACCATGGGTAATGGCATCCCGAGACCCATGCCTACGCCTATTAGGGCAACACCCACTGTCCCCGCCGTTGTCCAGGAGCTCCCCGTGGCTAGTGAAACAATACAACAGATAAGACACGATGCAATAAGGAATATCCCCGGAGAGAGCATTTTGAGCCCATAATAAATCATACTGGGAACAACGCCGGAAAGTATCCATACGCCAATCAGCATCCCTACAACCATCAAAATCAATATGGCCTGCATGGACATTTGGATACCTTCAATAATCCCTTCCTCGATATCGACCCATTTATAGCCTGCCCTTATAGCGATAATAGACGCTATAACGGTGGTTACCAGAATAGGAATATGTGGATCCCCTTCAAATAACAAGATAGTGGACATCAGGGAAATAATCAAAAATATGAGAACAAATAGTACCTCCCCAAAGCTGATCTGCCTTTGTGTTTTCTCTTTCACTATACATACCTCCTTTGTTTAGATTTTTTATAGCTTACTATAATTTAATATTCTATCATATTATTGAATCCCGTACAAGAAATATTAATAAAAAATCATAGAAATATTATAATTATTATTTTTTTATAAGTACCGGCTCTATGTTAATATATATATATGATGTGAAAATAGTTCAGAATAAATTATACCTGAAGACCACGGTATAGTACAAGGGAGGCGTAATAACAATGTTTACAGTTGGGATCATTACCGTAAGCGATAAGGGTGCCGCGGGCCAAAGGAAAGACCTGTGCAAGCCCATAATAGAGGAGCTCATTGGCGGAATAGGCGGAGAGGTTATTGATTATAGGATAGTGCCGGACGAACAAAGACAAATTGCCGATAGGATAGTATTTATGGCCGACGATAGGGGAGTTGATCTTGTATTAACTACCGGCGGTACGGGATTTTCACCTCGGGATGTCACGCCGGAGGCAACTCTATCCGTAATAGAAAGGCAAGTACCCGGTATACCCGAAGCCATTAGATGCATAAGTATGCAGTCCACGCCGAATGCAATGTTATCAAGGGCGATATCGGGCATAAGGGGTAAAACCCTGATAATAAACCTCCCCGGTAGTCCGAGGGGTGTCACAGAAAGCCTGGAAATCATACTCCCCGCACTATCCCACGGCCTTCTTATACTACAGGGTAAAACCGGTGAATGTGGCAGTCCCCCGTCAAAGGTTTAAAATTTCCCTAGTTTCCAGCATCCTTTGGATAAATAAATCTATATTCACATGGGATTCCGACTGAAGTATTTTTTCGAGCCTGGGCCTAGTCTCAGGATGCTCGGGCAAAAAAAGGGTACAACAGTCCTCATAGGGCAATATTGATAATTCGTAAGTATTTATTGCCCTAGCCCTTTCTATTATCTCTACCTTGTCCATGCCTATTAATGGTCTAAAAACCGGCAGCTCCACAGAGGCATCTGTTACGTAGAGGCTTTCGAGGGTCTGGCTGGCTACCTGCCCTAGACTCTCCCCCGTTATGAGGGCAAGGGCCCCCGTTTCTTCCGCAATCTTTGCCGCGGTCTTCATCATAACCCGCCGAATGAGTATAGTGCCCTGTTCCGGCGGGCAGTTTTGAACTATGTCCCTTTGGATATCGGTAAGGGGTACGAGATGTAGCCTTAGGCTACCCGTATAACGGGCTAACACCTTTGCTAGATCTATCACTTTTTGTTTGGACCTTTCACTAGTAAAGGGGGGACTATGGAAATGTATGCCCTCTAGATCTATGCCCCTTTTAGCGATCATCCAACCGGCCACGGGGCTATCAATGCCGCCGGAGAGGAGCAATAACCCTTTGCCACCGGTACCCGTGGGTAGCCCGCCGCTTCCCTTTTCAAAGCCCGCATACATGTATACGTAATCCCGTATTTCAATATTTATCAAAAGTTCCGGCCTATGAACATCCACCCTTATATCCTCAATATTTTTTAAAATATGTGCCCCTACGCGACGGCATACTTCGGGGGATTTTATGGGAAAACCCTTGTCCGCCCTTTTACACTCTATTTTAAATGTAGAAGGCCGCTGTTTGATCGTCATATCCAGCGCACCTTCCTTTATAGTTTCAAAATCTTTTTTAATCTTTATTACCCTACTTAGGGAAACGATACCAAAAACTTTTTTTAAACGTCCTACGGCATCCTCCAGATTTTGTGAACCCTCCGTAAGTTCGACGAATATCCTTCCACGGTCCCCCGTTATACTATGCTTTATGCCCTTTAACGCACTACGTATATTCTCCTTTAGCCGGTTAATAAAAAAAGCTCTGTTGCCGCCCTTTAGGGCTATTTCCCCGTACCTTATTAAAATCAATTCCTTCACTGTTCGTTACCTCCTGGTGAACCTTCTTAAAATTTTAACTTCTTCAACTAGGGCATCTAAAAACGTATCAGCCTGTTCCATAGTGTTGAAGGGACAAAGGCTAATCCTTATCGTACCCTCCGCTTCCTTGCTGTTTAGTCCTATTGCCTTTAATACCTTATCATCTTTCCTTTGCTTCGAGGAACAGGCTGATCTAGTGGATATGTAAATACCGTAGCTTTCTAGGGCATGGAGCAAAACTTCCCCCCTAATGTCCCTTATGGAAACGTTTAATATATGGGGGGCACTCCTTTTGCCCTCGGGGGTGTTAATCCTTATATTATCAATTCGCTCCTTAATTCCTTCCCTTATATGTTCCTTTAACAGGGTCATCCTGTCTATGTATTCGAGGAAATGATCCCTATAAAGTTCCACGGCCTTTCCCATTCCGGCGATACCCGGAAGGTTTTCCGTTCCCGAACGTAGGCCAAATTCCTGGCCACCGCCGGTTTGCCAAACCCTTAGGTTTATACCTTTCCTACGGTACACCGCCCCTATACCCTTCGGACCGTGAAATTTATGGGCACTAAGTGAGATCAAATGCGCACCCATCTTTTCTATGTCTATAGGTATTTTCATAAAGGCTTGTATACAATCGGCGTGAAAAAATGTCAAGGCATTTTTTTTAGATATAAGCTCGCCTATCTCCTCTAAAGGCTGCACGGCCCCCGTTTCGTTGTTCACGGCTATAAGCGTGACGAGTATAGTATCCTTTCTTATCGTGTCCTTTAATTCATCAAGGTTTACCGCCCCGTAATCATCCACATTTACATAGGATATTTCGAACCCGTCCCTTTGCAGGTCCTCTAAGGTTTCATACACCGAAGGGTGCTCGGCGCTACTGGATATAATATGCTTTCCACGGTTACAATAACTACGCGCTATACCCCTTATGGCAGTATTATTAGCCTCGGTACCTCCGGAAGTAAATATTATCTCCGAAGGTTCGGCACCAAGGGCTTTAGCCAATATGCTCCTACTTTCCTTTAATATATTCTCTGCGCGTAGGCCCTTACCGTGTAACGAAGAAGGGTTGCCGTACTCCGTACTGAGACATTCAACCATTTTTTGTACCACTTCATCGAAGGGTTTTGTAGTAGCTGCATTATCGAAATATATCTCTTCCAATTGTTGTCCACTCCTTATATTTAGAAGGTCTTATTAAATAATAATACATTACCTAAGGGCAAAAGTAAATTACCGCCATATAATATAATGGGTCGTTATATTGGGACGTTGAAAAGGCATAACAGCTCCCGGCCCTTCCTTGACATAATCAGGTCCTTCTGCTAGTATAAAAAAATAATAATAACAACAATAATAGTGGGGGCAAATATTTATGAAACTTTATGGAACTATGAGGGTTAACCCCCTTTCCCATCTGGAAATAGGCGGATGCGATTCTACGGAATTGGCTAAAACCTTTGGCACACCCCTTTATGTGATGGACGAACAATTAATAAGGCACAACTGCCGCGAATTTTTAAAGGCCTTTGCCAACGGCTATCCCGATGTAGAAATAGTCTATGCAGGTAAGGCCTTTTTAACCACGGCCATCATAAAGATTATCCAAAGTGAGGGCCTGTCCTTAGACGTTGTATCCGGTGGTGAGCTATACACGGCTAAAAGTGCCGATTTCCCGATGGACAGGATATATTTCCACGGGAATAACAAGACCACCGCGGAGATAAGGATGGCCCTTGAACTAGGCGTAGGCCATTTTGTAGTGGATAATTTCGCCGAATTGGAGACGTTAAACGCTATAGCCGGCCTAAAAAACATTAAACAAAAAGTGCTCGTAAGGGTTTCGCCGGGGATTTCCGCCAATACGCACCAATACATCCAAACGGGTCAATTGGATTCTAAGTTCGGTTTTCCCCTATACCACGGGGCCGCCCTTAGGGCCGTTAAAGAAATTATCGATTCCGAGGCCCTATCCTTTGACGGACTTCATTGCCATATAGGCTCGCAGATAACCGATGTCAGTACATTTTCTTTAGCCGCTCAAACCATGTTACGCTTCGCTTCAGAGCTTCATGAAAACCTAGGGGTAACCGTTAACATGCTCAATTTAGGCGGCGGTTTCGGCATAGATTATTCTGCAAAGGATCCGGGCCTTTTACCTAAGGATTTCTCCGAACCAATAGTTACCTGCGTTAAGGAATCCATTGCGAAATACCGACTAAAGCAACCAAGGCTTATAATCGAACCGGGCAGATATATAGTCGGCAACGCTGGCACTACACTGTATACCGTTGGCTCAGTAAAACATATACCAAATGTACGGAGGTTCGTGTTCGTAGACGGCGGTATGTCAGATAACCCACGGCCGGCATTATACCATGCGAAATACAGGGCCGCCATAGCGAACAAAATGAATAAGCCCTATAGCCAAAGGGTAACCCTGGCGGGGAAATGCTGCGAATCCGGGGACATTTTAATAAAGGATATTTACCTTCCGGAAGCGGAGGGCGGCGATATAGTTGCCATATTCTCTACCGGAGCCTATAACTATTCCATGGCCAGTAACTATAACCGATTACCTCGGCCTGCAATAGTGCTAGTAAACGATGGCGGAGCCGATCTAATAGTAAAGCGTGAAGACTATGGGGATATAATAAGAAATGATATAATACCCGAAAGATTAAAATAATATATTAAAAAAAGAACCCCCTATTAAACCAAAGGCGGTTCTTTTTTTTCGTTAAAAAAGGTCTTTTATATTAAATCGGTATCCGCGCTTTTGATACAACACCGGAAACCCCGGGTTTCTTTTTTTAATATCCTAGCTCCTGATCCACGAACATTATATTTATTTCCTTCCCCTTAGGGCACCTTTCCAAAACTACTTTAACGGAACACATCCTATCGGGTACATCACAATCATGGCACCGGCCGGTTTTCTTACAGGGTGTGTTAAGCTTCAGCCGTTTTGCGTTAAGGGGACATGCTACCGTCTTTATCCTATCCTCCGCCGCTTCTTCGTCCTTAGTAATCTTGTTCTTGCCGCATATTATATATACCTTGTCCGGCCCGTAGAACATACTCGATACCCTATTGCCAAAACCGTCTATATTTACTAGTTTCCCATCGACGGTAGCGGCATTGGTACCGGAAATATAAACGTCCGCCTGGGATGCAAGCTTTCGAATTTGGCTAGCCTTTGACGCGTCTTCTTCCCAATGAAAGTATACCGTATTGCCCCTGGCCCTTAGGATATCCGTTATCCCGCTTTGTTTAACGGTCATGGAGCCCCCGACACCTACCGACTGGTTCTGCTTTATTTCTTCCTCCAATACTTTTACCACCTGCTCAATGTTCTCAAAGGCCCTGGCATTAAAACCTTTTTTGTTGTATACCTTTACGATAGTTTCAAAATCCAACCTAAATGCCCCCTTATAAACTTATTTTTTCAAAAAAGTTGTTCACGGCCCCGGGGTCCCACAGGTTAAAAATTAGGCGGGACTAAGGCCGATATAAGTTTTGCCTTTGTATCGCTCATCGTATAATACCTATGGGGCAACATTTCCTCTATGTATAAGCTGTCCCCTTCGTTCAATATATAGGACTCCATGCCTACTTGGACCTCGATTTTACCCTCAAGTACAAGTAAACATTCATCGGCCCTATGCCCCATAGCTTCGTCACTGCTCCAACAGCCGGGGTCCAATTCTGTATATATAATCTCTTGTTTTGGTTTTACCTGGTTATCCACAGATATCGGCGTTACGTATTCATGTATTATGTTCGAGTTAGGAAGGGCGAGCTTTTTCCGTTCGTCCTTTCTAATGAGAATACTGCTCTTGTTCTCCTCAATCAAAAAATGAAATAACGGCGTCTCAAGGGCCTCGGCTATTTTCCTTAGGGATGAAATAGAAGGACTCGTAAGGGCCCTTTCTAAAAGTGAAATATAGCTTGTACTGAGCCCGGTTTTCTTTGCCAGCTCTGAGAGCTTTAAGCCTTTGCTTATTCGTATTTCCCTGACTTTCTTTCCCAGCACCTGACACACCTCTTAGAATAATTTAGTGTTACTATACTAGTATAACAGAATTTTCACAAATATCAAATATAACCGTGCCCTAGGGCCTATAATTCCCTTAAAATGGTCCTCTCCGCCGCCTTAACGGGTTCCCCCGAAAGTATAATCTCCAACGCATTTCTTATATCCCTGTACATGATCCTGTCTTTATTTAGGGGCTCTATAATGCGTCGCAATATTTTGTAAACCGGTTCGGTACCCCGTCCCAGTTCACCTTTATCCCTTAGGTCTATACCCTGGACTGAGGCTAGGTACTCAATGGCTAAAACATTTGCCAGGTTTTCTTTTATGTCCATGGATTTCCGTGCAGCGATAGTGCCCATACTAACGTGATCCTCTTGGTTCGCCGAGGAAGGTATAGAATCTACGCTGGCGGGATGCGCCAGGACCTTGTTTTCCGAAACTAAAGCCGCTGCCGTATACTGCGCAATCATAAACCCCGAGTTCAATCCGCCGTTACGGGCTAAAAAAGCCGGAAGATCGTTGCTAAGCTGTGGGTTCACGAGCCTTTCTATCCTTCTTTCAGCGATATTAGCAAGCTCGGACATCGCTATGCCAGCGAAGTCCATTACAAGGGCTATAGGCTCCCCATGGAAGTTTCCCCCGGATAGGACATCACCGCTATCGGGAAATATGAGGGGGTTATCCGTTACCGCATTGATTTCCGTACTTATAACATCGGCGGCATATTCTATAGAATCCCTGCATGCGCCATGGACTTGGGCCGTACACCGCAGGGCATAGGCATCCTGTACCCTTTCCTCACCCTGCTTTGTTATATAGGTACTCCCCTGTAGAAGATCCCTTATGTTTTTCGCAGATTTAATCTGCCCCTTATGCCCTCGGACATCGTGTATCCTCTCGTCAAAGGCATCTATTATACCGTTAAGGGCCTCCAGTGTAAGGGATGCGGTTATATCCGCCATCTTTACTAACATCAAAGCATCTACTATAGCAAGGGATGCAACAGCGGACATGGCCTGGGTACCGTTTATAAGGGCCAAACCCTCCTTCGCAGAAAGGGTACAGGCTGATAGGCCCGCTCTTTTAAGGGCCTCCTCCCCCGGCAATATCTCACCCTTATATTCCGCCTCCCCCTCCCCTAACATAACTAATACCATGTGCGCCAGGGGCGCTAGGTCTCCGCTAGCCCCCAGGGAACCCTTCTGCGGAATTAATGGATGTACACCGTTATTGAGCATGCCGATAAGAAGGTTCAATGTTTCAAGCCTTATCCCTGAATAACCGCGGCATAGGGTATTCACCCTAAGTAACATTATCGCCCTTGTTATATCCTTGGCAAAGCATGGGCCTACGCCACAGGAATGGCTTATAATCAAATTCCTCTGTAACGTTTCCGTTTCATCCTTTGATATGGCAACATCGCTGAACCGCCCAAATCCCGTAGTGACGCCGTAGATCACATCACCCCGGCTTACGTACCTTTCCACTATACCCCTAGATTTGTTTATCCTTTCAATAGCCGCCGGATCAATTTCCACCGGGCACCCTTCCCTGGCTACCATAGCCACCTGCGCTACAGTAAGGTTACGTCCATCAACGATAACTTTTCCCATCGGCATATCACTCCCTGTATTAAATATAAAAATGCTTTAAAAATATGAATAGGACATTCCGGCCCTAAAGAAACGCGGCTAAAATGCCCAATACCCATTTCAACCATGGGTCCTTAATAATATTCTATACCTTTATGCTTTACACTTCCACCCCGGATAATTATGATTAGCCCAATATTTCTACTATGACTAAATCTGTCCTTTCTGAAAAATCTAAATACTCGTCCCCGGTAAAAACTACCGGCCTTGCGGGTGGGTTCGGGTGCATGTATATTATTTTCCCTACCCGTCCATCGCTTAACCGTACCTTGTTGCCCACAAAAAATACAGATATCCCTTCCAGAAAAGCCCGGGATATGTAGGGATCTAGGCTATCGAAACTCCTGTCCGCGATATATTCTGTCACTCTAAAGGGAGGTTTTTTCTTGCGGTATACCCTATCTGACATCATAGCATCAAATATATCCGCAACGGCGATTATTTTGCCGTAGGGATGAATCTTTTCGCCCTTCAGTCCATAGGGGTAACCGCTACCATCCTCCCTTTCGTGATGCATAAGCACCCCCATGAGTATATCGTTGCTCGTGATATTGTTCCTCTTTAATATATTGTATCCATAAACGGGATGCTGTTTCATCGTCTCCCATTCTTCCTCGTTTAAAGGCCCGGGCTTGTTTAATATCTCCGGCGGGATCATACATTTCCCGATATCGTGAAACATACCCGTATAGCCTAGCTTGCGTAGCCCACTAATTGGCATCCTAAGCCATTTACCGATGAGTATGGAAATTATGCATACATTTATCGAATGATAAAAGGTATACTCATCGGATACGTGTACCCTTTGAAGCCTGGGCACGATGTTTTCATCGTTACGAATTATATCGATAAAAATTCCTACGGTCTTGTTTATTTCTTTGAAGTTAAATTTTCTACCGGCCTGTACGCTCTCGAACAATTTTTTAATTACTTTGTTCGAATTATTGTACGCCCTGAGAAAGTTCTCCGTATTTATGTCATAATTAGTTTTATGTAAATGTGATACCTGTTGTCCGTCGGCTTCCTGTACGACTCTAATGTAGGGAATTTGTAGTTCCAGTATCCTGTTTATTAGATAGGCAGTGAGCGTAGTGCCTTCGGCGAGAAAAAGTCTTCCCCTTTCGTGAATGAAATCGCTTTTTAGTATCATACCCGGCTCAAGATCCTCCGCTTTAAGGTAAGACATGTACCCACCTCCAAAGTAGAAAATTGTACCTGCTCCATTCATTATACGAATTTCGCCATATTAAATCAACTATAAGCATTAAAAACGTATAAAATATCCCCGGTAGCATGCCAACGATTTTCTATGTAAACCCAAGGTTAACTGAGGTATACCATCGTTACGGGTCTTATTTAACAGTAACGATGCAAAATGGACATTGAAAAACTTCAAAAAAGGGAATATAATATCCATCGTACAAACACATATGTCCACGTGTCGTGTACATATGCAAAAGGGGGGTGATTGTATGAAGGAGCCGGTATTCTATATCGTAAACTCGTCAGTGCTTCCGGAAGTTTTCTCGAAGGTAATTGAGACGAAGGCCCTTCTGCGAACGGGCAGGGCCAAGAATATAAACCAAGCAGTAAAAATGGCTGAAATAAGCAGAAGTGCCTTTTATAAGTATAAGGACTATGTTTATCCCTTTTACGAAACTAGCAAAATGAAAATGGCGACCATTGCATTGCTGCTTG
Organism: uncultured Clostridiaceae bacterium; assembly: GCA_964508195.1. Classification (GTDB taxonomy): domain Bacteria; phylum Bacillota; class Clostridia; order Ch29; family Ch29; genus JAAYEV01. The sequence goes on from CAZDSH010000016.1 coordinate 17,045, forward strand.
AACATAAACCGGGGGTGCTTTCGAAGATCCTTGATACAATCGCTAAGGCTCGAGGTAGCATACTGACCATAAATCAAAATATACCTATAAACGATATAGCGATGGTGAGCATATCCTTTGAAACAGCTCAGATTAGCAAAAATGTTGAGGACCTTTTAATAGAGATAAAAAATATCCCTGGAGTAAATAATTTAAATATCGTATCCAGAGAACAAGGAGGTAATCATCATGGTTAAAATAGGACTTCTAGGATGTGGTACTGTAGGTTCCGGGGTAGTGGAACTTTTAGATAAGGAAGCCAGCCACAAAAATGGCCTTTCAATAGAGAAAATACTTGTGCGCAACGTGAATAAACATAGCGCCAGACCCTACGGCTATAAGCTGACGGATCGCTTTGAAGATATATTAAAAAGTGATATTGATATAGTAGTAGAGGTTATGGGCGGCATAGATCCGGCGTACTTTTATGTAAAGCAGTCATTGCTAAAGGGTCGACACGTAGTGACGGCTAACAAGGATTTAATCGCGAAGTACGGCAATGAGTTGCAAAAAATAGCCCACCAAAACAAGGTACGGCTACTGTTCGAGGCCAGCGTCGGCGGCGGTATACCGCTTATAAAACCCCTAAGCGAAAGCCTTGTAGCCAATAATATCTACGAAATACGTGGCATAGTAAATGGTACGACTAACTTTATATTATCGGGCATGGCCAACTCCGGTATAACCTATGAGGCCGCTTTAAAAGAGGCCCAGGAATGTGGATATGCCGAAGCTAATCCCGAAGCGGATGTAACGGGTTTTGACGCTGCACGGAAACTAGCTATCCTGTCCTCTATTGCGTTCCATGGCAATGTTAATTATGAGGATATACACACCGAAGGCATAAACAATATTTCCGCCGACGATATAACATTAGCTAAATATCTCGGTTACTGCATAAAACTATTAGCCCTAAGTCGTAGGGGCGATGATGGCATAATGGCGATGGTGGCACCGGTATTACTTAAAAACAGCGATCCCCTAGCAAGCGTTTCCGATGTATATAACGCTATAATAGTCAAAGGAGATGCTATGGGAGATGTGCTTTTCTTCGGACAGGGAGCCGGCAAACTGCCTACCGCCAGTGCCGTAGTGGGGGACATTTTTGAAATAGTACGAAACAGCATTATGAACAAAAAGGAAAATCAATACGATCTGGAGGAAAACCCCAGGACAAAGGTAAGTATGGATGGCTTAAAGGGTAATTTCCTTATAAGAGTAAAACCGGACAGCCGCGTAGAAACAATGGGCAAAATAGCCGAATTATTCGAAGATTTCGAGTTTGTATTCCCCGATAGGGCCAGACTGCAAAAGCCCATTGACCCCGGTCAGATAATATTTATCGCATACAATATCCCGGAGGAGGATATAAATAGAAGAATCTCGGAGCTAGAGTCCGCGGAATGTATACATGAGGTATGCAATATGCTGCGTATAGAAGGGGGCCGCTAAAGGATGTATAAGGGACTTATTAACCGATACAAAAAATTCCTTGATGTAGACGAACACACAAAGGTTATTACACTAAATGAGGGCAATACCCCCCTTATAAGGGGTTATGAAATAGAAAAACGTATAAATAACAGGGCAAGGGTTTATCTTAAATACGAGGGCGCAAACCCCACGGGCTCCTTTAAGGACCGTGGCATGACCATGGCGGTTACTAAAGCTGTAGAAGCCGGCACAACTTGTGTCGTATGCGCCTCTACAGGTAACACTTCCGCCTCCGCCGCAGCCTATGCCGCTAGAGCCGGTATAAAGTGTGCGGTACTTATCCCCGACAAAAAAATTGCCCTGGGTAAGTTGGCCCAGGCTTCGGCCTACGGCGCAGAAATAATAGCCCTCGGGGGCAACTTCGATAGGGCATTGGAGATGGTAAAAAAACTATCGGAGGATTTTCCGGTAACCCTCGTAAACTCTATTAACCCTTATCGAATCGAAGGACAAAAGACCGCGGCCTTTGAACTATGCGACCAATTAGATGGCGCCCCGGATTATTTGGCTATACCCGTGGGCAATGCGGGCAATATAACGGCCTATTGGAAAGGCTTTAAAGAATATATGCAAAAAGGTATCGTGGACAACCATCCCGTGATGCTAGGTTTCCAAGCCGCCGGTGCCGCGCCTATCGTGGAGAAAAGGGTTATACCCGATCCCGAAACAATAGCAACGGCAATACGCATAGGTAACCCCGCTAGTTGGCAAGGTGCCCAGAGCGCAATAGATGAATCCAAGGGACATATTGATAAGGTAACCGACGAGGAAATATTAAAGGCATATAGACTCCTCGCCTCTAAGGAGGGAATATTCGCTGAACCGGCCTCCTGCGCATCCGTTGCAGGGCTCATTAAAATCGCCGGAGACGGCCTTATAAAAGAGGGCTCTACCGTAGTATGCATATTGACGGGGAACGGTCTGAAGGACCCGGATATTGCATTGAATACAGGGATCGAGCCTTTACGGTTACCCGCAGATTACAGTAAACTATCCCATAGGATAGACGAATTACTGGACGGTGATAAGAATGTATAAAGTGAAAGTACCGGCAACATCTGCAAATATGGGACCGGGTTTCGATTGTATGGGTATCGCATTGGATATATATAACACCGTTGAAGCACAGGAAATACCCGAAGGCCTCGTTATACTAAATAAAGGTAGAGATTCGAGTAGCATCGCAAAGGATAATACAAATTTGATATATAAGGCCATGGAAACGGTATTCCAGCGTACGGGCTATGTTCCATCAGGGCTAAAGATCGTATCCGATAACAATATCCCCGTAGCAAGGGGCTTAGGTAGCAGTGCCGCCAGTACTGCTGCGGGCCTTCTTTTAGCGAACGCCCTTACCGGCGACAGCCTTAGTACGGAAGAAATCCTAAGACTGGGTGCCGACCTTGAAGGCCATCCGGATAATATCGTTCCGGCGCTAATGGGCGGTATGACACTGTCCTATGCCCAGGACACTTCTAAGGTAGGGTATATAAAGCTGGATTTCCCCGAAACGCTACGCATGCTCATAATGGTACCGGATTATTCCCTTTCAACTAAAAAAGCGCGGCAAGTCCTACCTAGGAAGGTAGAGCTCAGTAACGCAGTTTTTAACGTCGGGCGCGCCGCCCTTATGGTAGCGGCACTCCAGGCTGGGGAGTTGGATCATTTAAGGTACGCTGTAGAGGATAAGTTGCATCAACCCTACAGAGAAAAGCTGATGCCCGGTATGAAGGATATATTCGAACAGGCCTATAACGCCGGCGCAAGGGGCGTATACCTAAGCGGCGCCGGTTCTACCCTAGTTGCCCTTATAGATGCCAACGATAATAATTTCTTGCCAAAGATCAAAGAATCCCTAGATGGTATGTCAAGCCGATGGGAGCTAAAATACGCTAAGGTCAGCAGACAGGGGGCGGCGCGGATTCAATAAAACCCCCCCGGTTTTAGTATAGCCGCCCCATTTTCGAAGTTAAAGGTATCGATGTACTGCATTATATCCACTTTTGCGGGGCGTTATTGCGTCGTTACCCTTTACAATTGTGCTTAATAATTATATTATATAGGTAACAATGAAAAGGGAGATGATGTGTTATGAAAATTGAAAAAATTAATGATTATAAAGTCAAAATAACCATCAACTCAATCGACCTTGAGGAAAGGGACATTGATATGGACGACCTAGTATACAACAGTCCTAAGGCCCAGGAACTATTCTGGGATATACTGCATCGGGCTTATATAGAACAGGGATTTGAAGTAAGGGACGAACAACTGGTAGTCGAAGCGATACCTAATTCGAGGGATACTTTCGTTATAATAATTACAAAATACAGGAACCGCCAACTTCTTAGACCAGACACGGGTAAACTCCTAAAGGGGACTGATACTAAGAAAACAGCTACATCAAAGGAGTTCTGTTTCTGTTTCAACGACCTAGAGGATATTATAAGTTTTAGTAAAAGGGTCATAGATGATTACAGAGGCGATAGCTCCGCGTACAGACATGGGGATGTGTACTACCTTATCCTAAAGCTCTATGATGTATGCCCTAGCCCGTTAATAAAGGCTATAGCCGAGGAATACGGGTACCAGTGCAAGGCTACGGAGGTTTACCTTAGAGAATACGGCAAAACCCTTATAGAAAACAGTGCCGTAGAAATCCTTGCATGGTGCATATAATAAAATAATACCACCGCTGATGCGTATTTAGGCATTACCGAAACTGCTCCGTCTGTGAGCTTTTCTTTTTTTGTTTTGTTTTGCCCTATACAAAATGGCATCGGCCCTTTCGAGGAATTCGTTAATATCTTCCCCAGTATAGCTTACTAGGCTAAAGCTCACGGTTACTTCACCGGGTTTTACCTTGTATACCGTCTGTGCTATCGCTTTAGCGGCCCTTCTCATCACGATCCTGGCAGCCCTTATATCCGTCTCAGGTAATATAACGGCAAATTCGTCGCCGCCAAACCTAGCCACAATATCCGAAGCCCGGGTGTTTTGCTCCAAAGCACGACCTATCTTCTTTAGGGCGATATTGCCCTCTAGATGCCCGTACTTATCGTTGTACAATTTAAACTCATCACAATCAGTGAAGGCCAGAACTAAGGGACGGCCATATCGCGTTGCCCTTTCCATTTCCTCCTCTAACCTTGTCATAAAATATCTATAATTATAAACCCTTGTTAATTCGTCAGTTATAAGGTTGTTATAAAGATTTGAAATATTCATTTTAAGACGAAAAAAAACAAATATCAAACACAGGGGTAAACAAACCATCAGTATATATCTTATATTCTGTTCTAATTCGCTGTTAAAAATAAATATAGCCAGAAAACCCGTTACGAACAAAAATATAAGATATATCCTGGTTCTATATTCGGTTTTCCTGAAGTTTTTCATTTAATCACAACCTATTAAAACCTTTGATTAATTATACAACAGTGTATCATATTATAGTAGCACCATACAAAATATAACATAAAAAATCACTAAACTTTTTAAGTTCAGTGATTTCTTACAACAAAAGTATACCAGTTTAAGTGTTTACGGTTCAAATACTTTGAAGAACTGTCCCCATAGGAGATAATCATCTGTATAATTAACGAGGATCTCCGGCACGCCATCCCTGTCCAAATCCCGTATTAACATTGCAGTTATCCCGTCACTACCTAGGGCCCCACTTTGCCAAAGACTCTGCATAAACCCGTCCTGTTCCTCCCAGACATATACGCCGCTGGTCATATCTACATAATCCCCTATATGAAGGGCGGCTATTATCCTTTGTTTGCCATCTATGTTCCCTATCCACGCATGGGGCACTTCCTTTGTATCCTTAGGAGGGATTACGCTCCACAGCACTTCCCCCTCCTTTGTATAGACGTTTAGCTTTGTATCGTCGAAGACCAAAAATTCTATATTGCCATCCCCAGTTATATCCCCCGCGGCTTTGATGTTTAGCCTTTCGGTGAATATACCTTCATCAATCCATCTGTTGTTTCGATGATAAACTTCGAACACGCCGCCCATATCCTTGTTGTAATAGGTAGCGCCTTCGATATAATACATCCTTATAGGGACATTGTGGGGGACTTTTTCCTCAAATACAACGGTGTGGTACTCGCCGTGGGTACCCCCGTGGTGCCAATCCGTGTGCCACCGATCCCCATCATGGGATAATATAAATATCCCCTCGTTAGTTTGATAAACGTCATCTCTATCGCTTCTATCCCTAAAACCTACCCTTAACACAATACTGTCCGTAGCACCCCGCTTTAACTTTTTTACGCCGAGGAGCTCTACCCATTCAGGCACTATTTGGTCCTTAAGCACATCGGTTACGGCCCCCTCCCAATCCACCTCGCCAATCTTTATCAAGCTACCCCTTTCTAACCTATAAAGGCTCACGTAGTATTGGGGGGCGGGGCCCTCTATAACCGCCAAATTATCCTGGGCAGTCTTTTCTATTAGCACCAATAATACCGGCTGGTCCTTTAACACCTTGCCCATTCTGCCCTCTAATACTACCCTATCACCCTTTAGCCTCTTTTTCATATCACTAAAATAAAGGCTGATCATTTTTTTATCATAGTTTTTATAAATACCTATAGCACTGGTAGGTTCGGGGCCTAAGCCTTCCCACTCACCTCGAAAACCCATAGTTAAAAGCTCATAGTTCCCGTCACCGTCCATATCTTTGATATCCACTAATACCAATTGGTCCAGAGTATCCCATTCCATAGATTCGGCTAATTCTAATCCCGGTATGCCCGCTATCATTTTCTCCATTTTCCATATATCCCCGTCAAGTACAAAGGTCACATCAAAATCCAAGCCCTCGCCCATGTTTATTTTGGCCCTCTTCCCATCCCGGGATAGGCCCTCGATTTTGATATCCTTTATGGCACCCGGGCTGTACTCCTTGATCCTATTCATTCCATCCCTTGCAAACCCCAACAGATTCCCTATCTCCAGGTATCGTTGCGAGACAAAGTTTAACTCCGATTGCCTAAAGAACTCCTCAAGGGGTTGCGCCGTTAACATGTTCATCTTTTCCAGATCGTTTTTTTCCCAGGCATCCATAAAAAGCTTTATAGTCTGCTCCTGACTTAGGAGCACATTTTCAGCGGGTTTCTCCTTATCCGAATCTATAGGGGGCTTTGCGGGGACCATTACCCATTCGTTATCCTTATCGGTACCCCCCCCATTATCAATAATTTCTATGCCCCTTATATCACCAACGTTCCCCGGAGCCTGCCCATTATCTATCGGCGTTTTGGGGTGCTCATCAGTCCCAATGCCGCATGCTGTCAATAATATAACTGCCATAATTAAAACGATTATCTTTTTTAACATCCTCACATCACCTACTATCCGTTGATCGGAAATCTATATTGATTCTATCTTTAATACTTAGACCTTTGCAACCTTTTTTTGTTGCAATTTTCGTCATCAATTTTATAAAAATATTATATTACCATCACCAAGGCTAAATATACCCTCCCTTTATTGTATAAAACATTGAACATTTTATTAATGTTTTTACAGGAAAACGTAAAACTATGCAGAATCCTATTAATACAATAATACATTATAAAGGAGCGACAATCCAAATGAAAACTAATATGCTAGGTAATACCGGCATAGAGGTCACTGAATTATGCCTAGGCGCGTTACCTATGGGCCCTATGCAAAAAAATATGTCCCTTGGGGATTGTACCGAAGTAGTAAAAAAGGCCTTAGAAAGGGGCGTTACATTCATAGATACGGCCCAGATGTACCGAACCTATGCGCCTATTAGAGAAGGGATTAAATCTGCGGGAATACGGCCGGTTATCGCCACTAAATCCGCTGCCTCGGATTATGAAGGTATGGAAGATGCGATAAAGGAGGCCCTGGATCAGTTGGATGTTAGCTATATTGATATCTTTCATATCCATGCTGCAAGGGCGGGGTCGGAAGTATTTGAAACAAGGGCGGGGGCCATCGAATGTATTAAAGACTATAAGGCTAAGGGCCTTATAAGGGCAATTGGCATATCCACCCATAGCGTTCAAGTAGCAGAACTTGCAGCCTCTAGGGAAGATATAGAAATAGTTTTCCCTATAATAAACAAGATAGGCATGGGGATAACCGACGGGACCGCAAAGGATATGCAAAGGGCCATAGGCATGAACTATGCCGCCGGTAAAGGCGTCTATTTGATGAAGGTTTTAGCCGGGGGTAACCTTATAGATGATTATATATCCAGCGTCAACTTCGCAAGGGGTATAAAGGGCTACCATTCAATAGCCATTGGAATGATAAGCCCCGAGGAGGTAAACTATAATGTGGATTACTTCAGCGGCATTTTTGATCCTGCCAAAACCCCTACCATAAAGGGCTATTCTAAAAAGTACCGGATCCTGCCGAGTCTGTGCAAGGGTTGTAAAGCCTGTATCGCAGCCTGCCCTAATTATGCGATAGAATTCGATGAAAAAAACAAAAAAGCCTTTATAAATGAAAGGAAATGCCTAACCTGCGGCTACTGCACCGCGGCATGTGAGGAATTCGCTATAAGGACAGTATAATAGTATCGTCCTATCAAAAAAGGAGCCCCCGGAAAACTACGGGGTTGCTCCCTTTATATCTTTCCTTTAGGCCCCTTCTATTTTACCCTTTATCCGTCGTCTTTGGAAATATATGAACACCGGCAATGGAATGGCTATCCAACCAAAACTTTTTATGAGACTGTTTTTCGCCCTTTCCTGTTGACGCACCTTTTCCTGCTCTATCATTAAATCATAACTTTCCCTGAGCTCCGCCTCTGTGGGTTTAGGTTGTATATCCTGCCCCGTTTCGCTCATGCCTTTCTCCGTGAACCGATATTTGTAATCCTCAAAGGACTGGTAATAGTACGCCGGCGCGACAATGTCCGCTGCGGCCATGAACGCGCCTACGCTCCCGCCTATGGTCATCATAAGTGTGGCAAATAGAACAAGATATATGTATATATTTTTAATCACATCTTCTCCTCCCTCCTGGACTCCCGCCCTTATCCCCGCAATAGCGAGTATTATAAGCAATATAATAATCGGTACAATTAAAATTGATATAGAAAATATAACGTCTCACCTCGTTTCCTGTTATTAATCGTGTCCGCGGACACCCCCTAACTATACCATATATATTAGACTAATAATATAACTGGCATGTTCCCTATTATCTTTTTTTAATTTAATACCCCGGCGTTTTTCGCCGATTATGTGTTCTGGGTTCCATCCTTCGATTGTTCACTCCGTTAAACAGGGGCTTTGTTCTGTATATATTGTTGTTTACCTATATCACATTCTGAAAGTTATAGGTAGCTCTATTATAGGCTTTATCCAGACTTTATGGTCACGGCCCTTACCCCAATAATCCTTAACAACGTATTCGGGTTTCCCGAACTTCTTTTCCCATACTTTTTGGGCGTTTTTAAATCCGCTATCCAAACAAAATTCCTTCTCGCCCCTTCCGAGTAATGTAATGCAGATCATGTTAAGCATAAGCGTACCTAGACCCCGTCCCTGGTAATCAGGATGAACGAACACCGTACCCACTTCCGTTATATCCTTTAACTTACCCTTAGTACACTCTATAACGGTAGGCGTAGCGGGGCCGCACTCAGCGGTAGCAATAACCCTGCCTTTATGCAGGGCGATAAGGAAATATTTGTCTTTGCCATCGGATGCAATATCCTCCTTTAAGAAGGTCCTCTTTTCGTCGATCTCTTTCTCTAACAACTCGGTATCCCGGGAAAGCCCCTCTTTATCGTAGGTGTGCTTTAAGACATTTTCAAAAAATCGATGTAGTTTTTGTATATCTTCGTCCCCGGGCCTTCGAATCTCTAGTTTAAACAATCCCCCTCCTCCCTTCACCTTGGAACCATATGATCAATACATCCTTTGTTCATTGTACTGTTAAACGCCTATATATCATAACTTCGAATAGGATTTCCCGTATTTTGTCCCTTAAAATTATAAATATAGGGATACGTACCCATTAATACCACATAGCATAGATATTCTATTAGTTATTTCTGCTCGATCTCCGTAACACATTCGGTTTTGATCCTTTCAACTAAAAATTGTAGTGCGCCGATAACGTGGGGCCTTATATCACCGCCCACTAAGATATACATTATATCATCACCGATCTCTAGACGCCCCTCGTTAAGCCAAACCCTAACATAGAAAATACCGTCCATTTTATAGGTCTTGGCAACGGCCTCGTCAACTTTTTTAGCGTCGTAGGAAAACTCCATTGCCTTTACCGTTGAACCGTCATCAACCCCGGCACGCACCTTCGCCCTGGGCGTCTGACGCACTACGCCGTTATGCATTAGGAACATGCCCACCTGCGGCGCCTTCGGATCGGATTTTGCTTCCCTTAGCCATTCATCCATTGATGGCGTCGATCTTTTCATCTGCTATCATCCCCAAATTTATATTTATGTTCAAAGCATTATTTAAGTTTCATGTAAGATTTAACGACGTCTATAAAGCCATTTTCCTTCAGAACGTAATATACCAACCCCCTTATTTCACAGGCGGAGGTATTCCTACCATCCTTGGTAAGCCCCGCTAATCTTTTTTTAAACTGATTCAGGATAGTGTTTATATCACCTTTAGTCAGGATATATCCGATATCGTCTGCAGAGTTGACTATACTCCTTTCGACCTTATCTATATCAAATCCCTGGGTACTGCCCTTCCTTTTTAATACCAACATTTTAGAGACCTCCTTTTCTTGTTCAGCATTAATCTATATACTAATTTTACCATTATATCATAAATGGTCAAGTACAACCTTTCCCTTTTAGGAAGGGGTAGTGATCCTTTATATACCTATAACATCTATTATGCTTTGTACACATATTTCTATGGCCCTGTCGATCTCCCCTTCTGTTATAATAAGGGGCGGATTAAAGTATAAAACGTCCCCAAGGGGCCTTAATATGAGACCCTTTTTTAAGGCCTCCCTATATATCTGGTATCCGACTCGCTCCCTCGGGTTAAAACTCCTTTTATTTTCCCTGTCCTCAACGAGTTCTATTGCGTTAATGAGGCCGATACTTCTTATTTCGCCGACGTTTTTGTGATCTAACAAGGCTGATTTTAACCTTTCCTTTAAATAGCGTGCCCGAATCTTTGCCCCCTCCAGTATAGATTCACCATGCATTATTTCTAAAACTGCCAGGGCTGCTGAACAACCGAGGGGATTTCCGCTATAGGTATGGGAGTGCATAAAGGCTTTCCCTTCATTGTAATCACCGTAGAATGCGTCATATATTTCATCGGTAGTGATCGTAAGGGCCATAGGCATATAACCGCCGGTAAGCCCCTTTGAAAGGCATAGGATGTCCGGGCTTACATCCGTGTGGTCAAAGGCAAACATTTTACCCGTTCTACCAAAACCCGTAGCTATTTCATCGGCTATAAGCAGCACATTGTATCTGTTACACAATTCCTTAAGTTTTTTGAGATACTTCCCGGGATAAATCCTCATACCGCCGCTACCCTGTAAAATGGGCTCTATTATCATTCCACAGGTCTTGTCAGCATAGCGTTCAAAGGCTTTTTCTGCATATTCAAAACATTCTACGCCGCAGGTGTCCCTGCTTTTACCGTAGGGGCATCTGTAACAATCCGGTGCCTTAATATGGATCGTACTCATCAACAACGGTTTATAGACCTTTGCATATAAATCCATACCGCCGACGGCCAGTGCTCCAAGGGTTTCGCCGTGGTATCCGCCGGTCCGCCGCCCTCTGTAAAAACGGGTACGCCCATCAGCCCCAATACTATGTAAATAAATACGGTAAGGGCCCCCCATCGCCCGCCGAGTAAAAGCCCCGCTAACATTGTAAACAAAAACTGTAACGTAAAGGGTAAAAGGGGGATAGGAATCCTGATAAAGGTACCTATCGTTATTAAAGCAATAAACAATGCACTTATAGCTACGTTCCTTATGGACAACTCACTTTTTCCCATGACAACCCGCCCTTTTTTATAATATGTATTTACTTAAAAGGATAAATGCTGGGTTTAAAATATCATAAAGAAATATCATTGTCAACCAATACTTTTATATAGGTTTACGATTAGACCCCTTTTCACCTGAACCGCCCCTTCAAAAAGGCTCGGACTCATGGCCAGCCACCACAGCGGACTTTCACCGCCAAGTTACGCGCCATGCGCGGCGCACCACAAAAAAGGCATAGCCGTAAATAAAACGGCTATGCCTTAGGTTCAAAGGAATTACAAATCCTTATTCCATTAGCCCGCTAGTTCCATACCCTTTTTAAGGGCCTTTTTATTTATATCCACAAAC
>CAZDSH010000017.1:0-27323 GCA_964508195.1 uncultured Clostridiaceae bacterium
GGCTTCGCCCTCTTAAATGACAAGTAAAGTAATATTATTAACACGTTATATATATATGGGCATCTGCATAAAATTTTATTCAGGGGAGCTGTTGGAAAAGCCCCCCGCAATATCTACAGCACCACCGGTACCTTTTTCTGTATACTGTTTACCAACCTTTAACTATTTCCAATACAGAATCCGGTACTTTGCCTCCTAGCACATCTGCGATTGATTCTTCAATAATATCCAATGCCTTATTCAGTTCTGCGTCGGTCATAACAAGCGGCGGCTGTATCCTAAGTACCGAACCACTAAAGAACGATAAGACCAGCCCTTTTTCCCATGTCCTATAGCATATCTTGGCTGCTTCCACCTTGGCCCTTTCTTTTGTTTCCGGATCCCTCACAAGATCGACCCCTATAGAGAATCCAAGACCACGTATATCGCCGATCAGTGGATATTTCTTCTGCATGTCACGGAAACGTGCCATCGCGGCTTTGCCAAGGACATTAGCCCGTTCTATAAGGTTTTCTTCCTCTATAATCTCAATAGTAGCCAAAGATGCCGCGCAGGATACGGGGTTACCCCCTGTAGTGAATAGGTGGGCCGGGGCTTCCCAGGCCTGCATTATTTCTTTTTTAGCCACGATTGCAGACAATGGCATCCCAGAAGCAATTGCTTTGCCTAAAATAACTATATCCGGTTCTATTTCGAAGTTGTCTATACCGAACCAGCGCCCGGTCCGGCCGAAACCTTGTTGCACCTCCTCGGATACAAAAAGGATTCCGTTTTCCCGACAAAGTTGCGCTAACCTATACATATACTCCTGCGGCGGAACCACAATGCCCGCGTCCCCTTGAATGGGTTCTACAATTATCGCCGCTACTTCATCAACGGGTAAATAATTTTCTAGAATGAATTTGAAATATTCGAGGCAATGAATGCCGCAGTTTTCACGTTTTAATTTAAACGGACAGCGATAACAGTCAGGGTAGGGAATATGATAAATTTCCGGGAGCAAAGGCCCTATCTTACGACGCATATTTAAACTTACAGCGGATAAGGAAATTGAGCCATAAGTGGAACCATGATAGGAACGAATGAAACTAATAATTTTAGAACGACCTGTATAGGCCCGGGCCAATTTTATAGTACCGTCATTAGCATCTGAACCTGTAAGACCGTAGGCAACTCGCTTAGGGAAATCGCCGGGAGTGATGTCCACAAGTTTTTGAGCTAATCTAACCAATGGTTCATGATACATATAGGACGGAGTATAGTGTATAAATTCCGCTGCCTGCTTCTGGATTGCGGCAACCACTTTAGGATGTGCATGTCCGGTATTTAAGGCGGCTGCACTAGCGAGCATATCTAAGTATTCGTTACCGTCCATATCAACCAATGTAGAGCCATGGCCGGCCTTCACAACTAACGGATAATAGGGCATACGGGAAGCCGGTGACATTACATCTTTATCTTCTGCTACCAAGCTGAGACATCGGTCCAGTTTTCTCATAAATAGTTATCCCCCTTTATTACTGGATTGTGTCAAAAACTATATGCTATACGTCGGTTTGATGCGTTTGAATGGTATGCTTTGACCAGAATTCTTTTTTCCATTCGGGATTTATTATTCGGATTATACCGATCGTCAGCAGCGGCAGTATAAAGAAAATTAAATAGCCGTAGGCCATCATAGTATAGCCTTTGGCAACTAGATCAATAATACCTATTCTTGATAACACAAGGGAAACGATTAAACTCCCGGAAGTAAATATCATCCTCTGTCCAGGGGTCAGCATCTCTTTTCCAGCCTCTTTCAAACCGGCGTCTATCCTGTCCGTAATGGCATGCAAATAACCTATGGAGGTTTCACCTAGTGTCCATACTACTACGATTGCATAGAATATAACCATCCAATAGCCGGCACTTTCCTGAAGCATTAAAAGCCATGGCACCTCTGCCGTCAAAATTTCAGCATTGTTGTAATGACCCATCAAAGCAAAATAGGTTAACCCAAAGGGTATGGAAGCGAGTATTCCTGCGATTAGGCCACTTATGAGTGAATGTTTTCTTTCCGTTTGCCTATCAATTGCAAAAAAGGCCGGTGGCAGAGAAGCAATATTATAATAGACATATAATAACCCCGTCCATATCACAAACCCTGCACTTGTTGAACCTGTAACCATCGAGGTATCTCCGGTGGCAAACACAGTTTTAATTGAATCCCATCTTGTTGTGATCACGGTAATGGAGAATAAAATATATCCTGCATATAGGAATATTGTTCCCCATGTTTTATAAACTTCTATAACCTTTCTACCGCAAAAGTTCAAAAATCCTACAAGTAATATTAGAAATACTATTCCTAACAGTTCAGGTATTTTAACAACCTGGAAGAATATGCTCCCCGTTGCTGCGGCAACGATAGCTATTACCAATATCGTCATACATATATGAAGCACGTCAAAGATTGGCCATAGCGGACCTATAAGGTTTTTTATCCAGTTCCTATAATCGTAGGCTCTAAAAACCCTACAAAGTTCGAAGGCAGCCATACATACTACGGAAAATCCAATCGTTATGGCCAAGGTGCTATACCAGCCGGCAGCACCAAACCTGCCGCCAAATTCAAATATTTCCCTCCCGGTTGCGTATGCCCCGCCTATTATTACAGATTGGAATATAACGCCTGGCAAAAGATATACGCCATACGCACCCTCGAGAAATCCTTTTTTCTTGTTTTGAGTCATAAGTTTCCCTCCTATTATTTTGCGGTCTTTTTAATTAATCCTTTACGCTGCATTGAATATATTGTCCTTGCCATTGCTGTCTTAACCATTCATGGTCAGGCACCCCCTGTAAGTTTTGTATTTTTCTAATCGGCTTACTTTATATCGCAATCACTATATAACGCAAAAAACATGCCATAATATATTAACGAAAAATTCGTTGAAAATACCCTATAATGAATGTAATTTGACATTTTAATTCTTAATATGGGAATTAAAATTATCATATTAGGAATAATGATGAAGAAAATAAGGCTTCTGTCTAAGATACGACAGAAGCTAATAATACGCGTTGCAAATTCTCCTAATACCCTTTGTCGGCCCCTTGTTTTGTGGTATAAAAAGGGGACACCTTAATATGATTAAGGAAACAATTGTTTGATATGGTAAACCAGTAGCTATCAGCAGATTCCGAAGATGGCGGTTCATAAATGGCTGTTATGCAATATATCCTGCCCACTATTCATGCCCTGGGCACCCATTAGAAGGATTATATCTCCTTTTTTCACTTTATTCATTACATCTTCTATAGCGGGTCTAAGGGATCCATAATACTTAACTTCTATATTAGTTCCCTTCAGCTCTTCCATAAAACTATCCCTTTCCTCCTCGGTAACGCGGTCCCGCCAGTCTACTGTATCATCGCTACCCGTTACAAATATCCCTTTTGTATCCAAAAGATCAGCCCAGTTAGCAATAACCGAGGCGTTGGCTTTGTTTATATCCTTACCCCTGCCGCCTCGTATAGCGTTCACTATATAAAGGTTATTATAGTTCATCGTTTGTACTGTTTCAAAGGCTGCTTCATAGCTGCCGGGGTTATGGCTAAAATCATCAATAACGATATAATCTTTCCAATGTATAACTTGCATCCTACGCCGTACTCCTCTAAAGCTCTGTAGCGCCCCTTGAATAACATGAGGCTCTATACCAAATAGCAGCCCTATTGTTATTGCTGCTAAGCTGTTATAAACATTGTGTTTTCCCGGTACCCTAAGGGAGATAGGTATCTCCTGGGGTTCTATAACGCTACCTGAAATGTTTGTAAAGGACCTTTGTAGGCAACAGGTATAATTTATCCCCAGGTCGTTAAAATCAATACTCGAGGCGGTTATACTGGCCTTTGCCCCTAACCCGTATGTCAATATTAAAAGCCCGGGATTATCCTTAACCAATTCTAATCCCCTAGGGTCATCGGCATTTATTATAGCTACGGCCCCTGGGGAAAGTGCATTGAATAATCGTTTTTTTGTAGCAATATATTCATCAAAGTTATTATGGGTATCTAAATGATCTAGCGTTATATTGGTATGTACCGCCACATCAAAATCTATAGCGTCGACCCGTTGATATTTAAGCCCATGGGAGGATACCTCTATAATAGCGGCATATACGCCTTTGTCTACCATATCCGCTATGTACTTTTGAAGATATTCGCTATCCGGCGTGGTTAGGCCATGGGTATAATATTTATCCCCCGCCTTTATCATTACTGTCCCTATTAGACCCGTACAATACCCGGCATTACGAAACATTAGCTCAGCCATAAAGGAAGTGGTAGTCTTTCCGTTTGTCCCCGTTATGCCAATTACTTTAAGTTGCCTAGAGGGGAAATTATAAAACCTTGATAATTTCTCCGCTAGAGTCTTCCGCGTGTTTTGAACCCTTATAATAGGAATATTTATGGGCAATTGTTTTGGACTGTGTTCGGTAAATACAACCGATGCACCCCTGGCTACTGCATCTTGAATATAGTCGTTCCCATCTTCCCTTTCACCCCTTATCGCAACAAAGGCAAACCCCGGCTTTATTCTCCTGGAATCACAGGTGATTCCCTTAATGTCCAATCCCAAATGCATTCCGTGATCACTCCGTCATTTTTTTAGTAATCTTAGGTTTTGCTAATAGTAACTATTTATGTATAAGAGTTACGTAACCCGCTTGGCTAGGACGGCTATGCCTAAAAATGCAAAAAAAAGTACCCCTTACAATATTAAAGGGAATAGGCGGGATGAGCCGCCTATTCCCTTTAATTGCTCTATAGTTTTTAAACTACTTTATCCAAAGTACACAGTTTGCTAGTACTGCCGTCAAATTCGATCCTATATACAACAAAACTGTCCGCCTCGATGTGTACTTCGAAGCAACAATTCTTACAAAAAAATTTTTTCCTGCTTATGATCCCTAATTTAGAATCGCAAAAGGGGCACCGCATATAATCCCTCCATCCAATAAAACATATACCTTGTTATGGATTGTCTATTGAGCTATAACCTGCTTGTCTACTATTTATTATACTATACTCGCAAAAAATATGCCATGATTTTATTTTAGCATAACGATAAAGGCACCTAGATTATAACATAAAATACCATAATAAAATATTATTAAATATAGGTCCCTCTGGCAGTTTTATTAATATCCCTTTTCTGATAAAATATATATATAGTATAATAAGGACTTCACATTATTGTCATCATGGGCAAATCGAAGCACCTGCCCCCGGGCGATATTCTTCGGGCTTCGCCCTAGGGCAACGAACAATGGAATGTGTCCTCATTAACATATTATAAAGTTTTATTAACTTCATGGGTTTACTAAAACCATCGTAATACAAGATGTTCCTAATAATATTACGGGGAGTGGTACCTTGGACTGGAAACTATTTTTCACAACCTTTTGCATGCTGTTTTTGGCGGAATTAGGCGACAAAACACAGCTTGCGGTGTTTACATTATCCACCCGCAGCGAAAAGCTCGTACCGGTATTTCTTGGGGCCTCCGTTGCCCTCGTTTTAGTCACGTTTATAGGCGTGTTTTTAGGCAAATTTGTATCAAATTATATACCGATCCCTATTTTGCATACTATCGCCGGCGTAATCTTTATTATAATAGGGGTCTGCGTATTAAAGACATCGATACCGGAGCTATCAAAATACATCAGGGGATAGCAATTTTCTGGCTTCGCCTATCATATATAATGAGCCGGCGAATACGATCATGCGTTTTTCCGATTGGGTTACGTACTTGTCCACGGCCCGGGCTACCGTATACGCACAGTCTGCGTTTGTGTTATATTTCTTGACAACTTCTTTAAGCGCTTGCGGCTCTAAAGATCGAACGCTTAAGGGTGAAACCGTTACCACTTTATCAACGCAGGCGTAACCGGCTAGTATATTTGCCACTTTGTCCACCTCTTTATCCTTTAACATGCCGAGGATTAGGAGTACTTTTTTGTCCGGGAAAAACTGTTCCAACCCCTTTACAAGGGATTTGGCCCCCCCTTCGTTATGGGCACCGTCAATTAAAATGAGGGGTGACCTTTTCAGTATTTCCATCCGGCCTGGCCATCGGGCCTTTTTAAGCCCTTTTCGGATTATGTCCTCGGAAATGCCCAGCTTAAGGCACACTAAAAAAGCTAAGGAGGCATTATACGCCTGATGTCGCCCTAAAAGCCCTATTTCTATATCCTTATATTCGTTTCCGTTCCATTCTAGATCGAATACCTGGCCCTTCGTATTAGGTCGTTGGTTTTTTATACTGCTACCGCCGGCGTATATAAAGGGCGCATTTTTTTTGATACACTGATTCCTTATGACATCCCTTACATCTTCCCGTTGCGGCCCGCAAAACACCGGTATCCCCGGTTTTATTATGCCGGACTTTTCCCGGGCAATGCTTACACAATCCTTACCCAGTACGTATATATGATCAAGCCCTATAGGAGTGATAACCGATACCTCGGGATTTATAACATTCGTGGCATCAAGCCTACCCCCCATGCCCACCTCTATTACGGCGTATTTTACGTCCTTCCTTTTGAAATATTCAAACCCGATAGCGGTCAAAAGTTCAAACTCAGTAGGGTGAGGCCGCCCTTCCATTAACATGTCTTTTATATGGCCCTTAACAAAGGCCGTTATTTCGCTCATGTCCCCTTGGCTTATTTCCCTATCTGCTACTTTGATCCTTTCGGTGATCCTTTCAAGGTGCGGTGAAGTATAAAGGCCAGTTAAAAAACCCCTTTCATTTAATACTGATGCGATAAAGGCGCAGGTAGAACCCTTACCGTTTGTACCGGCTACATGGACAGTTTTATAACCACGATGGGGGTTACCCATTAAATCCAATAGCCGAGTTATATTTTTAAGACCCGGCCTACTACCAAACCTATAAGTGCTTTCGATAAATTTTGTGGCCTGCCGATAATCCATATATCTTTGACCTCCTAAGCAATTAACATGGTGACAGTTCTTCGTTAACATTGGGTTATCCCTCCGCTAACGTGGATACGGCCACGTATTAATTAGAACATAGAGAACGATCATTTTTGCTTTATTTGAAGCTCCCGTTTGTCATCAGCCTTACGGCCTAGAAACATACTATCTAAGGCTGTTCAACCGTTCCGTTACCTTATTCATCATATCAAGGTATTTGCACTTCTTTTCCTTCTCTGCCTCCACGATATCCGCCGGCGCTTTTTCTACGAAGCCCTTGTTGGCTAGCTTTCCCTTTACACGTTCCAATTCTTTCGCCAGCCTTTGTTTTTCCCTTTCAAGCCTCCTTATCTCCTCCTTCACGTCTACGAGTTCCTCCATGGGAATATATATCGCTGCCCCTTCTATAACCTGTGAGGCCGCATTTTCCGGGATGCCCGCTACGGTCTCCCTAAGGGTTATATCCGCTACGCCGGCTAACCTTTCCAGATAGGAAATATTAGCACTGAAAATATCCCGTATTTTCTCAGAATCCGATACTAGGATTATGTTTACCTTCTTCGAAGGGGCCACATCCATCTCGGCCCTTATATTCCTTACCGCTCTTATGGCCTCCATGAGTACTTGCATCTGCTGCTCCGCTATCCTATCTTCGAACTTTTTATCGAACAGCGGCCATTGGGCGAGGGTTATGGTTTCACTATTCCGGGGCAAATGCTGCCATATCTCCTCTGTGATAAAGGGCATAAAGGGATGTAAAAGCCTTAACAACCTATCTAAGACGTAGCATAAAATCTCCCTAGCCCCTTTACCAGTTTTACAGTTTTCGTCGTACAAACGGTGCTTCACAAGCTCTATATACCAATCGCAGTATTCACCCCATATAAAATCATAAAGCTTTTGTGCCGCCATCCCCAGCTCGTACCTTTCCATGCTGTCCTTTATATCGGCGGTCAGGATATTAAGTCTCGATAGCACCCACCGGTCGGATAGCTCTAATTCTTCCCTATCAAAATCCCCCGTAGGCGCTTCCAGTTCATACCCTTTAAGGTTCATAATAACGAACCGGGATGCATTCCATAGCTTGTTGGCAAAGTTACTGGCGGCGTCCACCCTTTCCGTATGGAACCTCATATCATTACCCGGCGCATTCCCTGTGGCTAACGTAAATCTTAGGGCATCTGCGCTATATTTTTCTATTACCTCTAACGGATCTATTCCATTGCCCAGGGATTTACTCATTTTTCTTCCCTCGGCATCCCGGACTAAACCGTGTATTAGTACGTCGAAGAAGGGCTCCTCGTCCATCTGGTCGAGACCCGATACGATCATCCGGGCTACCCAGAAAAAGATTATATCGTAACCCGTAACAAGGACGCTCGTTGGATAGAAATAATCAAGATCCTTTGTTTTTTCCGGCCAACCCAGGGTGGAAAAGGGCCAAAGACCCGAGCTAAACCAGGTATCCAATGTATCCGGATCCTGCTCTATTTTGCCGCTGCCACATTTCGTGCAGAGGTTTGGATGGGTTTTGCTTACCATTGTCTCGCCGCAATCGCTACAATAGTACGCGGGTATTCTATGCCCCCACCACAATTGCCGTGAAATGCACCAGTCCTTGATGTTCTCCATCCAATGAAAATATACCTTTTCGAAGCGTTTAGGTACAAACCTTATGCTCCCATCTCGTACCGCCTTCATAGCGGGTTCCGCTAAGGGTTTCATTTTTACGAACCACTGGGTTGAAATAAGGGGTTCAATTACGGAGCTGCATCTGTAACAATGCCCAACGCCGTGTCGGATATTTTCTACCTTCGTGATAAGCCCCCGGGCTTCGAGTTCCGATACAACTGCTTCCCTCGCATCATACCTGTCCATCCCGGCAAAATCGCCGGCATTTTCGTTCATCGTACCATCGTCGTTTATAATGCTTATCTTTGCTACATTGTGCCTTTCGCCTATTTCAAAATCGTTTGGATCATGCCCCGGCGTTACTTTAACGGCACCGGTACCCTTGGACATATCCACGTATTCATCGGCAACGATAGGTATTTCCCTATTCATAAGCGGCAGGATTACGCTTCTACCCACGAGCCCTTTGTACCTTTTATCCTTAGGATGCACGGCTACGCAGGTATCGCCTAACATCGTTTCAGGCCGTGTAGTGGCTACTACAATATACCCGTCACCGTCTTTAAAAGGATATTTTATATGCCAAAACTTACCCTCTATCTCATCGTGCTCTACCTCGGCATCGGATAACGAGGTTTTACATGTGGGGCACCAGTTTATTATTCGGTCGCCGCGATATATAAGGCCCCTTTCGTAAAGGCTGACAAAAAACTCTATAACGGCTTTACTACAGCCATCATCCATGGTAAATCTCTCCCGGGACCAATCACAGGAGCTACCTAGCTTTTTTAGCTGTTCCACAATCCGTCCGCCGTATTCCTCTTTCCATTGCCATGCCCTTTTAAGGAATTCATCCCTGCCTAAATCATTTTTTGATGTACCCTCCTCCTCAAGTCTTTCTACTATTTTGGCCTCGGTAGCGATACTGGCATGGTCCGTACCCGGAAGCCATAGAGTCGGTACACCCTTCATCCTATTCCATCTTATGAGAATATCCTGGATGGTATTATCTAGGGCGTGGCCCATGTGTAATTGTCCTGTGATA
The DNA here is from genome assembly GCA_964508195.1 of uncultured Clostridiaceae bacterium. Taxonomy (GTDB): domain Bacteria; phylum Bacillota; class Clostridia; order Ch29; family Ch29; genus JAAYEV01. The sequence goes on from CAZDSH010000017.1 coordinate 9,668, forward strand.
TTCGGCGGCGGAATAACTATGGTATAGGGCTTTTTGTCCTCTACTATTTCCGGCGTGAAAAAACCGCTATCCACCCACCATTCGTATAATTTGTCCTCAAAATCCTTCGGATTATATCTATCCTTCAACTGTTTTATGCCATACATAATCAACGCCTCCTAATATTCCCTTTATCCATCGTCCGATGCACCCTGTATATAACGTGCCAAAGGCTTTATGCTACTGTTTTTCTGGGCAGATTTACTCTTAACCTAGTACCTTCGCGCTTTGTCCCCTCCCCCGGAGCGATAAGTAGGGGATATAACTTATATATTTAAATTTAAAAAATCCCCCGGTCACAAAGGACGAAGGGATCTATTTCGCGGTACCACCTTAATTTCCCCTAAAACACGGGGCTCTCGTAATTATAACGGTTTATACCGTTCCGGCTTACTGGATTTTCGGCCGAACAGCTCCGGAGCTACCTTCAGCAGTTTTGCACCGGATACCTTTCAGTCCGTGGGTATCCTTCCTGAAGGGCATTTAAAACCCGCTTACTCCTCTCCTTCATAGCTTTCTCATATGCGTTCTTTTTAAAATCCTACGACAGGGCGTAGAATATTTAATTTGTATAAATCATATTATATATAATACCCTGGGTTTGTCAAATCCATTATCTTTTTTCTGTAGTTATCTCCCAAATTCCCTACCCCTTATCCTTTTAATTTATAACCTATTTGAACAGTTTTTTAATTAGCTTAAAAATATCGAAGGATGTCCTATTATACACCTTATTGTAAACATACTTTTTCGGGTTCCTTACCCATCCATAGCCCTTCGGCATCTTTATACCCGCCCTGTGAATCACCTGCCTTTTAACGCTTGTCCTTGACTTTATCCGCCCCTTTAAACTTGGCTTTCTTAAACCAAATTTCATAGAATTTCCCCCTCCCCTTAAAAAGGTTTCTCCCCCTTACCTACGACGAAACCCTGGAACATTTTTCGCCCTTTACTTGGCATTATCCCGCCGTTCTTTTAAGGCCTTATTTATCGGATTGGTTTTCGGTACGTGTATCCGGCTTATTCCCGCTTGATGCAGGCTGCCTATAAACGAGGTATGCCCCTGCTAGCACCAAAAATGCTCCTACCATCTGTCTACCGCCGAGTACGCTCCCGAATACGAACCGGCTGGCGATAAGGGTCGTTATCGGCTCTATTAGCCCCAATACCCCCGCTTCCCCGGCTTCCATCCTTTGAAGCCCCATTATGTTAAGGGTACCGCCTAGGGTCGTGGATACAAAGGCAATGGCTAGGATCAGCAGCGATGTCCTTGCATCTAATAAATAATAAACCCTATCCTTAAGGAATAAAAAAGTAGTCAACGTTAAAAATACGCATCCGAAGGACATGGAATAAAAGGCCGTTATAAAGGGGCTACAGGTAATAAGGGCTTTTTTTACGTATATAAAATAAGTAGCAAAGAAGAACCCCGCGGCAAGCCCGAGAAGGCCGCCGACCGCCATATCCGGCATGGCACTTATATCCCAGGATATAAACATTATCCATACCCCCGATACCCCTAGGGCCGCCGCTATTATTTTATCTTTAGTTATGCTCTCTTTTAAAAAGATTCTAGCAAGCCCTATTATAAAAAACGGGGCTGTATAAAGGAGTATCACCGCAACACTTGCAGATGTCATCTGTATAGCGGAGAAATAGCTCATTTGGTACAAGGTCCAGTAGCCCAGTCCAAATAGCGCGAAGAAGTATAGGTTTTGCCTCGTGATTTTAAAGGCCCTTACGCCGTCGAAATATATTACTATCGGAATCAGCATAATGCTGGCAGCAGCAAGGCGTAACACGGATAACGTGAAGGGATCTATAACCGGGCCTATTGCCTGTACAAAAATGCCTATAAAGCCCCAGCATATACCCCCCGCCAAAACCAGCGTGATACCCAGTTTTCTATCCTGTGCGCCTTTATAGATTTCATTCCCTTTAAATGCCTTCATTTAAAAAACCCTCCTCTTAAAGAACAATCTCGGAATAGAGCAACGATTTTTCAGACATTTAAAGGGAGACGAGTTAGAGCCTTTTAATAGCATCCTTAGATCATTTTAAAGCACCGGCTTTGTTAAGGGGAAAGAGTCTGAAAAAAGCCTTACCTATTATCAGTTCATCCGTTACGTATTTATTAACCCAAAACCTACTATCTTTAGAATTGTTCCTATTGTCACCTAACATAAAATAACTGCCTTGGGGTATTGTATAGGGCCCGAAACTGCCCTGCATTTCCTCGTACAAGTATCCTTCTTCCATCGGTTGACCGTTAAGGATCAGACGCCCTTTTTTTATCTCGACCTCGTCGCCGCCTACGCCTATAAGCCGCTTTACGTACAGCTCCTTAGGATTATCGGGATATTTGAATACAACTATATCCCCGGGTTTTGGCGTTTTAAGCCTATACAACAACCTGTTCACAAGGAGCTGATCCCCTAATCCTATAGTCGGTAGCATCGACGGTGTCGGTACCTTGATGCTAAAAATTATAAAATTTCTTAAAACGAATGCAAGTACAAGGGCAAGGGCGATATACTTTATCCAGTCCAATATTTCCCTAAGGGTCTTTTGGTCCATCTAAACACCTCAAATTCCGTATGTATATATGACGTCGCTGTAGCCTAAGGGCGACGACCGAGGGCCTATTGAGTTTTTTTGGCCCTTTCCAGGTTCTTAAAATCCCATGCGTACCTGATAAGGGCGATAACCGTCACGCATACCGAAATCGTTATAAGGAACGAGCTATTTGGCATTTCGAATATACGCGCCACTATTGAAAGGTAAAATAGCACCGTAGCTATTTTACCCGTTTTGTTCGCCGCCACTAAAGTCTTATCCCTGATGAAATAAAGGAAGGCTGCCCCCAGAGCCATAAAAGCTTCCTTCCCCGCTACTACCACAATGACCCATACAGGTAGATGTCCGCTATGGGTAAGGGCAAATAGGGCTGATAAAAGCATCAGCTTATCCGCTAGGGGGTCACAAATTATCCCCCAACGGGTTACCATATCGTATTTGCGGGCGATATATCCGTCTAATATATCGGTGATACCGGCAAGTATAAAAATAAAGGTAGCTATGATTATATTGTTTTGCATACTCGAATAATAGCATAGAAAGAAAACGGGTATTAGCAAAAATCTTATCCCTGTAAGTATATTAGGTACGTTCATTTTACACCCCGCTGTACGTTGAAAAGTAATAAAGGATACAAAAATATCTTTTCTGTCCCATATAAAACAATTTTACATCAGTGATGAAATTCCTGCAAGCCCCTATGGGTTGTATATCCTTCGTTTCTTATGTTTATGTCTCGGTACCGGCTTTTATTCGATACTGTGTATTATCCGTTAATCCCTTTTCAAACCGGTACCCCGGCAGGCCCTATACCCGTCTAAAAAAGAACAAGGGACAGGTATATTTATTATCCTGTCCCCCTTTACGATACTAATTCCTATACGTTACCAGCCCCTATCGGCGAACCTTTCGCCCTTTTCCAGATTTTCGATTTCCAGGCCCTGCATAGGCTCCCCTAAGCCTTCGGAGACCTCAACGAGAATTTCGGGGTCATTAAAATTAGCCGTTGCCTTAACGATAGCCCGGGCCCTTTCCTCGGGATCCGAGGATTTAAATATACCGGAGCCGACGAACACGCCATCGCAGCCAAGCTGCATCATTAAAGCCGCATCCGCAGGGGTTGCTATACCCCCCGCCGCAAAGTTTAGGACCGGAAGTTTTCCGTTCTCGGCCACATATTCGGCTAAATGGTACGGTGCCCCCATCTCTTTGGCAGCGCTCATCAGTTCCTCCTTAGGCATAACCCCCAGTTTTCTTATGCCCCCTGTTACCGTCCTCATATGCCGTACCGCTTCCACTACATTACCGGTTCCCGCTTCGCCCTTTGTCCTGATCATTGACGCCCCTTCACCGATTCTCCTTAGGGCTTCGCCTAAATTCCTGGCCCCACATACGAAGGGCGTCTTAAATCCTTTTTTAGCGATATGATATGCCTCATCCGCAGGGGTTAGTACCTCGCTCTCATCAATAAAATCAATCCCGATAGCCTCTAATATCTGCGCCTCAACAAAATGGCCTATCCTCACCTTTGCCATAACGGGTATCGAAACGGCGGCTTTTATGTTCTTCACTAGACCGGGATCTGACATCCTCGCTACGCCACCGAATTTCCGGATATCCGCCGGGACTCTTTCAAGGGCCATAACTGCAACGGCGCCGGCTTTTTCCGCTATTAACGCCTGTTCCACGGTAACTACGTCCATGATTACTCCGCCCTTTAACTTTTGCTCGAGGCCTTTATCCAGTACATTTTCCTTAACCATTATACTTCCTCCTTTACTTTTTTTATAATATTGTTATAATTAGGTTAAGTACTGTATCGTTACAGTCTTTTTAATTTACGATACACTTTGTATCATTATTAAACCATATCAATGGGTGTTCCGTCAATATCCTAGGGAGGAATAATTTATGAATAAAAACGTACCGATACACTTGGACCGTGAGATACCCACGCCCCTATACCTACAGCTCGCTTTACAGTTAAAATCCCTCATAAAGGAGGGCGTATTTCGTCCTGAGGAAAAGCTCCCCCCGATCAGGGCCCTTGCCTCGCAGATGGGCATCAACGGCAGCACAGTAGTAAACGCCTATAAACAGTTAGAAAAAGAAGGCTTGGCCTATTCGAGGATGGGGAGCGGCACTTACGTTTCACCCTCCGACGATGATACACCCGCGCATTATACCTACATGGAAACGGATAACTTAAAGATGATGGAAAGGGGCCAAATATCTATAGGGAGCGGTACTATAAACTTTGCAAGCGCAACGCCGGCATCGGATCTGTTTCCCGTCCAAGTCTTTAAAGACCTGGTAAACAAAGTACTCGATCGCGATAAGGGCGAAGTTTTTGCCTACCATCAGGTGCAAGGTTTCCAACCATTGCGACAATCTATCTGTAAATACCTCGAAAAATATTCAGTATTCTCCACGGTAAACAATATACAGGTAGTATCCGGGGCGCAGCAAGGGATAGATATTGTATCGAAGGCGCTAATAGAGTTCGGCGATCATATATTTGTTGAAAGCCCAACCTACAGAGGTGCAATAGAGGCCTTTAAATCGCGGGGTGCCAGGATAACGGAGATAACTATGGCTGATGACGGTATAGATTTAAGGGAATTAGCGCATAAAATATCAACGCATAATCCTAAATTTTTGTACACAATGCCTAACTTCCAAAACCCGACGGGTTATTCGTATTCAGAAGAAAAAAAACGGGCATTATTAGAAATGACCAAGGATCGTAACATTTATATAGTTGAGGATGACTTTTTAAGCGAATTATGCTATACACAAAAACCATGTCTGCCGCTTAAGGCCTGTGCCAATAGCGAGAACGTCATATATATAAAAAGTTTTTCTAAAATATTTATGCCCGGCCTTCGCCTTGGATTTATGCATATACCGGAGGCGTTATGGAATAGAGTCCTCTCTGCAAAACACACTACGGATATATCTACCTCGGGTCTTATACAAAGGACCTTCGATCTGTACCTCCGTGAAGGCGTATGGATAAAACACATTGAGGATATGCGTAAAAAATATAAAGAAAGGTACGAAGTTTTTATGGAGGCGCTACAGGCTAATTTCCCTAAGGATGTATATTATAAGGATCCCGGCGGGGGACTCCATGTATGGTTTCGGCTGCCTGAAGGCTTTTCTGATAGAAAATTGTATGCGCTCTGTTTAAAAAAGAATGTACTCATAACCCCCGGTTCCTTATTCTATGCCGGAAGCGGCATCAATAACTATTTTAGGATGAGTTTCGCATCGGTTAACCCCATAGATATAGTAAAGGGTGTAGAGACGGTAGGGGAGGTACTTAGAGAATATTTAAAACAAGAAAGGCCCGCCCAAGCAACTGCTAAAGGTTATAGCCCCTTCATGTAACCAATAAAAATTCGGTAAAAAACCCCCCCGCGGGACTAATGCCGCCATCTAAGCTATAGACACCGCGGATCATAAGCCGTGGTATATCCAATCGTTAATTTAAGGGCGGTATAATAATACGGGCTATTATATTGCCCCTTTCCCGGTAGGAACCCATTTTTCTTTTATTAAGATAAAGTCTCCCGTCGGAAGTCGTTATAACAAGCCCTGTATTTACCAGAAACTGTAATGCGTGAATCCTATTATCCCGCCTCTTTAATGCCCTTTCGAGGAAATCCTGTTTTCTTATACCGAGGGTATCGCCACTTACCGCCGTTTTAGCCGTTAAAGCCTTCTTTTCATCAAACACCTTTATTACCTTCACGACGTTTCGTTTCATAGTGAATATTGATACCGCGTAGTACAGCACGATTAATAGCGTCGCCAATGCAATCCAACGAACTGTTTCGTATAGTTTCATTATAATCAACCCCGATTAGTTTTTTTATCCTATTCCTTCAAAAAGTTTAACACAGCAAATCCGCGTCTGTCAAGGAGGACATAAAGATCGCTTTCCAGGGAGGCCCGCCTCACTTTATTTTAACCCTTGCCCCTTCCTTTAACTCCTTAGGCGGATCCACTACAACTGTATCCCCTTCTTTTAAACCGTCGAGTATCTGTACCTGAGCCCCGTTCTTTATACCGGCCTTTATTCTATTTAAAACTGCCCTTTTATCCTTTATAGCGAATACAAAATGCTCATCGTCCATTTTAAATACGGCCTCGGCAGGTACCGTAAGGGCATCCTTTGCCCTGTGGGTTATTATCTCCACGTCTACGCTAAACCCCGGTTTAAGGTTTTTATGTGTCTTTTCAAGCCCTATTACAACGGGCACCCGCTGCTGTTCTACCCCCAACCGGGATACCTCGGCTATCGCCCGGGGGTGTACCTTCTTAACCCTGCCCGGGAGTACTACATCATCCAGTATATCCCCCTTTATAAGGGCATCATTTCCTTCCTTTATATCCACGGTCTCACTGGCTAAAAATTTACATCTGACCTGTAAATCCTCCAAGTTACCAATCTGCATTATTAGGCTTCCCGGGGAAACCGTCATCCCTTCCTCCGATGCTATTTCAAATACGACGCCCTCTATACTTGAAAGGATTCTTGTCTTTTTCATCTGGCGTTTCACCGACAAAACCTCGGCCTTAGCCGCCTCCATAGAAATCCGTTGGGATTCCTTTGCCTTATTCGCCGCTTCAAGGGCTGCTATCGCCGCCTTTAGTTGGAGCTCTGACAGGTCAAAATTTGCCCTCGCCTCGCTGAATTCAATCTCACTTATGGCACCTATCCCAAAGAGCTCCGTAGCGCTATCGAAGGTTTCCTTTGCCCTGTCCCTTTTAACCGTTGCCCCTTCATAGATCGCTAAGGCTGCTGCTACCTCGGCATGTATTCCGGCACCGCTTTCCTCGATCAATGCTAGCTCCGCCTCGGCCCGGCTGAGCCTTATATCCAGTTCCTCCTGGTCAAACTCCAATAGGAGCTGTCCCTCTTTTACGAGCTGACCCACCTCTACTGGCATGTTCTTTATACGACCCCCGTATAGGGCATATATATTCTGTTTTCCCGCCGTCTCCACATCCCCGGTCTGTTCCACAATATTATTTATATCGCTGCGGATCACGAAATCAACATCTACGGCTATGCCCCCTCCCAAACTGCGGAACAAAAATACCAACGCCAATCCGATGGCCAGGATACCGGCTAAAAGGGCTTTTTTATTCCCTATTACCATTGCACCGGCCTTGTCAAAAAACTTCGTCCTCATAGGTTCTCTCCCCCTATTCTCTACTTTTCATAACCCCAACTAAATCCATCCTAAAGATCCTTCGCCTATTGGCCAGTTGAGCTAGGGCTACAAACAAAACGACGGTAGCCGCAGCCAGGATGTAGGTCTTCGGAAACATCACAAGGGGTAGGGTCATCAAATCCTTGGGCACCAGCTTCAATATTTGCATACCCATAAACATGCCAAGGGGCATACCGACTATAAGCCCCATCGTACTTACCGCGATATTTTCGTTGAAAATAAGCTCCGCTACCTGTCTAGCGGTAAACCCTATCGTCCTCAATGACGCTAATTCCCGTTTCCTTTCCATTATATTTATGGTCGTAATATTATAAATAATTGCAAAACCCATTATACAACCCAAAGTCACGATAACCCCTATATATGCATGTATAAGCCCGATGTATTCGTTATACTGCTTCACCATATCATCGGGGCCCTTTACACTTTGCACCTTTGGCATCCCCTCGATAACCCTTAAGAACCCTTCGCTATTATGTCTTAGTTTTACTAAGGCACCCTTTACTGTGGCGCCTTCCCCAAGGAGGGCGTTTAACGCCCCTAGTTCCATAAACCCGCTATCGCCTAAAAACTGCTCGACTGTTCCCTTTACATTTATCTGTTTTTTTGTACCCGGCTGCCCCAGGCCCTCGATAGTTAAAACGTCACCGACCTTTACCCCTAAGGATTCCGCCAGCCCCTCCGTTAGCAATATACCTTCCCTTGGTACGTCTGTTCTGTTCCCCTTCGTATCGAATAATTTATAGACGGAGGAGTTTCGGTTAAGGCCCGTTACCATAGCATCTTCTTCTTTCCAACCCTTATTAAACCGTACGGGGTATTCGATTATCGGTTCCGCGTATATTATCTCTTCAAATTCGCCTAACTCCTTTATCACATCCCGATGCACATACCCGGTAAAATTTATTTTATAATCATAGGACAGCGCCTCGCCGAAGGCCTTATCGAAGAGATGATCCATGGAATCGAGCATCGTAAGGATGGATATCATAAGCCCGACTACCATAGCTATCGCCGTCAACGCGAAAAGGGTTCTTTTTTTGTTTCGCCACATATTTCTAAATGTAAGGCGCCAGGGAATCCCAAGCCCGGCCAAAAGGGGCAGTACCCTTTCACCCCACCATTTGTCGCCCTTAACGGGTGTTATCGGTCTCATTGCCTCCGCCGGCGCTATATTTAATACCCTTTTTGCCCCGTTATACCCCGCCGTAGCGCAAAACGTAATACCCATGAGAAAACCTATTACCGCAACCCCCGGATATATCTTTACGCCGTACATGGGCACGTTAAAAAACTTAAGATAAAACCTCGCGAGGCCTTTAGCCATCTGTGCCCCGATAAGGCTTCCCAGTATAGTACCTGCAAAGCCTACAAACAATGCGTATCCTATATAATGAAAAAGTAGTGCCGCTTTTGTAAACCCGAGGGCCATTAGGATACCTATTTGTTTTCTTTGGTTATCCACAAGCCTTATAAGGAGCATATATATAACTATAGATGCGATGATCAAAAATATGGCGGGGTACGCGAAGCCTATGGCCTGCAATGCATTTAGTTCGGTCTCCATCATGGCGTAGCTAACTTCGTCTTCCCTTGTATTTATGGATAGTAGGCCATAGCCTTTTAGCCTACGCTCTAGTTCTTTTTTTATCTCCCCCGCCTGGCTCCCGTCCTTTAACTTAATAACGACTTCGTTAACCATGCCCCCATAGCCTGAAATCTGCTGTAAAAAATCATGCTCCATGTATAATATCGTAAACCTTTCATTGTCCGGCATCATCTCCTGGGCTGAGGGTACCGCGTATATGTATTCCGGGCTTATGGCCTTTCCTAGTATCCTTAGCTCCATCTTTTTGCCATCTATTATAGGATAAATACTGTCCCCTATGTTTAGCCCATGGAATTCCATAAAAAGTTTTTCCAAAAGGGCCCTATCCCGATAATCCCACGAAATATACTGCCCCTCTTCTAAATGCAGCCTGTTTAATGCATCATCATTACACAGCGGAACAGATACGACCCTCGCCCGGATTCTGTTTTCATAATCCGGTATCTCCATAGGCACATCCAGAACCAGCCTCCCCTGGGCCGATGATACCCCATCGGTCTTTTTTACGATATTCACTACGTCCTCGGGCGCATTATTAAACCTTATAAATAGATCGGGGAGCCTGTATTCTTCGTAATAACCTTCGATTGCGCTGTTTAAGTTTTGGAATGACATAGAGATGGCATTATATATGGTGATGCCCAAGACAACTACAATTATGACGGCGATGTATTGCCCCTTATTGTTCCTTATATCCCTTAGAGTCATCAAAAGGAGCTTATTCATTACCACACAATCCCTTCAGGATCAACGGGATCCTTTATACTCTTTATATCGGCTATCCTGCCGTCCCTTAAGTATAATACACGATCGGCCATATTAGCTATAGCGGCGTTATGGGTGATAACCAGGACGGTCTTTTTAAAGCTCTCATTAATATCCTTTAAAACCCTTAGAACAATCCTGCCGGTGACATTGTCCAGGGCGCCGGTGGGCTCGTCGCACAAAAGCATCTCGGGGTTTTTTGCCACCGCCCTTGCCACCGCAACTCGCTGCTGCTCGCCGCCGCTTAATTGAGACGGAAAATGGTCAGCCCTTTCCTTAAGGCCCACCTTATCCAGTATCTCCATCACATCAAGGGGGTTACTGCTCATATCCGTTACCAATTCCAAATTCTCCTTTACCGTAAGGTTGGGCAATAAATTATAAAATTGAAATATAAACCCTATATTGTCCCTTCGATACCTTGTAAGACCGTTATCGTCGAGGTTGCCTATTTCCTTACCCTTAAAGAATACTTTGCCGCGGGTAGGCGAATCCATACCGCCTATGATATTCAAAAGGGTACTCTTTCCAGAGCCGCTTGGTCCGAGGATTACGATGAACTCCCCTTCGTAAATATCCAAGTTGGCATCCCTTAGGGCCACCACCTCTACTTCGCCCATAGGATAGACCTTACCTAAATCCCTTGCGCTTACGAGCACTTTTTCCATACACTTTCCCCCCCATATCAAAGTCCCGCTAAAGGACTTATTCTTACTATCCTACATCGGGATCACCCTACCTCCTTATCACGCCTTCCTTTATTATGCCTATGATCTCCTTAAGCCTTTTCGTTAGCTCTTTTTTGTTGTCCCTTTGATAGTACGGGGCAAGGAGATGTAAGTTCAGCGTATAAATAATATCCGCCACTAGGTCAGGATCAATATCATCCCTTATCCTGCCAAGCTGTATATCCCTTTTTACCATGTCCTTTATCATCGAGAAACCTTCGGGTAACACACTGCGTAGCTCCTTTATAAAACGGCTGTCGTCTAATTCCATCAGCATACCAATCCGGTAATATCTAGGCTTTTTAATGCTCCATTCCAACGCAGCCTCGAACATGTGCATATACCCTTCAAAGAAATCCGCATCAGGTTTTAACTTGCCTGCGCCGCTTATAATATCGAGTTTCTCCTTGCCAATCTGTTTTAACATATAAATATACAGGTCCTCTTTACCTTCGAAGTATTGATAAAAACTGCCCCTAGGTATATCTGCATTCTTTACAATCTGGTTTATCGAGGCCTCGCTGAAACGCCGTTGTGAAAACTCGTCCATAGCGGCCTCGAGGATTCTCCTTTGTTTGGCACTATCGAGATTGAAAAATGTATCCTTTGGCATATTACCATTCCCCGCCTTCCATTAATATCATACTAACATGGTTCCGGTAAAATGACAACCCTGTCATATTGCGGGGAATAAAAAAATAGCCATTATCCAAAGCAGCATACTCTGCTGTTTCCTGAGATAATGGCACTGTTATCGTTTAGCGCATCTACCTTGATAATAAATTAGGTAGAAACATTATTAAACTAGGTGTGTACGTAAATACAAATAGATTAGCGATTAGAACTACTAGAAAAGGTATTATTTGGACTACTATTTTCTCTATCTTAGCATTCGAAATGTTAGAAGCTACGAATAAGTTCATCCCTATCGGTGGGGTTATCTGACCTATGGCCAGATTTATTATCATTATCAGGCCGAAGAATGTCGGGTCGATCCCGAAAGAAACTATTAATGGCACTAGTACAGGAGTCAATAACGTTATCGCTGCAACATTATCGAGGAGCGCGCCGGCTATTAATAAAGCTATATTTACCAGTAATAGAACTACCTGCGGATTATCGGTAAAGGATGTTATAAAGGCAGTAAGTTTTGTTGGTATCTGTTGTACTGTAAGGAGCCAACCAAATACAGATGCAGCACCTATTAAAAACAGTATTACTGCTGAGCTTACACCTGTTTTTTTGCATGCGTCAAAAACCTTTTTGATAGTTAGCTGCTTAAGTACGAAATAGCCGATTAACAGTCCATATAGTACCGCAACCCCCGCTGATTCGGTAGCGGTAAATTTTCCTGTATATATTCCGCCAAGTATTATTATCGGCGATAAAAGAGCGGTAAAACTATGGATGATATTTTTTACTTTACCACCATATTTGGTTTCCTCCATCTCAAAGGATACGGTCCCATAGCCTCTTTTTTTACATATAAAGTATTCTACCACCATTAGGCTAAGGCCCATTACTACGCCGGGCACAATTCCACCTATAAACATTTTAAGGACCGATACATTAGCGATAACGGCGTATAACAGCATAGTCCCGCTAGGGGGAATTAAAAGCCCTAGTAACCCCGATGCGGCGATTACGGCGGCCGTAAAGTCCTTCTTGTACCCGGCCTTTTCCATAGAGGGAATCATGATCCCGCCTATAGCGGCTGTGGTAGCTGCCGAGGAGCCCGAAATTGCCCCGAAAAACATAGCAGCCAATGTAGAAACCATAGCCAAACCCCCGTGTAGCTTACCCACTAGGCTATTTGCCAAAACTACCAGCTTTTTTGAAATACCGCCTTCTGTCATTATTTCCCCAGCCAATATAAAAAATGGAATAGCTATAAAGTTAAAATGGTTTATCCCCGTCATAAGTTTTTGTGTTATTATTAAACTTTGGAATTTACCTTCCAAAAGTATTGTAAGCAGGGAAGCTGAGCCTAATGCCACGCCTATGGGGACCGCCAACAATAATAAAATTCCGGTGATCAATAATAGTATCCCTGACATATTTATTTTCTCTCCCTGTTTATTGAAATTCTTACGTTCTTTATGAGATAGGCTGCATAATTAAGTATCATAAGAAAGCACCCCACAGCAACCACTAAATAATAGATTGCTAATGTAACCGGTGATGCGCCTACCAACACTCCTTTATTTTTGCCCATTAAAATTAATGCTTGATAAAATACAACGCTTAAGAACCCTACGCTCACTATATTCGGCAAAATTAGCGCCGATCTTTCAAATCTATCTGGTATTATCATCATTAAAAATTCAATAGCTATATGTTTTTCCTTCGGAACTGCAATTGCTGCGCCTAAAAAAACGCTTACTAACATGAAAAAAATCAATAGATCTTGGGAGGAAGGCAACGGAATAAAAATAATAAACCTTGTAAAAATTTGTGCTAATAGGACCAAAAACATTGCAATTATAGTCATGCCGAGTAAAAATTCACTCAATCTATTAACTTCCTCCATAAACCTATCAAATTTCCTAGAATCCAAGCTATCTCACCCCTTCGGTGTTAGTATTGGTATGAGTACCTTTATATAATTTTAGCTGTGGTAAGGGCAGTTTCAATAGTACATACATTCCGCCGTTTAAACACTTTCCCTGGTATTAACCGCCCTTTATATACCACAACTGAAACAATACTTTTATTAATCATAACTGTTCTAATACAGGCTTAAACCTACCCCGCTATTTTACATCCTTAATAAGATCAATTAATGCTTCCCATTCTGCACCATGTTTTGCGGCATATTGTTCATACAAAGGTTCAAGGGCAGCTTTAAAAGCATCCATATCCGGTTCGGTTACGGTCATGCCATGTCCCTTCAATTCTTCGATTTCCGATGCCTCTGCATCCCTTACCATCTCTACGTCCTTTGCACATACCTCCGCTGCTGCGTCCAATAGTATATCCTGAAATTCAGGCGATAAGCTGTCAAACTTTTCTCTATTCATAACTAGAGGCTGATTGACGTATTGATGCCTTGTTAGAGATAGATGGTCCTGAACCTCATATAATTTATGGGCCAGTATATTTGTTGTGGGATTTTCCTGGCCATCAACAGTCCCCGTTTGGAGTGCTGAATATACTTCGGACATTGATACCGTAGTGGGGGTTGCATCTAATGTAGCTAATAAATCTGATATCAACTGGGCGGCACCAATCCTTAATTTCATGCCTTTTATGTCCTCGGGCTTCGCAATGGGTTTATTTGAGGTCATCAATCTGAAACCATTTGCACACCAGCCTAATATGACTATACCCTTATCCTTGATTTTTTCTTCTAAGAATTTTGCCGCATCACTTTTAGGAAAATTCTGAACCTGTTCAAAACTCGTGAATTGATAAGGCATACCTAAAGCATCGAATAAAGGTTCATGGTTAGCTAAGTAGGCATCAGGCGCAATAGCAAGATCCTGTGTCCCCACCTTAACGGCCTCAACTTGATCCGCTCCGCCCCCAAGTTGATCAGCCGGGAATATATTTATTTTTATCTGACCCTTTGTCCTCTCTGATACTATTTTGGCAAATTCCTCCGAAGTAATTTGATAATGGTGTGTGAGGGAGCCGGAATGTCCCAATGTCAATTCAATTATTTCTTTCGAGTCCGTATCCCCTTTAGAGACCGGACTGCTGCAACCTGTGATAATGATTGCAATTGAAACCACGATCAATAGCGCCTTTACAAATGTATTCCTTTTCATTGTATCCCTCCGTTTATTTTATATATTTATAAACAGCCGCAGTTGTTCAATAGCTGTCTATAATCAATGCATCGACGGAACCCTCTATCCCCCTTTGTTGCAACATTTAGAGCATTTCAAGGCATACTGCTTGTCATCTAGAAAACTGTTACATTGCTATGGGCCAAACAATATGCGTATGGGTATATTTTAGTAGCTTAGCCTGCTAACATGTTTTTACGCTCCGGGGGAACAAATACCCCAAAGGTAATATTTACGCTTTATCCTTTAGGATTTATAAAATAACCGTATCAAGTATTAATTTGATGCAACTTTTATGCCATATCACCATTTGTGAACAAAATCGAAATAATCGGCCTTTTATAATAGTATTTAGATACCCATTCCCTTGGATTGTTAACTAAAGTTTATAGTCGTCGTTGCCTTTAATTTACGCTCTATGTTCAGTATTATAATTTTAACCGTATTAAAGTGAATATGCGGGGTTCACTTACAATGTTTATTGCCGATCCCATTAAACCATTTCACGGACTTTGTGTTACATAACTTAAAGAATCCAACATGAAATAGGGATCTCGATAACGTATCAATCATTGATAAAGATGTAGTTATAACGTTTTACCTAGTTTATTGGCATCCCTTTATTTTGTCAAAGTTAAATATTACATAATATAAATAACCATCGGAGTATGATATGTTTTATTGCTTTTACGGTGTTATATTGGTAAACTAAAAATACTACACCGGGGCAATTACAGCATTATATCGTTGTTTTTAAATTTAACTATTTTCCTGACAATATAATAGTATCCCGAATATTTTTATTAACGAACGTACAAAACTTATAGATTCAAAAAGGGGTTAATAACATGGACAATATGAGGCATATAAAAAATTTTGAAAATATTATAGGATTTATTGTGCCCGATGAGAAAACAAAGCGCAAAGCCAAAAAATTATTGGATAACCATGCCGATGGAAATATAGTTCTTATTGAAACCCTTACAAAATCCGATATTCTTAAACAGGCCGAGGAATTAATTGAAAAAGGGGCAAATGCAATAATCGCCCGTGGAGGGACATACCATCATCTTGAGAAGAATTTAAATATTCCTGTTATAAATCTCAAAATAAATAACAGCGATATTCTTCAAGCGCTAAATAAAGCTAGGGCCCTTGAGGGCAATCTCTACCTATTGCTGGAGAGTAACATATATTTTGATTACGATAAATGGAAGGACCTTATTAACATTGATTTCGAATTTATTACTTTTAAACATTATGACGAGATAGTTCCTATCGTGAAAACAGTCCATAAAACCGATGATAAAGCAATCATAATTGGCGGTGTAATAACTACCGGCCAGGCAAAAAAATTGAATCATCAAACTATACTAATTGAAAACCAGGAAGAAAATATATTAGAGGCTTACCAGCAGGCCCTTGAAATTTTAAATAGCATTAAGGAAAACAAAAAAAGGGTTCAGTTGCTTTCTTCTATAATACAAAATGTGGACGATGGCGTTTTAGTATTGAATAGAGATTATATTATTGAATACGTTAACGAAAAATGCAAAAAACTCTTTAGTATAGAAAATATAAGGAAAAACGATAACGTGCTAGGGCATATACCGAGACTTAAAGACATTATCGAAAAAGCCGGGGATAAAGGAACCGAAAATACTATATACAAATTCCGGGGCAAAACAATCAGTATTAACATTATACCGCTAGAGATCGATGGTCAATGCACGGGTTATGTTATTACGATGAAAGATGTAGGGGAATTGCAAAACCTTGAAAGGAAAATTAGATATGAGCTCCATAAAAAAGGGTTAACGGCCAAACATACCTTTGAAGATATAGTGACGTGTGAGGATTCGGTCTATCAAATGATAGAGAAAGCGAAAAAAATTGCCCGGAGCGATAGCACAGTTACTATCTATGGCGAAAGCGGAACTGGCAAAGAGATAATTGCCCAAAGTATACACAATTATAGCAATAGAAATAATGCCCCCTTCGTAGCGGTAAACTGCGCTGCTTTATCGGAGAGTCTTCTTGAAAGTGAACTATTTGGTTATGTCGAAGGGGCCTTCACGGGGGCTAGGAAAAAAGGCAAAACGGGATTGTTTGAATTAGCCCATAAAGGCACTATATTTTTAGACGAAATTAATAGCATCCCCTTGAAACTTCAGCCAAAACTGCTTAGGGTAATTGAGGAAAAGGAAATAATGAGACTTGGTTCTGATTATATAATACCCCTTGATATAAGGGTAATCTCCGCCTCTAATGTGGACCTTTTAACGGAAGTCCAACGCGGTACTTTCAGGACAGATTTATTTTTTAGGCTAAATGTATTGGAAATAACCCTGCCACCACTTCGGGATAGGAAAAATGATATTATACTGCTGTTCGAACATTTCGTTACATCGCTCACGAATAAAAAGTTTCAGGTAAAGGACAGGCTTAGAACAATACTTTTAAACCATGAATGGCATGGAAATGTAAGGGAGCTTATGAACGTTGCACAAAGATATGTATTATATGGCGCCAGGGATTATGATGATCTATTTAATTATATGAAAGATAATACTGATACTATAGACTTTTCAGAGGAAACCCGTATAGATGTCAAAGAGCTCAAAGATAAACTTGAGGATTCAATTATAAAAACATTAGAACAAAACGGTTTTAATAAAAAACAAATTGCAGATATCCTTGGGATAAGCCGAACTGCTTTATGGAAGAAAATGAATAGGTAACGCCTAACCGATAAGCAGTTATAAAAATCCGGCGTTGAATTAATAAAAAAAGCGGTTATTTAAAACACCGCTTTTTTTATTAATATTAGATTTTATTATAGTGCCTTAGCCCGCTAGTTCCATACCCTTTTTAAGGGCCTTTTTATTTATATCCACAAAC
>CAZDSH010000018.1:0-24698 GCA_964508195.1 uncultured Clostridiaceae bacterium
CCGATAGGCTAGTTTGCGGAAATTCCCGTAGCCCTCGAGCTCATTCATATATTGCTGGCGGGTTCGCGAAGCGAGGATAGCCTAATGCCAACACATACCCATGGAGCAAAGATAACCGTAGCCGGGCTTTTCGAAACTATATATAAAGTGTTAATAATATTACTTTACTTGTCATTTAAGAGGGCGAAGCCCGAAGAATCTTCTTGGAGGTAGACATAAGATCCTTCGCTACGCTCAGGATGACACGCTAGTGCTACGCTCAGGATGACACGCTGGAAGATGTAAAGTCTTTATCACGTTATATATACATTTAAAAGAATATAATATTTAGCTAACTTTGGATGATTGTGCTATAATGGGCATAAAGTTCGCAAACTATCCTTGGAGGAAAAATTATGGGCGTTGAAAAAAGCAGGGTAACGATCGAGGTAATGGGGCACCAATACACAGTGCTAGGTCATGGGACGGAGGAATACTTGCATGGTATTGCGCTGTACGTGGATAAAAAAATAAAGGAACTGGACAAAAAAGGCCGTTCGATGAACAATACAATGTTAGCAGTATTAACCGCACTAAATATCACCGATGAACTGTTTAAGGCTAAACAGGAGCTAGAGGTTATGCGAAAACAGACCGCTAAGCCCGGCGAAGAGCTAGAAGATATTCGCTATCAGCTTAGGAGATCTAAGGAGGAGCACGCAGGGCTCAGAAATGAGATAAATAATCTAAAAAGTCAGCTTAGCAATTCCCAGGAGGAAGCATCTAATATATATAGCGAATGGCTAAAGGCCCAAAAAGATCTAAAAGAAGCGAAACGTAGTCTGGAACGGCTCGAGGAACAAAAAAAGAAACTAGAGATACAGGTAGAGGGGATAAAACGCTATAAACACAGGCCGGGTAACGATAAAGGCCCCTAGAGAAGCCGTCGCCGGGGGTTATGGACGAAAGCCCCTGTTACAGCAGCGCAAAGTGAGGCATCAAAGATTAAAACCGCGACGGAGGCCCAGGGCCAAATATTACGATAAGGGCGGACCGTTAGCGGTATTAAGACGGCATTCTAATGCCGGAGATCGTTAAAAATTTTATTTTAAAATACGGATATGACTGTCCTTAGGGCTTAGGGACAGTCATATCCGTATCATTACTTGTCCCTCTTTTCGCCTAAATAGGCACTTATAACAGACTCGTTTTCAAGGAGTTCTTTGCCGCTTCCCGTAAGGGATATTCGTCCCGTTTCCATTACGTATCCCCTATGGGCGATGTGCAAAGCGGCATTGGCGTTTTGTTCTATTAACAGTATAGTTACCCCCTGTTTATGGATTTCCTTTATTATTTCAAATATTTCTTTAACGATTAACGGTGCAAGGCCCAAGGAGGGCTCGTCCATCATGAGAAGTTTAGGTTTCGACATAAGGGCACGGCCCACTGCAAGCATTTGCTGTTCGCCGCCGGATAGCGTACCGGCTAGCTGCCAATCCCTCTCCTTTAGTATAGGAAATGTTGAAAAGACTCTTTCGAGGTCATCGTTTATGCCCCTATGATCGGTTCTGGTGAAGGCACCTATTTTGAGGTTTTCAAGGACCGTGAGGTTTGGAAATATTCTTCTGCCCTCGGGTACTAGTGTAATACCGTCCCGGACTATGTTTTGTGTCTTTTTGTTTATCAGATTTTCGCCCCTATAGCTTATAGTACCGTTTTTTGGTCTTACTAACCCCATTATAGTTCTTAAGGTAGTACTTTTTCCGGCACCGTTGGCACCGATCAATGTTACGATTTTGCCCTCCTCGACGTCGAGGCTTATCCCCTTTAGGGCTTCTATGCCATCGTAGGAGACTACCAGGTTGTCAATTTTAAGCATGTCCGTTCACCCCCAGGTACGCTTCTATTACCCTTTGGTTATTTTGAATCTCGTAGGGACTGCCCTGGGCAATAGTGATACCGTAGTCTAAGACGTATATCCTTTCGGATATATCCATTACGACATTCATGTGATGTTCTATCATAAAAATGCTAAGATCAAAGTCATGTTTTAACCGCCGGATAAATGCCGTTAGATCCTTGGTCTCCCTAGGGTTCATACCCGCCGCCGGTTCATCGAGGAGCAATACCTCCGGTTCAGTGGCCAGGGCCCTTGCTATTTCCAGTCTCCTTTGCTGACCATAGGGCAGGGAGCTGGACTTTTCGTTCCTTAGATCCACGAGCCCGAGCCTTTCCAGGAGGTCCAAGGATTTATCTAGCATCCCTTTGTCCTCATTTTTGTACCTCGGTAGCCGAAAGACTGCTTCAAAAAGATTCGATTTTAAGTTCAAATGGTTTGCTATAAGCACATTATCCAGGATGCTAAGCTCCTTAAACAATCTGATATTTTGAAAGGTCCTAGCTATGCCCATCCTGGTAATCTGGTCCGGGCGTAGGCCCACTATATTGATGTCCTTAAAGTATATGCTACCCTTTGTCGGCGCATAAACGCCGGTAATCATATTAAAGGCGGTGGTTTTGCCTGCACCGTTAGGACCTATAAGGGCAATTATTTCCCCCCGATGTAGCTCCAGGTTGAAATCCTTTACCGCCGTTAAACCGCCGAATTGCATAGTTAAAGAATCTATTTTAAGATGTGCCATTATTTAGCTCCTCCCTTCGGAAGAGGTCTTTGCCATCGTTTTTTCAAACCTTTAAAAAGTTCGAAGAACCCATCCCAACTAAACTCCTTCGTACCCATAAGCCCTTTGCTAAAGAATAATACCACTATCATCAGAAATGCAGAAAATGCCACCATCCTTAGACCGGATATACCCGGACTTTGTATAAACCCAAGGGTAAAGGGTTTGTCCAAAAACCTTAAAACTTCCTGGCCTATAGTAACTACGAAGGCCGATATAATTGTACCCGTTATGCTGCCCATACCACCGAGGACTATGATGAGCAGTATATTAAATGTTAATGTGAACCTAAAGAGCAACGGATTTATCGCACCGAGTAGATTGCCTAAAAGACCGCCGCCTATACCAGCAAAAAACGCGCCGATAACGAAGGAGAGTACCTTATGCCTAAAAAGGCTTATGCCCATAGCCTCGGCAGCTATTTCGTCCTCCCTGATCGCTTTAAAGGCTCTACCATAACTGCTCTTTATAAGCCATACCAAAAACACTGTTGTAAAGGCCGCTATGCCGAAGGTCCACCATAGATTCGTCTTTGCCGGTATCCCCTTAAAGCCGATAGCGCCGTTTGTGATGGGTTGAAGGTTCGTTATAACTATTCTAATTATTTCTGCAAAACCCAGGGTGGCAATCCCCAGATAATCGCCTCTAAGCCTAAGGGCCGGGGCACCTATAAGGAAGGCGATAAGGGCTGCTAACACGCCCCCTGCAAGTAGTGCTAAGGGGTAGGGCAACACCATTACGCGCAGTATCGGGTTTATGGGTGCTAAAAAGAAGATACGATCCTTAGCCGCCGCCGGCATTGTAAGCAACGCGCAGGCGTAGGCACCGACGGCCATAAACCCCGCGTGGCCCAGGGAAAAAAGGCCCGTAAACCCGTTTATCAAGTTCATACTAAGGCCTAGTATCGTATATATCGCACAGAGGTTTAATACCCTGACCTGGTAAGCATTAAAATTTTTGTCCGCATAATATAAAAACAAACAGAGGAACAGTACGAATGCCGCTGTATATTTGATATTTTTCCCCTTTGGTTTAACTGATAAAGATGTAGGTGCTTGATCTATTGATTTATTTTTCATTGGCTACACCTTCTCTGCAATTTTTTCGCCCATTATACCCGTAGGTCTGAATAACAGCACTACTATTAATAGAATAAATGCCAAGGCATCCCTATAACCGGTTAAATCCCGGAGAAAGGCGATTAATAAAATCTCCGCAAGGCCCAAAATAAAACCTCCTAATACAGCACCGTGGATATTGCCGATACCCCCTATAACAGCGGCTATAAAACACTTGATACCGGGCATAACGCCCATTAAAGGCTGTACCTGGGGAAACTTCATACCCCACATTATACCGCCTATCGCCGCCAGCATAGAGCCTATCCCGAAGGTGACGGATATGGTCCTGTTTACGTCAATACCCATAAGCCGTGAAGTTTCATAGTCCTTTGATACGGCCCTCATTGCCATACCGATTTTTGTATGGTTGATAACATATAACAGCATGTAAAGGAGTACAATGGTCATAACCGGTATAATGAAGGTCAGCCTTTGAATGGATACTGTGCCGATCTTGAATGATTTAGTGAATAAATCCAGCTCCGGGAAGGCCTTCGGTCTGCCCCCAAAGATTACGATAGCGAGGTTTTCTAATAAAAACGAGGCACCTATGGCGGAAATCATGATAGATATACGGGGGGCGTCCCTTAGGGGCCTATAGGCAGAAGTTTCTAATAGGACTCCTAGGCCGCCGGTTACGATTATTACTGCTAAAAAAGCTGCGTACCACGGCACACCGAATATTACGATACTATAAAATGTAAAATAGGTCGCCATCATAAATATATCCCCGTGGGCGAAGTTTATGAGCCTAAGTATTCCGTATACCATCGTATACCCGATAGCAATAAGGGCGTATAAGCTGCCCAGGGATATTCCGTTAGCCAGTTGCTGTAGAAACACACTAAAAGTCATACTATCACCACCTGTACTAAATGTCCGTAAAAATACGCTCCCTTCCTATAGGGAAGGAAGCGTATCTTCCTTTAAAATTGTTTATTATTTCGGTTCTATCGTATCCATATAAACGAATTCACCATTTTTAACTTGTTTGATTACCGCGTTCTTAACGGCATCCCCGTTTTCGTCAAGGGTAATTATCCCCGCGGCCCCTTCGAAGTCCGTGGTCTCTGATATAGCGTTCCTTAATGCTACGGGATCCGTGGTGCCCGCCCTTTCTATTGCATCAAGTATAAGTATATAGGCGTCATAGGCAAGGGCCGTAACCGCGGCGGGCTCTTTGCCGTACTCGTCCCTGTATTCCCTTAGAAAGATTTCAGATTCCTTCGTTATAGGTGTTTCGGAGGTGAAGAACGTGGAGAATACTGTGCCCTCTACGGCGTCGCCGCCAATGTCTACAAATTCGGGTGTTTCATAGGTGTCGCCGCCTAGAATAGGCGCTTCTATACCGAGTAGGCGAGCCTGTTTTACGATAAGGGCGGATTCTGTGTAGTTACCCGGTGCAAATATTACATCGGGCTTTGCAGATAGGATATTGGTCAATTGGGCCGAAAAGTCCTGATCGCCCGTATTATAGTTTGTCACGGCAACTATAGCGTCATCGTCCCCGGTCAGCTCTATAAAAGAGTCTATGTAGAACTTCGCCAATCCTACTGCATAGTCGTTGTTTATCTCCTGGACTATTGCGGCTTTTTTTGCGCCTAATTTTTCGTAGGAATAGGTCGCCATAACTTTACCCTGGAAGGGATCTATAAAGCAAACTCTGAAATACCAATCGTTGTCCAAGGTAACTAATGGGTTTGTGCACGAAGCCCCTACCGTTGGTACCTTGTCCCTTATAATATCCCCTGCGGCCATTGCAAGGGAGCTGCCCCAGCTTCCTATTATAGCTGCAACTTTTTCCTTTTCTACGAGTAAAGCTGCTGCACTGGCTGCATCAACAGGGTCCGATTTATTATCGACAATAACCAGTTCGATCTCTTTGCCCAGTGCCTCAGGGTACAGCCTCTTAGCTAGGCGTACACCTTCTACCTCAAGTTCTCCCCCGGCTGCGTTTGCGCCCGTCATCGGCTCAAATACGCCGATCCTTATCACGTCGTCATCCGCCGAATCCTTCGACGCTGTGGATGTGCAGGCTGAAAACAACAAAGACATAGCTAAAAGCACGGCTAGCAGCACACAAAACTTTCTTGCCATTTTGTTACCCCCTTATTAAAATATGATTATCTCTCGCTTTTCCCGGATTAAGATTTTATCCGGCATGTACAACTCTTACATCTAACTGATTATACTATATACTTACATAAATAACAATATAGTTTTAATTTGAGCCATTCTACAGTCCCTCTTTATACCATTTCAGAGAACTGTTTCAAATAAATATTTTCATTTATTTATGATGCATATATAATACATCTTAATTCATTATAAAGGGGACTCTACGGCGATGATTGTATACTAATGAAATTCTATGAATTATAATTCATAGAATCCCGGGGTCGCCATTTGACACAGGAAGGATATTAAAGTATAATAACCTGCATACATCAGAGGCATGAAACTTTGCAACTGTTGAAAACTGGAAAAGCAACGCCCTAAAGCGTCTTTGTCCAAGCATTTTTGTCATAATTATATTCCATGGATTAAGTTTTGGAATTAATTATTTATCCGATGATAAGCACCGTATATCTCCGTAGTTTTTAACTCAGGATATAAGCATTCGCCAGCTTTAGTTCATGGACGAATAATAGGGATAACGGTTAAATATCTTCGGATAACGGTTTTTTTAGATCTAAACAGGGAAATAACGGCGGAATAAAAATCCTAATCCTTATGATCTAAGCAAACCTTATTTATTATGTCAAAATAATGTAAAAGAAAATACCTTGAGCTATGCTTCCTAAACTTAAAAGTATATGGTAGCGATTGCTATTAGGTATTTCTTATTTGTAGTCCCGGATAGGGCGTTGTGAACCCAGGTTCACTAACACTTACTATACGGGATTTTTTATTACCGTATCCATAAAAAGGGAGGAGTAAAGTTTTGATACGTTTGGAGAATGTGGAAAAGAAATATCCGCATACGGAGAGGGCCGCGGTTAACGGCCTGTCAATGGAGATAGAAAGGGGAGAAGTATGCGTTTTTGTCGGGCCGTCAGGTTGCGGGAAGACTACTACGCTTAAGATGATCAATTCATTAATTGGTCCGACAAGGGGCAATATCTATATTAACGGTGAGGATATTCAAACCCAAAACCCAGACAAATTGAGGCAAAATGTCGGCTATGTCATACAGCAGGTCGGGTTGTTTCCGCACATGACAGTACTAAATAATATAGCCACGGTTCCCAGACTGCTAGGCTGGGACGAAAAAAGGATAAAGGCTAGGGTCGATGAACTGCTAGAACTAGTCGGCCTTGACCCCGATGAAAATAGGGATAAATACCCTAAGGCCCTATCCGGCGGCCAAAAACAGCGGGTAGGCGTAGCTAGGGCGATGGCCGGCGATCCGCCGATAATGCTTATGGATGAACCCTTTGGTGCCGTTGACCCTATTGTAAGAGGGCAGCTACAGAACGAATTTTTGCGCCTTCAAAAGAAAATAAAAAAGACTATATGTTTTGTTACTCACGATATAGATGAAGCCATTAAAATGGGGGATAAAATAGCCATCATGAACGATGGCGAACTCGTACAGTACGATACACCGGAAAATATATTGTTTGCACCGGCTAATACCTTCGTTAAGGAGTTCGTAGGTTTCGATAGGGCGTTAAAGGTACTGAATTTGTTAAGCGTAGGCACTATTATGGATAAAGAAACCGTTACCGTAAGGAACGATGACAGCATAGAGAGAATATTAAAAAAACTAACAAAACATAATATCAGCTTTATTATAGTGATCGATGCAAAGCAAAGGGTGCAGGGTTATGTAAACAAGCAGGAGCTACGGGCTAATTCCTATGGCGCATGGCAACACAGGATCAGAAAATTCTCCGCTACCCTGCCCCTGCGGGCAACCCTTAAGGATGCCCTTTCGGAAATGTTGCAACACGGCGTGGCCGTTATACCTATTATAAATGATGACAATGTGTTTGAGGGTGTCGTATCAATGAAGGATCTGCGTTCGTATATAGGGGATGCCTATGAAACCGAAGAAAATGATGACATTCCAGATATAAAAGTTACGGGAAGGCGTGGTGCGTAAACCGTGGATGTTATAAGGTATATCACTAAACAGTGGGATAAGATATTTGTTTACACGATGAACCACTCAAAACTTATATTGATAAGTATATTATTTTCGCTTGCCCTATGGATATCCGTAGGGGTTGCCGTAAGGAACAGGAGTAAAACCGCGGGGGCTATCCTAGGCGTCGGCAGCTTTATAATGTCCGTGCCAAGTATATCCCTTTACGGTATCTTAATGGTAATCCCCGGTTTAGGGCTTAGCCATAGAAGTGCTGTTATCGGATTAGTGCTGTATTCGATGCTTCCAATAGTAAGGAATGTATACATGGCGCTGAACAATATAGATCCCTTTATTATAGAGGCGGCTAGGGGTATGGGCATGAAACCATGGCAGATTCTATGGAAGGTGCAGCTCCCTATGGGCCTTCCTATAATATTTGCCGGTATAAGGGTTGCCCTGGTTATGATGGTAGGTACGGCTACCCTTGCGGTATATATCGGCGAACAAAACCTAGGGAGGCTACTTACCTACGGTATAGAGAGATCCCGGGCGGATATGATCCTAAGCGGTGCCATTATAGTTTCATTGATCGCTGTGTTGGTAGATAGTATCATGGGTGTTTTGCAAAGGCAATTAGTTTCCCCCGGTATAAGGGAGGATGCTGATAAATCTGTTTCCGATAGGGTGGGATACGATGGAATTTGATTGGAATAGAGTTTTAGAGGTCCTAAGGACGAGTAAGGTGACTTTAGATGTAAAGGCTTTATTGATTCAACATTTGAAGTTGGTGAGCATTTCCCTAGGGATAGCGATATTAGTGGCATTACCCCTGGGGATAATATTGACGAGGCCTAGGTTCAAAGGCTATTTGTCTAGGGTTATGGGTATATTAAATATCTCCCAGGGTATCCCCAGCCTCGCGGTAGTAGCCATATTTCTGCCGCTATTGGGCATAGGCACGCTACCCTCTATCGTGGCGTTATCCCTTTATGCACTGCTACCTATTGCGAGGAATACAATAGCGGGGATAAATGCAATAGATGAAAGTATAATCGAATCCGCTAGGGGTATGGGTATGCCGGCTTTTAAGGTGTTTTGGCACATCGAAATGCCCCTGGCGATGCCGGTTATTATATCCGGTATACAAACCGCCGCGGTTGTTACGGTGGGTACCGCCACTATAGCGGATTTAATAGGTGGTGGCGGATTAGGACGGCTTATATTTACAGGGCTTAGCTTTTTTGAACCGGAACTAATATTCTTGGGCTCCGCTATAGCTGCCCTTATTGCGATAATTCTTGATCAGGCATTGGGCCTAGTTAGCAAATTGCTTACGACTCCCAAGGGGGAGTAAAAATAAAAATGGAGGGGTTCATTATTAAAGTACATTATTTAGGTAACAAAGGAAAATTGTTGGGTATGGTTGTAAGCCTTACGCTGGTGATAGCGATGCTTGTAGGATGCGGCGGTAGCGGTAGCGGTGATACAGTCGACGGTCCGACTATTACCGTATCGTCAAAGGCATGGACGGAACAGTTCATCCTGGGAAGTATATTACTTGAGCTCCTTGAGGCAAAGGGATACCCTGTTGAGGATCAACTGGGGCTAGGCGAGACGCCTACATTGAGACCCGCTTTAAAGTCCGGTCAAATAGATATGTATTGGGAATATACCGGTTCAATACTGGTGCCGGAAATGGGCGTCGAGGATATTACAGAGGCTGAGGAAGCCTTTAACATGGTAAAGGAATGGGACAGGGAAGAAAACGATATAGAATGGCTTGACTATGCCCCGGCGAACAATACCTACACCCTTATGATGAAGGAAGAAAGGGCAAAAAGCCTAGGGATAGAGACTATTTCTGACCTGGCTAAATATATAAACGATGAGGCTGGAGACTTAGTGCTCATAACGAATATTGAGTTTTTCGAAAGGAAAGAGGACGGCGTACCCGGCGTAGAAAGCGTATACGGCTTCGAATTCGATAGGGGTAAGATGGAGTTTGTAACGACGGGGCTGACCTACGACGCGCTCAAAAACGATAACGGCGACGTGGCTATGGGCTTTGCTACCGACGGGCGCATACCCGCCTTTGGGTTTATTAACCTTAGGGACGATAAAGGGTTTTTCCCTATATACAACCCCGCTCCGACTGTTAGGCCGGAAATAGTAGAGGCCTACCCTGAGATACCGGACATAATAAGGGAAGTATCGGAAAGGCTCGATGATGAAACCCTTGCGGAACTGAACAAAAGGGTAGACATGGATAGGGAGGAGCCCGAGGATGTAGCCCATGATTTCTTAGTAGAGTTAGGGCTTATAGATTAAATTAAATCTACGAAGTTTTATTAAAAAGGCGGGGCTTCTATGCCCCGCCTTTTTCTTAAATATTAATAATTCTATAAAAGATACGCTAAGAGCTGTCTTTTATTGATATAATAATAAAGCACCCTCTGTTGCGCAGCATGGCGTATAGTTTATAGTATACTGTCTATAGCCGGCGCGAAGGGTTGTATAATAGAGCTTAGTGAATATTTTCTCGGATGAAACGTTGTTTTCAAAAAGTTTGAACATTATTTTAAAGGTAATATCATTAAGTTTTTAAATATCAATATGGGTAACTGACGAGTCGGGGAACCACATCAAATCGGCTACTACCCATAATATACAAGGGAGCAAGGGTATGGCAACGGACACATTAAAAATATTGGAGTTTGACAAAATTATAGAAAGGCTCTCCCGCATGGCCGCATCGGAGGCGGGCAAAAATAGATGCCTAGGGATAAGGCCTTCCTACAATATAGAAGAAGTAGAAAGGCTTCAACAGGAGACCGATGAATGTATAAGGGCGTTGTTTAAAAAAGGCACACCACCCCTGGCAGGTATTGTTGATTTAAGTGCGGTGCTCAAAAGAACGGAGATAGGGGGTGTCCTTGATACGGTACAGCTTTTAATGATAGCGGATCTTTTACGATGCGCAGCCAGGATGCAAAACTACATGAAAGCGCCGCGGGAGGACGGCGATGAAGGGTTTTATATACTTAAACCTATGGTACAAAGTCTTGTACCCCATGGAAATATCAGAAAGGAAATAGAAAGGTGTATAGAGGGCCCGGAGAATATAGCTGACAATGCAAGCCCCACCCTACGCAGTCTCCGAAAAGGGATAGGTGCGGTAAACGAGGAAATCAGGACTAAGCTAAACTCTATGGTTTCATCTACGGGTCTACAAAAATATTTACAGGATGCAATAGTGACTACCCGGGGAGATCGTTACGTAATACCGGTAAAACAAGAGTACAAAGGCCATGTACCCGGCATAGTACATGACCAGTCTTCTACCGGCGCAACGCTATTCATTGAGCCTATGGCAATAGTACAGTTAAATAATAAATTACGGGAACTGCATACAAAGGAAAAACTCGAAATAGAAAGAATACTTCATACCCTTACGCTACAGGTAAGCGAAATAATAGAGGATATCCGACATAATATGGAGACCTTGACGGAGTTGGATTCTATGTTCGCCCGGGGCAAACTGGGTCTGGAGATGGAGGGGAGCCGGCCCCTTTATAACACTTCGGGCTACATTAACCTAAAAAAGGCACGACATCCGCTAATAGCACCGGAATCCGTAGTACCTATAGATATTCACCTGGGAAAGGATTTTGATATACTTGTGATAACGGGTCCGAACACCGGCGGTAAGACAGTTACCCTTAAGACAGTAGGACTTATGGTACTTATGGCCCAGGCCGGACTGCAGATACCCTGTCAGGAGGGGACGGAGCTTACCGTATTCAGGGACGTGTTTGCGGACATAGGTGACGAGCAAAGTATAGAGCAAAGTTTGAGCACATTTTCATCCCATATGACCAATATCGTTGGGATATTAGAACATGCCGATAAGGGGAGCTTGGTACTGTTAGACGAGCTAGGCGCCGGTACGGATCCTACCGAGGGTGCGGCCCTGGCTATGGCAATACTGGATCATCTTCGTAGCAGAAAAATACGTGCCATTGCCACAACCCATTATAGCGAGCTCAAACAATACGCCCTGGCTAAGGAGGGCGTAGAAAACGCAAGTGTAGAGTTTGATATTAATACCCTTAGCCCCACATACCGGCTCACTATAGGTATACCGGGCAAATCCAATGCCTTTGAGATTTCAAAACGGTTAGGCCTAAATGAAGGTCTCATTGAGAATGCTTCTATGTATATCTCAGGTGAGGATGTCAGGTTTGAAGATGTCATCGGAGATTTAGAAAGGAACAAAAAAGAAGCAGAATTAGAAAAGGAATGGGCGAAGGGTTTAAGGCGGGATATGGAAAGGGCGAAGGCGGATTATAAGCGGAAGGTGAAGGCGTTAGAAGACAGACGTGATAAGGTCTTAGATGAGGCGAGGCTAGAAGCAAAGGGTATCCTGGAAAAGGCTAAGGTTGAATGTGAAGAGCTGATAAAGGAGCTAAGGAGCCTTGCGACGGCGGAAAGGGCTCAAAGGAATAAAAGGATCGAAAAGGTGCGACAAAAAATGCGATGGGATATTCAAGCCTTAGAGGATGCCCTAAGTACCGGCATAAAGGAAGTGCACAGTACAAAAGTTCCAAAAAATCTTAAACCCGGCGACCCGGTAAAGATATTAAACCTTGAACAAAGGGGTAATTTGATCGAAAAATACGATGACGGCGAAGCCCTGGTGCAAATAGGTATCATGAAGATTAAAACGAAACAAAGTAACCTAGAAAAGGTAAAGGATTGGGACGTCCCAAAACCGGTGCATAAGACCGTGAAAGCCCTATCGAAGGCCTCTACTATATCCGCCCAGGTGGATGTAAGGGGACAGGTCCTAGAGGATGCCATGATGAATGTGGACAAATACTTAGACGATGCGTACATCTCCGGGCTCAAAGAGGTGCTTATAATACATGGCAAAGGTACCGGTGTTCTAAGGAGCGGCGTGCAACAGCTTTTGAAGTCTAATCAGCACGTGGCATCCTTTAGAATAGGTAGCTTCGGCGAGGGCGGTGATGGCGTTACTGTAGTTGAACTTAAATAGACACTGTTTTGCCCTGGAGTATATGATGCCGGGCGTATTAAACAGCGGCGAAAACCGCTTATGAATAATTATATTAAAATTTTAAAAGGAGGATTATTATGAAAACTAGAAAACTGGTTATGATCCCGGGGCCAACCCCTGTAGTGAGATCCATACAGGATCAGATGGGTCGCGAAACCGTAGCCTTTGGCGATCCCGGCTTTGTAAAGGACTTTAAGGGACTTTTAGAGGATTTGAAGGCATTGTTTCGGTGTAGCGATGAAGTCTTTGTTATTGCAGGTAGCGGCACTATGGGTATGGAGATGGCTATAGCGAATGTCACTAAAAAGAGTGATAACGTACTCGTAGTATCTAATGGTTTCTTCGGGGATAGGTTCATAGAATTAGGTAAAAGAAAGGGCCTAAACATAGACGTGATATCCAGTGAATGGGGTACAACGATTACCGTAGAACAGATAAAGGAGAAACTTAAAAGAAAGAACTACGCTGCTATGACCGTTACCCATGTGGACACTTCAACGGGGGTCCGTGCACCGGTAGCGGAGATAGGCCAAATGATGAAGGATTTTCCCGATACGATTTACATAGTCGATGGCGTCTGTGCTACCGCCGCTGAACCGGAATACGTAGACGATATGGGCATAGATATACTGTTTACCGGTACACAGAAGGCCTTTGGCGTAGCGCCGGGGCTTATGATGCTATGGGCAAATAAAAAAGCCCTGGAACGCCGCAAGGCCCTTGGAACTATCCCGGAATACTATATAGACTTTGAAAAATGGCTTCCTATTATGAAGGATACGTCGAAGTACTATGCAACACCGGCGGTTAATATGGTATGGGCACTAAAGGAAGCCGTACGGATTATTAAAGAGGAGGGTATAGAAAACAGGTATGAAAGGCATAGAAAAAATGCTATTGCTATGCAGGCGGCTTTAGAGGCATTAGGTTTTAAAATATTAGCCGAAAAAAGTTGCAGGGCCGTTACGCTTTCTAACCTCGTATACCCCGAGGGGATTGAGGATGCGAAGTTCAGAAACCTCTTAGCCGAGGAGGGCATAGTAGTAGCCGGTGGGCTCGGCGCCTATGCGGGGAAAATGTTCCGCCTAGGGCACATGGGCAACATTGACAAACACGATCTCGTTTCAGTAATAGCTACTATAGAAAGGGCCCTTTACAGGGCAGATGTACCTGTGGAGTTTGGAAAGGGTGTAGGAGTATTGCAAGAGTATTTGTTTAAATAACGGGTCCTTGATTTTGAATCAAAGTATTTAACCGGAGCCGGTAAAGCCCTATTGCATACGGGGTTTTACCGGCATATCATTTGTTATAGAGATATAAACCCGTTATCGGCCGGAGTGCCGGATATGGGAACTGCCCTCGGAAACACCGGGTGCTAATTTTTTGTATCTCCGCTATAGTTGATTTTTTTAAAAATTTGGGCTATACTTAAAAGGTAATAACAAAACAAAATATCGGGGTGTGGCTCAGTTTGGTAGAGCGCTGCGTTCGGGACGCAGAGGCCGGAGGTTCAAATCCTCTCACTCCGACCAAAGGAAACGGGATCGGTTTTTACGAAGGTAAAGGGCGATCCTGTTTGATTTTTGTCCTCCTTTCTATTGCCGTTGTGCTATCCCCGGAGGGCTTCTACCATGTTTTACAGGGTGATAGGCCCTCTAGTGCATGTTACAATTTAAAAGAAATAAATAAAAGTAGTTAAGGAGGGCCTATAATGAACACAGTAAAAGAAGCCAGAACAATATTTGTGCTAATATCCTTTTTAACGTTGGTCTTTATCATACTATCTACCGGGCCCTATCTACAACCGGTGACGAGTCATGGGCCAGGTCCGAGGGAGCTAAGCGTGGCGGAAGGTTTGCCGCAACGGGGTCCCTTTGTTGACATTATAAAGGATATGATCCAAAGGGGGGACGGTTTAAAGGATATTGATGAATATAGCAAGCTACAAAGGCATTATAGGCTTTGGATAAATTGGAAGCCTAAAGCCGATGCCGCGCAAGGGGAAGGGGCCGACGATGGGCCGACGGCGGATCAAGGTGAGGATAGTACATACGACGGGGTTTCTGGAACAAAGGGAAACCTATCCGCAAAGTTTTATGTACTGGGGTTTTATGTGGACGACGAATACATCCTTCCAAGTTCATATAAGAGCATGGTAAAGCATGGTAGGTTCCTCAGCGCTGTTGCACCCTTTTGGTACAGGCTTTCACCGGCGGATGCAAGTAAGTTACAGGAACATCATCCCGAAGAAGGTTTTACGAAGGAAGAGATGAAAAGGATAATAGAAAAGGCAAAGTCCCAGGATATGGAGGTGCTGATGCTCGTACACAATTTGTTATATGGCGGCAGCGCCGACGGCAAGGAATTAGCTAAAAATATGCTGGCTACTATGGAAAGCCGTAAAATGTTTATAGACAGCGTAGAAGGAATAGTTAAAGAATTCGAATACGATGGGATTAATATAGATATTGAAAATATATACGTCTCGGATAGGGATAAATTCTCCGCGCTTATTAAGGAACTTCATGATAGGCTCTCACCAAAGGGGTACAAGATAACGGTATGCGTGCCCGCAAAGACCTCTGACAACCTATCGAATACCTGGTCCGGGCCCTTTGATTATGGGGATATCGCTAAGTATTCGGATAAGGTGGCGATAATGACCTATGACGAACACGGTTATTCCAGCGGACCGGGGCCGGTGGCTTCTTATAATT
This sequence comes from uncultured Clostridiaceae bacterium, assembly GCA_964508195.1. Classification (GTDB taxonomy): domain Bacteria; phylum Bacillota; class Clostridia; order Ch29; family Ch29; genus JAAYEV01. The sequence continues at coordinate 15,669 of CAZDSH010000018.1, forward strand.
GGGTGCGAAATGTTATGGAGTACGCATTAGAAAATATGCCGGCGAAAAAAATACTCATGGGTATTCCGGGTTATGGTTTTGATTGGACGAAGGGCAAAAAAGGTGCCCGGTACATATCCTATGCCCAGGCGATAAACACTGCTTCTTCAAGGGGTGCGGCTATTAAATGGGATGATAATGCCAGGGTACCGCATTTCGAATACTGGGAAAACGGTCAAAAGCATGAAGTATGGTTTGAAAGCAAATACAGCCTAGAGCATAAATTAGATATAGCCAAAGAATATGACATCGGCGGGATTGCACTTTGGCGTATCGGCCTTGAGGACGCCGGGGCATGGGAAGTAATAGGTGATATATTGGGCAAATAAAATTTATAAAAAAAGGAATAAGGCCATATCGGTAGAATAAGTATCTGAGGGAATAAGTTTAAGCTACGATTCCTATGGAGGTATGAAAATGAACAGGTTAAATATAGTGGATCCGGAAATAGCACATTGGCTGGAAAAGGAACTCATAAGGGAGATAATGACAATAGAGCTTATCGCATCGGAAAATTTCGTATACCCGTCTATATTAGAGGCCCAGGGAACGGTGCTTACCAATAAATACGCCGAGGGATATCCGGGTAAAAGGTATCACGGCGGATGTGAATACATTGATCCCGGTTCCCTATGCAGACGTTGTGACGAGTACCACTACTAAAACGATGAGGGGTGCCCGGGGTGGGGTTATCCTTTGTAAAAAAGAATTCGCCAAGGATATTGATAAGGCGATATTCCCTGGCGTACAGGGGGGAGCTATACTGCCTAATGTTATGGCCAAGGCGATCACTTTTAAAATTGCTATGACCGAAAGTTTTAAAGCGTATCAGAGGCAGGTCATTACAAAATTATCAGTAACGTTCGGAAAGATGCAGATTGCGGCGTATATAGGGACAGGGTGCTAAAGCTGTGTAGGAGACGTCCCCTGTATCTGGAATCCCTTGAGATGGATGGCTTATTACAAGGCATATAAAAACACGGAGCTATGGTTATTCGTGGAGCCTGAATCTTATTTTATTATATATAGGCGGGGTGGGTGTGGATAAAAACATTTTAGGGAGTATGTTGGTGTTACTGTCTGCAGCGGGGTTTGGCATAATGGGTATCGTCGGGAAGATCGCCTATGCCGAAGGCGCTACCCCTATTTCCGTATTGGCTATGAGGTTCATAATCGCTGCTTTAATTATGTGGACCTATAATGCGTTAACAGGCAAATTTAAACATTTCCGAATAAAAAAGAATCAACTTGTTAGAACCTTTGTACTAGGTGGCATATTCTATGCGATAACCTCCGTATTCTTTTTTTCGTCCATTAATTATATACCCGTTTGCCTTACATCGATGATTCTTTATCTGTATCCGGTATTTGTAAGCCTTTATATGTTTGTATTTGCCGGGGAAAGGATGGGGTATACGCAATTAATAGCCCTTATTATGGCGCTTTTCGGCACAGCGATGGTAGTATGGGCACCGAACATATATGTAAATGCTACAGGCGTAATCCTTGGGTTAGGTGCGGCGGTATGTTATTCCATTTATATAGTGTTGTTAGGGGGGGATTATGCCGATATATTAAGCGAGCTGGATCCTATTATAGTTTCTTCTTATATAGTAAGTTCGGCGGCGGTTACTATGACTATCGTCGGTTTCATTAGCGGTCAATTGTTTACCGGTATGACGTTTAAGGGTTGGGGTGCGGTAACGATTATTGCGTTCTTTTCCACGGCCCTTGCTATAATATCCTTTTATCAGGGAGTAAAGGTCGTCGGCCCTTCTAAGGCCGCAATTTTAAGCACATTTGAACCCGTTGTAACAGTTGCGTTAGGAGTGCTAGTGTTAAAAGAAATACTAAGTATTGTACAGTTCATCGGTATCATATTTGTAATATCATCGGTGGTAATAATAAATCTTGCAGCGGCTAAACAAAAAGAAACTTTAAAACAGCAATAGACCCCTTGGCGATTATTGTATATAATAATATCAGAGTTGCAAACGTACGAAACAGTATTTATGTACTTGCAACCGATTGGCTTTAGTAGGGGGGGAATGGTAAATGAGTCTCTGGGATGATTTAAGCGTAAGGCTTTCGAGGGGTGCAAAGACCCTTTCGCAAAAATCCGGTGAGCTCTTTGCAGTAGCGAAGTTGAAGTTGGATATTGCCGCGGAGGAGGATAAGATAGATAGACTCTATAGGGATATAGGCAAATTCATATACGAGGATTATAAACGGGGCAATTTAAAGGAAAGAAGTGTAATGGACAAATGCGAACTAATAGATGAAATAACCCATAGAATCGAACAGCTTAACCGCAGGGCCATGCAGATAAAAGGGGGTGCCCTATGCAAAAGTTGCGGTGAAGCGGTGGGCGCTTCCCAGGTGTACTGCCATATTTGTGGTAGGAAGCTCGGGGGTCCCGGAAAGGTCGTTGAGGAAGGGAAGGACTTTAGCATCGAAGTCGCCAATGGTTTGGTTTGTGATAAATGTGGTGCCCTGGTGCAGGAGACGGCGGAGTTTTGTCCCTCTTGCGGAAAAGGAATTTAAGCCCCGGCGAAAGCCGGTTTTTTTAGCATATCACCGTTAACCTAAAAAGGTATGTAAGAAGGGGGTACGCCCTTGGGAATACTCTTTACAATATGTTTTACAATTCTAGCCGCTCTGTTATTGCCAATAAAGTTCTGTCTATCGGCGGACAATAGTGACGGATTATATGTAAGAGCCAGCATCAGCTATGGGTGGGGCCTTATGTCCTATAACTATTACGCCCGTAGCCATAATAGTAACATCGCTATTCGTGTAACGGGCCTTACTGTCCGCAGGATTTCTTTGCCGATGACGGATAAAGGTCCGGGGACGTGTGAAAAAAAAGGACGCCTTAGCAATTTCCAACGGCTCAAGAAATTACGGCCCTATGCCCTAGACATAGTAGGGGATACCCTCGGTCTCGTTGCAAGAAGGCACATTATAGCGCGACTAAAGCTAGGGTTTGACGACCCGGCATACACGGGTATGGTTGCAGGTTTTATAGCTTGTACGGTAGCTCGTTTTTATGATAAGGTGCAGTACATTCCGGATTTCTCCGGCGAAAACTTTGAGATTGATTTACATATAAGCGGGATAATAATACCGATAACGTTGCTTTTTATCGGATTAAAATATTGTAGACTTTATTTTGCGGACCAAATTTCATGATAAATCAGTAAAAAGGGGAGGTAGATAAGAAATGGATTTAAAGGATAATTTAAAAACAATATTTGAAGAAATGGAGGATTTTTTAACCACTAAGGCCGTTATAGGCGAGCCTATACAAATAGGTGCTGTTACCCTTATACCGGTGATAAACGTGACCTTCGGTATGGGCACGGGCGGCGGGAGCGGCGAAGGTGCAAAGCCTAACCTAGGACAAAAAGGTGGGGCCGGTGCGGGGTTAGGGGCAAAGATATCGCCTACTGCGGTCGTGGTTATAAAGGATGAGGATATATCAGTTATACCGATTAGCGGGGGTATGGGTTTCGAGAAGCTCATAGATTTGGTACCGGATATAGTAAAGAGGGTAAAAAGAAGAGTCAATCAAGTACAGAAAAAAGAAGAAAAGAAGGCCAAGATCAAAATTAGATAAGCCTTTACACTGACATTTTATATATAGGTTTTACTTTAAAAGTTTTAGGGATGATATAACTATGGACATAAAGTATAAATATATAAATGCCGTAGCTGTCGAATTGATAGACAAGATGGCTTTTTCGCTATTAAAAATAGAGGGAAACGAAGGGCTAATTGCCTTAATACGAAGGAGGGGCCATAGCCTCGAATTCATATTTTTCGTACAGGCCGAAGGGGATAAGGCCTTTGTAAGGTTTAATCAGGTATCCGGCGTAAAAAGATATATGGATCTTTTAAAATGTAATGAGGCGCTAATCGTAAATGTGTTCGTTGATAACACCGACGACGGATATAACCAATACGTATCACAACAGCGGGAACACGAATTAATAATATCCGATCTGTCAGTGGACATAGAACGGGGTATAGTTAGCGGCGATACGTCTAGGTTAAAGAGGTTGGAAGCTATACTGACGGAATATACCCATATACCAAGGCTTGAAAAATATAGGCCCATGGATTTAGGAAGCGTCAACAGGGCGGTCAGGGACAAAAAACCCGTTATCACCCGGGGAATAATAGCTATAAACGTGCTGATGTGGATTTTGATGACCTTGGCGGGGGGTTCTACTGATATAGGGGTGCTCATCAGGTTTGGAGCTATGTATAGCCCCTTAGTGCTAAGGGGTGAATATTGGCGCTTTATTACGCCGATGTTTCTTCATGTGGGGTTCATGCATCTCGCTTTTAACTCCTATGCCCTTTACCAATTAGGGGGCCTCGCAGAAAAAATATACGGTGTATACAGGTTTATCGTAATCTACGGGGTCGCCGGTATATGCGGCAGTTTTTTTAGTTTTGTTTTTACCCAGGCGGTCTCCGCCGGGGCATCGGGGGCCATATTCGGTATGCTAGGGGCGTTGCTCTATTTTGGCGGAAGAAGGCCCGGGGTTTTCAGGAAAGGCTTTATGGCAAACCTTGTAACTATATTATTAATAAACCTGTTCATAGGGTTTTCAAATCCCGGGATAGACAACTTTGCCCATTTAGGCGGCCTAGCCGGGGGGTACATCTCTTCAAGGTTTTTGCTTAAATAGGATTCGGAAATACATCCCAAAGGCGGGGTCCCTTTAAGGGCGGTTCATTTATAGACTTTAAAAACAAACTTTAAACGGGTGTGAAACGAATGGCGATATACACGATCTCCGACCTACACCTATCCAGGGCGGCGGATAAGCCGATGGATGTGTTCGGCGGGGTTTGGGAAAATTATATGGAAAAGATTAAAGAGAACTGGAACAAAGTTGTAACACAAAAGGATTGGGTACTACATTGCGGTGATCTGTCCTGGTCAACATACCTTGAGGAGTCTACGGCGGATTTTGAATTTTTGTCGGAACTGCCGGGCAAAAAAATACTATGTAAGGGAAACCATGATTACTGGTGGACGACCCTCAATAAAATGAACAAATTCTTAAGGGAAAATAAAATGCATGATATATTCTTTTTACATAATAACAGTTATGTATGCGAATCCATAGGCATATGTGGCACAAGGGGCTGGGTAAACCCTAGTAGTCCGGGGTTTACAGAGCATGATGCTAAGATATTTAACAGAGAATTGATTCGATTAGAATTATCGTTAAAGGATTTAGAGGGTAAGGATTATGATGAGATAGTGGTTATGTTGCATTATCCGCCCTTTTATCCCGATAAAGGGTCCCGGGAGTTTTTAGACATACTTAAAAATTACGATGTACAAAAATGTATATATGGACATCTCCACGGCGATGCCCTAAAGGATGCAATAGAGGGCGTAGTAGACGGTATAGAGTTTATACCTACATCCTGCGATAAACTGAACTTTAAACCGTTGAAGCTGTACTAAAAATGCGTTCGGAGGGATAAATACTTGAAGAAGTTTATTATAATAGCGATTATGCTTATTTTGATGATGACGACAGCATGTACCAACGGTGGGGACTATGATAATACGCCCCCGGCGGAAGTACCGCCGACAGGGGGCCGAGACTCTGTACCGGAGATGCTTTTAGAGAAAATGAGTATAGAAGAAAAAATAGGTCAACTGTTTATCGTAGGGATTGAAAACACTAAGTTAGACGAATATACCGCTACATTTTTAAAAGAACATAAAATAGGCGGTGTATTACTTTTCGGGCGAAATATAAAAAATAACGCCCAGGTTAGACAGTTGACTGAAGAATTGCAGGCTTTGAAAACAGGTCCCGGGGGCCTTCATTTATTTATTGCCGTAGATCAGGAGGGGGGACGGGTGAACAGGCTACCCGGGGAGCACGGTGCTTTTCCCTCGGCAAAGGAGTTAGCCTCGGGGGGTGACGAGAACAATGTAATGATAGCAGCGGAACAAATGGCAATACAGCTTAAAGGCTTGGGAATAAATTTAAACTTTGCACCGGTCTTGGATATTAACAGCAACAAGGATAATCCCGTAATAGGGGATAGGGCCTTCGGTGATACACCGGATGTGGTGACTAAAATGGGTTTGGCCTTTATTGAGGGAACTTTAGAACAGGGTATAATACCCGTAGCAAAACATTTCCCCGGGCATGGGGATACCGGAACGGATTCCCATACAGAGCTCCCGGTTATTAACCATTCTATAGAAAGGTTAGACGAGTTTGAACTGATACCTTTCAAAGGGGCTATCAAAAACGATGTGCCGATGATTATGGTTGCCCATATCCTGCTGCCGGAAATTGATAAAGACTACCCCGCGACGTTATCCGAGGCTATAATAGAAGGGATTCTTAGGGAACGGTTAGGCTTTAGCGGTGTTGTAGTATCCGATGATTTGGATATGGGCGCTATTACCGGTCTATACAGTATCAGCGATGCCGCAACAAGGGCCATAAAAGCCGGCGTTGATATGCTTATTATAGGTCATAACAGGGATAACATGTCTGAGGCCTATGATGCCATAGTAACCGCTGTGGCAGAGGGCTACATAAAGTCCAGTAGAATCGATGAAGCGGTTGTAAGTATACTTAAACTTAAGGAACAGTTTGGTTTAATAGATATGTTATAATAAAAATCAGAAGGGTTATTGTTCCGCATTAATATATAAAACACTTTTTTAACGAATACACGAAGAAGGTGACAAGGTATATGAAAATAGGGCTTATTGGGCTACCAACGGTAGGCAAAACTACGTTCTTTAATCTGTTAACCCGTTCAGATATTATAACGGAAGCCCATTTATCCGGAAGGGTTGATACACACATCGGGGTGGCTCGGATACCCGATGAAAGGATAGATTTTCTGGAGGCTGTATACAAACCCAAAAAAACTACCTATGCGACGATGGAGCTCATTGATTTACCCGGGTTGGTAAAGGGTTCAAGTATCGGTATGGGTATCGGTAATCAATTTTTAGAGGCGGTGCGTAAAGTAGATGCCCTTGTACACATTATAAGGGCCTTCGAAAACGAAAACATTGTGCACATAGAGGGGAATATCAACCCATTAAGGGATATTGATACCGTGAATACCGAGCTATTGCTTGCGGATTTAAGCATAATCGAGACGAGGATAGGGAGAATAAAAAACTCTAAAAAGGTTACAAATCAGATGCGCGAAGAGCTCGCAGTCCTGGAGAAGTGTGGTAATGCCTTAGAAGAAGGGTTGCCCATACATTCTATAGACCTTACGGAAGATGAAAGGAACCATCTGAGAACGTTTAACTTTTTGTCCCTAAAGCCGATGTTGTTAGCTGTAAATATTGACGAGGAACAGTTATCCGCCGGGGAATATCCGCAAAAAGAAAAACTATACGAATATTCTAGGACGAAGGGGATGCCTGTAATGGAGGTTAGCGCCCAGGTAGAGGCGGAGATTGACCGGCTCGAAGAAAAGGATAAGAAATTATTTATGGAGGATATCGGTATAACCCAACCAGGAATAGATAGGCTGGCGAAGGCCGTATACGAATATTTTGGTTTGATCTCCTTTTTGACGACGGGCAAAGACGAGGTAAAGGCATGGACAATAAAAAAGGGAACGACGGCCCATAGAGCCGCGGGCAAAGTGCATACCGATATAGAAAGGGGTTTCATAAGGGCGGAGGTAGTGAAGTACAACGATTTCAAAGAATATGGCTCTATGCCTAAACTTAAGGAAAAGGGGTTATATAGATTAGAGGGCAAAGATTATATCGTCCGTGATGGCGATATAATTGATTTTAGGTTTAATGTATGATTTATAAAAAAACCGTTATGGCTGTTCATTGTGAAATGTTTTTAGGTTAAAAATTTTTAACAGTTCAAAATATTGTTTAAAAATGAAGGATTAATACTTTTAATAAAGAATAATTATAAAGAAAGGGGCGATGTGGATGATAACAGATTTTGAAGGATTGCTCGAAAGGGCAAAGCTACAAAGTTCAATGAAGCTCGCAGTTGCAGCCGCCCAGGACGAGGAAGTATTAATGGCGGTAGCCGAGGCCCATAGACTTGGTATCGCAGAGCCTATCCTCGTAGGTGACGGGGCCGCCATAAAGGGTATAGCCGAGGGACTTACCCTCGATATAAGCGAATTTGAGCTACTAGACGTCCCGGATCATAAAGAGGCGGCAAGGACGGCGGTATCCCTCGTAAGCGGCGGCAGGGCACAGTTTGTGATGAAAGGGATTTTAAGTACTGCGGATCTTTTAAGGGCCGTGCTGGATAAGGAAATAGGCCTTAGGGGTAAAAATTTGTTGAGCCATGTAATGGTATATAAGGTGCAGGCATACCATAAGCTAATATTCTTAACCGATGGCGGTATGAATATAGCACCTTCTTTGGATGAAAAGAAACAGATAATAGAAAATGCAATCGAGGTATGTAACGCGCTAGGGCTTGATAAACCGAAGGTGGCCGCATTAACCGCGGTGGAGAAGGTAAGCGATAAGATGCAATCCACGCTAGATGCGGCAAAGTTAAAGGAAATGTCCGAGGCGGGCGAGTTTGGCGAGGCTATAGTAGAAGGGCCGTTGTCCTTTGATCTTGCTTTCAGCAAGGAGGCGGCGAAACACAAGGGCATAGAAAGCCCCGTCGCCGGGGAGACGGATATTTTACTTGTACCGGCTATAGAGGTTGGAAATGGTATTGGTAAGTGTATGACCTATTTTGCCAAGGGTGCCGTTTCCGCAGGGGTAATAATGGGTGCAAGGGCACCTATAGTACTGGTATCTAGGGCGGACACCCACCGGACAAAACTTTATTCGATAGCCCTCGGAAGTATAATCGCGGGTAAAAAATAACTATGGAAAGTCCCCTTAGGTAATGTATAATTTTATTTTAATAAATACAAACATATTTTGTGAGGAGTGAGCTAATTGAAGAAGCTTCTATCAGGCAATGAAGCCAT
>CAZDSH010000019.1:0-24051 GCA_964508195.1 uncultured Clostridiaceae bacterium
TGCTACGCTCAGGATGACACGCTGGTGCTATGCTCAGGATGATACGCTGGTGCTACGCTCAGGATGACACGCTGGCGCTACGCTCAGGATGACACGCTGGTGCTACGCTCAGGATGACACGCTGGTGCTATGCTCACAGGCTGACACGCTGGCGCTATAACGACAAAATTCAAAACCCGTCACTCTATCCCCAGGGCCTTAAATACTGCATCCTCGGGGTCTTGATAAAAGGAAATCTGAAACTTTGCAAAAAGCTCCGGCGGTACCATGCTTATATCCCCCGCCGAGGCCATGGGAAGCAACACCTTCTTGGCGCCCGCATCGAAACAAACTTGTAATGTGCCCGCCAGCTCCTCCACCTTCCTGATCGTGCCGCCAATGCTCATTGAGCCTAATATAGCCAGTTGGCTTTTTACGGGTTTTTTCAAAGAACCGGAACAAAGGGCGATAAATGCAGCTAATGTAAGCTCCGTAGCCATACCGATACCCTGGGGATCCTGGACATGCATCAAAAAATCATTATTGCTAAGGGATATAGTACCGCTTATGTTCTTTTTGTTTGCCTTAAAATAATTAAAAGCCGTACTAATGTTTTCCCGGGCACTTCGGCTTGAACCTAGGCCAGTCCTCTCGAACTTGCCCGTACCTGAGACGACCTCCGTTTCTATCTTATACACGCCAATCATGCCTGAATCCCCATAAGAGATCGTGCATACATGACCCGGCTTGCCCATACCCTCAGGAATGAGTTTGTCCCCACCCTGCTCCGGCACGGACACGAATTCCTCCTCGAAGGTTTCGTTGTCTATATAGGAAAAATGCACATCGTAGAACTCCATACCGCCTATCTTCTTTAACTGTTCCTTTACACGGCGCCTGGAGATCAAGGCATACCTTAACATTTCCTCCAGGTCCGCCTTCGAGAATTCCCCGTTGGGATATATAAGCTTAATAAGCCCTGACACCGTTTTTCTTACGGCTATAACATCCCTTTGGTTTAAGTTGTTGCCCAGCCTGAAATATTTTTCTATAGCGTCGGAATAGGATATTTTCCGCATTTCCCGGAAATATTCCGCTATATAGTCGGTAATGAACCCGTACTCGTCGGTAAAAAACTCCGGCCTGTATTTCGGTATCTCCCAGCCGGGTATATAACAATGCATCCTATCAAAAAACGCAGAATCGTAGGCCATGGCCTCTGGAAAGGGTTCAAATAGGTGGGATGTCTTAAGCAATACCTCCACACTTTGATTTATATTGCCCACAAAGACCATAGATGCCGCAGCGTGTTTAAGCTCCTTGCCCCTTGCAAAGGAACCGGAGGCCATATAATCCTTCATTATCTGTACGCCGTCCTTGTCCTTAAATGTGATACCGGCAACTTCATCAAAGGCCACAACATCCCATAGACCTACAAGCCCTATCTTTCTTGTGGACATATTATAAAATAGGTTAGCCACCGTGGTATGTCCGCCGGATATCAAAATAGAGTTAGGGGATATCTCCTTATAGATATGGGATTTCCCCGTTCCCCTCGGTCCAAGTTCACATATATTAAAATTGTTTTCGACTAAGGGTATCATACGGGCTATTAGATGCCATTTTACATTTTCCTTCAACTGTGTAGGCTCCATCCCCGTAGACCTTAATATTATGTCGATCCATTCGTCCTTTGAAAAGTTACGTCTTCCTTCGTATATCTCCTCCATATCTAAATTCGGCATCTGAATCGGTTTTAAGCTGTCTATAATAAAGGGATTTTGGTTTCGTACATCCTCATCGTAGAAATAATGTATTTTTAGGATACACCAAATACCCCCTACCAGAAGTTTTTCAAACTCCTTTATATAACGGGCCTCTACCTCAACACCCTTTAGCCCCAGGTTAGAAAACTCCGCCTCGTATATATCTTTTCTTTCATTGAGCTTTACCGTCAGCTTATCTATTACTGTGTACTGCCCCAGCTCCCGTATCTTTGATTTAACTTTTTCCGCCTCATCGGGTCGGACAAAATTCTTCGCTAGGATTTGCTTTACCCTTTCAACGCCGTCTTCGATGCTTTCCGCGTCGTCCGTTGCACAGTATAGACCTAGAAGATACTCCAGTACATATACGGGAACATTCGCCCCTTCCTTGATCTTTTGGGTTAGGTCCTTTCGCACAACCCTACCCGGGAAAAATGTATTAAGCTTTGCATTTAAACCTGCCCCGCTCACAGCCATCTCCTCACCTGCCTCCCACATCTTTATAGACCAAAATCATCGCTTATAACCAAATCTATGCTAAAGGGAATCCTTTCGTATATCTTCTCTACGGGTTCCTCCTCGTCCTCTAATATCAAAAAATACTCTTTAGTTTTATCATAGGGCACATCCTTTAGCGTAAACTTCTCCCTATAGGTACGATCCTTCGGGTCTTTGGATCTGCTGTCGGCGATAATAATATTTTCGTTGGAAATACGCTCCCCATGTTCGTCCACGAAATAAAGCTTAAGCCTTATAGGAGTTTTTTTAGCCCCAAGGGTCTCTTTTTGAAAGAACTCCAAATAGGTGATCCTATTCGTAATCTTCCTGGATATATTAGTTAGGCTTACATCCACTTTAGTAGGCTTGTATTCATCCTTACGTATATTTTTAAATGTGATAACGGGAACAATTATCTCCTGTAGGGATGCACCCCCGTGAACATAATTGGCCCCCGGGCCTTTAACCTTATACCTAATCATACCCTTCGGAACAATGGCCTTTAGTTTCGTATTTCCCCCTAATAGATATTGCATAGAGATGGATAATGTATCTGGAATATCTCCCACATTTTCTGAAAGCATATACCTTCTACCTGCATCTATGGTCCCGGCATTAAATCTGCTAATTTTGTCTACTTCGGTTAACTGGGAACGCCTATATATGAATCCATGATCCGCAGTGATCATTATATTTGTTGCACTCACATGATTTATAAGGTTTTTGATCAATATAACTAAATCTTCAAAGGCCTTTTCGACAGCTCCGAAAACTTCCCTCTCCGTCAATACCACCTCCCCCACTGCATCTATTGCATCGTGGTATATGTAAATCAGTTTTTTGCCCTCAAAGACCTCCTTGTAATCTGCCCTACGCATATCTATCATGTCATGGTATAAAATCGCCCGGGTACTGTCACTAAAACCCCCTATAATCTTCCCCCTATTTGCTGTTCCTTGGGTATTTATCCCGTCTACGATTATATCGGATTTTTCATCCATTATTAATTCATTTCTCGGAAGTAAACTTGCCATACCATACTTTGTAGTCGAGGGTATAACCCCCTGCATAAACTCAATATCCGCCGTGCCCCTTGCCTCTTGGTTAATTAGATCAAGGAGTTCTTTTCCCGCTTCATATCTTAAGGCATCGGAAATAATTATAAATACCCTCTCATCATTTTTAACGAATGATGAAACGAAATCTCGATAGAAGTCCTTTTGCTGTCCTATACCCACAAGGGAATAATCCTTTAACATTTCACTTTGAACCGCTGATGACCATTTTATCGAAAGTTCATTTAAATACCAGTGGGTATAAGTGTTTTCAATCCTTTCCGCTATTTTTTCAAACATCTGTTTATCGGCAATTTTATCATAATAAAAATAAAATTTTCTATAAAAATAGTCCATAAGGTAATATTCTTCCGTATAAGCGTTAACTAAATCATGGGCAGATTCGGCCTTGATAACTCCTTGCATTACCCTTTCCATCCCGAGAAGTTCGTTAGCGAAATATAGGGCCTCGTATTCGTTTTGATAGGCTTTAAACCAATGACTTATCCTTCTTTTATTTATTAACTTGCGATATCTTTCAAACTCCCCAATGCCTTCGAGTAAATTGCCAATTATCCTACTTATTATTGCCTCGTCAAAGGCTCTGAATGTATCACATTCAATGTACTTATCTATATCCCATTTGGCTAAATACCCTTTTACATTTAATGTTTCCTGGACCCTGTCTGCCAGACAATCAAAGTGTATACCATCTATAGAATGATTCATAAAATTGCTCACAAACACTACGGCATCAGATTTTTTCGGTGACACATATCTTTGCCATGTAGCCGGCATAGCCCCTTCAAGGGTATAAGATAAGTGGGTAATAAGGAGCATAATCATTAACTTTTCTAAGGACGCTTCTTCATAGATATATCCATACTTTTTTTCTACTAGATCCCAAAAGGCATCTATATCACCGAAATTTTCAATCGCTTCTATATATTTATTTCTTTCTCTCAAATCTTCAATCAATATCCTTTTTACAACTTGTTCAAAATCTGATATTGATAGTTTACACAGAGTAGATAGGACCGCAATGTCTATCTTCTCTTTGGTGAATCTATCCGTATGGAAGGATGCAAACTTTTTATACCTTTCTTTATTGCCAAAAAACTTTAAATAGCCTTTAAATACATTTCTTAAGGAGGGGTCTTCTATTTTAAAATCCCTCATAATTAAAGCGGCCTTATCGGTAGAAAACTCTGTACTATACTTTAGAATATCGAGTAACCAGTTATCCCGGGGCATAGGTTTAGATACAGGGGAATACAATAGATAATTAGATTCGGGATCCCCTTTTTCAAGTAAATATTTTGCATAGAAAGAATTACGATCAGTAAGTTTAAAGATTTTTGCATTATCCAACTTAAGCCCTTTAATATCTTCGGCGAATTCGCTCTCATCATCATACCAAAAAATAATGTTTCTTTTTCTGCCCTCCGCAGGCTCTTTATTAAAATTTTCTTCTAATACTTTTTTCACTTTTGATAAATTCATCTATACCACCTGTCAATATGGCTTTCAATCATTTTAATAAACCTTTCAACTTTAGCTTTTTCTAATCTATAATTCGAAAGCGTTTTAATCTTATCCATATATACTAACACCCTCTCTTTTTATATTTGAAAAGAAAGGAAGTACATTAACCCAATCGTAAAAATATTTGTAGTTGTTTTCGATTATAGATAAAACTATCCCATATTTAGTTGTCAAGCTTACAATGATATCTAATAATTTTTCCCGCTGTCCTTTTATCCCTTTCTCATCCATATCCACCAAAACCATTACATCTAAATCCGAGCCTTCTGCATTATCTCCCCTGGCATAGGACCCATATAAAAAGACCTTTTTCAATTTTTCTCCGTATATATCCTTTAATCCTTTCTCTAGCTCACATAACAGTTCATCTATTTCCGGGCTTTTTAAGTTTATTTTTTTACCAGAGCAATCACCCCTTCTATGGTTAGTTATTTCAGATTTTACCCAACAAATTTGCCTTTAACGGTTTTCTGTCTTTTCCTTGGGGAATCTCAATCCCCTGGAATTTAGCATAATTAACTTTTACGCCATCATCTAAATCAATTTCGATCCTTTGATTGGCCGCATGGGCTATCGCCTCATCATATAGGCTGCACTCTTGTATTTTCTTTAAAATTATTTCTTTATTCTTCCTTGCGGCTACTTTTTCTCTGTTGGAGATCTCTGAATCTATTAAAATATCTAGATGATTTATCTCTGCTTCATATTTTCGCTGTAAGCTATGTAAATAATCAATCCTTACCCTTGCAACGGTAAAGGGATCGTAACGGTGCATGTAAATAAGGGCTTTAAATCCCCTTTGCCTACCGCTATCAAAGAGCCAGTAAATAGGCCGTTTCTTATATGTCCTAACATGATCTTGATAGAAATCCCTTAGGAAATATCTTCTAATAGCCTGTCTTGAAGTTTCGTTGGCTCTCTTGCCTAGGGTTTCAGCAATGTACTTTAGATTTTCTTCTAAGGTTTCAGTCCCAAAGGATACCTGAACAAATTCAACAAACCTTTGTAGAATATCATCTTCAAAGTAATCTCCATCTACAATGGGGATAATATTGTCTTTGACAATATTATAGTAATTAGTGGTTAGTGTGTGGTGGATAGTTTTCCAATCAATGAATTCAACATTTTCCCAACCTCTTGACACAAGGCCAGAGACATCTCCGCTTGAGATTGCGTCAAGTATTTCTGCCTGATACATATCAAAATCTGTGTTTCCACTTCCGCCTTGGAGTCCCGTGTTACTGCTAGAAACTGTATGAATTCCTTGGTTGACTTCCTCTGTTGCCCCTCCGCTATGTTGGATGGAATTGGTGCTACTGCTCGTCTCATCTGATCTGATAGTGCGTAAGTTTCTTCCCGGGGAAGCGTCTTTACTATTTTGTAGACTTCCTCCACTAGATTCATTGACTTCTACCATACTATTAACTCGTGATAATTCTTTACTGACATATCTGTAAACCACCTCTTTTAGAAAATACTGACCACTAACCACTAGCCACTTATCACTAATCTCTCCTCCGGCATAGATTAGCCCTTCTTCATCTAATGAATAGCGTCCAAACATACAGCCAACAGC
The DNA here is from genome assembly GCA_964508195.1 of uncultured Clostridiaceae bacterium. Classification (GTDB taxonomy): domain Bacteria; phylum Bacillota; class Clostridia; order Ch29; family Ch29; genus JAAYEV01. Next base: position 6,420 of record CAZDSH010000019.1, read on the forward strand.
GTAGGAGATGAAGGATTTGATTACATCTTCCCTGGTAAGTATATAAGCATTCCCTTTTATGTCTTCACAAATATCTTCCTTTGTGTCGAATATTTTAGTTATGGTTATATCTCTGTCTGCTACCTCCGGCGTGAGTTCATCTTGGAGGCCATATATGTCTATAAAAATCCTGTTTAACTCTTCCTCGTTGGCTTTGAGTTGGTTGAATTGATTTTCGGTAAAAATTTTATAATTTTCAAAGGCGATTTCTATTGAATGGTTAGCGTCTAGTGATAAATGATTGGATTTATTAGTCCCTATCCGTTGATCCCTAGCCGTTAGAAGTGGATGCATTTTGAAATCCCAGGAGTTTTCGAAGGAATCCCAGTCAGTTTTGGAAATACTAATGTTTGTTTTTACATGTTTAATAATTGGCGCGAAATCGGTGAATAATACAGGGAAATTATTAAAATCTCCAACCTGTAAGTTTATGGTGGGGTTTAACAATTTAAAAATATAGTTTGCAATTTTCGTACTCATCAAACCCAAAAGATATAATAATTTATCATGGTTATTTGAAAAAGCGGACATCCCCGCTACATCATGAATACTACCCATTTCTCTATACCTAATACTAAAACCACCACTTGTTATAAGTGACCACGTAATAGCCTCCCTAAAGTAATAATCTGTGTTTTGTGGTCTAGATCTGATTTTACCATTTGCATCTTTAAAGTTCCGTATCTCAAATCCATCATTTTCCCAGTTTACTATATAATCATAATTCCCATACCATTGTCTCCTTGCACCGCCTTTGTTATAAGGAAACCACTTTGCCCCTGAATTTAATGAGGCTTCTAAAGATTTAGATTGAAAGTTAATCTTATTATAATTTACTTCATGCCATAATCTTAAGAATCTATTATTATCTGCGGTTGCTAAACCTTGTTTAGGTTCTATAATAGAATTCATAGGCTTACTCTCTTCAAATGTTTTAATTAAATTGGAATTTGTCCAGTAAGCAATTGGCTTTCCCGGGATTTTTTCGAATTCATCTTGTGAAATCTCATTATACCTTTCATCTTTTTTAGGGAATACTTTTGGAATACATGCCTCAGACAAATCCTCACATTTCACCATGTGGTAGGTACCTGAATATTTTGCAATATGCTTTTTCCCAAGAATAGCTACTGCTGTTCCAAAAGCAATACGCATGACCATATTATTCATATGCATTAATTGAATAATCGTATTATTTTGAAGTATTTTCCCTCTTAGCAGTTCATAACTTGATAAAAACATCCAGGATTGCATTGTAACTAATGATAATATCCCTTCCGATTTAAACATATTATTCATAGCCTCTATAAAAACTGCAAACAAATCACCTTTTGAATCCTTAAAGTTTTCGTCTAGATATTTTATTAGCTTGGGATTCATGCTCCTCCTACCCATATATGGCGGATTAGTGCAAACCACATCGTATTTCTGGCTCATTACCTTCGCTTGCTGAATCAATGGCGGAATCTCTTCCAATATTACATCCCTATATCGCAGTTCAACCATATCCTTTGGAACATTGCTTTTTATTTCCTCAATCCTCTGTTCTAAGGCTTCAAAATCTATTTCCTTCACTTCAAGGATTGATCCGTATTCTTTGGCGTTATAGAAAACTTCCAATAAATACTCAAAATCTTCTTTCAACTGTACTTGTTTCCTATCCGTTAATCCTTTTACAAAATACTCCGCCAGCTTTCCCCTAGTCACTAACCACTGACCACTGTCCACTTGTCTCCCCTTGCTACCCACTAACCACTGGCTACTAATTAAGAAATTGCTTTCCTGAATGGAACACAGATTCATCTTAGGTTTATTCCTGAATATCCTCCTGTTTTTACTTCTTGCTTTCATCAAAAGTGCAAAGGAGGCCAATTGGCCTGCACGATCATCTATATCAAGACCATATAGGTTATTTTCTAAAATAAGGGTAGGTATTTCCCTTTCTGAATAGCCCTCGCTTAAATAAATATCATACAAAACATCAAAGGCATAAACCAGAATATGCCCGCTACCCATTGCGGGGTCCAGCACCTTAATATCCTCCGGCGTCATATCTTTATATTTTGCCCTTATCTTTCTAAGCTGTTCCTCCACTTCTGGCTCCTGCTTCGCCTCATCGAGATAATATTTCCACTTATCCTTTAACCTACTACCCACTTCTTCCCCGCTAACCACTTCTTCCCCACTATCCACTAACCACTGACCACTAACCACTTCTTCCCCGCTACCCACTTCTTCTCCACTATCCACTACCCACTTACCACTAACCACTTCTTTCCCGCTCGCCATTAATCTCTCAAGCCATAGCCTGCCTAAAGAATTCTCCACCATATACTTTACTATCCATTTAGGTGTGAAAAGCTGGGTAGCAGCGGGAATATTCTCCTTTGTAATCTTCTTGTTTTTCTTGAGGCCTGCAAAAACTTCATCTTTCTTCTCGGAAATATAATACTGATATAACCAACCTATGATTTCTATACCGTGGTCTTTATTTTCTGCTTTCTCTTTCTCCTCTTTTTCCTTCAATTCTATTTTCCAGTCATATTCCTCTATTTCTTCAACCAGATCTCTAATAACAGATCCTTCTGCTAAAAGCTTGTCCGGGAGAAGCAATTCAGTATAATCGGCAATCTCTTCAAAAACAGAGGGCATTATTTTGCCCAATTGATTGCATTGCCCTACTAATAAATATTTATACAAATCCTCCGTATCGTTACTGTCCTGGAGCCTAAATACTACTTCACGGTCAATATCTAAATCTATGTTAAGGGCTTCTTTAATTATATCCGGCTCAACTTTGCCCGCCTTTACAGAAGACAGTACCCTAACCCCTGTGGGAAGGTAGTTATTAACCTCCATAAAGCGCAGGGCGATAAAGCGGTTAAACCAGGTATAAGCAACCTCCTCTACGACCTGTCCGAAACCCTTATGTTCGATGTTTTGAATCAATTTGTCACGTTGCTTTAATTCGTACTTTTTAAAGGTTTTTCCGTTTTCTCTGTGCTTTACCCTAAAACCACCCTCAAAGGTTTCAATATCCCTAATTTTATCCTTTGTTATTCCAACCTCGTAAGCCCTATGGGTTATATCCTCTATTAATTTACGCCTTGCTTTTACTGCAAAGTTCCTAATAGCTGTTTTATCCACTTTCCACACCCCCACTAAACAAGCCTTAATACCGTATCTTCCTTTAGTTCTTCCTTTAACTGCCTTCTTAAATATTCAAGGAGTTCTTCTATATCTTCTTCATTTTCAATGGTCTTTGCACCGTGGAATATATTGGCTATACTCACATTGATAGTCTTTCTAGTAGGATAAACTATATTACCTTCTCCACCGGTAGTTAGTTGTTTTTCATTGTCCTTTTTTTTCCTCTTTTCTATGATGATCTTTTTTATTTCATCGAAACATCTCATTTTTAGCCTATCGGACTCTTCCTTCATTGCAATGGCCTCATAAAAATTATGGGATGTGTCTAATCTCTCCAAGAGCTCTTTAAATTTATTATTAAACTTACCATATATATCATCCTTGAAATCGTACAGTTCCAGTTCACTTTTCACCTTGTTCCAATCACTTTCTATTACACCCCTTACGGGTTTACACTCTTCTTCTAATAGAACGACAAATTTATTGATAAAGTCATTTACTAAGTTGGGAAGTTTAGAAATCTGGGAATATGGCTTTGGTGATTTAACTATTTTCTCTATTTCCTTAACGAGTTTTGTAGTGTCCCGATCAATGACGTAGGTTTTGTTCTTTTCGTATATATTAAGCTGTTTAACTGCCCTATCGAATTGTTCCCTTTGATTTTCAAAGAACTTTTTTATATCAAAGACTTCTTCCTCATAATCTAATAATTCTTCTTTTACTTCATATAATTTTTCGAAAAAGGATATTGCATCATTAATCTGTAAAATCCCATTAAAAAGCTCCTTGCCCCTATCCAATACACCTTTACCGGGATAGGTTTTGTCCTCATAGCGCACTAGTAGTTCCCTAATTTTCGATAGTTCAGAGTTAGATAATTCCTTAAAGCGAATCATTAGCCCGTCTTCATCCCCTGGTGCCGAGGCATAATTGAAAACTTCTTTGATTAAGTTTCTGGCGTTATTCAAATACTTCTCAGGGGTTTTGATCCTTTTCTTTATCAGTAGCCTATCCACATAATCCCTTTTAGTCATGTATTGGATTAAGTTTCTATCAAAAGCGTTAAGATGATCACTGCCTAATTGGATATTTATCCCCTGGGCTTTAAACAGTGTAACTACTAGACCCCTAATATCATCCGGCAACCAGCCGTATGGGGGCTTAGTATATGTCTCCAGCAGGGTTTTCATCGTCACCGGAATATGCCTTTGAGTGTTCCTTTCGATATAGTGGAGTAGTTCTTCTATGGCCAACTTGTTCGGGGCTTCCTCGTCCCCAAATATATCTATCTGGGTTTCATCGGCAAACTGTATATCGTGAAGTTCTTTAGGGCTTTCTATGAAATCCGTAATATAATTTAGCTTGTCATAGATGCCGTTTACAAGTATACCCAACCCGCTGTTTATTCTTTCGATGGGATGTTTTGATCTTACATCTATCTTTTGCGCATTTGCATAAAGGTCCGCCTCTTTCAATGCTTCCTTAAGTAAGGATTCTACCCTATCTTTCCTCTGAGCAACTTCCTGGGATTTTCTTATCTTTATTTCTTCAATTTCCCCTGTCTGTATAGGTGCTGCTTTCCTTGTAAGATAGGTCTGGATTTTTAATATGTTTTCCATCTCCTCAAGAAAAGTGGGGTCTGGGGGGAGTTTAATGATTAAATTGTTTTCCTTAGTAGACATCATTCTTAATTCATGGTCGGTAAGTTCAACACCCATGTCAAAATACGGTGTGATTATCTTTACCCCTATATCATGTTTTTGAGACGATATCAATTTATCATCTATGGCCTTATTAAAATCAAAATGATACCTTGCACTATAACGGAATTTTTTCTCGCTATAAATACCTGTATATATTTCCTCCCCGATCTTTAAAATTATTTCACTAATATCAATAGATATATTCTGTATTTCTTTATTTACGTCCTGCTCTTCATGGGTTAGGAAAATGTATTCATTCCCATTTTTCTGAATCAACATTTCTTTAACGAGCCTATCTAAAGAACCCTCTATATCTTTCTTTAACGCTATTTTATCTTCGTCAATATGTGAAACCATCAGCGTTGCTATATTTTCCATGTTTTTAGGCATCTCTTTTACCCATTTTATTAAAAATAATACTTTTAGAACTTCTATATCCCTGCTATTAAGTCTATCGCTATCCTCTGCGTGCATAAATACTGTCTTTATATTATGATCAAGGAACGTTTCTATAGTTTCATAGAAGGCGGAAAAGGGCACCAGGGCCCCTACTTCTTCGTCTTTATATCTTATAGCCGCCTCCTGAAACGCGGACAAAAGGGATCTCTCGCCCTCTGAAAGGTGCTTTCCACTAGCGCCATGTTCTCTAACCGCTGTAAATACGGATTGCAGTAGTCTGAATTGGTAAGGTATGAAAGGATAAACCTCTATAAAATCATCGGGTGTTTTGAAGGTTTTCATCTCCGGAGTGTCCTGGGAGAAGGTAATTAGGTTTTTCAAAATCGCTTCTTTGTCCATGTAGTAAAGTTTTAATGTTTCCTCGGCGGTTTCATTTTTGTAAAGGATTCTTCTTTTAATTACTTCGTCCACATTAGCGCTGGATAAACTAAGCCTTGTATTAAACCTGCCTTGAATTTTTGAGAAGTCATTTCCCCTTACCTTTGTAACAGTATCTATATCTTGCTGCGAGGTTACTATAACCCATGCCCTGCCCCCGCAGTAGGTCCCTAAATCCTCTACCACTGTCTGCAGGTTAAGCATTAACCCTACATCATCCCCTATGTATTGGCCCATCTCATCCACTAAAAATATGACATGGTGCCCTTTGCCCTTAGCCTCAATATACTCTTTTACCTTATTGGCGAACTTTTCGATGCTTAAAGAATAGTTATCCTCTGCCCTGTTGTACCAATTCCGGGCTGCTTCTATACTCCTTTTAGTTGTATCCGCTAAAGCCTTTACTATATTATCTTCTTCGAAATAAAAGTCTTCCCTTGCATCGGTCCACGAATCCCCTGATAACTCCTCATATCTTGCCTTAAAATCTTCATAGGTGCCTTCCTTCACCATTTGTGCCTCAAGATCAGCAAGCCAAGGTAAAGAACCGCAAAAGCCTTGCATTTCATTGAATACCTTATTGAACACCTTTACTATTGATTCCTTGTTGGTTTTAGAAACTGAATCGGATTTTGAGTCTATGTTAAACAAAACGACATCGGCCCTTACATCTCCTGCAGCTTTCATATCCGCTAAAACTGTAGCATCCTCTATCTTACCGTCAAAATAAGATATAGCGTTTTTACCCATTACTTCTTTGTTTTCAAGGAGGTAGGACAATATCTTTAGGAGATGGGATTTACCGGAGCCAAAAAAACCGGAAATCCAAACTCCCATTTTGTCGGTATAGGTATTAATACCCTCCCTGTAGGCATCGAAAAAAGCGGAGAAATGTCTGTCTAATTCCCTTGTAACCACGTATTCCTCCAACTCTTGATAGACATTGGCGTCATCATCTTGCCCGATCTTTATAACGCCCTTTATATCCCTATCAACCTCCTTATAAAACATTTTTGCAAGTTTCATAGTTTAATCCTCCCCCCTATCGTTCTACTAGTTTAAAGGCCCTGTAATAGTTCCGGTCAGAAATCTCATCAAACAATTTTAAACCCTGCCCTGAATAAGTACCGGGGTAAAACATGATTAAAGGTACATAATCTATTACGGAGTGTAGAACATTTAAAACGGTATGAGAGCGGATAATAGGCCATACCTTCCCTACCCCGGTTAAGAAAATAATATCATTTTCTTGTACCCTTTCTTTGATGTACCCTACGACTAAACCGTTTTTTTTGGTTAGCCTTAAGGTGTTTTTGATAGCCTTTAGGATTGTATCTGTGCCCTTTTCTTTCTCCATATCAAAGACCTTCTGCAAATATCCCTTATTTTCTAATATATTGATCATTATTTCATAGAGGTCAAACTCCCTAATAAAAATATCCATGCCTTCATTGTTTATTTTCTGTTTTAAAAAGTTTATATGTTCCCTAACAATGGTTTCGTCCTTAGCATCGTAGTCAAAAATATAATATCCTATTTCATTTCCTAATCCTTTGTTTTCTCTAAATCTACTATCTGTAATAATAGGAAGAATCTCGTCAAGCCTTTCATAAATAGTTTTCAACTATATCCCTCCTAACATAACCTGAAGGTATATACCATCACCTTTTTTATTCAGATAATTTATTAATTCTTGTTCTATCAAGGGTCTGGTTATTTCAATGGCCCTGTTATTTTTTTTAACAAACCCGGCTTCGATCAATATCCTTTTGTAGACCTGTTTTAATTTATAAAGGGTGTAATCCGTCCATCCTGCCACCCGCTGGCTTTGTTCCGCTTTCCTATGGAAGAATATAGCGAAGTCTTTATCCGTAATTAAATGATCCCTAATAAGATATTTATCCCTATATACCTCCCGCATAAACTCAAAGAAAAGTCTATCCGTCTTTAGGATAGTGTATAGGGCTATCTGTTTGCTCGTTTCAAGATTACCCTTTGCCAGTTTAATAAGCAAATCTTCATCTAAAACTTCTAATCTCTCTGCAACAGTTGAAGCAATCTCCCTGATTCTATTTTCGGAATTTAATGAAAATATGTTTTCATCTAATGCTCTTTGTCTTATCTCATTTAAAGTAAGTCCTTGCAGATAAAGGCCTGAAGCCTTTTTTAGTTCTAAATAAAGGTAAGATCTTGTTTTTATTGTTGATCTATATTTCGGCATATTCTACCATATCCCCTCTTATTTATGGCCATTTTTATGTATACACTATATCATTGTTTGAATCCAGATGCAGGAAGAAATAATGTGGCAGGGGGGACGTTTATCACAATAAGGGAAACTCCGCCGGGTATACATCTAAATACAGCGGTCATATGTTGCCTAATGCAAAGGATTCCGCCAGTCTGCGCCATAGGATTTATCCAGTTCGGACCAAGTTTCCCGGGTAAAATTCCCTAGGCAAGGAAGCAATTCATATTTATATGCGTCAGTCCGTTGATGAACCCTGTAACATATATTTTGTTAGGTTTCTCTGGCGCAAAGGGTTTCCGCTTTTTCTATAAGATTTTCAATATCAATGGGCTTACTTATATAATCATCCATCCCGGCCTTAAGGCATTTTTGTTTATCACCGGCCATTGCATAGGCAGTCGTTGCGATTATCGGAACATGTTTACCGGTATCCTTCTCCTTTTCCCTTATGATCTTCGTTACTTCAATACCGCTCATATCAGGCATTTGTACATCCATAAAAATTAGATCAAAGGAACGGGTTTCCAGTATACCTAGGGCGGTTTTGCCATCCGGTGCGATTTCGAAACCCCAGCCCTTATTCTTACAAATTTGTTTTAGGAGCGCCTGGCTTGCGTAATCATCCTCTATAATCAATACATAGAACTTTCCTTTTACACGGTTCCCCGCCTCGGTTTTTTCAGCATTAGCGGACTTTTTCTCCTTCTCCGGTACCCGGGCCAAACAATCAAAATAAAACGTGCTACCCTTACCATATTCGCTTTCTACATATATTTTTCCGCCCATAAGCTCAACTAACCCCTTCGATATCGCCAGCCCAAGGCCTGTTCCCTTATACCTCTTCGTATAGGAAACGTCTAATTGCGTAAATATGCTAAAGATTTCCCTTAAATCCTCCTTTATAATGCCTATGCCAGTATCGGAAATTGAAAACATTAACTGTATTTCGTCATCGGTTTGATCTATTTTTTCCACAGAGATCTTTACGCCGCCCCTATCGGTGAATTTTATTGCATTCCCAACAAGATTGTTGATTACCTGTATTAATCTATTCTTATCGATGAGTATTTCTTCAGGTAAGTCATTATCTACATGGACGTCCAGGGTTAATCCCTTGTTCTTCGCCACGACGCCCAGCACCTTGGTGAGGAAATAGAACTCCTTATGAATATTCGTTCTTTCCGGCTTTAGTATAATCCTATTCGCTTCGATTTTAGAATAATCAAGTATGTCCTCTATTATATTTATTAATGTATCCGCTGATGAACGTATTATATCAACCATGCCCTCCTGTTCTTCCGTTAAATCCGAGAGTTTAAGTAAATCTATCATGCCCACTATCCCGTTCATCGGCGTTCTTATTTCATGGCTCATATTAGCGAGGAATTGACTCTTAGCCCTGTTTGCTGCCTCGGCAGCCCTCGCTTTGTTTTCATTTTCTTTTTCCTTTGATATATCCCTAATCACTAGGACTTCCCTTTGTTCGCCTTTGTATATAATAAAATCCCTTATAACCTCGACGTTAAACGTAGTGCCGTCTTTTTTGATACAGTAAAAATCCCCCGCTAAACAATCGTCCTTTTTCTCCCTATTAAGAATACGTTTAACCAAATCCTTCGATACCAAATTCCTCAATCGCATCCCTATTAGCTGGGCGTTGGAATACCCGGTTAATAGCTCCAACCTTTTATTACAATCTAGAATAACGCCCCTAGAATGGATACATATACCCTCAAAGGTTGCTTCGGCTAATTGCCTAAACCTCGATTCACTTTCCCTTATATTGTCCTCATTTTTCTTACGCTCAGTGATATCCACTCCATAATGCAGGTAAATACCCTCTTCTTTAGTGGGCACCCAATAGATATCCCAGAATATGTCCTCTAACTTTTGCTCTGTATTCGTTATTTTGTTAAACCTTAATGCTTCATCAGCTTTGCAGAAGTAACACTTTATGTTTTTGCCCGGCGGCGGTACCCCGTGCTCTTTTATATACTTTCTGTCCTCATCGTCTATGTATAAAGAATGTCCGTATTCTTCCCAACAATGTTTACCGATAACCGCGCCCAAATCCTTTGCAAGTTTATTCGCGGCAATTACCGTCCTATCCCTTTTCACCAATAAAGCCGGATGAGGTATAGCGTTTAGCAATATTTCGCTAAGATGATTTGCCTTTTGTAAATCAATAATTAGCCTATTGATATCTGTAGCGCCATTAATATTATTGTGGTCAAAGCTTTTGTCATTATTCATAAGCATTCGCCACCTTTTTTATATCTATATGCGTCCCCGTATCCTGTGTCCTTTAACATTCTATCGGACTGCCCTGATAGATTCATTATACCATAAACAATACCGTCCCCCTCGGCCCATAGCTTTGTTAATAAAATGTCATAGCTTGCAATATTAACGAAGCACATCAGCTTTCCGAGCCAGCAGATCTATATCTTAAATTTGCCGATACTTTTCTGTAACATCCCCCATAAAATCCTCTAGATCTAATTTAATGTATGAATACATAAAATATTACAATATCATACTTAATATTCGATAGGCGTTCCCAAGTTCCTGCAATAGGCCCATGATTTTATGCATAGAATGGAATAATGGGGGGTCAACATAGGACAAATATTAACATAAAAAACCCTATTAGGCCGAATAGGGGATATATAATGCCTATTAATCTTGCAAAACCTAACCTAGCCAGGGGAACGGAGGATATACAAAACATCGCCGCCACAATCGCTCTATGTCTACTTTTTGAAAACCTGTTTACAAAACCGTAACCGTTGGCTATTGCAGTAGTAAACATGGCAATCCAAAGTATAAGAGCATAAAATTTCCTGTAACCGTTGCTGACATAACCGGATACCCTAAGCATCGGAATATCCATAGGCACGGCTTCGCTATAGTGCATAAGCATAAGTGCCAGTATACATAAACCTAGAATATACAGTATCCCTCCCCCTATCATGCCCCCAAGGATAGCGGTTTTCTTACAGTTTATTAAAGGAAATAGTGTTGAAAATACTGTTATAATGATTAAAGAGTTTGAACCGACGTACAACAGGGAAGACGTAAGGAAGTTTCCCTTGTTCGTCAGAACCGCCCCATTGATATAATAAGGATTATATGCGCCCCTAAGGGTTAAATAGAGGAACGTAAACACAATGCCCAGGGCAAGTATCGGCACTAATATCGAATTAACTAGTGAAAGACCCTTTAAGTTAAATAAAAATACGACGAAGGACAGGGCTATCATCACCGCTATTCCGAAGTTAGAGGACGTCCCCAATTCTTCTTTAAAAACTGCACCGCCTCCGGAAACCATTACGCTAAAACCTGTGTACAAGGAAGTTATCATTATAGCATCGAAAACCCTGCCAAATCCTCTGCCAAAGGTTTTATAGGCTAAATCATCGAATCCTTTTATTCTATTGTTATATACTTTTAGAAGGAGTAAACTTCCCAATAGAGAAAAAGATATGCCCGATATCGTTATGCCGATAATTCCCTTCAGACCGTACATCCCGAAAAATTCGATTATCTCCCTTCCCGAGGCAAACCCTGCACCTATTACCGTGCCCACATATATAAGCGAAATCCTTAACCAATCCTTTATTTCCATACCCTACCCCCAACATTTAACATCATCAATGCCGGATAATATATCCAAAAAATAAGCCCCCCATTGCATAGCTCAATATCAGGGACTTCATATTAAAGGTTTATTTAATTTGTTTCTACTATACGGGGCATCGGCCGATATTGGCTGGTGCCCATACATTTAGACGTTACCGCTCCGGCAGAATCGGTTATTGTTACCCATGATTCTACTGAAGCACCCTCCATACCCTCAACTAGAATCCGTTCTTCGTCGTCTACTAGATCCGGATTCTTTTTATAGACCGTGGGGATCGGTTTTTTGTTCAAGCATTTATGAACCCATACTACATCCGGGGCCCTTTCTTTACTGTATAACGCGGCATAAAGCCTGTTCCCTATGCACCTTGCCCAAATGAGTATAGGAAATTCAGTATTGTTCCTAAATTTAAAATCCTTGTAACCGTAGGCTACCGTTGCATCCTGCCCATAAGGTACGTAGGGTACGGGCATGGAATGATTATGCCTTTCTACTATCTCCAGATTGCTATAAACAGAAACGTTATACAATGTAGTTGCGACCTTGCACACGCCGCCCCCGACAGTAGTCGTTATTTCTGAACCGCTATACGACTGACCGACCTTATATCCCTTTTCCTCGTTGTACGGACCAATCGCGTTGTTTTGTGAAAATATCTCCCCGGGCATAAGCACAGTCCCTGCAACGGAACTTGACGCAAGGCAGACGTTAAATTCTTCATTAGGGGACAGATCCTTTAACACAGCACAATAGGCCGCCATTAAAGTATATGTACCCTTTTCCTCCTGTGCCTTCAAAAAATCGCTGTCCTCCGCCCAGGGCAAGTTAGTAACGGCGCCGGAAGCATCCGGCACGTCTACTTCCATGCCGGAGCCGCTTTCTTCCGTACCGGTATCATCCTTCACCGTGATATTTTCCCCGATATTTTTCGGTATTAATATAAAAAGTGATGCCAATATTATAATCGTTATAACAGCATAGGATCTCTTTTTCATATATTAGCCCCGCAGAGTTTAATTTTTTACCCCTTAGGCTATATTTATTGCTAATATCGAAAAATAATACGTAAAAATAATTATAATTTCAAACTGAAGGTATCCCCTTTTGTACCTTCGCCGCTGATAGTGTACTATAAAGCCCCTTGTTCCAATCTTCTGCGTTAAATCGTCCCCATAGTATATTCATTGATGTATTGGCTCACCATCAATAATTTTAAAGTTTTTCTCTTCAACGATGGCCCCGTCTTCCTTCTCCTTTGTAAAGGTTATCAGATCAAAGTCGTCTTCGGTTTTACTTTGGGAAGTTCTATAGATGTACCTTAGACCCTCTTCTACCTTTTCCCTTGTTCCTAGCCAATAGGGACAAGCATTGAGTAAGGTATCGTATTTTGTAAACTCCGTAAAAATTTTATTAGAGGCCTGTACATCTATATCGGGAAGCTTTTTTTCCACATGCTCGGCGCTTACCTTTGCATCCCTTCCTATACTCTCCAGATATTTCTTAGCCTGAGCTTCCTGTTGTTTGGCCAGGGCTTTATAATCCTTATGGGCTGCAAGCACCCTGCTACGTAGACTTAAAGGAAACATCCGCCTTATCGAATCCCCGTAACCCGAACCGTCCATCGGCTCTTCGTATTCCGATAGGATATAATTATCATCTTCGTCCCTAGAAAAAATAATAACCGTAGGGATTGCACCGCTTCCGCTTATCTTCGTAAAAATCCCGTTTTCAAAACCGAAAACGCCGCAGCTCGCTATTGTATACACCTTCGTAGCCCCGTTTTTGTCCTTCGTATCGAGAATGATATGCCCCTCCGTTACAACTTCCCCGAAGGCATAGCGACTACTCCTGCCTTTAATTGCTTCGCTAATGGCATTTTCTATATTCGAAAGACCTTGCCCCCTTTCCGTTTCAGGAACAACCGGCGGATTATCGCTTTGGTTTACACAGGATACTGAACCAAGGACTATAAATACCAACAGGCTTAGTACACACATCCTTTTCGCCAATATCATTTGATAACATCTCCCTTTTTATATCTGTCCTACCCTGTGATATGTCTCACCACTTTCGCTAAACCCTTAGAAGCAGGGCCTTTCATACGAGTAGCCTAATGTTCATTTTATTTATGATTGTGCGGTTTTCATAAGTCTTGCGGAGTTAAATACAACGAACACAGAGCTGATATGATGAAAGAACGCTGCGGACCATGGCGTCAGAAGCCCTAAAGTAGCCAATATAATACCCGTTAAATTAAACCCGATAGCCCAGGCATAATTTTGTTTAATAGTACGGATTAGCCTTTTACCCGTCTGTACAATGCTTAATAGACCGGTGGCATCATTACGCAGTATGACAATATCCGAAGATTTAATGGCTAAATCAGCTTTAGTATGTCCTATAGAAACCCCTACATCCGCCGTTGCAAGGGCGGTAGCATCGTTAACACCGTCACCTACCATTATGGTAAAACCTTCGTCCCTTAGCTCCTTTATGAAGGATAGTTTATCCTCGGGTTTTAAACCCCAACGATAATCATCGGCCTCTATGAGCTTCGCAACACGGTTTGCCTCGGTTTCTTCGTTGTCCCCCGTTGCTAGCACAACCCTTTTTATCCCTAGTTTATGGAGACCCCTCCCGAGGCCCTCTGCATAGTTCCTAAGTTCATCCTGTATTATAACGACCCCCATTATTTTTCCGTCGATTCCTACCCAAGTAGTTCGGCCCTTGTATTCGGCATCGGCGGGTATTGTAAGGCCCAGTTCTTTCATGGTTACCGCAGACCCTAAAACTACCTGCCGACCCTGGACGAGGGATTTAACGCCAAGACCGGGAAGGTACTCCGAATCCGTTACCTTCAAGGGCGAGATACCCCTAGCGGATGCATAGGATACAATAGCGTTCGCAATAGGATGGTTAAAACCCGCCTCCACAGAAGCGGCAACCTGGAGCAATTCATCCCCGGGCATCCCGAAGGCTATAACCTCGGATACCTGTGGCTCGGCCATTGTAACCGTCCCAGTCTTATCGAGGACGACAGAAGAAGCCTGGCCGATTATTTCCAGGGGCGTACCACCCCTTGCCAATATTCCTTTACTGCTTAGGCCGCCGATAGCAGCGGCAAAGGCGGTGGGTACAGATAGCGCCCAAGCGCAGGGACATGCCACCGCAGTTACGGCAGCCATACGAATTAACCCGGCGGCGGCGTCACCGGTAAGGCCCCCTGTAAAAAGGAATACGCCCATGGCATATATAACTACGCCGGATATGAAGAACTGGACTATCCTATCGGCCCTCCGATGAATTTGTGGTTTTATTTTTAGTTGCCCTTCGATCTCCCTGGCTATAATGTGAAGATAACCTTTATCCCCGTCCCTAGAAGCGCGAACATTCAATTGCGCTGTCGTACTAATGGCCCCGGAGGTTACAAGGTCACCCGGTTGTTTGTATACAGGGAACGGTTCGCCGGTGATTACGGACTCATCAATCTCCGAAGACCCCTTTATTATTTCGCCGTCGACGGTTATCATCTCACCCTGTGGTACAACGACTACATCACCTTCATGGATTTCTTCTATTGGTAACTCCATTATTGTTTCATCCCTAAAAACTCGGGCAGTTTTTTTCCTCTCCTTCGTTAATGCCTCAATCTTACGCCGAGTTCTCTCAATAATAATAAAGGAAATAGCAAGACCCATACTGATAAACCACGCTACAAGGGCACCGCTTAAAGGCTCCCCGGCCAATAAAGATACTACCATAACCGTTACGACTAACATATCCGCGGTCACTTTTTTAGCCTTAGTTAGAGCATTAAATAGTGCCCTCCCATACATCGCAAAGCAGATAAAATAAAAAATAAGCCCAATCCATTTAAATAATTCGAATTCAACCCAGTTATAAGCTACAAGGCTTAGTACAGCTATTATTGCCACGATGGTCCTAGTTAAAAACATTTTAGACGACACAGTTTTTTACCCCCCCCAATTATTTGACCAACAAATTCGGATATATAATGATTCTGATTGCAAAGATTATCTTTAATTAAAATCATATCAAAGGCTATGCATGGTGTAAATACATTAATATAGATGATGCAGGCTAACGCTGCACCATCTAAAGGACGAAATCACCAACGGGGCCTTCAATAAATAACTATTACGACAGGCCCCGTTTTCTTTAGATCCTTCGACTTATTTGCGACTTATTTGTTTGTCCCAACTAATAAAAAATAGCCGTTAAATTTATGTCCGCCACGTCCATAAACCTGGTTATTAGCTCCGGCTGATATGCCTAAGTATAAGGGCTACTATCGCTGTGATTAGGGAAAACAATGCCATTATATTAAATCCGGGGAAATAACTCTGGGTTAAATCATAGGAAAGCCCTACCAATAAAGGCCCTATAAGTACGCCTATATTAAGGCATGTGGACAGTATCCCATAGCCAAGGCCTATCTGACCCGGCGATAAAAAACTAGGTACAAGGGAAAATACCGGTGATGGCACAAAAGAAGCAAATATTCCAATAAGACCTCCCAATAACAACGGGTTTAATCCGATCCTAGGGACCAATAGCAGCAGAACCGCTAATAGAGTGCTCCCCGTGATTATGAAGTATTCCTCCCCGCCGAACCGGTCCGTTAAGGCCCCTACCCACGGGCTGAGCAATAATGAACCAACCATAAACAAACTGGTCAGAAAGCCTGCAAAACTTAGGCTATAGCCTTGGGATACATAATAATCCCCGGCGAATGTAAAATAGGATATCGCTGCGGCATTATACATCATCCATATAGCAGCTATAAGCCATACGGCCCATCCCGCACTTTTTATGGAATAAAGGCTTTCCTTCAAATCCGGCATTTCCCGACGCCCCTCCGTTATAGGTTTACTGGGAAATTTAAATATTAATAGGACCAATACCACTAAACAATAAATCGTAGATAATAAAAGGGGTACCCTCCAACCTGAGATAGTCGCAATACGGCCAAAAACATTAAGGGTCAAAATGGTGCCTAGGGGCATAGCCGTATTAAAGATTCCCATTGCCTTACCCAGATCCTTCTTCGCGAACCATTGGGCTAATACCTGGGGCGCAACGATGGAAATGGTCAAAGCCCCAATACCGGAAACAATCCTGCCAATGACTAACAGAGAATAGCTGTGTCCTAGCCCCACTAGCAGGGAGCCTGCGAAGGTAATAGCCAATGCCGTTATGCCTACGTGTTTTGAACCATAGATATCTGATAAAATCCCGCCGGGGATCGAAATAAAAATACCCGGAAGCCCAAAAGTACTCATCAGCGCTCCGGCCTGGGCATGGGAGATCCCCAGGGCCGACACGATAAACCCAAGCACCGGCGGAATACCCTGAAAGACTATTGCAAATGCCAGCATAAATATATAAATAAAAAATAATGCCCTCCAGCGAGATGTTTCGTCCATTTATATCTCCCTTCCCTTTATGTTTCTATTTCTTTATGTTCCCCTTCTTTATGTTTTATTCCCATAATAATTCCTATGAAACAATGTTTATTTTTTAAGCCTGCCCCACCGTATATACATGTAGCGTCTAAACATAGCCGCCCATGTTAAAAGGGGGCAAGCTCCCTAAGGCCGCCCCCCTTTGTACCTGTGCAGTTATTTAAAACGTTTGCCACGCGTAATCCCGCGCTGTTTCATTCTACCCCTATCCTATTTGCACATCCTTGTCTGAATAGTCGATTATAACTTTTTTACAAGCCTTACAAATCCAAGCTGGAAAGATAAAGTCATTTACCATGTTGTTTGCTAATAGAATCTCCCCTTCCTTAGGTAACAGGGAAAGTCTATGCTTATTCTTAACCCATGCTACTCTCCTGATTCCTTGCAGAAAGCCCTTTTCCATTTTGCCGTTGCAACTAGGACATTCCACGGTTTTATCCCACCCTTCGCTAAGGTTGTTTCTTCCTTTCTATATATAACGTGATAAAGACTTTACATCTTCTAGCGTGTCATCCTGAGCGTA
>CAZDSH010000020.1:0-21613 GCA_964508195.1 uncultured Clostridiaceae bacterium
GCCCAGGATGATACGCTAGAAGATGTAAAGTCTTTATCACGTTATATATAGATACTGATTTTACAATATCTTATTTTTGTAACCCCGGCGGAACACATTCTAATTTGATATCTAAAACTTCATCCTTTATACGCTTAATGCTTATGGGCCGTATAACCTTTATACCGTCCAACTGTTGTATGTCGTGGATAAATCGGGATGCCGCGCTATAATCCGTAGCCAAACCATGTATAGTAACCGTTCCTTCTTCAGAACAGTTTACAGACCTCAGCCGGATGTCCAAGGGCGTTCTTTTCTGAAGCTCTATAAAAAACGATGACCATTTTATACTCGGTGAGCACAATTTAGACATCATTTCTTCCCTTTCCGCTAACCGCTTCAGCAATACCTCCCTTGTATACCATAGCTCTATTATTTTATCCCGATTCTCTATCTCCCGCCACAAACCTTTGTTCCTTAAGTCCAGGTTATCCCTATAGTGCAAGGGTAAAAATATTGCCCCAGCTACGATAACTATAGCCGCCACCCCCGCCAATAACTTGACAAGCCTTTCTCTTTTTGTTTTTTTAATGTCTTTATATTTCGTTGGCAACAGATTCAAATCTTTAGCCTTAGCTCTATCAACCCTTAAGACGAGGCCCAATACGTTTATAAACTTACTAAGCCGTTCCGCCGAAAATTCCATATCCATCAAATATGATAATATATCATTCTCGGGGATCTCCCTAAGACCTGCATTCGTAAGGATAAAATGCCTAAGGCCCTTCAGGTAGCTACCGCCTCCTACTACTAAAGCAGAGCTTACACTATATCGGCTCCTTGAATTATAAAACTGTATCGAGGAGTATATCTCATCTAATAGCCCTTCTACGAAGGGCATTATACATTGTTCCATTTTTAATGACGTATCATTCCCCGGTCTTTGCCCCTCTAGGTAGACTAGCCTATGGTTCTTTTTTCGTTCCTCGGCGTCCTCCGAGGCAATACCGAAGGCATCGGCTATAGAGCCGGTTATTTCGGCACCACCCTTTTGTAAAACCCTAGCGAGTACAGGGATACCCCTTTCTAAGAATGTAATGGCGGTCGTATGGGCGCCGATATCTATAATCATCTGACTTTCATTTTTCTTTTTACCCCCTGATATATTGAGGACCCTGGAGGCGCTGTTCCCGTGAAAGTCAAATGCCTGTGGTTCTAGATTTAAAATATTTAAAAGTTCTAAATACCCCTTCACTACTACAAGGGGCAACCCGCAGATAAGAATCCTTGTCTGACGTATCCCTTCTAGCATTTCTTCGTCTAATATTTTATAATCTAGTATATATTCCTCTGTATCCCCCGGAAACAGGTACTCCATCTCGTATTCTACAGCCCTTTTCATCTCCCCGGGCATAAGTTTAGGCATATAGGCTGTCCTTATAAACATTTCTGTGCAACCTAAAGTAACCGACGCCTTGGTAACTTTGTTGCAAAGCCCTTTTAATACGCTCCCAAGCCTTGTGGCAACGCCTAAAAGGTTAACTATTTTGCCATCCTTAACCCAACCTGGCGGAAGTTCCAACACACCGTGGTTATATAATGTATACCTTTTAACATAATCATACAAAACCCATTTGATGCTACTATCACCGATGTCTAATCCTAAGGCCCTTCGTTTTATTATGGGCAATTTCCTCCCCCGCCTACTCTTTTTAATGCCTAGGGTTCTTCGTAACCGTATCTATAGCATTTATAATAGCCTTCGTTACATTGGCCCCGAACTGTATAGATAAGCTTGACACCTTAGCATATACTTGGCCCTTTTCCGATGCCACATAGTGGGGCGGTAGATTGTTCAATGCAATAGCTGCAATATCGTTCAAACATTTCTCACATTTGCAGATGTCATCCCTATCCTCTATTATGTCATACATTAGTTCTTTAACCACATCTTCCATATAATTTTTAACGTTCATTCCATGCACCTCCTACCTGCCTCCAACGAAGAACCTTTGCCTTATTTGTTTTCTTCGTATCCCCATAAGTTTCTACCCAAACGACGGCTTCTAATGCCGCAGGTGCGTCTTCGAACATACCCATGGCTTTGAGCATTATCTCATAGATGGTCCTATACATGTCTGTGTCCCCGTCATCGTCGTCTACGAATATTTCTTCAATTAGATTTAAATCCGTTACCTCTACAATAAAATCCCCCTTAGCGTCGGGTCCCAAAAGACCATAATCCTCCTGGGCCATAGCCCAGGTCTTGTCCACCAAATACGATGGCACAATTACGTCCATTTCGGTTATATGATAAATAGCCTTTTCCAATCCCGCTTCAGCGATATAATAGGCCTTCACGACGTCGCTGTGGGCTCTTTCCATTTTGCGTTCACTCAATGCTATACTAAGTGTTACAGTACCCAGGACAGTTAACAAGAGGACATAGATAATCACCACTACTAACACAAGCCCCCGATCATCCCTAGCCATCCCTATCCTTCCCCCTGGATTTAATACTAAAGGTATAAGTTCTCTCCGTCACGCCTTCTATTGTTTGAGGCATAATTTTTACCTCTATGAGCCCGTTATCGTAGGAAAAATTACAATCCTTTATATACCTACCTACTGTCGTACCACTTGGGTACATCCTTACTTCGTTAGATGCTTCATGTAGCCTATAGACCTTGCCAGGACTATACCGGTAGGTCAGGCTAATTCCGCGTCCGTCCGCCTCAATCTCGAAGGTATCTGACTTCCTTATTTCGGTGCTTAAAATGTTCATAGCTATCCTTAAGTTTTGTTGTATTTCCATTTGGTTCTCTATCCTCCGCCAAGCCTTAAACCCCGAAAAATAGATCATAAGCACCAGCATTATTGTAAGTCCCGTTAAACCGAGGGCCAATAAAAGCTCGACTAATGAAACACCCCTTTGGTCCCCTAACGGTCTTATAACGGAATCCTTTTTCGTTGACCGAGATATTGTCTTACTTTGAACAAATAGCATTTTTATAATCATCGGTCCCCTTCTTTATTAGATTCGGGACCGTTGGGCCCCGTAGTTTTTATCTTATCGGTATACACGTCAGCGACGTAGGATGCCAACATTATTCCCTCTGATTTCGGATCCATACCTGGTTTTGGTGCCACGTAAATCCTTATTAAATTCAGCGTATTACCTTTTTTATTCGTTAAGCCGGATATGAGAATTTCTACTTTATATTTGGCTTTATAATCCCCTATCATCTCCGCCCGGTTGTCTATATTTATGTTCCCGGTTTTAATACGATCCATTATGTCCTTTGCCACGGTTAGGGCCACTGTATTTCGTATACTTCGTTGGTTACTTGTTGAAGCGGCGATAAATAGCCCTACAACCGGCGGGATCAAAAGGCCTAGTATTGCAAGGGCTACCAATATCTCCGCCAGCGTGAATCCGTCCTCTAGCCAAGGTTTTATCATCAAAAAATTACCCTTCATCTATATACCCTCACCCTGCCCGTCGCCGGTAGCACGGTTATCTTTATTATTTTGCCCTTTTTGTCCATTAGTTCCGCCGTACCGCTAGCCGAAGGAGCGCCCATTATATTAAAACTGAACTTGTTCCCGGTAAAGTTTGTACCGAGTAAGGTCAGTCCTTCGGGGAAATATATCAACTTTACCGTCGTCTGCACAGGATGGCTTGTGTAACCGATTCTGTAGTTTTGTAAGTCTTTGTTAAAGATTACATGATATGTCCTGCCCTCGCCCATGGCCATTTGTTGCGCGTACCGTATATCCGTTACCAATTGCCTTATCGTTGTATCCAACCTGGTACGATACAACATAGTATCCGCTGCAGGCAATACAATGGCACAGCTGATTGAAATGATAGCTAAAAAGATTAATAACTCTATAAGGGTCAGCCCCTTATCCCTAGTGTGCCCCCCATGGCATATCTCCCTTCCTGCACATTTTATAGAACGGCATTATTTGAAAATCCCCAGATAGAACACTTCGATCATCGATAAGTATATAGAGATTAGCATTTCACCCCAAAACAATGCAAAGATCGCAGCACCGCTTATAAAGGGGCCAAAGGGTATCGAATCCTTACTTTTCTTTTTTCCCGTAATAAGCGCAATCATGCCAAATAAACCGCCACTTATAAAAGATACAAAAAGTGTAACTAATGTCAACCGCTGTCCTAAAAAAAGGCCTATTACCGCCATGAGCTTTATGTCGCCGCCGCCTAGATTGCCCCTTGAAAATACTGCTACTAAAAGGAGCGCACCGCCGCCTAGCATAAAACCGCCTAATACATCGCCTAAACAAAAGCCATTGTATATTATCGGCAGCGCTAGACCTGTTATCAGCCCGAAGATCATAAGGCCGTTAGGTATAATCTGTTCCCTAATGTCTATGACCGCTGCCGCTAGTCCCAGCGAAATCAACGATGCGGCTTTTATAAATATTAGGTTAAGTCCGTACCGATGAAGGACCGCTGTATAAAACGCCGCATTCATTAGCTCGATTATAGGATATTTCGGCGATATTTCTATACCACAGTGGCCACATCTTCCCTTTAATAGCGCGTAATTTATAAACGGTAACCGATTATACCATCGGGGTCGCCCTTTGCAGGCTGGACATTGTAAGAAGGGATATACAAATGCTCCTTCCGCAAATATCCTGTATATATAGATGTTTAGAAAACTACCTATTATAAACCCCGAAACAAATGCAAAAACGTATCCCATGGCACCTGCCCTTAATTATTTTTCTGCGCTATGTATCGGCATTTCGTCCTTTATGTTTTACCTTGCCGCTGTCCATATCTATTTCGAAATCGCCCCCGCTTTGTGGGTCAGGCCATTTACCGTCAATGTACCCGTCATCTTCTAGGGCATTCTTTAAATTCTCTTCCGATATCATGTCTTCGCCGTCATGATCGATCATGTAAAGATCCACCGCGTTTTGTAATACTTTCAACGTCATCTTATCGGCCTTTATTTTTGCATTTTTGATAGTATCGATAAACTTCGGTACCGTAATCAACGCAATAATCGCTATTATAGCAAGTACTACCGTTAACTCTATTAACGTAAACCCTTTCCCATGACCCCGGATAGCCTTTACGCTCCTTTGTATCATCACCATCCGCCCCTGTTCCAATCTATTGGCTATATATTAAATCCCAATTAAGTATATATTTCTCTATTATTCGCCATTACATGGTAGGAATCCTTCTAGTTTTTCGTTTTTTTTAATATTAATGGTAAAAAATCTTTATTGCATTATATATATTTCAATAATCCGTCCAGGTCATAATGTCCACCATTGGCAGAACTATGGACAATACAATAAAGGCTACCGTTACCGCCATTACGATTATAATAATCGGCTCAATTAAAACGGTCATCCTTTTTAATGCGTTATCTACCTCTTCGTCATAGAGCTCGGCAGTTTTCAATAAAGTCTGGCCAAGGGTGCCCGTATCTTCGCCGATATTGGCCATACAAGCTAGCATTGGCGGAAAATCCTCCACATCCTTTAGCGGCCCCGCTAATCCCTTCCCCTTCTTTATACCCCTTTCAACTATTTCAATATTTTTTTGTAGCCTAGTATTTCCTACTACCGCCTTTGTAATTTCCAATGCCCGTAACAGCGGTATACCGTTAGATATAAGGGTACCTAAAGTCCTTGCAAACCTGGCCGTAAACATCTTTTTGGTCGTTATGCCTATAACCGGGGCCTTAAGTATCAGCCTATCGAAACATTTTTTACCGTTATCGGTATTAAAATACCACCCTGCGCAGAACAGAAATACCGCTAACCCTAGTACCAACAAAACAAAGCGCTTACGGATTATATGGCTCAGCCTTATCAGTAGCCTTGTTAAAAGGGGCAACATAGCACCCATCTGTTGGAACATGGTATCAAAGGACGGAAGCACTATGACTATTAGAAATATTACCACCAATAGGGCTACTATTGCTATTAGAGATGGGTATATAAGTGCGTTTTTTATCCTTTGTTTAACCCTGTATTCCTTTTCATAATGCACGGCTATCCTTTCTAAGACGTTACCGAGGGTGCCACTTACTTCACCGGCCATTACCAAATTAACAAAAAGTCCAGGGAATACATCTTTGTGCATTCCCATAACCGCAGACATACTTTTACCTTTTTGTACCTCCTCGTACAAAACGTTTACTGCATCCCGTAGCCTTGTGTTCTCTATTTGTTTCCGTAATATATCAAGTCCCGTCAGTATAGGCACCTTAGCATTTATAATCGTTGAAAACTGCCTACAAAAAATCATAAGATCCCTAAGGGGCATCCTTCCGAATATACCCCTAGGCACCGCAGATATGTTCTTTGTTCGTATTTTCTTTATTTGCACTGGGTAGTAGCCCTTATCCCTGAGCATGGGTACGACATCGGATATTTCATGTGCCTCGTATGTGCCGGTTATCCTATTCCCTTTTTGCGTTATCGCCTTATATTCGTACAAAGGCATACGCCTTCACCCCTTTAGGTGCCCGTCATTATAGCTGTTCATTCGTTGAAATAAATGATCTTGATCATCTCTTCCACGGTGGTAACCCCTTGTAACACTAAGGATGTGCAGCTAGCCCTTAAGCTTAACATCCCCGCTTCTTGTGAAACTCTTTTTAACCGATCCAATGAAACATTCTGGTTTATCAATTCTCTATGTTCTTTTGTGATAACCATTATCTCATGGACGGCGGTTCTACCTTTGTACCCCGTCCTATAACAGTTACCACAGCCCTTTCCTTTAAAGAGAACTCTATTGTCCCCCGGCGGTAGCCCTAGCATTTGTAATTCCTTCGCCGTTGCTTTGTATTTAATCTTACATTCCGGACATATTTTCCTTACAAGGCGTTGGGATATTACACCCCTTAACGAGGATGCCACGAGATATGGTTCTACACCCATATCAACGAGCCTTATTATTGAACTAGGGGCATCGTTTGTATGTAATGTGGAAAACACAAGATGCCCGGTTATTGCTGCCCTTATCGCAAGGTTTGCAGTCTCTTCATCCCTTATCTCCCCCACCATTATTATGTTGGGATCTTGCCTTAACACAGATCGTAAACCATTAGCAAATGTAAGGCCTACCTTCGGGTTTATCTGTATTTGGTTAATGCCTGCTAATTTGTATTCTATCGGATCCTCTAAGGTTATTATATTTACCGCTATATCGTTAAGATGCCCTAGGGCCGCATACAAAGTAGTAGTCTTACCGCTTCCTGTAGGGCCCGTCACGAGTATTATGCCGTGGGGTATCCCTATAAGACGGTTAAATAGCACTTCGTTTTTATCGCTTAATCCTAACTGTTTTTGCGACATTAGGAAGTCTTCTCTATCCAATACCCTGATAGCCACTTTCTCACCGTAGGCCGTAGGTAGTATCGATACCCGCAGATCAAGGATTTTGTCCCCTATATCCAATTCTATTCTGCCATCCTGGGGCAATCTCCTTTCGGCGATATTTAATTCGCTCATTATTTTAATCCTTGCAACCACCGGCCCATGGGCTTTTAGTGGCGCACTCATTATCTCGCGCAGTTCGCCGTCCACCCTAAGCCTTATCCTTAGCTTATGGGCCCCGGGCTCTATATGTATATCGCTGGCATGATTTGCGACCGCCTGTTCTATGATAATGTTAACAAGCTTCACAACAGGGGCATCCTTTATCTGTTCCATTATATCCATATCCGATGCAACAACATCCCCGACGCTATATTCCCTTTCAAAATCCTCCATTGCTTTCTCCGCCGAGCTTTTACCGTAATATATTTCTATGGCGTGGCCTATACCCTTTCTCGTCGCAATGGCAGGCCGTATATTCATACCAGTAATAAATCTTAGCTCATCTATTACAAGCAAATCCGTTGGATCAACCATAGCCACAAAAAGCATGTCCCTATGTTTTTTGTAGGGCATTATATTATATTTTTTTGCCAGGGCCTCGGGCACAAAATCCGTTATATGGGTATCTATATAATGCTTTTCTAATTCAACGTGGGGTATGCCTAATTGGGAGCTTAGCAATTTGATCCTTTCGCCCTCGGAAATACTATCCTCCTCTAATGTTTCAGGGGATTTAGTCGCCCTTTCTCGCTGTAGGCCAAGGGCATAGTCCAATTGTTTTTTCGATATATACCCCGCATCGACCAATATATTTCCGAGCCTTTGCCTTTTATCCCCTGACATTGGATCGTATGCCCCCTTCCCCGCCCCCCATAGTCTATACTTCCATTGTCCCATAACGGGTTTAGCCTATAGCCCTCAAAATACAATCATTCGCAACTATTCTCTAAGGTCAGGCATCGTCAGCCATCCCCTTTTAACCATCCTTTTGATCACTACCTTTTCTACGTGCCTTATCAACCTAGTAGTGATAAACTCTTCCTTTGCAATAGGGGTTACAAGAATCGTATAAAGCCCTAACCTTTTGCCGCCGAATACATCCGTAAACAATTGATCGCCTATAACTGCATACCCCGTTTGTGTGCCCCCAACAGCTTTCATCGCCTTACTGAAGGCCCTTTTACTCGGTTTAGCCGCCCTGTATACTGCAGGTATGTCTAGGGGCTTTATAAAATTCATAACCCTACGCTTTGTATTGTTAGATATCAAGCACATTTTAAAGCCTAGGGCATCTACCTTAAAGAGCCAGTCCAAAACTCGGCGATCGGCGAATCTAGTCCCCCAGCTTACAAGGGTATTATCGATATCAATTATAAGGGCCGTTACACCCTTGTTTCGTAGTCCCCTAAGATCGATGTCGAATATAGATACAACGTATTCATCGGGTAATAGTTTTTTTAACATTTTGTCCACGCTCCGGGCTGTTGTTGTCTATATATTACCACATTTTAGATGCTGATAAAAATAGAACAACTGCATGTGAGCAATTGTTCTATAAAAATTCTTTACTAAGTTTTTTTATTGCCTTTTTCTCTATCCTCGATACATAGGAACGGGAAATACCGAGCATTTGTGCTATTTCCCGCTGAGTCTTAATAGTGCCACTTGATAGACCGTAGCGTAGCTCCAAAACTGTCTTTTCCCGTTGTTTTAACACTTTGCCCATTATCTTGTACAGTTTACTTGTCTGTAGCTTTTTTTCTACCTCGTTAAGGACCGTATCGCTATCAGTGCCTAATACATCTAACAGGGATATTTCGTTACCCTCCTTGTCTATTCCGATGGGATCTTGGAGGGAAAGCTGACTTTGTATCCTTTTGTTAGAGCGTATAGTCATAAGTATTTCGTTTTCTATACAGCGAGCGGCATAGGTTGCAAGCCTGGTACCTTTTCTACTGTCAAAGGTGGAGATAGCCTTTATAAGGCCTATAGTGCCTATTGATATAAGATCGTCCGCATCTCGACCTGTATTGCTGTATTTTTTGGCTATGTGTGCTACTAGCCTTAGGTTCCTTTCGATCAATATGTTCTTCGCTTTTCCGTTACCCTCTTCATAGCGCAATAAATACATTTTTTCTTCTTCTTCCGTTAAAGGCTGGGGAAAGGAGGAGTTACCCATAACAAAGGAAAATAGGAATAGTGTATCTTTGAGCATAGCTATAGTGATTGTAGCTATAGCCGTAAGCATAGAATGCTCACCTCCGAAAATAGGGTCACTCTAAATTATATGAACCTATACTTCGGAATGTGCATGTACCCCTGGTTTTTCCTAGGAAATATGCTTATATTCCTCCGAGGGCCAGTACCCTTTTGGCAATATCTTTAAAAATCGGTGCCGCAATACTGCCACCGCTTCTGCCATCTTCTGTTAACACCGTTATCACGTATTTTGGCCGGTCCCTAGGGGCATAACCGGTAAACCATGCATGGAGCACCTCATAATCGCCCGTACGCTGTCCAGTCTGGGCGGTACTGGTTTTGCCCGCGCTGCCGCCATGAGCCGGTAGTGATGCCAAAGTGCCGGTACCGCTATCTACTACCATCTCCATCATCCTTTTTAATTGTATAGCAACAAAGGATGGAATAACCCGTCGCCCTTTCTCCGACGACGATGCAACTGATAAATCTGCGGGTTTGTCTATTAGCCTTTCTATTATTCGAGGTCGCTTATAGATACCATTGTTTGCTATTGTATTAGTCATAACAGCTACCTGTAATGGAGTAACCATGATATCGCCCTGGCCTATGGATATATTGCACATATCTGATCTGTATAATGTTTTATCCGAGGGTATTAACCCGGGTTGTTCTTCCAAGGGATTAACACCCTGGGGGCTACCAAAACCAAGCTGTTTTGCCATTTCCATGACCCTTTTTCCTCCGATTCTTTGCCCTATATCTATAAAATACGTATTACAAGATTTAGCGTAAGCATCGAACATATTGATATCGCCATGGCCGCCCCTATCATAGCTTGAACATTTTATACATAGATCCCCCATTTTTACATAGCCGGGACAATGCACCTTTTCGAAGGGGTTTATTAGACCGTCCTCTAAGGCCGCCGCTACAACTACGGTTTTAAATATAGAACCTAGATTGTATTGTTGAAAGGCTTTATTGAGCAGTTCACCCCTTTGGCCGTCTAAATATTTTTCTACATTCCATTGGCCATAATTAGGCCGGCTTGCCAGGGCAGCTATTTTACCTGTTTCCACGTCTAATACCACCACTGCGCCTTCTATTTTGTGTTCATCCATTAGTTCTTCCACAACCTTTTGGATGTGATAATCTATAGTAAGTTGTATATGCCCGCCTTCGCTTCCATGGCCTGCATTTATGAGTTTATATCCGAGGCCTGGTATAAGCCTCTTATAACCGTCCACCATTGCAGCGACTGTAGTTTCTTTGTCCCCTGAAAGGTGATCCTCGTATAGCCGTTCTAATCCTGAACGCCCTACATTATCACTTTTGTCTATGTATCCGATAAGGTGCCTTGCTACATTTTCTTCATCGTACCTCTTTAAAGTATCTATAATCATTAAGCCTTTAAAATTAGCAATATCCGCTTTATCGACT
The DNA here is from genome assembly GCA_964508195.1 of uncultured Clostridiaceae bacterium. Lineage (GTDB taxonomy): Bacteria > Bacillota > Clostridia > Ch29 > Ch29 > JAAYEV01. The sequence continues at coordinate 11,002 of CAZDSH010000020.1, forward strand.
TCATTTCCCAAAGGCAGTATGTAAGGCGAAGTAGTTTCTTCGAGCCTTTTAAGTGCATCGTTATGTCCCGAGGACGTGAGCTTTGATATAACGGCCGCCGCTTCTTCTTTACATTCAATTAATTTAGGGAACACTATGATATTTTTTATCCTTTTCCTGCCCGTTAGCGGTATCATATTGATATCATAAAACTGCCCCCTTGAGATATGAAGGGGCAGATTTAGCATACGTTGTTTTATAGCTTCCTGGGAATAATTTTTACCTCGAATCATCTGTATATGGAAAAGGCGTATTATGAGCATAAGCATCAGTATTAATACTATTAAGCCAAAAAATAAGGCCCTTGGACGAACGCATTTATTTATTCCAGTCATTTTCACACTCTCCGGTAGGGGTTCATCCTAATATTATTGCCCATACCGGAGGGTTTATTCATCTAACGAGTTCTGGGTCTTCTCAACATGTCCCCGGGGTTTACCCTTTTATCAACGGGCATTGTTATTACCTGCTGTGGGTGGGGTGCAGATTCTACATAATCCCCCTTTTCATCCTTCATCCATTTTATCCTTTGAACGAAGGTCTCCCTACCCGGCCCCATTATCTCTATATCGTCGCCGACGAACATGCGATTCCTTTGTTCGACGGTAGCGACACCTTCCTTAGCATCGTATTCAAGTATAAAACCTACGAAATCATAGTCCCTTATATAGCTACTCTTTTCGTAAATTTGTGTATTTTTGTCGGCCTTTCCTAAATAAAAGCCCGTTGTGAATTCCCTATGACTTGCTTTAGATACCTCCTCTGTCCATTTATGCTTTTCGGATAAATAACTCCCCTGATCACGGTACCATGTGTCTATAGCTTCGCGGTATGCTTTCACAACCGTAGCTACGTAGTATACACTTTTCATCCTGCCTTCTATTTTCAGGCTGGAAAGGCCGGTTCCGAGGAGCTCGGGTATATGTTCGATCATGCACAGATCCTTGGAGTTCATTATAAAGGTACCCCCTTCGTCCTCATATACCGGATAATACTGTCCCGGCCTTTTTTCTTCCATAAGATAATACTTCCATCGGCAGGGATGGGCGCAGTCACCTAGATTGGAGTCCCTATCGGCCATATAATTGCTAAGTAAACACCTACCGGAATAGGAAATACACATAGCACCATGGACAAAGGCTTCCAGTTTGAGGGTATCGGGTGTATTTACCCTTATCTCCTTTATCTCCCTAAGGGATAGCTCCCTTGCCAGTATTATCCGCTTTGCACCTAACTCATGCCAGAAATTTGCACTTAACGAGTTAACCGTATTCGCCTGGGTGCTTACATGTATCTCCATGCTAGGTAATACTTTTCTTATCAATTGAAACACCCCGGGATCAGAAACTATCATACCGTGTACCCCGGTGCCTGCAGCTCTTTTCAAAAAATCTTCTAACCCCCTTAGATGGTCATTATGGGGTATTATATTAACGGTAAGATAACCCCTTGCACCCCTTGAGCGAATAAAATCCATGCCCTCCTTCATATCCTCCAGGGTTAGATTCCCCGCCCCTGCCCTGAGCCCGAACCTTTGCCCCGCAAAGTATACGGCATCGGCGCCGTAAATAAGGGCTGTCTTTAGCTTTTCTAGGTTCCCCGCCGGTGCCAAAAGTTCAATTTTATTCATACCGCCCTCGCCTCCTAAGTACTCATTGATACTTCGTTTTTCGCTATCTATTATTATAGTACGCAGCCTTGTTTATCGCATCCCTTTTTCAAAAATAATAGGCGGTATGTCTACCACCTACTGTTTTAGTATTTATAAAGTGTATTCCAATTGCTATCTATATTTTGCCTTATCCCTTAGAAAATCGTCATAATTACTGCTAAACACGTTAGTGCCCTTACCCGTAGCCTGAAAGTACAAATAATCGCTGTCCGCGGGTTCCATAGCCGCCCTGAGGGCGTCTTTACCCGGGGAAGCTATAGGCCCTAGGGGAAGACCTGGTTCTATATAAGTGTTGTACGGGGACTCTATCTGCGTATCTTTGTTTGAAAGTCTGGGCTTTCTCGTTTCTAGCACGTATAATACCGTAGCGCAGGAACGTAGGTGCATATTTATCTTTAACCGGTTATGGAACACCGAGGACACAAGGGGAAGCTCCTCCGGGGTTCCTGCCTCCCTTTCGATTACCGATGCTAAAATGACTACCTCATCCATTGTCATATCGCCCTTTTTCAAATCTAAGAGCCCTACATCCCGGGCTACTTCCCCAAACCTGCCGAGCATCCTGGCTATGATGGAATTTGCCGTTTCCCCGACAAATACTTCGTAGGTATCGGGGAAAAGGTAACCCTCCAGCCGGTTCTTCCTTGCAGGTATATCCTTTATAAAGTCGTAAGGAAAGTCCCCTTCCTCAACTTCCCTTAGGAACTCTTCCCTGTCTGCTATACCCTTTTCGTGTAGCAACTCCGCTATTTGACGCAGTTCATAGCCCTCGGGTATGGTAAACCTCACCGTTTCTTTGTATACACTGCCCTTAGTAAGGTCTTCCATTATACTTTCCAAGTCTGACCCTATGTTAAGGTTATAAAGCCCCGCTTTGTAGCTGTCCCCATAACCATGGAGCCTTGTAGCAATCCTGAAGGCCAATTCGCTACGGATTATTCCTTGGTCTACGAGGATTTTGCCTATTTGTGAAACAGTACTACCCGTAGGTATGTCTATCTGTACCGTCGCCGGCGCCCCCGCTGGTATCGTCATCGGACGGAATAGTCGCATGTACTGCGAAATCCCAATAAATAATACCAACACCAATATGGTTATGTATATCGTTGTCCTTTTTCGCCTTATACCGACACGTGCCTTTGTAGCCGAATCCTTCATGCCCCCCACCCTCTCATCTATACCGATATTAGTTTTTATATATAATTATATCTTTTTCACCAGGGTTTTACAATAACCCGGCGACGGCGGGTTCGCAATCGGATAAGCCCCTTTATGTTGTTTCAAACCTTCAGGCTTAAATATATTAATCCGCTATTAAATAAGTATCTAGGAATCCCTGCATATCATCCTTTGCATCATTATATATGCCTTGGGCTTTTAGCGCGTCTTCTTCCTTTATTTCATCCCCTTCACATTTTTTTATCGCCAAAATATACTCCAATTCCTTTATACGATAGTTTTGGAACCTTAGGGTCCCTTCGATTATATTTGGCAAGTTATGAAACCCAAGGTTTTGCATTTCCCAACCGGTATTCCCAACCTGTTCCAATACATCATCGGGTAGTTTACCCTTACTGTGTTCCGTAAGGCTCCTAAAGCTATCAAGGCTCTCCCTTATTTGGTTAACCCTGTACAGAGACTGATCGAAGGAGAAGGCTTCCTCAATGGTCTCACCCTGTAGATTCGTTTCATCGAATGTATTTTCGGGTATTTCAAACGCTGTTTTATTAGTGGCCCCTTTATTATTCGGGGTTTGGTCCTTCGCGGTACAACCTGCTAATAAACCAAGGGATAAAAAGAGTACAAACACCGATAAAGTAATCATAGGTTTTTTAGTTAGCGTTTTGTTATGCACCAATATCACCTCTTGTATATTCTGACCATAATAGGAATAAAAATGTTCCCCTATCTTAATTTTTATCCGTTAAAAGTACTGCTAACCCATCATTCCTTTAGCAATATCAATGGTGTTTTGCCTCCCCTTATCCATCCTTAACGTCGCCGAACCTTATTTTTAACTTTTCCTCCTCGAATTTTGCCTTCTTAACCGATAGCGTTGTAAGGGTTCTGGGAAGGGTTATATGCCTTTTGATGCTTCCGATTTTTATTATAAGTTCATCATTTTTCTGGTTTAATGATAGATCCCCTTTGTCCACAAAGGGCATCTTAATTGTCATAATATAGTCTTCTCCGTCTTTAGAAACTTCTTGGGTTTTTCCCTTATATTTAATTTCGGTGGGATCCTCCCCTTTAAACATTTCTGTAGCCATCCTATTTAGCATAGGTATACCTATTACCTCGTTTTCGAAAAACGGCACGTAATAGATAGGTATCGGCATAAACCTTTCGACGATCTCTTTTTTGTATTCTTTGTGGATATCCCTCCATAGCTTAAAGTGCCCGTCGGTTACGCTGTCGGGTATAATTTTATTTACTATTATCGCATCTATATTAAAATCATAAATGTTAAGATAAGTAAAACTCCTCTGCGCCTCTTTGATCACCATTTTTTCAGGATTGATAACAATTCTGATACTAGTGGTACTCCTATCAGAGAACACCTTTTTCATCCCATCAAGTTGGTAATATATATTATCTATTTCATCGAGTACCTGCTCCGAAGGCATCGGTAATTTGAACAAAGATTCTACAAGGGGTCCCGTGGCCTTCAGCACTTTCTTTTTCACGGGGAAAAGTTTTTCTATCCACCATCTTAGCATCTCGGGAAAACTTAGAAATGCTAAGGTTTCCCCCGTCGGTGCACAATCAACAATGATCACATCGAATTTGCCTTCCCTGTAATGTCTTAAAATTTCAAGGAGGCTTAACAGATCCGCCATCCCGGGAAACATGGTAAGTTCCTCTGTGGATATATCCTTAATGGCCTTCGATGTAAAGAGTTTTGTCAGATATTTTTGTACCTTCCCCCACCCTTCTTCTGTCTCGTGCATAACATCTATTTCCTGGGCCCATAGGTTATCCTTTATCCTTGTAGCCTTATAGGTTAGGTCCATATCCAAAGAATCCCCGAGGCTGTGGGCCATATCGGTACTGATAACGAGGGTTTTATTGCCCGTCTTTGCACTTTGCAGCGCTGTTGCCGCTGCTACGCTAGTCTTACCTACGCCGCCCTTTCCGGTATACAATATAATTTTCATTATCCTGCCTCCCCTTTATTTATACGTTCAAGTATTACGTATATTGTATATTACGCCATACGAAGTATCGGGCTTAGAAAAATGCCCGCTCATATTATGCCACACGTTAAACGGGCAATTATTCTATATGGATTTTCTTCAGACTTGGGCCGCCTTTTTCGGTAACAGTCCCGCCCATTATTTCATCCTGTAGATTATTGATTATTTTATGTGCAATATTTAGCAAGAACTGTTTTTCTTCCCGGGTAAGGCTACGAAACACTACCTTTGCATATTTAGCAAGTAAGCCTTTAAAGTCCCTAACAAACTCTTCACCTTTTTCGGTAAGGGCTATCATAACAATCCTCCTATCCCTTTCACTTCTTTCCCTTGATATATATCCCTTCTTTACAAGTCTATCAGCAATACCTGTGGCGGTACTTGTAGGTGAATTAATGTATTCCGCCAGTTCTGTCATCGTCGCCTGCTTATTCCTACCAAGAAACAACAGGGAGAAAATTTCGGTCTTAGAGAGCTTTAGATCCATATCAAGCCATTCCGCTGAAAAGAAAAGTTTTTTAGCATCACCCATCAACATACTCAATATATTCTCCACTTCAAACATCGTTTCGTCCTCCATATATTCCGGTACTCGTATTATACTGATACCATTATATCCCCTACACCACGATATGTCAAATAAATGGCGCTTTTTAAATGAATGTATAGGTTGTTTTACAAAACCTTATTCGAATAAATAGTCTGCAGGCATTAAAAAAGAAACCGGACGCATCCGGTTCCTTTGAGTGTAGTCCGAGGACATCCACTACTATTCGTTATTATCATTATAACAATATTGCGGGGATTATGCAAACGAAGTTATTAGGCGTCCCTGCGCCGCTAACTTTAGAGGTTCATCCCCCCGGTTTGAAACGTTCCGGTATCGTTAACCGACGTAGCCATGAAACATGCACGCGGTATCATACTTAGACACTTAGCTACTTTATAATGCCTTTATACCGCGGATTGGGGTTTCGGTATCCCTATTTTTACGATACTTTCGCACAGGACAATCCCATTAGTTTTTCAAATATATCTTCAGTTGGTTTAGTTTATTACGCGTATCCGTGTATAAAATTTTGCTATAGGTGCTTATCGGGATACGGTTTCTAAAATCATCGGCTATCCTTTCAAACTCTGTTACCACTTTATTTAATTCGGTTTTAGTAATACATAAGTTTTTTAAAATGTATACTATCAGTATTAGATAGTCGACTATTGTGTTAAAGCTTATATTATTAATTTTAGTATCGTGGCAGAGACATTTTATTAAAGCATTATTAGCCTTTTTACGCCTAAAACGTGTATCAAAAATTACATCGTTATGGGCTACGGCGTTCCTTAGATCATTTATTATAAATATAATATATTCCGTCAGCTTGCCCTTCGCGTCACAGGCCCGATTTAAACCTAGGGCCTTCGAAATTTTGTGTTTAGTATCAATACCTAAACAGGAAACAAAGTTCCCGAACTCTCCGAGGCTTATAACTTCAAATATCGCCCAGATCGGTACGGCCCGGTCCTGATGATAAAAATGCTGTACTATTTGCCTATTATTGTTATAGTCCCTACTTAACGCGTTAAATATTTTATTCCTTAGGCTCAACCTCCGCCTTAGTTCCGGTTTATAATTTTTATTGCCTTGATAATCTTTATAGCCGATTAACAAATTTTCATAAATGATATTAAAACACCCGGTATTCGCCTCTTCGAGTACAACTTCTAAGACATAATTTTTTAGTGCAGTTTCAATAAACATAACCGACGGATATAGCAGGGCCTTTAATTCCATGTCGAAGGTATTCACGGACAGGATCTCGTTAAAATGGGTATAATTGATTCTTCGTTTCGGTTCCTTAATAAATCGGTACCCCTTGTAACCATGATAATAGCCTATATTCCTTAATTTTCTTTTATGAACCGAGCCGGAAATATCTATGCCATGCTCATCCCTTAAATATTTCATCAAAGAGTTAATTGATTTTACATTAGACGTACTGATCGCCCCCTTTTCCCAACGTCGTATCGTATTTTTATATCGGATTTCCTTAGAGCCGTTGGATAACGCATTAACGAGAATAGGCAACATTTATTGTGCATTTTTTTATTACGTTCAGTATAACATATTTCCCCTTAAAAACGTTACGTTAAACAACAGTTTAACTTTATCTTTGTACTGCTGTTATCGGTACTATTCACCCGGCTTACGACCTACGGCGTTAGGAAACTTTCTTAAAAACCCTTCAAACCGCTTAACTATACCAATTTAGGCGAAGATTTTAAAATCGGCTACATGTGGTAAGGCAAACGGTATCTAAATGGGAAAAAGGCCTTTCGGTGCCTGACTACGATCTCCTTATCAAGCAGGCGAAGGAACTAATACGCCTGGTAAACGGGCATAAGGAAAACTGATTATTCCTTACCGCCGCGTTTATTATAATCCTCCTGAATCTCGTATTTCCAATCTTCAGCTACTATGCCGGATTCGCGAAACGCGGTAACAGCTTCGTTCATTACATTAAAATTAAGCCTAATACCTCTACTATCCGCATGGAAATCCTGGGCACGATCAGCATCAATACCAAAATCTTTAGCTGTCTTTACCGCATCAATGTTCGCTCCGAGAAAAATGAACTCCCATCCGAATTCCCTCTTTTGATACTCTATCTGTGACCGAACCTTTTCCGCCGAATATTCACGGCTAGCATTTTCCATACCGTCGGTAATTATTACAAACATCACTTTTTCGGCCCGGTAACCCTCAACGGTATGTCTTTGGGCATTGTCAATCTTATGAATAGTCCGCCCGATTGCATCGATAAGTGCAGTCATACCCCCTACATAATATTCTTTCTCTGTTATCGGGTTGATGGCCCTTATATCTATGCGATCATGTAATAATTCGTAGTTGTTGTTAAACAACGCTGTAGTAACAAAGCACTCTCCCTCAACCTCCCGTTGTTTTTTAAGCATTGAGTTATAGCCGCCAATAGTGTCGGCCTCTAAGCCCCCCATTGAACCGCTTTTGTCCAATATGAACACCAATTCAGTTAACCCTTTCTTCATCTAAAATACCTCCTTAAATTTTTAAGTAATTTAAGGATAACACGGCAAATAGAATTCATGGTCCCTTGGGGAGCGACAAAATTGAACCTTTTTAATGATCTTTTTAATGTATAGTTTGCTATACTCCTAGTAAAGGTTGGTCGTAGCTGAACAATACTTCGTTTATACTATAAATATCATATTTACCTTGGATTATAAAATACTGGATGATGACATCGAATTTTTGACTCGTAGAAAGTGCATAGCCTGCCCGTCTTAACAGATCATCCGTTTCCGTAAGGGATAATTCCAGGGCTATGGCCAGAGCTATGGCCGTACGTTTGCTTGGCCTATAGGCCTTATTGTTCCGTATTTTTGAAAAAAGTCTGCGATCAAGATTCGCCCGTTTATAAACCTCGACATCCGTCTTGCCCTTCGCGGCAATCAATCGAAAGAGCATTATAGAAAACGGCTCATCAAGGTTATCTACCAAATTTTCTAGTTTTTCAACAGGCATATACATAAATTCAAAAGGTTTCTCAGCCCCCGGCTCTGCAGCTAGAATTACGTCCCTTTCCGCTTGCAAAAATTGACGATTCTCTGAATCATCATCATAATAAATATAGTTTTCGCTAATGAAGGATTCAACCTCATCGAGCAATCCTTCGTTTATGATAAAAGATTCCTTATCGAATATCACAAGGGTTACGGCGATATCATTATCAGCCAGAAAATCTCGGACTGCAGAGGTGGCAACGCGCAATGCCTCAGCTTTCGGGTATCCATAGATACCGCTTGATATAAGCGGAAAAGCTACGCTCTCGCATTGGTTGTCTATGGCACATTTTAATGAATTTGTATAACAGGAGCGAAGTAACGTTTCCTCGTCGTGTTTACCGTCACGATAAATAGGGCCCGCCGTATGGATTATATATTTCGAGGGAAGGCAAAATCCCGGCGTAATAACCGCATCGCCGGTTTTTATAGGGGCGAGCTTTTCGCAAGCAGCCTTAAGCCGGGATGCTCCCGCAGCCCTATGAATAGCTCCGCAGACGCCGCCGCCCATTTTAAGGCGGGTATTGGCAGCATTAACGATGGCGTCCGCTTTCATTTTTGTAATATCTCCCTTTATAATGGTAAAAGACACTCTAAATCCCCCTGTTCAAAATAACCCCTTATAGACACTTTGCATCCCTTTATGGTCATCTATTTTTTTGATAAATGATTAAAGGATTTAAAGTTTGGGGCCTTAAAATAAAATTCATCATCCATAGGCTTTATATTGTATTCCATATTTTCTATTTCTTTGCCATACCGAAATGCCCCCGAGCGATCGACTTGGCTTAGGGTTTGGGGCGACACCTTCACCTCTTGACGCCCTTAAAGATAGTATGTTTTTAATATTCCTGGATTGAAACGTTACCCGCTATAAAATGGCCCGCCAGTTGCGCCGACCATACAGAATACGTTCCACGTCGATCACCTTTGCCTTCTCATTGATTGAAAGAAATATGATGTGGTTTTTCACAATCAGCTTTCGATAGCCAATTGACGCAAGGCGTTCATCTGCGACAGCAGGGACACGATGGGGCATTTCTTCAAGACCGGCCATTGCCTGTTCCATGGCTTTAGCATCTCCCCGGCCGTCATCGGGGCCGAAAGCCGTGTGGAAATATACCGGACAATGTCCCCGGGATCGTTTTCGGCTGGCTCCGATATATCTATCCGATACCGGACGGGCGATGGATTCTTATCACGCTTCATTGGCAATTTCCCTACGGATATCCCGAATAACGTCGGCCATTGGACGTTTCCTACCCTGTTTCACCGCCGTTCTTCCTTCGTCCAGCAGACGGTAAAGCTCTAGCTTTCCATTGAGCATTTCATAGGTGTCGATGCTCATGACAGCCAAATCGCCTTGTCCGTTTTTCGTGATAAATACCGGTTCACGGTTCTCATTGCAAAACTTGGATATCTCATTATAGTTGTTTCGCAAGTCAGTACTTGATTTAATATTTGGCATAGGGCGCCTCCCTTTGATTTGTACTAAAGAGATTATATGCGGATTTCTTTAGAATATCAATTAATACACTACCCCGGATGTCCATATAATCAGTCTCGTTTATATATAACTGGCCCGTCGGCGTCCATACATCTATTACCCTGGTGTATATGGTGTACTTATTATTCGGGTACCATTTCCCATACCCGCCCCGTAGAGCCTAGCTGTGCAGTAGGCACCTTCGCGTCGGGTTTAAAGTCCATAGTATAGTTACCCATACCCATCGCGATTTGAGCGTTGTGATGGTTCTGATAGTAGATCCACCAACCCGGCCCCTCCTCCGGCTGATAGCCAATACGCCGTCCATACGGACCACTCGGTATATGCCACTTTACCCAGACCACCTGACTACCACCCTCAGGTAATACAAACTCCTACCTATGCTTTCTTACGCCATCAATATAAAAATCTACATACCCCGGGTTATCCGGGTTTATTTCATAATCTGAGCTTACCCAAAATGAGGTTACAACATCTGTATCTGTCCTATAATCGCCTATATCAATAGTAGCCAGGAATATATCACCGCCTGCCGGGTCCGACTCTTCTTCAGGTTCATCCGGTTCAAATACCACACCCGGCCGGAGGTATCGCATA
>CAZDSH010000021.1:0-21119 GCA_964508195.1 uncultured Clostridiaceae bacterium
TCATTTATTTCATTATAACATCATTTGCCTAAATATTCCCCAATCCTAATTTCGGTCGTTACACGGCGGTGTGTATTAAGGCCTATCAGTACAAAAGAAAACGGCCCCGTGGAAGAGCGCTTAATTGCTTGCCTTCCCACGGGGCGAGTTGTGTGCTTTGCTAAACCAATAGAAACTATTTGCTGTCTAACCAAGGTATAACATAGGCCGCAATTACTTGTTTCATCTTGGTTTCTAATGATTCACCATATACAGATTCCATCAGCCCAATCATCTGCTCTAGGGCGGGAATAACCTCCTCCATTTCTGGCTGGACTGCTAATACTTCCGCAATTATTTCTTCAAGCCGTAAGTCATCCCATTCATCAGCAATGGAATTTTCTACACTATCATAATTAGCATGATAGTAACCTTTTACTGCTACAATAAAGTCGCGCTTATAACCATTAGCTATCTCGGGCGCACTATAAACCAGATCAATTTCATCGCCCGGTAGCATTCGTACCCACTCGGCGGAATCAAAATCCCCAATGACTGATTTCACATTTTCCGTCTGGTTAAACAAGGCGGTTACGGGCGTGAGTGCCTGGGTGCTTACGCTTTCATTTAGGGAATAGTCGATGCTGATCTGGTCTATTTCGTAAAAGCCTGTTCCTGAGCTTATACGTACCTTAACATCCTTCGCCTCACCATCGAGTAGGTCTAGGTTCAGCGGCACCAAAAATTCCTCTAACAAATATAATCCGGGCTGGATTACACCTTGTTCTATCCATTCATTACCATTCCATTGTTCTACCTTTACGTTAACAACACTGATGAAATCTAAGAACATGTCTCTTAATGGCTGGGTTTCCAGTGCCTTTTCAAGCCACCAGGTATTGTTAACACCATCCATCACATCCAAGAACCAATGCCAGCAGCTCCTGGCAAACTCGGTACTCTGTAGACTAATCATGAGTTTCGCTGTCCCAATGGCATTCTCCGGTCTGTCAAAGGTAGCCCTATAGGACTGCACGTATTCGCCCTGCCCCAGCATACTACGATCTGATCCGAATATTTCACCCTTTGTGGTTACTTTATCTAGCAAGCTTCTTCCGCCAGAATCAACAAATGCAGTGGGGGCAATTCTTTGTTTGATGGTATGAACATCACCAAAGATATCCGGGAATACTCCTTCGATACCACTGTTAGATAGATAGTCTACTGCCATTAGATTAAAGCCCCTGACGAAGGACTTATCCTCGAGTGTTTCTGCGATCTTTACATGATATTCACCATCTACATCTGCTAATCGTTGTAAAGCAGCATATGAGGTAGCCTCCAAAGCCTTGTTCACTGTAAAGGGAATAGCCTCATGTTCAAAATGATATGTTTCAGCATCGTAGGAGTAAACAAAGGGGCAAGAACCGCCTCCGGATGATGCCTTCACTTCTAAATTGGCAGTAGTGGACAGAAGCTTATCATCAACGGTTGCAGTAACTGTTAATGGGAGTGTGCCTTCCTCTTCATCCTCACTAGTGGTATAGGTTACGGTTACCCGGCCATTAGCATCGCTTGTGCCACTAGTTGTACTCCAATCACCTTTACCACCGGCAAAGGCAACCTCTATTCCCTGTAGTGGCTTATTGTTTGCATCCTTCACAGTTGCAACCACAGTTGTTACTGTTTTATCTTTTGTTACAACTGTACTGGGAGTAGCAACTACCGCAATAGTGCTGTCACCTTTCTCCCAAAGGGTAATTTCCCTGGAAGCAGATTCGGCATCGCCAGCACTACCTATCACGTATTTGTAGTCGTAGGTTGTATAGGCATTGGTTTTGGTGTCTATTGAACCATTGTCGCCCACATGAACCCGGCCGGCCAGTCCGCCCTCAACAATCAATGTGCCATTAACAGTCAGCTTACCCGGGGTATTCGCATCATAGTCAAACTTTGGTGCCACACGGTAGTAGGATTCACACTTAGCTGGATAGGTGTTATAGTCATCCAAATGCTCGTAAGGGTCAAAGACACCCAGCCGGCCTTTTGGAGTTACCGTTACACTAGCATCTTCCTCAATGTTCATCTGACCTCCGGGCAAAAGTACCATGTAGGAATTGATATCCACATTGCTGCCCGAGGCAAAGTTAAACAGCCAGCTACCGTCAAAAGGCATATCTTTACCGGTGCTGTTGGCCGTAATCCCCGCAACACTTATACTGCTCACATTAATGCTGGCATCGCCATGAAAATCCATTGTCACCATACCGGAACCTGTGTCGTAGGTTTTGATCAGTTCACCGTTCTTTAGCTGAATAAGGGACTTGCTATCGGCGCCAACAAGTTTTAAATCGCCTGGTCTATAGCTTGAACTGACATAAATTAAAGCCTTAGCATAGTACGAAACACCGCTATTTATGACCAAGTCTGTCTCAATATTGTTGATCGTGAACTGGTCAAAGGGAAAAACTTCGCCTTGAATATTTAAGGTTGCAGTACCTCCCCGAAAGGATTGGAGAAAGAGGCTGTCGTTTACGGTTGAGCCGGGCAGGGCTTCTACTTGTCCTTCCCCATAAATGAAACCCATTGCACTTAGGGTGCCACCATTATCAACCACGACTTTACTATTCTCCGCCAAATGTAACTGAGAGTAGTTTGTGGTAGTTACATGGCCGGCATATTTAGTACCATAGGCAGCCCGCATGGCGTTGATTGTCAAAGTGCCTTTTACATATAAATCAATACCGCTAGGTATGTTTAGTTCAGCGTAGGCGCTATTTCTTGTAATAGCCCTGCCTGTGTTACCTCTGCCCGGGTTGTCATCGATATTTTTGCTCAATGCATCACTGTATGGCAGCAAAAGGGTTACACCATCGGAAACGGTAAAATTATTTCCCCCATAGGCAAATCCTGCAGCTTCTTGTTCGGCAAAAGAGGTATTATATTTAACATAAACAACATCCTTTGATTTTGCCTTGTCTAGTGCGTCCTCAATGGTATAATAGGTGTCATTATTGCCTATCGTTACAGAACCATATTTAAAAATTACATTAGCTGCAACATCATAGTACCCTTCGCCACTAGTGCATTTTGCCTCCATATAGGTTTTAAAGGTTGTACCACCGTCAGATAGGTCAAAGGTAGTAAGAGGGTTCCCGTCTTGGGCATCGAAAAAGGTAATGTCAAAATCATCCGTGACATCCTTCTCACCAATCCATAACCTTACGGTGCCAATATCATCGCTTTTAACAGTATTATCAGTATATTGTTGGTTAACAACGTAATAGCCGTCAAGGAATTCATCACCAACCAGATCAACCGTGATTTCCAACTCAGCCATCTGAGCTTCGATTGCTTGTAGCAGCTCTAAATTTGTAACCAGTTCCTTTTGTACATTGGTCAATTCATCATAAGCATCCCTAGCTGCTGCGACAGTCTTTTTGTCAGATAAGGCCAAGTCGGCCACCGATGGTAAAGCATCAATAAGCCCTATCACATATCTAGCTGCCGCCTCATCTTCTGCAGCCTGCTGCTCTAACTCTACTATTTTGTGTAGCAGGTTTTGCAGTAGCTCCATTTCATTTACGAGTTTTGCCCGGGTTGCTTCAGATAATTCATCATAAGCTTCCATAGCATCTTCTACTATCTGCCTATCACCAATTGTCACTGCGTTAACTTCTAGCGCTAAAGCCTCGGCATAGGTTTCTCTAAAGGCTTGGGCCTCAGCTTCTGCTACTTGTTCTATTTCTAACGCCTTAATTTTGGCTTCAGCGGCCTCTAGTACATCAAGGCTATCTTGGGCAAGCAATTCCAATTGTCTTTCGGTTAGGTTGTCATAGGCTGCTCTAGCTGCTTCTACGGCGTCCTTATCATCTAAAGTTAAGTCTTCTATTGCTGGCAATGAACTGACCATTTTAGACACGCTGTCGGCGGCCTCTTGATTAGCTTCTTCTAGTTGCTCAATCTGGGCCAACAAGTCGTCAAGCAATGCTTTTTCGTCAACCAATTTCAGCTTTACTTGCTCTGGCAGGTTTAGATACAGTGCTAAAGCTGCTTCCACAATATCTCTGTCATCTGTACCTACAGTTTCCACCGCAAGTGACAAAGCAGTTGAAACCTCATCCCTAAATCTATTTGCTCCCTCATTGGCTTCCCAATCTGTTTCCAATTCTTCTATTTTGTTTTCGGCTTTTATCAGAACATCAATATTTGTTACTTGATCCTGTAGCTCCTCATCGAGATTTTGATAAGCATTACGAGCCGCCTCTACATTGCTTTTACTTTCCAGGGTCAGTTCTTCGACAAGTGGCAAATTCGCAATCAGGTTAATCACACTTTCAACGGCCGCCTGATCTGCTTCGTGCTGCTCCTGTAAGCTAACTATTTTAACTTCAAGTGCTGTTAATTTTTCAAGGATATCTCCTGAAACTAAATCTTTTTGCACATCTGTAAGATTATTGTAGGCAGCCCTGGCAGCTTCTACATACTCCCTATCCTCAAGAACTAATGCTTCTATATCCGGTAGTTCGTTAATCAACGTCACCATTTCATCGGCAGCAGCTTGATCAACAATTTCCTGTTTTAATTCCATTATTCTTGTTTGCAAATCATCAAGCAATGCTTTTTCGATTGCAAGTTTGGCTTGCGCCATCTCTGACAACTGGTTAAAAGCATCCAATGCCAAATCAACTTTCTCCTGGTCGGCAATTTCCACTATATCCATGGTCAAATCCAAGGCATCTACATGAGCCTGTTTAAATTCATTAGCTTGTTCTTCTGCAGCCTGCTCTGCCGTTTCTTGTTTGAGTTCGTCCACCTTTGCCAGCAAATTATCAAGTAAAGTTTTCTCAGTCGCCAAAATGGCCCGGACCGATTTCGGTAATAGATCATAGGCATTCAAAGCGGTAATGATTATTTGCTCATCGGCTATGGTAACTTCCGCCACCTTTAAAGACAAAGCACCACTATGGGCTTTTCTGTAGTTATCAGCTTCTTCTCCCACAGGGTCTTCTTTTACTTCCAAACCCTCAAGTGCGGCTATTAAATTGCCCAGCGCATTTGCTACCGAGGTTTCTGTTGCATCATCATCTGTAATTATATATTCGGCCACTGCTATTGCGCTTTGAAGCGCTGCCCAAGTGTCTGCTGTATAATCCTCTCTATCAAGCCTCTGTGCCTCTGCTAGTTTAGCTTGAAGTTGGGATTTATCGACTTCTGGGATTGGTATTTCTGCAAGGGATTCTTCTGCTTGCAATAATTTGCTATAGCAATCTTCCCCAATCAGTTTCCTTTGTGACCTAGTTAGGGCATTATATTCTTTCCTTGCTTCTTCAATTACCGCCTTATCGTCATAAGTTATATTTTCTGGTAAGGCTTCAATGAGGCCAATCACATATTGGGCGGCTTCCTCATTTTTTTGCCGTTGTTCTTCCAGTTCGTTTTTTAATGTTTCTAACTCTTCTTCTTTTTCCTGTATTTCTCGTTCAAATCTAGCCTTTTCATCCCTTAACTGCTGCAATTCTTCCAGTCTTTCTTCCAGCTCCGCCTTTAGGTTGGTCAAGGAGGCTATCATTTCGTCCAGTGCTTGTGCTATATCAGTTTCCCCAGCCTCACCTTTCACCTGAAAAGTAATAGCAGCCGGGGTAACCATTTGCGCATTGAATTGGGCAAAACCACTGGTAACCACTTCTACTTCCGATAAGGTGTTTATTTGACCTTTTAAGTCTTTTACCTCAGCTATTAGGCCCTTCAGTTCACTTTTCTTTTCCCTTATTGCTTCCTCATCTTGATCATTCACCACCGACAGAGTTTCCGCTTCCGGTATTTTTTCATCTAGTTGCTGCACTAGCAAAACTGCTTGTCGTTCGGCTTCTTCTATTTTTTCTTCCTGTAGATTTACTTCAGTCCTTTTTGTTTCAATCTCACTTTCTAAATCTTCTTTTTCCTCCTCAAGTTTTTCAACTTCATCTTCATCCGGTTCCGTTGTTTCATCACCATTCCGTGTCTATCCTAAAAGGATTTTGACCGGTCTACACCGTACGTGCCACTTTCACGGCATACGGCATTCCATCGAGAAACTTATTCCCGACTGGGTTCCTTCGCTCCTACTTGTTTTATCCTCTTTGCATGTCGCCATACAAATACCACCGGCAAGTGATCATCACTACTATGAACCCGCTGACTCCCTATATAGTTCATTGGATTTACCCATCCTAACCATATAGGGCCTCAAACGTTCCGTACCTACCATCCCTTCCTTTGATGGCCTTAGGTTTCTGCTGGTTATGTAAGAAAATCAGGTTTAACAGCCCGAATTAGCCTGATTCTGCAATACCATTTCAGATATAGAGGCCGATGATAAGCCCAAGGTGGTGTTTCTGTATCACCGGCTAACTTACATAACATTGAACGCAGATTCACTTTATTAACCATAGCCATCTTTTAAGGAGCCCCGCATACGACTTGCACGTATTACGACTTCACCTGGCTTCATATCAATTAAGGGGTAACTTAACCTGATATGCAGGAGGATTAGGCTCTATGCTAAAAGGCTATTGCATAGGTTGGGAACTCCCCCCAACAATTGGTAAGACACAGTTATAGAGAATATCCCATACCTGATGGTACGGGATACCCTCTCCACTCCTTTCGTTCGTGGGAATCTATGAACTTATAGAGTAACGTTTCGCACTTTTTTTATTGGGCATCTTCCATCTTGAAGCTAAGCTCGCCTTCTAAGGTAAACTCCACGCCATCCACTGTTACGGTTGCTGTATATTCAACTTCTGCGGAACCTTCATCCAAGAAGTCTTCTGCAGTACCTTCCAGTATCGCCCCGGCAACAGCGGTTGCTACCTCTTCGTCCTCTAGGTCAAACTCCTCACCGCCAATTGTAAGGGTACCGGTTACGCCGTCTTTAAGTAGTTCGCCTACCAAGGCGTCAGCGGCATCCTTAATCCCGTCTACCGTTGCATCGTGAGCGAAGGTGACGCTGACGCTTTCACCGTCAATCTCAACTGTGGCCACGTCAGAGGATACTGCGGTCTTTAGGCCGTCCAAGAAGTCGGCTTTGGCTGCTTCTGAGTCAGCTATTGCTTCGGTCTGGAAAACCAATTCACCTTCTAGTTTAAATTCAACTTCATGTTTGCTTAGTTCCACGGTGTACTGGGCTACTACAGCTTCTTCACCATTTAGGAAGGCTTCTGCAGCCGCAGTGCCGCCTTCTTCACTAGTTAATGCACTAAGAAGATATTTTGCAACATCCACTAAATCTAGCTCTTTACTATCACCGTTTTCATCCTCTGGATATTTAAAGCCTTCTTCATTCCCATCCAGTTTAAGGGTTAATTCTTTTAAATCGTACCCGCCCTCTTCACCTATAAGGGACTTAAAAAGTGCTTCCGCTGCTTCATGGACAGAATTTATGAAGTCTTCTTCTTCGCTAGGTGCATTGAAGGTTACGGTGATATCCTCACCATCAAGCACAACGCTGGCTACATTCAAGTCATCAACTTGTACTTCTAAAGATTCCATAAAGTCAGCTTTGGCTGCTTCTGAGTCAGCTATTGCTTCGGTCTGGAAAACCAATTCACCTTCTAGTTTAAATTCAACTTCATGTTTGCTTAGTTCCACGGTGTACTGGGCTACTACAGCTTCTTCACCATTTAGGAAGGCTTCTGCAGCCGCAGTGCCGCCTTCTTCACTAGTTAATGCACTAAGAAGATATTTTGCAACATCCACTAAATCTAGCTCTTTACTATCACCGTTTTCATCCTCTGGATATTTAAAGCCTTCTTCATTCCCATCCAGTTTAAGGGTTAATTCTTTTAAATCGTACCCGCCCTCTTCACCTATAAGGGACTTAAAAAGTGCTTCCGCTGCTTCATGGACAGAATTTATGAAGTCTTCTTCTTCGCTAGGTGCATTGAAGGTTACGGTGATATCGTCTTCGTTGATGCCAACTTCAACCACATCAATATCTTCAACTGCTTCTGCCAAGGCTGCCATGAAGGCTGCTTTGGCTGCTTCCGGGGTTACTGGTTCTTCGACTTCTTCCATCTGGAAGAGCAGGTCGCCATTAAGTTCAAAGGGCACACCTTCTACTGTGATCTCGGCCTTGTAGGTGGCTGTTACTTCACCATTTTCAATAAATCCGGCTGCTGTATCACCATCCAACAGGTACCCTGCTACCTCGCCTGCAATGCCTTCTGCCAGTTCAAACGTCCGGCCTTCTTCCTCGTCATTTAGCGTGAGGGTTAGATTGCCTTCGTCTACCAGCTCAATCAGCGCATCTATCAAGGCATTAGCTGCTGTTTCAATGGCGGAGATATCAACTTCTCCTTCTTCATTCCTAAGGAAAGTTACGGTAATATCGTCATTATCCTCTTCGCCAATTTCAACTTCAGCCACTTTAGATACTTCAGCCGCTACTGCATCTTTCAGCTCTTCTTTGAAGGCTGCTTTCGGATCCACCGGCTCTTCGCCTTCCTTCACAGTTACAGCACAGCTATCAGATTTACTTGTATCAAAAACAGAAGTCGCCGTAACAGTTGCCGTTCCGACAGCAACTGCTGTTACTTCAGCGGTTGTCTTACCCGTTGAACTCACAGTTGCTACGCTCATATCACTAGACTCCCAGTTGATGGCTTTACTGGCTCCACCTGTTACTGTTACCGTTGCCGTTATATAAACAGATTCATAAACGGCTAATGTCACTGTCTCCTGTTCCACTTTAACGCTTCTAACAGCCTTCGGAGTAGTACCGCCACCGCCGCCGCCTCTTCTTTTCTCTTCTTTTTCTTCCTTCTCCTGTTCTTCGCCCTCTACAAACAGCTTATCCGGTTCGTTTTCGAAGCTGCTGTTGCCGGCATCATCATGGGCAACTTTTATTACGCCTTTGCCCTTCACCTTAGTGGTTGCCTTCAGTCTAAGGGTCTCTATTACAGCATTTTTACCGATATTTATGTTAGTGCCCCTTGCCCCGGCGAGAACCTCTAAATCCTTTATGCGCGTATCCCCTGTTATCTCCAGATCCGCCGCAGCCTTTACGCTGACCTTATGGAAATCTCCGTCTAACTCAACGCTTTCACCGGATTTCACTGCCAATACCTGCACATCGCCAAAACCATTACCGGTAAGCCCTTCCTCCTCGAGGTGGGCACCGGATTCTAACACAACATTTCCTATCTTGGTTTTACCCTTTGCGATAACCCTTACCCTACCGCCTTCAACGGCAACTATCATTTCCTCAAGGGATGTATTGTTAAATACAATACTTCTCGCACCGCCGCCACTTACTATCGTCCTGCCTTTGACTACAATACCATCGGCGTCAAAATCTCCATCCCCGATGCCCGCAGTAAGGAAAAGGTCACCCTCTACCACCAGATCCTTTAACTTCACGCCGGAGACGCTTACCGTTACGTTCCCTGCTATCCTTCCATCTCCTTTACCCGGCCCATAGGTACCCGGGGCATTGTATAGCACCCCTGTAGCCTTGCCGAGGAGCGTTACCGTTTCGGCCCTCGTTATGACCCTATCGGGTTTGAAAGTTCCATCGGGGTAACCGCTAAAGTATCCCTTTGCCACAGCGGCATTGACGTACTCTCTGCCCCAGTCAGCGATAGACCCTGCATCATGAAATCCTGCTATGGACCTTTCATTATTTAGGCTATCAAGCTTTAATAGCCTAAACAGTACAACCGCCGCCTCGAGTCGGCTTATTTCCGCAGCGGGCCGCATCGTACCATCGTCGTAGCCACTTATATATCCCGCTGCTACTGCCTTGGCTACTTCGTCGGCGAACCAATCCCCGGGGGATACATCTACGAAATTCACCCTTGCCTTAGCTATTAACCCGTAGGCCCTATTAACAAAGGTAATGAACTCCGCCCTGGTGACGCCCTGTTCTGGTTTAAAGGTACCATCATCATAACCGGAAACAAGGCCTTTTTCGCTCCAATCCAGCACCTGATCCTTGGCCCAGTGTTCCTCTACATCGCTGAAACCTACCCCTTGCTCAACATCGGTATTATCAGCGTATACCGTAGGGTTAACTAACCCACCGCCTAGGACCAATGCAAGGGAAAGGATGCAGGCTGTAAGCCTCTTTAGATGAACTAAAGGTCTCATAAATTACACACCCTCCTTGTTTTTTATATATAACCCGCCTTAGGCTCGCATACCCCGGTATGTCCCCCTTTACAACAAAACCTTTCAGGGGACTGTAACCCAATCCACGGAATACGTAGCTGCTAACACGTTTTATATATCTTCTTAAAAACGTTTCCTTAAAAACAAAAAACAGCCGGCCGGCAACTAACAAAATTGCCATACACGACTGCCCTCCGGGCATTACGGAAGT
This sequence comes from uncultured Clostridiaceae bacterium, assembly GCA_964508195.1. Taxonomy (GTDB): domain Bacteria; phylum Bacillota; class Clostridia; order Ch29; family Ch29; genus JAAYEV01. The sequence continues at coordinate 10,343 of CAZDSH010000021.1, forward strand.
TCTGTTCCTGCCTGCCCGGTCTTTTCAGTCTAACCCACAGGCCGCCTTTTACTAAGCGAGCCCGCTACGAACTAAATTTTAGTGATAGGACTAAATCTATTCGGTTTTATTAATCACTCCTTCCATAATGATGAAGATATACTCTTTATCCCCATCAGAATTTAGACACTTTAGAACCCTTGTTACACTTCTGTCCGTAAGGCGTTTTAAAACATTCTCCAGGTCTGATATAAAGGGCTTATATATAACGTCCCTTATCCCTTTAATCTTCGTCAGACCGTCTGGCAGCTTGTACATTGATCGTTCAATCGGGGTCAAAAATCCCTTTAACTTTATTATAACTACATCTCCAATAATACTTACTATAGTGGTCTCAGGTCCCTTACCGAACGCCTCCTTATACTTGCCGGTAAACTCGCTTTTGATCTGTGCTGCAACGTGATTGTAAGTATTTATGATGTATCGCCCCCTTTGATAGCATCTATACTTACGGACGGATAAAATCCCATCCATTTTTTTATAGGGCTTTGTTTGTGATTAAACGCCTTAACGTGCCAAGCTGTCGCTGTTACTATATTTAAATATATATCCATATTCTATACAATATCCTTAATTCCTTCAATAAATTGAAATTAGTACGGTATTATTTAAAACTATTCTGTTATTTTTAGTTATGTCCATTATATAGCCGTATCCTCTATCGTATTCTCCCTGGCTTATGGTATAGTTATATTAAAAATGTGGCAAACCCTGGTTCGATTATATTTATTGTATCATAGTGATTCCGACATATAGTGTCGGGAACGTATGTTTTTTTCAAAATAGTTATTGACATATGTCCATAATGGGGTATAATATAATTGAAATTAACATAAGCCAATAACGAAAGGAGGCTACAAAAATGCCAAGGGGAGATAGAACCGGTCCTATGGGATACGGGCCAATGACGGGCAGAGGCTTTGGAATATGCAATGCAGCTAATGTGTCGAGGCTCGGTCTGGGATTGGGTTTTGGATTAGGATATGGAATGGGACGTGGCCGAGGTTTTAGAAGAAGGATGCCCTATTATCCGGCCCAATACCCCGTCGGCGGATACCCGGCAGGATATCCCGTAGACGCAAGGGCACAAAAGGAAATCCTTGAGGAGCAAAAAGCGCTCCTTAGGGGCCAATTAGAAGCAATAGATCAACAATTAGAAGGCCTTTCGGAAAGCGACTAGTATAAAGGGGGGTAAAAGCCCCCTTTATTACTAATAATTGATGCCTAAAACAGGAGGTGTGTGCAGACTTGTCCAGGCCGAGGAAACGTAGAAGGGTGTGTAATTTACCGCAAATTAGCCTTTTCGGACCGCTGAAACCGGGGGATCAGGAAAAGGGTTTGATAACAATGACGATAGACGAATACGAAACGATCCGACTTATAGATCACGAAGGGATGACCCAGGAGGAATGCTCCCAAAGGATGAATGTAGCCCGTACAACGGTACAGCGAATATACAACGATGCCCGGACAAAGCTTTCCGAAGCCCTGGTCAATGGGAAACTTTTAAAAATTGAGGGCGGGGATTATAAACTATGCGAACAAAACCCGCAATCCTTCGGCTGTACACGCTGTCATAGGCATAGGCATGGCAGGATGTTATAAAAAACCCATATTATTAAAAGGAGAATAACTATGAGCGAAAATTGTGACCAGAACTGTAGCGCCTGCGGCGAGGAGTGTAGCGACAGGAAGGAAGCGCAGACGGATTTTTCGGCAAAACCCCATGAAAAGAGCAATATTAAAAAGGTAATAGGCGTTATAAGCGGCAAGGGCGGCGTCGGCAAATCCCTTGTTGCATCTTTGTTGGCATCACTTATGAACCGCCGTGGACACAGTACCGCGGTATTGGATGCCGACGTAACGGGACCGTCTATCCCGAAGGCCTTCGGTCTAGAGGCGAGGGCTATGTCCAATGAGGACGGACTGTTGCCCGTGAAAAGCCGAAAGGGAATAAGCATCATGTCCATAAACCTTTTGCTTAAAAACGCAACGGATCCCGTAATATGGCGGGGACCCCTTATCGGGGGTACGGTCAAACAGTTCTGGACCGATGTTGTTTGGGGCGATATTGATTTCATGTTTATTGATATGCCGCCGGGTACCGGCGATGTTGCGCTGACGGTATTCCAGTCGCTACCCGTAGATGGGATAATAATAGTTACATCGCCACAGGAACTCGTATCTATGATCGTCTCGAAGGCGGCGAATATGGCAAAGAAGATGAACATACCTATAATAGGCATTATAGAGAATATGTCCTACCTCAAATGTCCTAATTGCAACGAGATAGTAGAGGTATTCGGTGAAAGCCACATCGAAGATGTTGCAAAGGAGCACGGCGTACCGGTCCTTGGCAAATTGCCCATAGATCCGGCTATTGCATCGGCTTGTGATAGGGGTGCCGTTGAGGATATTCAGGGCGATTGGCTCGATAATACGGCGGAGGCCCTAGAAAAATAATATACGCATATTAAGAGACGGTCGGGGAGTACCCGATCGTTTCGTATTAATAGGCCCTGTATGTTATAATTAATACGTAAAGCATAATTATATCCCGTTATTTATCGTCCTAGGGGCAATAATTTAAAAAACATTTCATTTAAGAATATATCCTTCGTTTCACTCGGGATGACGGCAGTATAAGACTCAACAGGATAATAAAGATCGCCGCGCGTCACAAGGAGGGGGTTGGCATTAATGGGTGATATAAGTTCTTTAAATGAAAAAATACATAGGGATATAGAAAAATGTACCCAGGACCTGGCCATGGCTAAAGCGCACACCGAGACGATTATAGATGCCATCACATCGGGTATACTTACCTCGGATCTAGACGGAAATATTTTAACGGTAAACCGTTATGTAGCGAATATGTTCGGCTATGATGCCGCTGAAATGCGGGCAATGAAGATATGGGATCTATTCGAGGGATGGGACCGCATAAAGGCCGCCGTACTTAACGGACAGAACATAACGGATGAGGACGTATTCGTAAACACCAGGAGGAACGTGCTTCAGTTCAACCTATGCACGTACCCTGTCCATGATGATAATAAAAGTTTAAGGAACATCGTCTTCGTGTTTAAAGAGCTAAAGAAAATCAGAAAACTTGCCAACAAAATCATGGGACGGCAGGCGATATATACCTTTGATAAAATAATCGGCCAGGACAAAGGATTCTTACAGGTGATCGAGTTTGCAAAAAAAGTAGCCGATAGCAGTTCGAATATCCTCATAATGGGTGAGAGCGGTACCGGTAAGGAGCTTTTCGCCCAGTCAATACATAACTGTAGTAATAGGCAAAATGAACCCTTCGTCGCGATAAACTGCGGCGCTATACCGAGAAACCTCATAGAAACGGAGCTGTTCGGCTATGAACGGGGAGCCTTTACCGGTGCGAAAACCGGCGGACAGGCGGGGAAGTTCGAAATCGCTGACGGCGGCACGATATTCCTCGATGAGATAGGCGAGATGCCCCTGGATTTGCAGATAAGGCTCCTTCGTGTTATCGAGGAGGGTATCGTAAGTAGGGTAGGTAGCGTTAAAAATATCGTAGTGGATACAAGAATCATTACCGCCACGAACAAAAACCTTTATTCTGAGATGAAAAAGGGCCATTTCCGTAAGGATCTGTACTATAGGCTAAACGTGTTACCCGTTCGCCTTCCGCCGTTACGTGAAAGGAAGGGGGATATCCCGCTGTTGTTCGAATTTTTTATGGCTACTAAATCCAGAAAAATGAACCGTAGGGTTGTAACGGTGCCCGATGGATTTATTAAATCGCTGTTAGATTATGAATGGCCTGGCAACGTCCGGGAGCTAGAAAATGTCGTCGAGTGGATGATCAATACGGAGACTATACCGGATAAAATAGGCGACGGTGAAAACGCCCTGGAAATAGATGATGTTTTACTACCTAAAGCGCATGTACGGGATGAGGCAGTTCCGATGAGAGGCGATAGGCTCAAACTTGCCGCTATGGAAAGGCAACATATTATGAAGGTTTTAAACCTATGCAACGGGAATATCAGTAGAAGTGCCAAAATATTAGGTATAGGCAGAAATACCCTCTATAGAAAGATGCGGAAGCACCGAATCGACAACTCTATTATGGAACATTGTTCCGATTAGGAACAGTTTTATTCCCATATATCTGTACCCAAATGGAACAGTATCTGCACATCTATATATAGGATACCGCTATAACCCTTGAATCTTAAGGGTTTATTTATATTGGCACGGATATTGCTCCTTATATTACATGTAATGCAAATATATTAATATAAGGAGGTCGTCATGAAGGGTTTTAATGGAAAAATTTTAAGAGTTAACTTAAGTAAAATGACAGTTAATGTTGACCCGCTAAATGAAAGGGAGGCGCATAAGTACGTCGGCGGCAGGGGGTTAGGTTCAAAAATATTGATGGACGAAGTCGACCCGACCGTTGATGCTTTAAGCCCGGACAATAAACTGATATTTGCCACCGGTCCCCTCACAGGCACTAATACGCCCACGGGCGGTAGATACATGGTAATCACGAAATCCCCCCTAACAGGTGCTATTGCATCGTCGAATTCCGGCGGTTTCTGGGGGGCGGAGCTTAAGATGGCCGGCTACGACATAATAGTCTTTGAAGGAAAGGCAAAGACTCCGGTTTATTTAAACATTGCAGACGATAAAGCCGAGCTTAAGGATGCTTCACATCTATGGGGTAAAATGGTCTCCGAAACGACGCATATTCTGGAAAAGGAACACGGCGAAAAGGTTAAAGTCGCTGCGATCGGTCCCGCCGGCGAGGGATTGTCCATGATAGCCGCCATTATAAATGATGTCGGCAGGGCCGCAGGCCGATCCGGTGTAGGCGCAGTTATGGGTTCAAAAAACCTTAAGGCCATTGTAGTACGGGGCACCCAAAAGGTCAAAATATCTGATAATGACAAGCTGAAACAGGCATACGCCGCATCCTTAGAGAAAATAAAAGCAAATGCCGTTACAAGTGAGGGACTTCCCACTTACGGTACCGCGGTTTTAGTGAATGTAATCAACGAAACCGGCGTATTCCCGACGAACAATTTCCAGCTATCGACCTTTGATAAGGCCGAGGATATAAGCGGCGAAACGCTAGCGGAAAAATATCTGGATAGGAAGAGCCCCTGTTTCAGGTGTCCCATCGCCTGCGGAAGATACAGCAAGGTGGATGACATTGCAATTGACGGCCCCGAATACGAGACTATATGGGCCTTCGGTTCCGATTGCGGCGTTTCTAGCCTGCCGGATATTATAAAAGCGAACTATTGGTGTAATGAAATCGGTGTGGACACTATCTCCGCCGGTGCGACAATAGCCGCGGCTATGGAACTTTATGAAAAGGGCCTCATAAAAGAAGCCGACCTAGACGGTGGCCCGGAGCTTGTATGGGGCAACGGCGATGCTATCATAGAATGGTCGAGAAGGATGGCTGATGAAGACGGGCTAGGTGCAAAACTGGCCCAGGGTTCCTATAGGCTTTGCGAAATGTACGGTATGCCGGAGCTATCCATGTCGGTTAAAAAGCTGGAACTTCCGGCCTATGATCCTAGGGGCATCCAAGGCCATGGGTTACAGTACGCCACTTCTAACAGGGGCGGGTGCCATGTAAGGGGCTACCTCGTTTCGCCGGAGATTTTAGGTCTTCCTGAACAACTAGACAGGTTCGAGCTACAGGGAAAACCTGAGTGGGCAAAAATATTCCAAGACCTAACAGCCGCTATAGATTCCTCTGGCCTTTGCCTGTTTACGTCCTTTGCATTAGGTGCCGACGATTATGCAGCTTTGTATAACGCCGTCTGCGGTACCGATATGACCGGTGATGAGTTCATACAGGCCGGGGAAAGGATTTGGAATCTGGAAAAGCTGTATAACCTAAGGGCGGGTATAGACGCCTCCCAGGATACGCTCCCGCCGAGGCTGTTAAATGAACCTATACCCGAGGGGCCCTCAAAGGGATGGGTGCATAAACTAGATGAACTGCTCCCGAAGTACTATGAAGTAAGGGGTTGGGACGCAGAGGGAGTGCCGACACCGGAAAAACTTAAAGAACTTGCAATAGAAAATTAGCCCATAAATCGGTGCTAATCCCTATATATAGGCAATATAAAGCATCATAAAGGCTTTGGAGACGGGGCCTTTATGGTGCTTTAATCAATATAGGCAGGGGGATTGATAAAATGGCAGTAACGCCCATAAAGATCGAGGTTAGGCTGTTCGCCACCTTAAGGCATAAAAGGGATAAAGTATCAGTTCTTAAAATAGAACCAAATTTCATCCTAGGGGATGTATTGGATATGTTGCAAATTAAGCCTGAGGATGTAGCCTTGTTCCTTATAAACGGCAGAAATGCTGACCTTAATACGCCCCTTACCGAAGGGGACGTACTTTCATTGTTCCCGCCTGTGGGCGGCGGATGAATACGAAGAATAAAAATTAAAAATAGTTCGGTTGTTGCAAATAATTATGCCGGCATATAGAATGGTGTATGATAAACGCAAAGGAGTTGCATCTGTTGACGAACAAAAACACCCTTAGCAAAGGGCTAAACATTGATCCTAGGGTATGGAGGGAAGCAGTTAAGGACAGCCTGCCCGTCACCGCCGGTATAATTCCCTTTGGGCTTACCAGCGGTATAATGGGAAGGACCGCGGGCTTTTCCGTATTCGAGATAACCTTTATGTCCATGATAGTATTCGCCGGGGCTTCACAGTTCATTGCCATCGCAATGGTTGGTTCGGGGATAACCAGTTGGTGGACGATAGTATTTACCACCTTCGTAGTGAACCTACGCCATCTTCTTATGGGTGCCTATCTTTCACCTTATTTTTTAAAACTCCCTAAGCCCCTTCAGTATTTTTTGGCCTTTGGGATAGTGGACGAAAGCTATGCATTAACCGTGGACCGTATTGAAAGGAAGGGCTATGACTACAATTATCAGTTAGGCGTGTTTTCTGTCCTTTATATCGCATGGAATATCTCCACCTATGTAGGGGCTTACTTTTACAGCGTAATACCTGACCCCTTAGAATGGGGTATAGACTTTGCCCTCCCTGCGACATTTATGGTGCTACTTATACCACGCCTTGTGGACAAAACCTCTATCATCGTAACTATTGTATCAGCCCTGTGCGCGGTATGGGGTGCGACGATCCTGCCGGGTAAGTGGTACATTATATTGGCAGCAGTAGTTGCAGCTATAAGCGGTGGTTTACTGGAAGGGGGGCAAAAAACATGAATCCTAGACTTCTTTCAATTATAATTGGCATGGCCATTGCCACATTTATCACCCGCATAGGTTCCCAAATGCTATTTGCAAACACCGGTATGCCCCCCTGGATGGAGCGATGGTTAAAGCATGTGCCTACGGCGTTTTTAACCGCCTTAGTAGTGCCGGCTCTTATTATGCCCGAGGGGTATATAGATCTAACCCTTAAAAACAGTTACCTTTTAGCCGGGGTTTTAGCGGCATTTACCGCCTACAAAACAAGGAATGTTCTTATAACGATACTTATAGGCATGACAGCAGTTATTGTATTAAACAGGTTAATCATACTTTGATATATACCGATATATAAATAATGTTGTGCAAAGGCCCTTTTAAAAACCTAAATAAAACATATAAAAGGATAGCAACAGGATCGCTGCACCCATGACGATTTTGAATATCCGTCCAAGCCTGTTAAACCTGGCGGAGGATCCGAACTTACCCGCAAGGCCCATGGACGTCCCCGCAATGAGCAAAAGCATACTATGGCCTATTGAATAAAGGAGCAGAAGTAGTATACCCCATAGTAGGTTTCCCCTTTGGGCGATCATCGCCAATAATACAACTAGTACCGGCGTTGCGCAGGGGGATGCGAAAAACCCTCCGAGCATCCCTAGGGCCACGGCCCCCATGTATCCCCTTCGGGGGTTTTTGCCTATTGGCTCTAGTTGCTTCGGCATTATATTTATAATATCCCACATCTGCAGCGCCATAAGGGCCATCAAAACCCCGAGGGAGATATACCACCATGCCCCGAAACCCCGGGTAAGCCTACCGAATAGCGATGCTAAGGCACCGAGCACCGTAAAGGTTACCGCTATACCACTACAAAAAGCCAGGGAATACTTAAAGGCCTTTTTCGTATCGTCAACGGTACGCCCGCCGATGTAGCCTATTATAAGGGGTACACTTGATAACGAGCATGGGGTAAATGCAGTAAGCACCCCGGAAACAAAGGCCAGCAGCGGGGCTACCCAAAAGTTTTCGATTATCAAATTTCCCATTATACTTAGCCATCTATCTATCATTTTACACCAAGCTCCCCTAGTATCCTTATTATTTCTTCCTCGGATAAAAACCCTTCATGATAGCCGTAGGGTTCCCCTTCATCGGTTAAGAAAAACTGTGTCGGCGTAACCCTTAATCCGAAGTGCGTCGCTGCCTGGGGGTTTTTATCCACATCCACATACTTGATCATGGCCCTTTCCCTGTAGTCCTTGTTAACCTTTTCTATTATAGGCATCATCTCCAAACACGGGGGACAATAATCAGTACCAAGGACTATCATAGTAGGCAGCCCATAGGATAATATTTGTTCAAGATCAAAATCCGCCGTAGCATCAAGGGCGAACTCCGAAGTATCCCTTTCATTAGTATCATTGCCCCGGGATGAATTTTTGTATATCCATATACTGAACACGGCCGCTACTATAAGTATTGGAATTATTATTTTAACTACGGAACCTCTTCGTCCATCGTTATTTCTATCCCTTGTTTTGTCGTCCCTTAGTTCCCTTTTCAAAAAAACAGCCTCCTTCTATCCGTTTAATCAACCCTTCATCCGTCGAAGCCCTCCCCTTTGCCGTCCCATCGGTCCCTGTAACAAATATGCGGAAAAAGCGTTGTACTTAACAACCATTACTATAGAGTTATCCCTGTTGATAGTGTATTAAACATTTTAATTGTTTCATCTTTTAGAAAAAAAAAGAAATGTCTTTATGCCCCTATGCACAACCTTTAAAAAATATATCAAAAAGTCGGTACCCTTTTCCTGTACCGACTCATTTTTAGCATACGCTCCACGGGTAAACCCACAGCACGCTACCATCGTAGCGCATGACATGCGAACAAAGCAGGGCAAGATGTCACGGGTAAACCCACAGCACGCTACCATCGTGACTTTACGCCACTACTTGGTAATTTTCAATTGTAAAACACAGGATTTATTCCTTTGAATAGTCGTCAAAATAACCCTGCACGAGGACTATAGGCGTCCCCTTGTCACCGCTACCGCTGGTTAAATCGCAAAGGCTCCCTAAAAGGTCCGTTAGCTGCCTCGGCGTTGTACCGATAGACGCATAGTCATCCGGTATATTTTCTGTTTTTTGCCTTAATCTTTCCTTAATCGCATCGGCCTTTTCGCGGCTTCCTAATCCTATGAGATCGTTGTCCGCTATAAACTTTATCTTTATTTCCTTGGGAGTGCCCCTAAGCCCCTCGGTATAACCCGGGGACACCACCGGGTCGGCTAATTCCCATATCTTACACTGGGGGTCCTTAAAGGCGCCATCACCGTAGATAAGCACTTCAACATGTTTACCGGTTTTTTCAAGAATAACCTGTTGCACTTTGTTCACTACTTTGTCACAATCCCTCGGGAACAGTTTTATACTCGTTTTAGTAGCATTATTAGAGCCCAACAATCCGAATTCCGGATTATAGCCGCTTCCATTTACAGGGTTTGTCATCAAATCATCCAGACCGTATACTGATTCCGCACCGGCGGCCTTTAATATTCTTTTGCTCCTTCGCCTGTTATGGACATCGGCTGTAAGTATTTTGCCGGTATAATTCAAAGCCACCGTGGGATTGTTGGCCAATATCACTTCGATGTTTCCATCCGATGCCATGTCCTTATAATATTTAATATAATCAATACCGGTAAAGGGATGGGCCACATTACGCCCGAAAATCTTCCTGTATTCCCCCTCGGTTAACACGTCTGTATAGGGATTGATGCCGGCCTTGTCCATCCTTTCCACATCCATAATCGGGTTTCCCATCTCATCGGAAGGATATTTTAGAAATAAATAAACTTTTTCGACGCCCATCGCTATGGCCTTTAGCACCATCGCAAATCTATTTCTGCTGAGTATGGGGAAAAGGACCGCTATTTCTCCGGTAAATTTGTCCCTTACATCGGAGGCTATATCGTCTAAGGATACATAGTTGCCCTGGGCCCTGGCTATGAAGGATTCGGTTATACCTATTACGTCTTTATCCCTTAAATTAAATCCTTCCGAGGCTGCGGACGCCATAACCGAATCCACCACCATTTTAACAGGGTCATCCCCTTCGTTTATTATCGGAGCCCTGATACCCCTTACTACCGTACCTACAGTTCTTACCATGTACTAACCTCCCTTATAGAAAACCCTGCCTTTAATAATTTGCAATAACGCTCCACCAGTTAATAGTATACCAATAATCATAACAATTTCATAATAATATTTATTTCGCATCCCCCGTGGCAAGGGGACGTTTTGTTTGCCACATTCGCGTGGCAAGGGGACGTTTTGTTTGCCACATTGCGTGGCAAGGGGACGTTTTGTTTGCCACATTCGCGTGGCACATTTGTGGCTGATGCGAAGCTATGCTTGAAAGTAGGAAGTGGGAAGTGGGAAGTGGGAAGTGGGAAGTGGGAAGTGAAAGGCATTAGGC
>CAZDSH010000022.1:0-21009 GCA_964508195.1 uncultured Clostridiaceae bacterium
GCTCCGGACAGCCTAATGCCTCCCACTTCCTACTTCCCACTTCCCATTTCCCACTATCCACCTTCCACCTTCCACATCCCACATCCCACATCCCATTTCCCACCTCCCACTTTGTGGCAGGGGGACGTTTTGTTTGCCACATTTTTAGGTATTATATATAACGTGATAAAGACTTTACATCTTCTAGCGTGTCATCCTGAGCGTAGCGAAGGATCTTATGTCTGCCTCCAAGAAGATTCTTCGGGCTTCGCCCTCTTAAATGACAAGTAAAGTAATATTATTAACACTTTATATATAGTTAACCTATTGTCTTTGGGTAGCACCGGTTTGCGTTAGCAGTTCACGCAATATATTTCCTATCGCTTCATTCGCTTCCTGCTCCTTTAGGGTCCTCTCTTTAGACCTTAGTGTCAAAGAATATGCAATATTCTTTTTCCCCTTAGGGATCTGCTCACCGGTATACACATCAAAGAGCTTTATATCCTCCACTAGATCGCCTCCGGCATCCCTAATTATATTTTCGATTGACCCTGCTGCTATATTTTTATCTACTATAAGGGCTATATCCCTTTTAACTGAAGGAAATCTTGGTAACGGGGAATAGGTTACAGAGTGATCCATATTATCCATTAGCAAGTCAAAATTTAGCTCACCGGCGTATACGCGTCCGCCGATACCATAACCCGAAACAATATCGTCGTTAACCTCGCCTATGATGCCCAATACCTTATCCCCTATCAATATCTCCGCGGCACGGCCGGGGTGATAGCTTGGGTTTTGTACCTTTCTGAACTCGTACCCGGCTATATTAAGCTCATCGAACAGGCCCTCCGCCCTGCCCTTCACCGAATAAAAGTCCTCGTCGCCGTACATGCCGAGGGAAATAGTTAACCTTTCATCGGGGAGTTCCTTAAGGGGCAACTTCTTGGGGATAAATACCGGCGCGATCTCATAGAACCCTGCCCCCTCGTTGCCCCTGTTATAGTTTAGTGCTATTACGTTAAGCATCGCGGGTAATAGAGTCGTCCGCATTATGCTGTATTCCTCGCCAAGGGGATTTTGTATGGGTATCGCCTTCCTTAGGGGGCTTTCCTTAGGCAGGTTTATCCTATCGAATACTGAAGGGCTTTCGAAGGAATAGGTAGATATTTCGTATAATCCGTAGCCACATAACGTGTCGCGGATTTTATCCATTACCCTTTCCCTGAACGTTTTTTTGCCTAACACCCAATTACCGGACATGACGGTCTTAGGTATGTTATCAAAACCATAAAGCCTTGCGACCTCTTCAGCGATATCATGGTCCAGCTGAATGTCTTTCCGGAATGTAGGCACAGTAATATCTAGATTGCCACGGTTTTCCTTCACGTCCATCCCTAGACGGCCTAACATGTCCTTCATATCATCCGCCGGTATATCTATACCTATTAGCTCGTTTATCCTTTGGGCATTTACCGCGAGGTTATAGGGCTTTTGCGGGTTCGGGTATACATCAAAAACGCCGTCTATCACCTCACCGGCACCTAGTTCCTCCATTAGCATTGCAGCCCTGTCAGCGGCTATACCGGCTAGATCCTCATAGATGCCGCGTATAAAACGAAAAGAGGCTTCACTCCATAGGCCTAGTTTTTTACTCGTCTGTCTTATGCTATAACCATAAAACGTGGCACTTTCAAGAAGTATTGTACGGGTATCAGGCATTATCTCGGAATATTCGCCGCCCATTACACCGGCTATACCTACGGGCTCACGGGTATCTGCAATGACGAGATCCCCGTTGTCCAAAATCCTTTCCTTGCCATCTAACGTAACTATCCTTTCACCATCCTTTGCATTCCTTACGATTATCTCTCTACCGGCTACCTTTTCCAGATCAAAGGCATGCATAGGCTGGCCTAACTCCAACATAACGTAGTTAGTTATGTCCACTATATTGTTTATCGGTCTCATACCCGCCTGTATCAATCTTTTTTGCATCCACTGCGGTGATGGTTTTATGTTAATGTTATCAATAACCCTAATAAGATATCTAAAACATTTGTCCGGCTTCTCTATCGTTATATTCTTTAGATAATCCTTTACATTTCCCTTGGCATTCTTTATCCGAATATCCGGCATACGGTATGGGACACCGAGCACCGCGCCTACTTCCCGGGCTACCCCGAGCATACAAAGGCAATCGGGCCTGTTAGTGGTTATCTCTACATCGAGTACCTTCTCGTCTAATGTAAGCACTTCTTTAATATCGGTTCCGGGCTTATGTTGCCCCTCTAGGATATATATGCCCTCCCTTTGCTTGGCGGATAGTTTTTCCAGATCCAATGCCAACTCTAGGGCTGAACACATCATGCCCTGGGAATCTTCGCCCCTTATTTTTCCTCCCCTTATTTCGACATCCCCGGGCAACACCGCCCCATCTAGGGCTACTGGTATATAGTCCCCCGCCTGTACGTTCTTTGCCCCGGTTACTAATTGAATATTTTCATTCCCTATATCCACAATACCTATTACTAGCTTATCCGCATTAGGGTGGGGTTTTATTTCCTGTACCCTCCCCACAACAACCTTATCAATAACTTGATCGGATTTTAGGATACGCTCCACCATCGTCCCGGACATAGTTAACATATCCGACAAAGTTTCAATATCCGTCCCAATATCGACATAATCCCTTAACCAATTAATCGGTACCAGCATTTTTCACCCTCCTAAAATTGCTTTAAAAATCTTACATCGTTTTCAAACAACAATCTCATATCCTCTATGCCGTATTTAAGCAAAGCTAAACGGTCCAACCCCATCCCAAAGGCAAACCCGGTATATCTATTAGTGTCAATACCGCACCCTTCAAGGACGGCGGGATGCACCATACCCGAGCCGGCTAGCTCTATCCAGCCGGTGTTCTTGCATACTCGGCAACCCTTACCACCACAGGCGAAACAAGTCGCGTCAATCTCTGCCGAGGGTTCCGTAAAGCGGAAATGGCTGGGCCGAAACTTTGTCTGTATGTGCTCCCCGTACAATTCCTTTACAAACAGATCGAAGGTACCCTTTAAATCGCCGAGGGTTATGCCCTCATCCACCACTAACCCCTCAATCTGATGGAAAACCGGCGAATGGGTTGCATCGACATCATCGGACCTATAGACCCTACCGGGAACTATTATTCTTATGGGGGGCTTACACTTTTCCATAACCCGCGGTTGATTAGGCGATGTATGGGTACGCAATACAATATCCTCGGTGATATAAAACGTGTCCTGGACATCCCTTGCGGGGTGGTCCTTAGGTATATTAAGCGCTGTGAAATTATAGTAGGCCAGCTCCATTTCCGGACCCTCGGCAACGCTGAACCCAAGGCCTAGGAATATGTCCTTTATCTCATCGAGGGTCTTTGTAAGGGGATGCTTTTTGCCCCGGGGGAACTTTTTGCCCGGCAGGGTAACATCAAGCTCCTCCTCCTTTAGCATCCTCTCCTTTTCCAATTGAAGGATACTCTCCTTCTGAGCCGCTAATAGCTTTTCTACCTCTGCTTTGCCCCTATTTATAAGTTTCCCCATAACGGGCCTTTCTTCCGGAGGCATTTTCCCCATACTTCGCAACAAAACAGTTAGTTCCCCTTTTTTACCTAGATACTTAACCCTGCTACTTTCAAGGCTAGGTAGTTCATGGCATCTTTCTATATCCTGTTGCGCGTTTTTTAATATTGATTCAATCTCTTTTTGCACTCTATTCAATCCCCTTTCTTCTTTGCAGATTTTTCTAGAAAACTGCCGTTAATAAAAATAAAAAAACCTCGTCCAAGGGACGAAGTCAAGAACTCCGTGGTTCCACCCTACTTCACCGTTTTTGTGACGGTCTCGTTGAAATAGTCGGGCTAAATAACGTATGCCTAACGTCGAAACCTACTATCCATTATAGAATACAGCCTATGATAGAATTCAGCTTCGCTACTCCAAAGGGAACTTCAAAGGGGTCCATTTTGGGGGATGCTTTCAGCCGATGACATCCCCTCTCTGCCAAATGAAACCTATCTACTTTCCTTCTTCATCGTATTTAATATATATTCTCTATTGTGTAATAAAACTCCTATACATTAGGTAGGCAACTATAGATCCGGTAGCCTCAAACATTCTCCAGAATACATCCGCAGTAAGCATTAAATAAAGACCACCCTTCATCTTATACTACCATTTACAACCTGTTGTCGATTTATTATATCACAGGGTCTAAACCATTACAAGACATTGTTACATCGACCTTTGTTCCAATGCTTTGTAGAGCAAAACGGCGCAGGCTATCGCTGCATTAAGGGATTCCGCTTTGCCGTGCATCGGAAGGGTGATGCTCCTATGCACATACTTTTTTGCCCTGGACGATACCCCGTTAGCCTCGTTGCCTATTAATATCCCTACTTTGCCATTAAAATCTATGTCCCAATATACATCGTCCCCCGTCGGCTCCGCGGCTATAATCCTTACTTTTTTATCCCGTAGCAAACTGAGCAAATCCCTATCATTTCCTTCACGTATTATCGGGATGCTAAATATTGATCCCATAGTGCTTCTTATAACCTTTGGGCTATATGGATCCGTGGTACCCCTTAGTAGGAACACGCCCTGTACCCCCGTTGCGTCGGCGGTACGTATGATAGTACCTAGATTCCCCGGGTCTTGGATGCCATCGGTTATTACAAATAAACCCTCCTTAGGTCTAAGGGCCACCTCGGGGTCGTCAGGCTCTATATCGATAACCGCCATTACGTATTGTGGGCTTTCGGTATCGCTTATGACCTTAAATAGGCTTTCATTTACCTCCGATACTATTAGCCCCGCCCCTCGGACCCTCCGCATTAAGCCTTCGCCTCCCCGTTGCCCATATACCGGTGCGGCATAAATAATTTCAACAACGGGTGCCTCTGCATCAAGGGCCTGCATTACCCCACGGACACCTTCAATAAAATATTGGCATGCCTTTTTTCTCCCCGCCGTCCTATGAAGACTTATTATCCTTTTTATTAGAGCATTATCCCGGCTGGTTATCAAACTAACACCCCTTTTAGGCCCTGCCCGTTATTTTTACGTATATTATGTGCAATTATCCCCACTATGCAAAAAAGTGAACCCTTCGGCTCACTTCTTTATCCCTTACTTTTTAGCTGTTACCCTTGGGGCTGACTTTTCGCGGCACTTACCAATTCTTTAAAACCTTCGACGTCGTTTACTGCCATATCCGCTAACATCTTTCTATTTATTTCTATACCGGCATTTTTAAGGCCGCCTATAAATTTACTATAGGACATCCCGTTAGCCCTGGAGGCAGCATTTATTCTGGTTATCCATAATCTTCTATAATCACGTTTTTTAAGCCTTCGGCCTATATATGAATACATTAAAGATTTCATCACTGCTTGGTTCGCTGTCCTATATAGTTTGCTCTTTGCCCCTCTATAACCCTTTGCCAGCTTCAACACTTTTTTACGTTTTTTATTCGCGCTGACAGCTCTTTTTGCTCTGGCCATTTCTTATCCTCCTCGTCCTCTACCTATGCATAGGGTAATAATTTTTTGATCCTTTTTGTTTCGGCCTCGCTGACATAGGTGCCCTGCCTTAGATTCCTTTTTCGCTTAGCCGATTTTTTTGTAAGAATATGGCCTTTATAAGCCTTAGCCCTTTTTATCTTACCGGTTTTAGTCAATTTAAATCTTTTGGCCGCCCCTTTATGGGTTTTCATTTTTGCCATGCATACTACCTCCCGTCCTGTACGTCTACTTAGGCGACATGATCATTATCATATTTTTGCCCTCAAGTTTTGGCCGTTTTTCTACTATTGCATGGTCCTCTAGCTCAACGGCGAACTTTTCCATTATAACACGTCCGATATCAGTATGGCTTAGCTGTCTACCCCTAAACCTTATGCTAACCTTAACCTTATCTCCGTTACCTAAAAACTTTTCCGCATTTCTACGCTTTACATCCAGATCGTGTTTTTCTATAGTCGGAGACAGTCTGACCTCTTTTAGGTTTATCACTTTTTGATTCTTTTTGGCTTCCCGTTCTTTTTTGCTGGCTTCGTATTTATATTTACCATAATCCATAATACGACACACCGGCGGCTTTGCATAAGGGGCTACCTTTACAAGGTCTAATTGCCTGTCATAAGCTACATTCTGTGCTTCCCGGGCAGACATAATACCCAACTGTTTTCCGTCGGAGTCGATAAGCCTTACCTCTTTGTCCCTTATTCGCTCGTTAATCTGCAAATCCCTACTAATATCCAACCACCTCCCTTTATAATTTAGACCTAACTTTGTCACATTTAATCTAAAGCGATTGTATAAACTTAACAAAAAACGGGCAGGAAAAACCTGTCCGCAAAACCACAAAACATTCGGTTCATTTAACCCGGCGCCTTAGGCGAAGGGCGAGAAGCGGAAGGCTTCTGCTTAATTTCCGAATTACATTATAACACTTTAAATAATCCCTTGTCAAATTTTTCGAATTTTTAAATTTTATGAATCAGAATTTTTAATATTAGCTTCCATTTATTTATATTAAGATATCTTTATTATTTAGCTCTTTTTCGGTAAAAATAAAACTACAAGTTTAATCCGAGAAAGGCAGGAAATTTCGTTGAAAAAGAAATTGATCTTTTGGTCTTTATTTTGCTCCCTAGGTATAACAGTTTCTATGATCACTGCTTATACGTATTCGAAGGAAAACCCCGTCAGTAGCCCGGGGAGCCTTGGAATACTTACAATTATAACCCTTTCACTCCTTATTTATTACCTAAAACTAGATGGAGATACAGAATTGGTCCCCGCTACTATTAAGGTTAAGGAGCAAAAAAATAAAGGCGATGACGTTTCAAAATCCATTACTTTTAACGATGTGGCGGGCCTCGAAGAAGTTAAGGAGGAACTGTATGAAATAATAGATTTTATTAGGAACGTAGAAAAGTACAGGGATATGGGTGCGAGGATACCTAAGGGGATACTATTCCATGGGCCTCCGGGCACGGGCAAGACGTTGATGGCCTCGGCAATAGCCGGAGAATCCAATTCACATTTTATATACGCCAGCGGTTCGGAATTCGTCGAAAAATATGTAGGGGTAGGCGCAAGTCGAATAAGGGAACTTTTTGAAAAGGCTAAAAAAAATATTCCCTCAGTGGTATTCATAGATGAGATAGATGCCATAGGCTCTATACGTAATGCGGACAATAATAGCGAAAAGGATCAGACGCTCAACCAGTTGCTAGTGGAGATGGACGGCTTTAAAAGCAACGATAGCGTAATAATAGTAGGCGCTACGAACCGCATCGATATGTTAGACCCTGCGCTATTGCGACCGGGACGTTTTGATCGGCACATGTTTATCGGTAATCCTAACGTAAAGGCCCGGGAAGAGATACTGAAGGTGCACACTAAAAATAAGCCGTTAAACGAAGATGTAAACATGGCTGCCATAGCCCGAAAAACCCATGGCGTATCCGGCGCGCACCTAGCCAGTATTGCAAATGAGGCTGCGATTTTAGCCGTGCGCAGGAACAAGGATTATATAACCAGCGAAGAATTTTCCCAGGCAATAGAAAGGGTGTTAATAGGACTACAACTTAAAAACCCTTCAGTTATGGAAAGGGAAAGAAGGATAGTGGCATACCACGAGGCTGGCCATGCTCTGATGGGTAAAATATTAAAAAGTAATCCAATAGAGAAAATATCCATCGTGCCGAGGGGACAGGCCATGGGTTATGTTTTGAACGCCACTGATGAAGACAGATACCTACACACCAAGGATGAACTCTATAATAAGATATGCATCCTTTTAGGAGGCAGGGCCGCCGAGGAAATAGTGTTCAAAGAGATAACCACAGGGGCTAAGGACGATCTGGAGAAGGCTAATGAAATAGCCCAAAAAATGGTCTGCGAACTCGGTATGTCGGATCTAGGCAATATAATATATAAATACAACCATAAGGGTGAAACAAGGCCCCTAGTTGAACGGGAAATAAAAAAGATAATAGATCGGGCCTACGGGAGAACTAAGGCTTTAATACTCGAAAACAATGAGTATCTAGAAAAAATAGCCCAGGAGCTACTACGTAAAGAAACCATCACAGGTAAAGAGTTACAGGCGATATGCAATTTTAGGACACCAAAAAAGGGGCGGACCAAACCATCGATCCCCATACCCCTTTAAGTAATCAATGCATCATCAGCAATCGCCTTTGAAACTATGGTCCTGGCATATCCCACCTTGGGCCTTTAAAGTACCCGCAACATAAGCGTCTATTATGTCGGATACGCTCCCTTGGACCCCTGTTAAAACCTCTATGTTATTTTGTTTAAATAGTTGATACGCCGAACCACCCATGCCCCCGGATATCATTACATTAATACCTTTCTCGGCTAAAAACACCGGCAAAAATCCCGGCTTATGTCCAGGGTTAGGTACCGTATCTCTACCGGTAACTTTACCTTCTGCAAGATCAACAATTTCAAAGCCCTCACAGTACCCGAAATGCTGTGAAACCTGGTCCCCTTCCTTTGCTATTGCTATTCTCATAGGAACCCTCCTTTTTAGTTTTTCGGTGTTAAGCGCGTTATAAATCAGGGTGTTTCGTTGTTATACTCTAGTAATATAATAATGGATTGGCCGTTTTTTGTCAATTAAAATGGTCGGCCCCCTAGTAACCGACCATTTTAAAACTGCCATATTACGAACCCCTTTATAGCTAATCTCTGAAAAGGTTAAAAATTGGTTAATGAAAGGGAGCTTATCGGCATCCCGTAGATATTACTTTACTTCTACGACCCAACCCTCAGGCCCCTTTATATCACCAAACTGTATTCCGCACAAAGTGTCGTAAAGTTTTTTAGTTTTAGGACCTACTTCCGTTTCACTGTAGAAAACATGTAGTTTATCCTTATACTTAATCCCACCTATAGGAGTTATCACTGCAGCCGTGCCGCAGGCTCCGGCTTCGGCAAACTCATCCAAGTTATCAATGTATACATCCCGTTCTTCCGCCTCCATATCCAGATAATCCTTCGCTACCTGTAGGAGGGAGTATTTCGTTATACTGGGAAGTATAGAAGGGGAGTCCGGTGTAACAAATTTATTGTCCTTAGTAATCCCGAAGAAGTTTGCCGCGCCTACTTCCTCGATCTTCGTATGGGTAGCGGGATCTAGATATATACAATCGGCAAAACCTGCGTCTACCGCTAATTTGTGCGGCATAAGGCTTCCTGCGTAGTTTCCGCCGACCTTTGCAGCACCGGTACCCTGGGGAGCCGCCCTATCGTAATCGGATACTATAAAGTTAACCGGCGCCATACCCCCTTTAAAATATGCGCCCACGGGGGTACAGAACACGCAGAATATGTATTCCGGGGCCGGCGATACGCCAATATTATCCCCTACACCTATTACCATCGGCCTTAAATAAAGTGTGGCACCGGTACCATAAGGGGGTACATACTTTTTATTCGCCTTTACAACCTGAACGCAGGCATCAACGAATTTCTCTACAGGTACCTCGGGCATTAGTACCCTTTTACAACTTTCTTGCATACGCTTCGCGTTCTGATCGGGCCTAAACAGCAATATCCTATCATCCTTAGTACGGTATGCCTTCATCCCCTCGAAACATTGTTGGCCATAATGCAGTGCTGTTGAACCTTCGCTGATGCAAAGTTTATTATCCTCTACCAGCTTACCTTCGTCCCATTTGCCATCCTTCCAGACTGAAACATAACGAAAGTCCGTTTTCATGTACTTAAAACCCAGCGAACCCCAATCAATGTCGGCTAGTTTACCCATGTTTATTCCCCCTCGTATTAATATTTAAAAACGTTATGTAGTTCTTATTCGTAACTCCCCTCCTATCCGTATATTTTATTGAAAATTTTAAGTGTACCATAAACAAAATCTGATCTATATCTATTATATACATTTTTGTATAGGGCTTTCAATATATAACAACTATTTTTAGCCCCTGGATCTGGTTCCTACATAACTTTATATGGGAAATAGCCGACGAAAAAGCCGGCTATTTCCCATACAAATCAATTACGTATTATATATACAACACACTATGACTTTGCAGCCTATTAAACCTTTTTGGGGCTTTATTTTACCCCTTTATCTTGTATCAATCCGGCGTGATTTATAGACAGTTTTTCTATAAATTGACCGCACTTGCCGATAAAGTAATCAAAAATGCCCAGGAATCTCCTATGCAGGGTTATCATCTTCTCCGGATGAAATTGTAAACCCATAATAAAATTCCCCGTCGCCGACTCTACGGACTCTATTAACCCATCCCTGGCAAAAGATGTTGCTTTTAACCCTTTTCCTAAATTCTTTACGCTCTGGTGATGGAAGGAGTTTACTATCAGTTTTTCTCTGCGCATTATTTCGTACAATCTGCTATCTTTGATTATATCTATCGTATGGTGTCCATCCCGTAGGGTACTTTCACATACATGACCTATCGCCCCGGGTACCTCTTTATATATATCCTGATATATATCCCCGCCTAGGGCTATATTTATCAGTTGCATGCCCCTGCATATACCGAGTATGGGTATACCCTTTTTATGGGCATGGTGAAAGAGTTCTATTTCGGTTTTATCCCTATCAGGGCAGATGCTGGTTACCTCTTTTATCGGCTCTTCGTCGAAGTATAAAGGTGAAACATCTCCGCCGCCGGTAAATATTATCCCGTCAACCATCCTAACGTAATCCTTAAAGACGCTGTCATCTTTTAATACCGGTAATATAATCGGCAGCCCGCCGGATTTGCACACAGCGTCGATATAATCATGATCCAATCGGTTTATACTTTTATTAGCCAGATCCTCCCTCTTGCAGGTGATACCTATAACCGGATTCAAATTACCCCCCTCCCTATCCTAATCGGGCTTATAAAGCATGGATTGATCCAACACAGTTAATCCTTATACTATATCTTATTATCCACCGCCTCGGTTATTTCTTCAATAAACCCCTCCAAGCTCCTTGCCCCAAGGTCGCCTTTATCCCTAGTCCTTACAGATACAGTGCCCTCCTTTAATTCCTTGTCGCCTACGATCAACATATAGGGTATCTTCTCCATCTGGGCCTCCCTTATCTTGTACCCGACTTTTTCGTTGCGCAGATCCGTCTCCACTCTAAAGCCCATTTCAGTTAGCTTTTCGTACACTTGTTTCGCATAGGCATTGTGCTTATCGGTAATGGGCAACACTTTAGCCTGGACCGGGGCAAACCATACGGGAAATGCACCGGCATAATGTTCCGTCAATATAGCTATAAAACGTTCTATACTGCCGAATATAGTCCTGTGTATCATCACCGGCCTATGCTTTTCGCCGTCGGCGCCTATATACACGAGCTCAAACCGCTCGGGCATTTGGAAGTCCAACTGTATTGTCCCGCATTGCCAAGTACGACCTATACAATCCCTAAGGTGAAAATCAATCTTTGGCCCGTAAAAAGCTCCGTCCCCCTCGTTTACCCTATAGTCTATCTGCTTTTCTTCCAGGGCGTCCCTTAGGGCCTTTGTGGCAACATCCCAATCCTCATCGGAGCCCATTGAATTTTCCGGTTTAGTGGATAATTCGACATGATACTCGAAACCGAACACGCTGTACATGTAATCCGTAAGCTCTATAACCCCTATTATCTCCTCCTTAATCTGGGAGGGCAGCATATATATATGGGCATCATCCTGGGTAAAACACCTTACCCTCATAAGCCCATGGAGGGCCCCTGATAGTTCATGCCGGTGTACGAGACCTAGTTCCGCAACCCTTTGCGGCAAGTCCCTATAACTATGCATCCTTCGTCCGTAAAGCAACATCCCGCCGGGACAGTTCATAGGCTTTACTGCATACCCGGCATCATCTATCTCGGTGAAATACATGTTCTCCCTATAATGATCCCAATGCCCCGAACGTTGCCACAATTCTTCGCTCAATATTATAGGCGTTTTTATTTCCTGATAGCCATGTTTTATATGCTCTTTTCGCCAAAAATCCTCTAATATATTCCTAACGACCATCCCTTTGGGATGGAAAAAAGGAAACCCCGGCCCCTCCTCCATTATACTAAACAGATCCAGTTCACGGCCCAACTTTCTATGGTCCCGCCGTTTGGCCTCCTCTAGCATATCTAGGTAATCCTTTAGATCCTTACTCTTTTCGAAGGAGGTACCGTAGATTCTTTGCAACATTTTATTTCTTTCGCTACCCCGCCAGTAAGCCCCTGCCACGTTGAGGAGTTTAAAGGCCTTGATCTTTCCGGTGGACGGTGCATGGGGCCCGGCACAGAGGTCGATAAATTCCCCTTGGCTATAAAGGGATATAGGTTCATCATCGTCTAGATCTTCAATGAGTTCCACTTTATAGTCCTCACCCTTGGATTTAAAAAATTCTATAGCCTCATCCCGTCCCATTTCGCTTCTTTTTAAGGGGTAGTCCTCTTTTATTATTTTGTCCATCTCTTCTTCAATAGCTGTCAAATCCTCAGTAGAAAAGGGTTCATCTACATCGAAGTCATAATAAAACCCGTCTTTAATAGCGGGCCCTATGGCTAATTTCGCCTTGGGAAAAAGTCTTTTAACCGCCTGGGCCAATACGTGGGCGCTAGTATGCCTGAAGGCATCCCTGCCGCTTTCATCTCGGAAGGTAAGGATGTTAAGCTTACAATTTTCTTGTAATTTAAAATCAAGCCCCACAGGTTTATCGTCTATCTCGGCTATTATCGCAGCCTTGGCTAGGTTACTGCCTAGGGCCTCCGCCGCCTCCTTCACAGTAGTACCCTTTTTCCATTCCTTTTCTGAACCGTCCTTTAATAATACCTTAATTTTTTCCATTTTTAATCCTCCATTCCCGGATTTATCCGCAGAATCAAAAAGCCTCCCGCCCCAAGTATAGCACTAAGGGACGAGAGGTTGTTCCCGCGGTTCCACCCTAAATTGATTTTTAATCCACTTTATTGCGGTTATAACGGTACCACCGCCTACACTTATGCTACGTGCGGGACTCCAGGGCGGTTTTCAAGGTCCGAACCCAGGGATGTTTACAGCCTATGGCATCCCTTCTCTGGAGGGGTTTTCGTACCCTTACTTTCCCTATCATCGCCTTTATGCGTATTCGTTGTTTTCGATGCTATTATACCAAGCTACCGTACCTTTTATTTTTATCGTTCTTTTTTATATACAAGATACTGATAGGATTACATTCTTCTATTCGTCACTTTAGGGACAAAGTTTGGAAAAATACCGCCTAGGGGCCGGGTCCTTCCATCGTCCAAGATAACGGTAATATAACGTCTCCGCTACGCCGTATATAGTACAATATATACACATTATAAAACTGTTTTCCTTTATTGTCAATGACCCCCCTATTGGATAAACACGACCTTCCCCGCATCACTTGTTTCTCTATTTATATACGAAAAAGCAGTATAGTAAATATGACCATACCCAAAAGTGCAAAGGGATAGGCCGCCCCGTATCCCGATGCAGGGTCATCGCTACCTAGGACATCTATAGCAGCCCCAAGGCCCGGCGTTGAAGTCATGCCGCCGCAAATGGCCCCGGATAGCATTATCCAATTAAGCCTGAACAAATATCTACCCACTATATAGCCTATAAGGATAGCGGCACTTCCTACGACCAACGATACGAAGGCAAAGTACGCCCCGCCGCTTAATATAGCATCAAAGACTCTATAACCGTATCTAAGTCCCACTATTGCGAGGAAAAAGGCTAGGGATACCTGCCTTATGGCCCCGAGTATCCTGTTGTCCATCCTAAAATGTATAGCCCCTAATGTCCCTATATGGCCTAAAATTAATGCACCGATCAATACACCGCCGGTAGAGCCTAGGCTAAAAAATCCTAGGGGCCCCATATAAAATTTAATGCTCCCTAACGTGTAACCAAATAGTATTGTACACATAAACCCTAGGATATCGAAGGTCACCTCGGGTATATCCTTTGCCTTCGATGCACCCCTCCTCGCCTCCCGCATCTCCCTTTGGAATATCTTTTTCTCATTTTCAAGGTTTAGTCCGAATATTAAAGGTATGAAATTTATCGCAAGAATTACGACTAATACGCCGAAGGGATAACCAATAGCATAGCCGGCACCTACAGCCGCCTCCGCATCCTTACCGTGAACCGATACAGCTTCGATAGCGGCTCCAAGGCCCGGTGAGCTGGTCAGGGCCCCTGTATAGACCCCCGCTATTGCAAAGGGATCCCTGCCGGGGCTTAGAAGGGACATAATATATGTTGTGGCGGCGCCGGTAAAGGTTATCAAAAAACCCAGGGTTACAAACTTTGCCCCGTACTTTTTTACCACTACACCGAGGTCCTTTGCTGCAAGAAGACCCACCGCGGCGACGAAGAGTATTAAAAACAAATAGAAAAAATTTATATGTATAACACCGTCTTGGATCAGGCTGGAAACATGGTCGGGAATATATACCGCTCCTTTATATAAAAGCGTGTACTTATTATATATAAACCATCCGATAACGAGCCCCGTAAAAAGGGCGCCGGATATGCCGAAACTAAATCTCCCTATTTTGAGCCGGCCTAGCAGCACCCCCGTAAATACTGCCATGGACATTAGAATAAACGGACTCGTAAGCCATACTTCTAAATTGAACCCCAAATAAATCCCCTACCTTTTCTATCCCCCGATAATAACGGAACCGCCGCTAAATGTCCCCAGATATAATATATATTTCGCCATGCAATACTCCACGGCACTAAACTATCGGAGGGAGGGTATTCCTATGCCCGCGCTATATCTTTGCCGAATTCCACGGCCTCTAGCTGTCTTGATTCGTCGGGATTCCAAAGGTTTTTATAACCCTCGGCTATAAGTTTAAAACCCGCATCCTCTAATAAATCGTTAAGCACCTTTACGGATTCGCCGCTCCAACCGTAACAGCCGAAGGCCGCGGCCTTTTTGTCCTTAAACTTCATCTGTTTCATTAAATGTGCAAACCCCGCTATTGAGTGAAGCACGGTATTACCAACCGTCGGCGAACCTAAGACAACTGTTTTTGATCTGAAGATTTCGGTTATTATATCGTTTTCATCGCTCTTTGGCAGGTTAAACACCTTTACAACGACATCGGGATCCACAAGGCCTATTCCCTCGGCTATCCTTTCGGCGAGCCTTTTTGTACCGCCCCACATAGTATCATATACTATGGTTATCTGATTTTCCTGGTAATTATCCGCCCACTGAGCATACTTCTCGACTATCTGCATGGGATTATCACGCCATATAACGCCATGGCTTGTAGCGATCATGTCTATAGGTAGCCCTAGGGATATCACTTCATTGAGTTTTTTAGTAAGTATCCTGCTAAAGGGTGTCAATATGTTTGCATAATATTTTATAGCTTCTTCGAATAGGTCGCACTGGTCCACCAGATCATTGAATAGCCTTTCCGTGGCATAGTGCTGGCCAAAGGCATCATTACTAAACAGTATATTGTCCCCTGTTAAGTACGTTGCCATGCTATCCGGCCAATGTAGCATCGCCATCTCCACAAATATTAATTTTTTGCCGTTGCCTATATCTAAGCTGTCCCCGGTTTTTACTACATTAAAATCCCAATCGCCATGGTACTGCCCCCTAAGGGATTTTACCGCGTTTGCGCTACAGTATATAGGCGTATCGGGAATACGTTTCATCAGCTCCGGCAACGCGCCGCTGTGATCCACCTCACCGTGGTTTGCTATTATGTAATCAATTTTGTTCAGATCAATCTCTTGGGCCAGATTGTCCACAAACTCCTTAGAAAAGGGTGCCCATACGGTGTCTATAAGCACATTCTTTTCTTCTTGAATCAAGTAAGCATTATAAGTGGACCCGCTATGTGTCGAGTACTCCTCACCATGGAATTTTTTAAGCTCCCAATCGACTTTACCTACCCAATGCACATTGCTTTTAACGTGTTTTTTCATAATAAAATCTCCTCCCCGTTATTTTTTTTTAAATTATCGTACCTATACAATCAAACGATCTTTGTTAGGCCGATTACAGGCCTATGCATTATCCGTACCCTTACCTATAATGTTCAAAGGGCTTTATTCCTCAATACTTTGTAAACCAGAATTTACGTTTCATATCGCCGCCTATTGTATATAAAAGATCCTAGTTTCCCTACAGGATTTCCCGTCTTCGGTCGCAACATAAAAGGTAACGACGTGGAATTTTTCCATCAATGGTTCCTTAAGCCTAAGGGAAATCGCGCCCTTTCCAGGGTTAAACTCCGGTATGTAGACCTTGCCATCGACTATCACCCTAGGGCTTTGGGGATCAATC
Organism: uncultured Clostridiaceae bacterium; assembly: GCA_964508195.1. GTDB lineage: Bacteria > Bacillota > Clostridia > Ch29 > Ch29 > JAAYEV01. Next base: position 16,361 of record CAZDSH010000022.1, read on the forward strand.
TCTGAGCCCGATGCCACAGTTTCCACTTCCGCGGATAATACCGACATCCCTTCGCCTATCCCCTGACCCATAGCGATTTTTGGCCTTATTATCGGCATTTTTACCCTATCGTACTCCCAAACGGATCCCTTCCACGTTTCTTCCATAACCCGCATAATGTTTTCGCCCATTATTTTTTCTATTTCCCCTTCGCTATAGTCACGGCTTTTAAGCTCCGCCACAAGCCCGGGTAACATCGAGGCATCCTCTAAATCCTTCGACATTTTAGCCCCGTCAAAATCCGAACCAATACCCACATGATCGATACCTGCAACGTTTATTATATGTTCAATGTGATCAGCTACGGCCTTAACCCCCGATTTATTATTGGCATCCACTAAAAATTCCGGATAAAACACTATCTGAACAGTGCCACCCTTTTCGGCAATAGCTCTTATTTGTTCATCCTTTAAGTTTCTAGCGTGTTCCCTTAGGGCGTATGCCCCGGAATGACTCGCTATCACCGGTTTGTTTGATACGTCTAAAACGTCCCAAAAAGTTTTTTCGTTCATGTGGGATACGTCTATTATTATCCCTAGGCGATTCATTTCATTTACAATTTCCTTGCCAAGTTCGGTAAGACCGCCCTTTGACGGTGTACCGTTCATGTAGGTATTGCTTGCACCCTCTCCTAGGGAATTGGAGTAATTCCATGTAAGGCCTATTGCCCGGACGCCTAGGTCATAATACTGGCGCAATAATTCTTTACCCCTCTCATTGTTTAATGAATAGGCCCCTTCTATCGCCAATACTGCGCATATTTTATTATTGGCTACCATATTCCTAATTTCCCCAATAGTCTTAGCCAGGCCTATCTGAAGCGGATTTTTATGTATTACCCAATACATCGTATTTATTAAAGAAAGGATTCGGCTGTTTGATCTTGAATAATTCGGTTTACCGTTGGAATAATACCCCGACGTAAAGGCAGCGAAATATTGCACATCAACATTGCCCTTCTTAAGCTTGGGAATATCGATGGCAAAGGATGTATTATCGCCTATATCCGTCGTTGGTAGCCAGGTTTCATCATCTATTATTTTTATTAATGTATCCGAATGGGTGTCCACTACCGCCGCCGCTGCCTTCGGTTTTGTTTTGTCCGTATCACGGGACGATGTATCCGTATCCCTTAAGCTACCGGGAAACAAATAAAACGCAATACATAATACCATGGCAAGCGCCAGGAATTCTAATAATATCCCTTTCACTATTGACCCTCCCCTTATATTTCACCTATAGGATTATATACACAAATACAGCCTGTATAAGACCGATTATAAATCCTATAATCGCTCCGAGGTATTCTATGTGCTTTAATTCCCTACCGGCTACCCTTAAAATAATATCCTCTAATTTATTTAAATCGAACTGATTTATTTTGTCCTCCACCATTTGCCGTAGGTTCATTTCTTCCGTAGCTTTTTGCACTATCCCTTCGACTAGTTCGTTTATTATTTGGTTTGCCTGTCCCTCGATTATATCGTTAATATAGTCCGCTATTAACCCCTTAATATAGCCCGGTATAAATCCGGGTATTTTATCCCCTGTTATTTTTATGATCTCTTGCTTTATTATATCAATTATTTCATCACGATTTCTTTCCGCCGCGATATTTGATACTATTTCTTCTATGGATACCAATTCCCTATCTACTATATCCCCTACACTGCTGGCTATATCCCGACGTCGGCGCGGTATAAGCCCCTGGATGCGCAAACTCAGTAAAGGGATCCTAATAGGATTTTGGGGCCGAAATAGCATCCTTATAGCGATTCTGTTTGTAAACCATCCTATACCCATCCCTACAAAGGCCATAAACGCAAATCCCAGTAGCATAAGCCCTATCCTCCGCCTATTTATATTTGTTACCGGATGAGTATATCATATTTTTGTCATAATAAAAAACCTTCACGGGCCAAATCCGGGCGTAGGAAGGCTTTAAACATTAGATCCATCTAAATAAATTTTCAGATAAACTTGTCATTCTTTTTCTACGGACTTTTTAACATAGCATAATTTACAGCCATTGCAGTAAGCGATTTTATTATGGAATACCTTTTTAATGGTATCCGATATCTCCGAATCCTCATTTATAGCTCCGTTATGAAATACTATCCTCCTAGGGGCTATAGTGATAAGGGAGCTGATTAATAAATCATCATAATTTATATTCTTTTCTAAAACTTCGTCGGCTAGTTCATCTAGAAGTTCATTATCAATTTTCATTCCGTAGCCGTCTAACAATTTATAACTGTTATCGAGGTTTTTTAATATATTTACGGTATCCGCCTTTGGTTCCTGTATTTCTACGAAATATCTTAACAGTTTTATAAATTCGTTATATTCCCTTTCCATTAAGTATTCTTCCACCGCGCGGTCCGTGGCATCCTCTAACTCGACTATATAATCCTTCATCCTAAACCGAACAAAACCGGATATTATTATACTGCTGTTGTTATCCAAATAGTCTAAAACCTTTTGAAGTACCCTAGCCTTTCTACTTAATCTATATACGCACCCTTGGTTATTTTGATTATCGGCGGTCCCCAACACTTTGCATGCACATTCAAAAATTCTATGCTTTTCATCTTCGTTAAAATAATAATAGTTGTTATTTATACATTTCTTTAAGAAACCCTTTTCCATAATATCTATTATTATATCTGAAATAGCGTTGGCCACGTAATGTTTAGAAATATATATTATATCGTTATAGGAAAATTTACTAAAGACCCGGTTTGATACGCTATAATCAAAAAACCGTAGATCTCCGTGAACCCTTTCATTTAAAGTTAGATCTATGCCCTGTTTACTGAGCACTTTTAATTCAGCTTTAAGCCTTTCATGGACAGTATTGATATCTTCTTTGACACCTATGGTAATAAGATCCATTTATTTCACTCCCTCCGATTATATTATGTGTCTCCAATAACTCGATATTCTGTTTTAGTGTCATTACAAATATTTCATTTCAATTTATTTCTATGATGGGGATTATTGTACCTATATCCATTAATGGCCCTTTAAATAACGGAAGAACCGTGATTCCCCGTTTTTTTAAAAATTTCGACATAATCATCCAATCGCTATGAATAGCGGGATCCCCGGCAAAGGCGATCAGTGAATCCCCTATCTTGCCGCAACATCCGCCAATAAATCCATATTCGAAGCCTTCTAACTTAATATGGCCGGGCCTTATCAGCAGTGCATCAACCCCTTCTCTGCGGGCGCCGGCATATATACCGCGGTCTGATGTTATAATGCTATTATTATCGACCACCGCTATAGAACATTTCGTGTAGCCTTGCTTTACATTAATCAATTTTGCGGAGGTCTTTTTTAATTCCTTCAATATTATATCGTCTGCGTATCGACGGTATAAGAAAGCCTTATTCCCCATCGTTGCTATATTATATGCGATGTTTTGCGGATAGTTGCGTGACAATTCCCTCTGCCCCCTTAGTAGCTTTACATTATATGGGGCTAGTTTTTCTTTATAGTAATCATACATGATGGGTTCTATCACCATTTTTTTGTAACCGATCGGGCATATCACCATATCTGGATGATATGCGACGGCGTCGTACAGATAGGGATGCCTACATGTCCCGATAATCTCTATCCCGATATCAGTCATACTCTCCCCTATAAAGGGTATAGCCCTCGCATCTACTATTACTGCCTTTGCTAGATTCTTGCGATTATGTACTTGGCCCATAGCCCTTTATTCCTCCTTTACCCGGTTAACCTTTACTGTAACACGGTCATGCCCTGTTTAACAATTTTGAAACAAAAACCCTCCCCGCCTTAGCAAAGGGTAGCAATATGCCGTTAGAATAAGTATATATTAACACTTTTTCAATAACAAAATAACTCCTCCGTTAAAACCTATGGAGGAGTTATTAAGCGGAACTCGATCTATTAACCCTTGTTTCGTCCTTTGAAATTAAGTATCCCGGAGTTTAAGCGTAATATATTCTTCAAAAAGTTTATCGAGTTTTAAAGAAAGTTCTAACATTCTTTCTAATTTTAATTTCGAAGAATCCTTCTCCGCCTCCGCCGCTATTTTTTCCTTCAAAGCCTTGATTCTGTCCGATAAATCACTTGTACAATGCATATTTGTTCTTATCCTTTCAATTTTTAATTAAAACAATACATTGTACTGGATTTTGACATTTTTATATTGATTCCTGCAATAATTTTCCACAAAATTGTCCGAACTTCCGACAAATAATGCAACACTTTAACGAACAAAAGCCCGAAAGCTTTATGCTTCCGGACTTTTATGTGGCAGGGGCAGCAGGATTCGAACCTGCAACCAACGGTTTTGGAGACCGCTACTCTGCCAATTGAGCCATGCCCCCACGCGTTTTAGCGTACTTACAACATTATATACCTAAGACCATTGATATTACTTGTATGGTGCCGGGGACCGGGATCGAACCGGTACGGGGTTTAATTCCCGCAGGATTTTAAGTCCTGTGCGTCTGCCTATTCCGCCACCCCGGCAACTTAAAAATATTGGAGGCGACACCCAGATTTGAACTGGGGATAAAGGATTTGCAGTCCTCTGCCTTACCACTTGGCTATGCCGCCTCAAATTGGAG
>CAZDSH010000023.1:0-18784 GCA_964508195.1 uncultured Clostridiaceae bacterium
GGCTTCGCCCTCTTAAATGACAAGTAAAGTAATATTATTAACACTTTATATATAATAGGCATAATGGGAAATATCAATAGGTACCCTCTGTGTAGGGCGGAAACATTAAAGAAAAGGGGCGGGATAGGATCACCGCCCTTTTTTATATTCATGTACAAAGTACTAATAAAGTTGCGCTCCGGTATTTGTCCCTTTAAGGGCAAAGCCCGAAAAATATTGCCTAAGGGTAGAGCTTTTACATCGTCCGGGATGATAGCGGTATAGAGACTGGTTCATAAGTTTTTATTACCGATAGGCCGATGGTTAACCCAAACTCATCTCTATAAAGTAGGCGACCACTCCCACCGCTACAGCGGGGATCGTATTTATCACGGTAGCCCAGAATGCCGCATTTCGATCCATAGCTATAAGCGGAAACAGCGCATCCCCATCCTGGGATATGGCGTTAGCCAGTAAAGCTGCAAAGGGGAACATCCCTTTAAGGTATAGGGATACGAATATTACCTGGGGGCCGCAGCCGGGGATTATTCCAACGAGTACACCTAAAAAAACCGAGGTTAGGCCGGCTGTGTTCATAGCCAATGCTACCACATCTTCGCCGCCGGCGAAGTATATACCTAATTCGTAGGCTAGATAAGCCACAAAGACCCATGTACCTACGAAGGCCGTCTCCCGGGCATTGTGTATAAAGGTTTCCCTAAGGGAAAACAGCTTATGCTCCACTTCCTCATGGGTCTGGGCTAAGATAATGCGGCTACAGCAAACCATATACAAAAGCGTAACTACGGTACCTGATACGCCTACTAGAGCCCCAAGATTAGGTATCCCCGGGATTAGGTGGTTAATGTCTATCTGTATTAGATCTAAAATTCCAAGTACAAATCCAAGGGATATTACTAACCAAAACACTATATAATAGCTATGAGTAATTCTATGGCCTAGTTTACTTGCATCTAGGGGCGTTTCATGATGAAGTATCATATCAATTTCATCGCCCTCTTCATGGCCGAAGTGCTTTAGATTACAGGAACGACAAACAGTGGGATTATCGCCGTACATACCGTTTAACGCTGCCTCGGCCTTTGCATGTTTTTCTTCTAAATTGTCTATTGTTTTTCTCGTAGAACGTCCTTTTACCCAATCGCTTATTTTATAATAATCGACGATATAACCCACGGCGGTGCCTACTATGAAACAGATAACAGTAACAAGGACAAATTGCTTAGGGGCCTGGGTCAGGGTTACAAAGGCGGAATCCCCCGCAGTGGCGATTAAAGTTGCCACTACCGTGCCAAAGGTAACGGTACCCTTTATATACAGCGGCATCACGAGGATCGACCCCCCGCAGCCTGGAAGGATTCCCAGTAGGGAACCTATTATCGGTTGATATTTTTTTGCCCTTTCAATGGCCTCAATAAATGCCCCCTGTTGCCTATAATCTATATAGCCGAACAACAAAAGGGCTGCCCCCACAAAAACAGTTACCTGGATAAAGGATCCCTCCGCACTTGTTAAAACAATACCCCACAAATTTTTATATATTTTTATCACCCCTTATTTTGTATATCTGTTTTTATATTCGTTGCTATAAATTAAACTGTATTTTGGTCCTTTAATAGACTATTATACTATATTTATTTTTTTCTGTGCCTCATTTTTATAGCGATCCTGGGATATTATGCGTTTGGAATGGGAAAAATCATATTTCCCAGTAGGCGGGCTACCGCCTAGGATAAGCTACCCTACGGGGTGAACGCTTGCAAGGTTAAGGGCTGACCACTTCAATCCGGAGTACACTTGGCTCCTTTGAATCTACATTATGATCAATTTTTAAGTTTGCCAGACCTTCATTCTGGGCCGTAAAATCTATCGAAGGGCCTATGATACCTTCGGGCTGGCAACCCCCGTTTTTGTTAAGGACTTTACCATCGTATTCGATCTTTGGCAATTCCGAATAAGTATCGGTAAATAGCGTTAATGTTGCACCCTTTTCTATTCTGACACGGTTAGCGGTCAATATATAGCTTCCGTCATCCTTTAATGCAACGGGTATATAATATCTATACATTTTACCGGGTTTAGGTATTTTATTATCATTTTCCAAGGGGCTATAATCCGGCGGTACCAATCTTTCTTCCACTACCATCCCATTGTTTATTACAACCCTTCCCCGGGGTACAAAGTTTCTTTCTAAATATACCGTTACAATACCGTTCGTATATCTGATGAGCCTATAATGAATAAAGTCCCCATCCCTACTGCTAGATGAAACGAGGGCAAAATTACTATCATTTGAGGGTATCGTGATGATCGCTACGGGATCAGGGATATATGCATCCTCCATAACGCTGCTATAAACTGCGCTGTAGCCACCCCTCGAATCCCGTTGCCATAATATAGCCAACAAATTATTGCTGTGGTTGGGATTATCAATACGAAAATAATTGAGCATGTGGCTGTCCCTCTCCCCGGCTATGCCTACCGATTGTTGAAATATCGGTGTTATGGGCCCATTGCCGGCGCGGTTGCACCTTATCCGGTGGTTTATCCCAACTGCCAACAGAAGAATCGCCAGGGTAGCTACAAACCCTATGAAGGGCACTTTTTTCAACATACACCCTCTATTTCTTGGTTCGATGTTTGGGGTTCTATCTATTTGACTAAATACTATCTTTTTGTTCCGGTCAAAATCATATTTGTTGAAAAACCGATCCGCTTGATCCCGGGCTATATCCAGTTTTTTATCAAGGACTTTATCCTTCATAGGTATTCCTCCTCGGCCAGGGTCTTTTTTAACATCTTCCTAGCCCTATACAACCTGGTTCTAACGGTACTTTCTTTAAGGTTTAGCGTATCCGCTATTTCTACGGTGGTCATATCTTCAAAATAATAAAGAACTATTGCAAGTCTGTATTTAAGGGGCAGATCCATCACTTTGCTAAAGAGTTCACCGCCCTGGATTTTCTCGAATAGCCGGTTTGAATCGATTAGACTCTTTTGTTTATCCATAGCGGTCGGATCACATGAGAGCAACAACCGCTTAAAGGAGGATGAGGCTAAATAGTCACGACATTTATTGACAGTGATTCTATAGATCCAGGTATAATAGGAGCTATCGCCCCTAAAACTATCAAGTTTCTCATAAACCTTACAGAATACATCCTGGGCGATATCCTCGGCCTGGTACTGATCCCTGAGGTAATAATAGGCGATTTTTTGTACCTTTTTTCCGAATCGGTTCATCAAATATTCCAATATCTCTTTTTTATCCTTTGCCCCGGCAGTCCCGGGGCCGGGTATGGCGGACATAGGATCAACTCCGGTGCATTTATTCGTGGTACGCCAATTGTAAAATGCAAAGTCTATATATCATCTTTGTCAGATGGCACGGATCTCCTGTTTCATAAATATTATATAGGAAAATGCAAAACAGGCAACTACCATTGCTACCATTGTTACTAGGTGGGCCCAGATAAGTAGGATGCTTTGGCCTAGGGGTAAAGGGCCGGCGATGGCACCCTCTAGCTGATCGGATGTGATGAGCCCCACGGTTCTGATACCCGGATTAAGCATTATCGTCAGCGCTTCATTATAAATAGTAAGGGGCGATATACGGCTAAGGTTTTGTTTTAGGGTTTCATGTTTTAATAGCACATCAATGGAGGAAGTACCCGCCGTCGGGTATACACCGTTAGCGATGATGCCTGCAATCAGCCCTACAAATACCGACATAAAAAGCCAGAGGGCTATCCCTGCTAAGGCCGAGGTCGCCGTCTGCCTAAATATAAGGGAAAACATAAGGGAGACCCCGTACCAGAGGCCTATATAGATTGCCGTAAGAATTAAATATACCACAAGCCGCGCAACTTCCTCGGGGGATGGCGGAATGCCTGTCATAAGGATGCCTAGCCCAGCTACCACTATACCGAGGGAGAATACCATAAGCGTAAGGATACCGGTGCCGGCAAGGAATTTACCGATTATGACGGTATCCCTATAGATAGGCTGGGCTAATAGCCTGCTAAGGGTTCCCCGGGACCTTTCGCCGTTTATCGCGTCAAATCCAAGGGAAAGGCCTATAAGGGGGCCAAGGAAAGAGATAAAAGAAACGAAGGAGGGTGTGGAGGCCCCGCTACTAGAAAAGAGTTTTAGGAATATAAAACCGTCATTTTGTTTGTTCACCGCTTCCCTTATCCCCATACCGGCACTGTATATGCTCGAAAGGGCTATTATGCCGACTAATATTAATATTATTGTAAACCTTTTGCTCCTTAGATGATCAGTAATTTCCTTTTTAAATAGCACTCCTAATCCGTTATACATTGAAATGTCCATTTATTTCACCACCGGTCTCGAAATATTTTTTATAAATCTCGTCCAATTCCCTATTAAGCAGCCTTAGATGGAGCAGATGAAAGCCGTTTTCATACATTTTGCCCGTTAGCTCTTTTCTTATATCCCTGCTGGATGTTACGATGAATTTATCGCCCCGGGTAGTGCAATTCAGAATCCCGGGGATGCTGTTTATAAGGTCTTCTAAACCTTGGCCTTGGCTTTCCGATTTAAGCTCCAATGTATAGGAATCCCCGCCAAAAACCTGATCCGACAACGTGTCAATAGGCCCCGAGGCCAGTAACTTTCCCTTTACGAATATACCGACCCGATTACACATCCGCTGCACTTGGTGAAGTAGATGGGAAGATATCAGCACAGTCCTTCCGTCGTTTTTGGCTAGATCCTGAATGAGATGCAGTATATATTCCACTCCCTCAGGATCAAGGGCCAGGGTAGGTTCATCCAAGATCACTATCTCTGGATCCTTTATGAGAAGATCCGCGATACCAAGCCTTTGACGCATGCCCCTCGAATAAGTACGAACAGCTTTGTCGGCCATGTCTGACAGCCCGACCCTTTCTAAGGTTGTGTCTATCCTTTCTTTTAGATATTTGTTTGATAAATTGTTCAGCTCCCCGATAAACTTTAGATTTTCCCGGCCGGTTAAATCCTCGTAAAATCCGATATTATCCGGCAGATATCCCGTTATCCGTTTTACTTTAATAGGCTCCGTAGTGGCATTGTACCCGCCTAGCGTCACCCGGCCGCAGGTAGGCTCGGACAGGCCCAGCATCATCAATATGACAGTAGTCTTTCCGGCACCGTTTGGACCTAGAAGGCCGTATATTTCCCCGCTTTTTATTTGCAGGTTAAGGTTATCCACGGCAACGAGTTCATCATATTTTTTCGTTAATCCTTCCGTTTCTATGATATAATTATCCTTCATAGTCATCGTCTCCCGTATTTGTTAAATATATAATATATACCCCCTGCCAGACCGATTATAAGCATGCCCCCTACGAGTCCCCAGGCCGTGGATGTTTTTACGGTGATTCTGAATTCGGCGCTGCTGCTGTCTTCGGGTGTAGAAGCTGTCAGCTTTACTACATAATCCCCCGCTAGGGCTTTGCTATCGGGTTTTACATAGGCCTTTATTTCCTTATCTTCGCCGATTTTAATGAGATCTATTTCCTTAGGTTTAAACTCCACTTCCCAGTTTTTCGGTTCCCAGGACCTCATCTCAATATCCCTTAGATCGCTGCTCCCGGTATTGCTTATTATAAGTTTAATCTCCTTCGGTTTGCCGGCATAGGCGTCTTCACTGAGCCTATTCGTAGGCGTAGTAAGGTTTACCTTATAAGTTCCTTTTATTATAACTTTAAGGTCTAGCTTCAAAGTTTCAACAGCGGATTTTGCCGTTATGGGAATGATATATTCACCGGCGACAATGAGATTAGGCGGTTCAATATTTATTTCTAGCCCCTGATTTTTATTGGGTTCTACATTTATGCTAGCGATTTTTTCGGAGGAATAGGCCGGCGAAAAAGTTACCTGCCAACCCCTAGGGGCATTCGCACTGAGGCTATAGGATTGAATTTGGCTACTATTGTTAGTGAGATCTACCTTAAACTTAAAAGTCGTTGACGCGGTACCCTCTAGATCAGGGTATTCGGCGGAAATTTTACTATCTTTTTTAGCGTCCTTCCTTATATGCATATCAATGGCTAAACGGTCTGAAACGTTTGTACCCCGGGCCTCGATTATTAGCTGGTACATGCCCTCCTCGGCATCAGCGGGTATATCCACCCTTAAACGTGCATTTTCGCTGGAACCGCTATCCACAAAAAGTTTATCCACAGAACGGCCGTTGCCCTCTAGGGCCCATTCCCAATTGTCAGGGGAGGAGATTATTTTTAAATCAATTTTTTGTGGACTACGGGTATAGTTTTCGATTTTTAGCGGAAATTCAACGGTCTCACCTGCTTTTACCTCTATCCCCGGATAGGGAGTGCTGATGATCACGCCGCTTTGGGCGAGGACTTGGTTTGACGGAAACCCGGTGACCAACAAAAGTGTTGCGATAAACAAGAAAATGTTTACTAAAAATTTTTTATGTCCCATTGATAAATACATAATAGCTTCCCCCTTTATATGATTTTTAGCTCTATATGTTTAGACGATCAGCAGACTGAAAACGCTACAAAAAGGAATAAAAAGGCCGAGTTTTTAATGGAAATACCGTGCAATTGTTCTTCTATTGATGTAATATTAAATCGTATCGTGGGTTTATTTTCCTAAGTTAAGGTACAGATGCGTAATAGGGAGGTAAGCTGAGGTATACGATAACTGATAATTAAAGACAGGGGGAGTTTGGAGTTGAAAAGTTTTCGTAGAGGCTGTTTTAAACGTGCATTTGTTTTATTTATTATAAGCTTAGTTTTAATCGGCGTTTTTGAAACCCCTTACGCTTTAGTCAGGGCCTCTAGGGGTGAGCAGTACGATTTAGTTATAAGGGGCGGTACGATAATGAACCCCTCTACTGAACACAGTCTAGAGGGTTATAATCTCGGTATAGTTGGGGACAAAATAGCTAGGATAACTGTCGAAGATATCGAAGGTAAGGAATGTATTGATGCTAAAGGATTAGTCGTCGTCCCAGGTTTTATTGATCTAATATCCTATGAGCCTAACTACGTCGGTATACCGCTAAAGATTCAGGATGGCGTTACGAGCAACCTGTTGATGCATGGGGGTACGGAGAATGCGAAGGCCTGGTACAATAATTGGATCAAAAAAGGACAACCCGTAAACTTCGGCGCCTCATCCTTTATAACGAGGATGCGTTGGCCTATTATAGGACAAAACATTGACCGTTCTATTACCAAGGAGGAAGACATTAAAAGGCTAGTAGATGCAGTAAGAAAGAACATAGAGGACGGGGCCCTAGGGGTTTCCTTTAGCTTTGAATATATCCCCGGTATAAAGGGTGATGAAGTAATAGCGCTTTTACATCTGGCCCATGAATATAACGCCCCAACCTTTTACCATACGAGGTACTCCAGCGCCGAGCCGCCTGAGCATGGGCCCGCGGGTATCGATGAGGTTTTAGATTATGCAAGGGAAACCGGTGCAGCGGTCCATATTATGCATATAAACAGCACCGGGGGTACCCACTATATGGAAGAAGCCCTAGGTATGCTCGAAGAAGCGAGAAAAGAGGGCATAGATGCGACGGCCTGCGTATATGTCTACGACGGGTGGGCTACTTATCTGTCCTCGGCGAGGTTTAGACCTGGCTGGCAGGAGCGGTTTAGGATCACTTACAATGATCTGCAGATAACGGCTACGAAGGAAAGGGTTACGGAGGAGACCTTTACAAAGTACAGGCAGCAGGGGAAGCTAGCCTATGCCCATAATTCGATGCCCGAGGAAGAGCTAATTATGGCCCTTGGGGACCCTTACGTAATGATAGGTAGCGATACGATAGCCTCTCCATCCCTTAATAACCATCCCCGGGGTGCGGGCAACTATGCTAGGCTATTCGGTAGGTATGTACGGGAGAAGGAGGCCCTGACCATGATGGAGGCGGTCAAAAAAACGTCCCTGCTACCGGCCCAAAGGTTAGAGGATATAGCCCCCTCTATGAAAAAAAGGGGCAGGCTCGAAATGGGTTGTTTCGCGGATATTACGATCTTTGATCCGGATATCATCATAGATAAAAGCACGCCGGAGAACCCGGGGCTCCCCTCGGAGGGGATTGAGTACGTCATCGTAAACGGTGTAATCATTAAGGATCCCAGGGGGGTTATTAAGGGCGTTAACCCCGGCAAGCCTGTGTATTCTTATTTCGTAGACGATGGCGGACAAGTGCAATCAACGGTCTATGATATGATAGTGGATAACGAAGATACGGTCAAGTTAGGGGATGTCTATGAATTAAACGATAGGGTTTATCTTCCCATAGACGTTTTTGATGCGATAGGAATTGAAACGAAGGGCAGTAAAGACGGGACAATAGTAATCGACGATACAGTAACCGTTCAGATCGGGTCGGATACAGCGTTCCGTGAGGGTGAGCAGGAGGACATTTTGCAACTGGCCTACGAACCTATTATCTATAACGGGAATGTATATATTGAACTCAATACATTCCTGGATATAACCGAATACAAATTCGAAAGCTCCTTTTCGGATAATACAATAGAGTTAAAAACAAAGGAGGTCATACCGGCGGTTTCGAAGGATCCGGGAAAGGCAAAGGATGTCCATGGACCCTTTGTTATTATTCTAGTTATAGCGGCCCTAGGGATTGGGATATTCTTTTATTCCAGGGCAAAGAAAACTAGACAGTCTTAACCCTTTGCTATTACGTCCTATCCCCCCCTATGTAGGCCCGGCATTGAACAACGATCCTTAAAAGGTGAATGGGATATTTTATAGAATAACTCCATAGAGGAGATCCTATCGGGAGGGGGGATAAGGGCGTGGGGAAAAACTACACTATATTAAACTTAATATTAAAGGTAACCGTGTTTGCCTTTGCCCTTTCCTTTGAGGGGGCGTCGCCGGAGCGGACGACTTCTTTAGTGCTGTTGTTTTCTATATTTATAGCCTGGGGGTTTATAAGGCAAAGGCTCAGTAAAGGCGGCGCCCTTTGGTATGCCGTGGATGGGGTGTTAATACTTTTCCTTGAATACCAGTCTAAGTACCTGGTAAATTATTTTTTCCATGTACTATATATATCCACAATAATGGAGGCGGGGATAAACCTTAATAGGAAAAAAACAAATATTGCGGTAATCATGATTTCGGTAGCGGCGTTAATGAAATATATCTATGCACTGGGTTTCGGGATTAGCGCATCAATTCCGCCGCAGCTTACTTTTAATTTGTTTATACTAATTTTTTTAGTTACCCTTATAAACCTTGGCAAGCTACGACAGGAGGAACGGGATAAAAGCCGAAGGCTTTATCGTGAACTCGTTAAGGCATACCGCCGGCTGGAGGAGCTATCTTTACAGAAGGAAAGGGCGGCGGTTCTTAGCGAAAGAAATAAAATAGCAAGGGATATGCACGATTCCTTGGGTCATAGACTCACATCGCTGATTATGCAGCTAGAGTTAGGGAAGGAGTATTTTAAAAAAGGGCCCGAAGGGATTGAAGATTATTTTGATCGGTGCGCAAAGGATGCCCGAGGAGCCCTTACCGAGACCCGTAGAGCATTAAAGGCCCTTGCGGGTGGCATGGAAGGCGGGGAGGATAGTGGTGTCGGGAGTGGCGAGGATTTTATCCTTCGCGGTACTGAAAGGGACGGTAAAGGGCTCAATTTTGGCAACATAGAAAGTGAAGGCGGCGGGGGGTCTACCTTTGACGGTAATGGGAGCGGCGGGAACGGGTTTAGGGATATAGCCGAAATGATCGAAAAGTTTAACAAGGATACCGGTATCAAAGTAAGCTATAGGTTGCCGGAGATGGGCACCGAGGATGCGGCGAAGCTGTGCATGGGAGCGAAGGCCGTTTTATATAGAGTCCTCCAAGAGGCGATGACCAATGCGGCCCGCCATAGCAGGGCTACGGAAATAGATATAAAGGTTAATTGGGACGGCGACAGGGTACGGTTTTTTATAGAGGATAACGGTATAGGCGGCGATTTCACGGAGGGGTTTGGGCTTACAAGTATGCGTAAAAGGCTTAGGGATATAGGCGGTAGCCTTAAAATAGAATCGGGGCATGGGTTTAAACTGACCGGGGAGTTTAGGATAACGGGGGCAAAATAAATGATAAGAATCGGTATAATAGACGATCAGGAAATATTTCGCCGGGGTATGAGAGCGATCCTTTCATCCCAACGGGATATAGAAATTATAGGGGAGGGTGCCAATGGGCATGAGGGTTATTATCTCTGCGGAAAACACATTTTAGACCTCCTTCTTATGGACATAAGGATGCCGGTTATGGACGGCGTAGAGGCCACAAGGCGCATAAAACGCGATTTTTCCCATGTATCAATTATAATGCTAACAACCTTCGACGAGGATGAATATATATTTAAAGCCATAAAATACGGTGCCTCGGGTTACCTTTTAAAGGATGCTCCCCCGGCCAAAATAATAGAGGCTATAAGGGAGGTCCATGACGGTGGCGCCCTTATGCAGCCGCACATTGCGGCTAAGGTGATAGAAAGGCTTAGAAGCCTAGACGAAAAAGCCCCAAAGGTTAGCCCAAAGATCAGGGACCTCACTACCCGGGAGAGGGATATAATAAGGCTAATAGGCGAAGGTTTAAATAATCGGGAGATCTCCGAGGAGCTTTTTATTGCCGAAGGTACCGTTAAAAATCATATATCCAGTATACTTACGAAGTTAAACCTCCGGGATAGGACCCAGCTTGCAATATTTGCTATAAAAAACTTACCCGGGATTTAGTACCCCCGATAATCGGTTGTTTCTAAAAACCCTTAATCGAATTAGGTTCCGTCGCTATGCTTTGATGCAACCTATGACTTTAGTCATAGTCAAAAATAAATATACGTTACTCTTAACACATACTCCTTTGTTTTTATCGGTGCTAGAATATGTATAGGCCTATTAAAAGGAGGTTTTTTATTTTATGAGGAAGAAAAAAATATCAGTATTAACGATAATTTTTCTAGTGCTGCTCCTAGCAAACCTCGGTTGTAGTAGAAAAAGCGATTATGAGGTCTATAAGGGGGCGGTAAACCGAACCGGCGATGTAGCAAGGGGCAAATCCGAGACGAATATAATTATGGAGCTTAAGTTTAATAAAGACGGGCTTCCGGGGGATATATACGACGGCCTTAGGCTGTTCGAAGGCATAACCCTTAGACTTGGGAACGAGTATGATAGGGAAAGGGAGGAGAGCCTGAAGAAAATATTTGTCCGGACAAGGGATATTGGCCTAGACGGGAAGATCTATACTAAGGGGAAGGATGTCTATATAGTTATACCCCTTATACCTAAAATTTTGATTATAAAGGAGGATTATAGACCGGTCCCGGGGGACTTCGAGCCGGACTTTGGATCTGGGGCCGGCATACCGGCGCTGTCTAAAGAAAGCCTTCGGGCTATAGAGAAGATCTGGGGAGCCCTATACAACGACGGGAATGTTTGCGCCCTTAAAAAAATAGTGTTAAGCACCCCCGAGGGCGATGTTAAGGCTATGAAATATGAGATAAAGCTAACCGATGAACAGCTTAAACCGGCATTAAAAAAGACGATAGAAGTCCTATTAGAGGATGAAACCTTCCTAGGGGCTATGGAGGAAATGATGCAGTCCGCTACGGGAGAAAGCATAGAAGGATATTCGGATGGTACTGATCACGATGATAAAAAAACCGGGACTTATGTTAAAGGATTCACCGGGGACCTTTCCTTCGAAGGCATTATGCGCGCCAACATGGACGCAATAGACAACTCCACGGTTAAGACCTTTAACCAGGTGGCATTCATAGACAGGGATAATTATATAATCGAAGAAAGGCTTGATATGGAAATACTGTACCATTTCGCCGGTGAGGGGATGCCTAGATCCTATCGTATGGAAATGGGGACAGAGAACTGGGACCTTAATAGAAAACAGGACATATATTTCCCGGAAATAACCTACGATAACAGCATCACCCTTGAACAGCTAAAGGATGGATACGGTAGCGGGCTGAACATGTTCGAGAGGGAGATAAAAAATGATAATTGAAGTAAAGGGGATAAAAAAATATTATAAAAAAATTAGGGCGATAGACGGCATGGATCTAGAGGTAGAAAAGGGGGATATACTGGGCATACTCGGTCCTAACGGTGCCGGTAAGTCCACTGCCATTTCAATCATTGCATCCCTTATAAAGCCCGATAGCGGCGATGTTTTATTTAAAGGAAAGAGCATATTGGAAAGCCCCGTACCTATAAGGGAGGTTATGGGCATCGTGCCCCAGGATATAGCCCTGTATCCGGACCTTTCCGCGATGGAAAATCTAAAATTTTTCGGCAGGCTATATGGGCTAAGGGGCGAAAAGCTCAAAGGACGGATCCAAGAGGTATTGGACCTTTTGGAACTAAACGGCCGGGCTAGGGATGCGATAAAAAAGTATTCCGGGGGCATGAAAAGAAGGGTTAATATAGGGGCGGCCCTTTTACACCATCCGGAAATACTTATAATGGATGAGCCTACCGTAGGAATAGATCCCCAGTCCCGTAGCCACATATTAGAGACCGTGAAGAAACTTAATAATAATGGAACAACTATTATATACACTAGCCATTATATGGAGGAGGCGGAGTATATTTGTAACAGGATATACATAATGGATTATGGCAAGATAATAGCCTCCGGCACGAAGAAAGAACTAAAGAAGCTTATAGGCGGGGACGATATCGTATCCCTTAGAGTCGATAGGCCAAATAAAGGGTTTTTGCAGGCGTTAAGGGGTAATCTGAAGGTTAAGGACGTAAAACAGCGGAAAGATACTATTATCCTTATGATAAAAAGGGACTGTGATGTACTATCCGATATTTTTAAAGCGACGGCTGAAAGGGATATTACGATTAAATCCCTTGATATAAAAACACCGACCTTGGAGGATGTATTTTTTCATCTTACGGGCCGCGGGCTAAGGGATTAGGAGGGAACGGGTTTGCTTATTACATTAATCTGGAAAGACTTACTTGTGATACTAAGGGATAAGAAGGCCCTGGTGATTACCCTTTGTATGCCCGCCGTGCTTATCACTATACTAGGTTTCGCCTTCCAGGGGCTAATGGCGGACAGCTCCCCCATGGGGCCTGCAAGTATCGGTATCGTAAATATCGGTAGCCAAAAGCAGGACATTGAAAGGATAAAAACATTCTTAGATGGATCCATTATGAAGGGAAGGCTGTCCGATGAACAAAGGGAAGATCTTTTAGGTTCATTACAGGACCTGGATTTTGAAAGGTTTCTCTGTGAAGGGGTATTAGAAAGTTCGGGGATAGAAGAATTCATCCAATACGAGAAAATGGATATTAAAAGAGCTCAGGAATCGTTAGAAAAGGACGAACTAACAGCAATAGTAGTGTTGCCCGAGGGGTTTACCTATGATGTATTTATGAGCCTCCTATTGCCATTTCGTAACCCCGTAGCCATCGAAATAATAAAACACCCTGATAAGGGTATAAAGGGCGAAATAGTATCGGGGATTATAAAGGGTTTTACCGACGCATTATCGGCAGGCATTATCGCAAAGAATGTGATGTTTGAAAGTGCTATTGAAAATAATGCAGGGGATAGGGCTGTAAATGAAATCGAGGGGTTAATAAGCGATATGTACGATACAGGGTTAAAGGATGTAAATGTAAACAGAGTAACCGCTTCGGGGAAGAAGATAATATCTTCGTTCCAGTACTACGCCGTCGGGATGGCGGTTATGTTTATTTTGTATGTGGCAGCGGATGGAGGCCAATACTCAATGGACGAGATTAATAATAATACTTATATGCGGTCGATGATAGCCGGTGTAGGGAACTGGCGCTTTTTCGTATCGAGGTTTATAGCCGCTACAATTTTTGCCTTATTCCAATTCGTGGTACTAATTCTTTATAGCATATTATTCTTTAGAACTGAATGGGGGGATCCCGTGGGGGTTATTTTAATTTCAATATTTTTAGCGTTATCCGTAGGCGGCCTATCGGTATTTTTAGCATCGGTAAATTTAAAACTAAAGAATAATAGGGCGTCTATAGTATTCCAGTCCGCTATAATACAGATCTTCGCCCTCTTAGGGGGAAGTTTTTTCCCTGTATCAGGTATTCCTATTATGCAAAGGCTGGGTAGGTTTACGATAAACGGTGCGGCAATGGATGGCCTTTTAAAGCTTATGATGGGCTATAACTTAAAAGAAGTAACCGGCACATGTATCATTCTTTTTTCTACTGCATCAGTTCTGGTCTCAGCGGGCATGTTTATAGCGGCTAAAGTAAGGGAGGTATAGTCCATGATAACGGTAATGTATGGGAGATATCTAAATCTAAAACGTAATTGGCTACCCTATGCGTTTATGGTAGCGCTCCCTATCGTACTTATGATCGTTTTTGGTGCATTAATAAACAATGAAGCCCTGGGGATTAAACTACCTGTTACGGATTTAGACGGGACCGCTTTATCAAGGGCACTGGTTGAAGAACTAGAAAGCCTTGGCATCTATAATATAAACACCGTCGATATAGAACATTTGAAGAGGGTGGTGACGGAGAATGAGGCAGAGGTGGGGTTGATAATACCTAAAGGTTTCGGCAAATCCGTTATACAGGGGGGCACCCCACAATTTGAAATCTTTGTTACCCGTAGGCCCCAGGGGGGCTATTCACTCCAGGGGGTGCTTGTTTCTGCTGTACAAAGGATTGTATATAACGCATCTATAACAAAGGGGACTATGCAGTTTTTAGAGGGTAATGGGAACGTTGGTAGGACAAATGGGGCCGGGCTCGAAGGGAGGATAAGCAGTCTTGTAGCTGAAAATTGGCGGGAAAAGCTACCCGTAAAAACTATCGATGTTAGCGGGGGACATAGCGGGCCGAACATGTTTAACCAAACCTCTATTGGTTTTACCGTTGCATTTTCTATGTTTACCATCATATTTGCAGTGGGGGAAGTGTTAGAAGAAAAACGCATCGGAGTTTGGGATAGGCTTAGCATATCGCCTGTATCACGGTTTAAAGTGTTAACCGGAGGCCTAATATGTTCCTTTGTTATGGGAATAGCGAGTATGGCCATTATGGTGTTTGTAGGGGATGTTTTTGTAGGGGTGAATTGGTTTAAACATATAGGCGGTGTAATTGTAGTACTTTCAGCGTTTTGTTTTTGTATAGTATCCTTGGGAATGCTTTTATCCTTTGTTGTAAAGACTCCCCAACAATTGCAAGTAGCAGCCCCAGTTTTGCTTGTAAGTGCCGCAATGCTTGGGGGGTGTTATTGGCCCCTGGAGATAGTGAGCTCAAGGGCTTTGATGTTTGCATCGAAATTAGTACCTACGGGTTGGGCGATGCAGGCTTTAAAGGATATGATTATACATGATCGAGCCTTTGATGTCGTATACCTTCCTACGGCGGTAATGCTTATGATGGGGATTATATTCCTCGGTGTAGCAATGCAGCTAATGGAATGGGGCCAATGATAAAGCATCGGTTTTAAAGGAACATTTATTTATCATTGTAGTGCCTTGGGATTTACCCGAAGCGAAGCAAAGGGATAGGGGGTAAAGCGTATTTTACAAAAAGGTAAAGCCCGGCAAATCCAGCTTGGATAGCGGGTTTACCGGGCTTCACCTATGATGGTGCTCGCTCCGCTTATTATGACATGCCATAGGGCATAAAAATTTTAAAATTTATAAAAGGATTTATAATAATATATCCTTAAGCGGTATATCCAGACCTTTAAATACCGTTGAACTAATGGTATCTTCTTTTTCAAGCTTTGTTAGTTTTTCTATATCCCTTTTTTCAGAAAAGGTGTATTGAAGGGCTGTCTTATCTTTTAAATCAACGATCCAATACTCTGAGACGCCGCTTCTCATGTATAGGTACAATTTAACGGCCATATCCTTAGCCCGCGTAGTGGGGGATAGTACCTCCACGACTAATGTCGGTATACCTTCGTATTTGCCGTCTTCGTTGACTTTATCCCCATCGCAGACGACTACAACATCGGGCTGAACAACATTGGGATCCTCTTCGAATTTTGTTGCGAAACCGAAAAGTCTAATGTCTAAGGGAGCGGTTAATGGGCGGCAGGATTTTTCCCTAAAATAATTACTAAAATGCCATGCGATTTCGCTTACAGATACTTGGTGCGGGAAACTCGGTGACGCTAGAAGGTAAACCTCGCCGTCAATTAGCTCATACCTTTGGTCCGAGGATTCGACTATTTCCATGTATTCTTCATAGGTGATTCTCCTGGTGGATTTATACTTTAAAGTTTCTTCGTGTAAGAGGAAGAAATCCGGTCCGTCAAAACGTGTAAGCTTTGCAACGCTCCGGCCGTTTTTAGTTATTATTATGTCCTCTTTTTTTACGAGGGCAAGATATTTGCCGAAGGCATTTTGTATATCCGTTGTGCTGACGCGCATAAAACCACCAACCCTTCCAACGTTAGCCATAATTATAGGCTATATTAGCTAAGATGTCAATGAAATAATAGCTAAAACTATAAAGAATTAAAAATTTAAGATAAGGGGCAAAAGGTTTTTCGATTCCGTGTTATAATAATGCTATTAAACGAATGGGGGGATTTCGTTGAATTCGAACAGATCATTGTTTATTTTAATAGCTCTGCTCTTAGTGATAAACATCGTTCTTTTTGTTAGGGTAGGGGAGCTAAACGGCCAAATACAAAGTCTAAGATATAATTATGGCAATATTCAGTCGAGTATCGATTCTATTTCCGGCGATGTAAACAGTACTTTGCAACAGTTTACCAGGGAACAAAGTTGGATTACGCCGGTGCGAGTGGACCATAACAGAACATGGGTTGACGGAGATGCGGGGGTTGCGCTGTTAAACTGGCAGATAAAAGATTTTAAAGAAGGTGCCGAGGTTGTGTTTCATTATCGTCGGCCAGATCTCGAAGGATTTGACGAAACCCTGGCTAAGGATAAAGGAGACGGCTTCTTTGAAGCGGAGATGCCCTTTAAAGCGAACATTGAACCCCTTTGGGAGGTCAATGTATCCCAAACACACTCAAGGGGGAAAATACCCTCGGTGTCCGTATCCACAGCATCAACGGCCATGGCACCGGATTCCGGTTATCGGTCCGTGGATTACTATGTAAGCATGAGATCAGGGGACACTATTAAGAGCAGCGAAATGACAAGTTTCGATGTGGCCTATTTAGCTAATACGAAATACGATACCATAGTCGGCCATGTCCATATACATGACGAGCAGTATCATATTTCGTTGTTCGATAGCTATGGCGACAACAGATACGAATCGGTAACTGTTAGCTTTTATGACGATAAAAAGCTTGTAGATAAAAAAACGTTGGAAATGTCAGAAACCCATAATACCGGTGCGACCTACGAACTGGATTATGAAGCGGCTTCTCCGGGTATATCCCGCTTGGTAATCCGGGTAAAATACAAAGAAGGAGGGGCCTTCGAAAAGGAAATACACCTATAAAATGTGGCAAGGGGACGTTTTGTTTGCCACATTTTAAGGGCAAACAAAGCGACCCCTTGCTGCGTTGCCGCGGGACTGATGGTATTCTTACAATTACAGCCAGCTCGGCTTGTCCTTGATATAGGGTCTTATGGGATATTTTTTATCATGATCCTTCAGTATTTTTCCAAAGATTTTTTTATCTGTTTTAAGCCTATCTACATATTCCGTAGGTATTCCATCGCTAAAGGGACAGCTTGCAAGGCATATACCACAATCGGTTCCTAGGGAGCGCCATCTTTCATAGCATTGGTCGGGGTTTATACGCCACCTTGGTATCCCATCGACTTCGGTTTTGGGGCCCTTCGGAATTGCTTTACCGGGGCATGTCCTTACGCACCTTTTACATACTTCACAAAACCGTGCTATGCCAAAATCTGCGGGCTCATCCGGTATTAAGGGCATGTCCGTGGTGACAACGCCTAACCTTACCCTAGGACCGTATTCCTTTGTGATCAGGAGGCCGTTTCTGCCGATTTCGCCAAGGCCCGCATCTAAAGCTACTAAAGGAGCGACTATTAGGTAGTTGCCATCCATGTGATTCCTCGCTTCAAAGCCCAGCTCCCTTATATAATAAGAAAGAATCATGCCTATAATCGCACCATCAACATAGCCCTTAGTAGCGGCTATGGCCTGGGATAATTGCGGCGCCCTGAATACCATTTCCTTATCCATTTCCACGGCAAACACGATGCCGTACTTATGATATTTGTCAATTTTTTTGCCATAATTCTTTCCGGGCCTACCCCTATGGGAATAATAGTGATACCTTTGCATCTTAGTGATGCCGATTAGTTTGGCACTATAATATCTTGCAAGGCCCTTTATGCGTTCCGTCATTTCCCCGGGGTCAATGGATAGCTCCTTGCCGGGCTGTACCGGGCCCTCGACGTTTTCCTTTATATCCGAAAGGAACCGAAACGTTGCATCGATTATAGGGGATGTTACGGGGTCATAGGTGGCCGTTCCTTCGCTGCTAAGCTCCGGCATGGCCCTTAAAGCCGCATCGGTTTTTTCTTTATGAGGATTACGGCTATAGTAGCTTTCATATATCGGTGTACCTTTTTCATAATGCATCCTCGCAAGGACAATATCCCTTTCGTCGGTCCTTTTTCTTTTTTCGCTGTTCATGACTGATCCCCCCTTTTCGGTATTTTACTATTTTAGTATAACATAAAACCCAAAAGATAAATTAATTTTCGCAAATACAAACATGGGGACGGTTATCCGTTTGACTCTTATTCATG
>CAZDSH010000023.1:18884-20082 GCA_964508195.1 uncultured Clostridiaceae bacterium
ATGGGGACGGTTATCCGTTTGACTCTTATTCATGTATTATAAGTTCAAGGACATCGGGCCTTGCGTAATGGCCCACGGGATCAAAATCAAGGCGGCTTTTTATGACCATGTCAAGGTCAAGGTCCGCAATAAGTATTTCTTCACGATCGTATACCGGTTCAACAACGTACTTGCCTAGGGGATCTATTATGGTGCTACCGCCTCGACACATTATTTCCGGCTCGGTTTCCAAATCCCTATAGTACTTAAGGTCCTTTGGATACATGTCCTTCGTGACGAATTGGTTACAAGAAAGTACGAAACATCTACCTTCTAAGGCGATATGTCTCATAGTACACTGCCACTCGTCCCTGGAATCCGCCGTGGGTGCTACGTATATTGAGACGCCTTTTTTATACATGGCGGCCCGGGCAAGGGGCATATAGTTTTCCCAACATATAAGACCGCCTATTGTGCCATAGGGCGTATTTACTGTGGAAAGGGTGCTGCCATCCCCTTCGCCCCATACAAACCGTTCAAGGCCCGTGGGCTTTAGTTTACGGTGTTTGGCAAGGAGTTCACCCCTAGGCCCAAAATATAATACGGTACAGTACAATGTCCCGCCCTCTTTTTCAGTTATGCCCATTGTTAAATAGATATTTGCCTCTGCTGCGGCTTGGCCCAATATTTCAGTAGCTTCACCGGGCACCGATACGGAACTTTCATAATAGCGTAGCCAATCTTCCCGGGCTTCCATAGTGCGGCTGCCCACGACCGCGCCAAAGGTAAGGCCCCTGGGATAGGCGGAAATAAAGGCCTCGGGGAATACGACTACCTGCGCTCCCTTCGTGGCGGCCTCCTTTATTAATTTAAGGGCTTTTTCCACGGTGGCCTCTCGGTTCATTATAACCGGTGCAGCTTGGACAACGGCTACTTTTACGGACTTTGATGTATTATTCATACAAACACTCCTTTCCTCTGGGTATCTATCTCCGATCATATAGAATAATTCCAGGGCGATGCCTCGTTTCCTCCTTTTTTTATATTTAACCGGAAGGACGGTTCCCGCGGTTGCATCTAGGAAGCTATACAGATACGGGGACGATCCCCCGTGTGCCGCTTGCAAACGCACAGATCATAGGCGGGAAATAAGGTAAGGGGACTCGTGGCAAGGGGACGTTTTGTTTGCCACATATTTGGAATGGTTCTAACTTTGTGG
>CAZDSH010000024.1:0-19300 GCA_964508195.1 uncultured Clostridiaceae bacterium
TGACACGCTAGTGCTACGCTCAGGATGACACGGTGGTGCTACGCCCAGGATGACACGCTGGTACTACGCCCAGGATGACACGCTAGTGCTACGCCCAGGATGATACGCTGGTGCTATGCCCAGGATGACACGCTGGTGCTACGCTCAGGATGACATGCTGGTGCTACGCTCAGGATGACACGCTGGTGCTACGCTCAGGATGACACGCTGGTGCTACGCCCACAGGATGATACGCTAGAAGATGTAAAGTCTTTATCACGTTATATATAGAATAAATTTGGTATAAATATTTTTAAAGGGGGCGATATCGCCCCCCCTTTAAAAATTAAAACACTAATACTCGTTATGCATTCTTAGCCTTTTTGTCCGGAGATACCAAGGATACTATTACAAATACTACTAAAGATATTAAAGCTGCATATATTTCCACCGGGGCACCGAAAATGTCTGCATTTGTTAGTATGCCCCATAGGGCTATAATAGATCCTATAACGAGGGATGATAATGCACCGTTTCGACTGCCGGATTTCCATAGTACACCGCCGATTACCGGGATGAATACCCCGGCGCTATACATCGTATAAGAGTAAATAAGTGCATCTATTATACCCGGCATTATAAGTGCTATCAAAAGTCCTAGTATGCCTATTATAACCGTGAAATTCCTTGATATGTTAAGCAGTTTTTTCTCATCTTTCAGCTCGTCCATCTTAAAGGTTTCTATCCAGAAGTCTTTTACTATATGGGATGTAGCCGACGTTAATAAGGAATCCGCCGTCGACATTATGGCGGATAATATAGCCGCCAACACTATTCCGCCAATTACCGGGTTCATAAGATTATTAACGACCCAGGGGAATGCATTGCCACCGCCATCTAGATCCGATAGAGCCCTTGCACCCATACCTATAACCGTTGGGAAAAAGCTTATACCCACTAACAGGATACCGCCGACGATAGAAGCGGTTTTGGCTACATGCCCATCCTTCGCCGCAAACAGTCTTTGGTAGAAATCCTGACCTATAAGGGTATACATCACCGTGGGCAACAAAAGCCACATTATGTTTGCCATCCCTAGCCCGCCAAAGCTGAAATAACCGGGCTCGACACCCTTTGCGATTAACATCGCCGAAAGGTTAGCCATACCACCGGCTCGGGACAGTACTAAGAACGCGGCTAGGGCTACACCGAGGGTAGCTATTACTAACTGAATGGCGTCGGTTATTGTAGCAGCCCAAAGCCCGCCGAAGGTCGTGTATACGATGAACACCAGTGTAGCAAGGATCGCTCCTGTATTTCCGGTGATGCCCAGTATCTCCAGAGCACCCCTTGCAGAGAGTACCATAGCCGCCAGTATTCCGATAAGGGCGACGAGGGATAATATGGAGCCCAATATTCTGACTGTTTTGCCGCCGTACCTTTGTTCGAGGTAATCCGGTACAGTGTAAAAGGATAAATCCCTGAACTTTGAAGCGGTGGTAAAGGCTAAAATAAGTATGCCGATACCACAGGACACGCCATACCACGCCCCGGACCAGCCATGATCGAACCCGTATTCACTGCCGCCCATAACCATACCGCCACCGAAATGTGTAGCGGCAAGGGTAGCGGCGCACATCCAGACGCCGAGCCTTCTGCCGGCTAGCAAAAAGTCTGTCATACCTTTGATATAATGTTTGCCGGCCCACCAACCAACACCTAACATTATTGCCATATAAACAATCACTATAAATAGGATCATTTTAACACCTCCGCTTTTTTTATAAAGCTGATTTGAGACCTAAAAACAACAAATCCTACTATCCGCCCTTGTCTCTTAACAATGTTCACAATACCCCCTTTTCTATTCGATTAGGACAGGGTTCTGTTCCCCTTGCACCCTTGACCAAACTAATGTATTACCACTTTAGCGAGGGATAAAAAAAGCGCGTTTTTTTAAAAAAACCCGCTAGATAAGCACTTTGCCCTCGCATGTGATCCTAATATCCGTTGAAATGGAAGACCTATCACCAATCCCCACTTCTATAACCCCCCCGGGTTGCAAAACCCTAATATTCCCCGACAGTTTCTTAACCTCTTTTAAATATATTCCCAGGGCCAGGCTTCCAGAACCACAACCCCGCTCAAAAACGTCGGTATCGGTTTTCTTTACATGTACGAAGGGTCTTATATAATAGGCATCCTTATCCAGCGATCTATAGGGTATAATACCTATAGCGTCTATATCAATAATTTGTTTTAGTTTTGTTAGGGTTTCTTCGTATTTAGTGAAATCTTCTTGTATAGGAAACACGAAATGGCCTATGCCATCGAATATTATAATACGCCCCTTCAAAGTTATGTCTCCTAGGCTAAGTTCCAAACCTTGGGTTCGCTTGGCTCGGGGCATTGTACAGCTTGCATTATAGTGATAAGGGCTAACCTTTTTCGCTTCACATTCAATAGGTTCCGCCGCGCCGGAGACATCGATATTAAAATGTCCTTTGCCGAATAACCCTTTGAATACGGCATAGGCCGCCGCTGACAAAGTAGCATTGCCGCAAAATTCGCCGCCGGCCATTTCCAGTCCTAAAAGGGAGCTATCTTTCCAGGGCGGCACTATAAACCCTACCTGTTCCGCATATAAAAACTCGTAAGCCATGATCCTTTCGGCTACCCTTAAATAGCGATCCCTGGGACAGTAATCCGTTACAAGGACCGTAGTATTTTCTGCTGGGCTTGTTTTAATAAAGCTGATGGGCACCTGTTAGCCACCTCCATGCCGATAAATCTTTAAATCCATTCTATCATATTATACCACATATATTCTGGTATTTTATGAGGTCCATGCCATATTTATTTGTCAACGTATATAGAAGTTTCAGGTAATATCAAGGAATTTGGTATCGGTATAGACTTAATGCCTTAAAAGTGTTAGACTTAATCTTGTAATTGGATAAAAATTATAAGTCTGTTAACCGGTTAACGGTTTATAGGATTATTATAATTGATAAAAATAAAAAAATCTTCTAAAACTGATTATTTTTTTGTAGAATCAACCAATTTTATGATCTCAGAAGGGGTGATGGACTTGTATCTTTTCGTCGTTACTTATGGCGATGAACATAAGACGATAGAGCTGATTTCAAAGTACAGGGAGAACGATATAAGGGGGGCTACCATAATTGAAACGATGGGTTCTAGCCGATATATGGATTTAGAAAAGTCTGTGATAAAGCCCGCCGTATTTGCCGGTGTTAGAAGGTTAATAGAGCAATTTTTCGTCCATAACAGGACTTTGTTTATGGTAATAAGGACTAAGGAAACGCTAAGAAGTGCATTTAGAATTACCGAGGAGGTATTAGGCGACCTTGCTAAGGAAGGTAAAGGTATAATGTTTGCCTTACCGGTTATGTACGTGAAGGGCGGGAGTTTCACGGAATCAGAATTTTTCGATCCAGTATTTGAGGATAATCGAAAAACGGAATAAAAATTGTATCAGGTGACCTTTTTAACCGTTTTCGGACAAATAAAAAATCCTTGCAAAAACAATATTTGCAAGGATTTTTTGGAGCCAACGATGGGATTCGAACCCACGACCTACGCATTACGAGTGCGTCGCTCTGCCATCTGAGCCACGTTGGCCTGTGAAAACCTCCGAATACCATTATAATTGCGTCCGTTCGATTATGCAAGTATAAAAATGAACAACTCTATATGGTAATAGTTCACATGAAAAATAGTGTACTATTTGCTTACCTTTTATACCCCCGTTGTGTTATACTTTAAGTATATTTTTTAAAATAAGCGATTCATTATGCTACGATGTTATCAAAAATAAGTCCATAGTCTATCGGGGACGGCGTTAAGGTATATCGTGGTTAGGGGGATAAATATGGAGCTAAACGTAATAGGGCATTCATATATAACCTATGGTGTAAGGTGGCTCATGGATATTACAAGGGCCCTCCAACCTGCCCGTGCAAGGGTGAATTATTGCCATCAATTTTTTAACAATCAAGGGGCGGAGATATTAAAAAATGACGGATACGAAAGATATGCCAATATAATAAAATTCTATGCTAAAGAGTTGGACGAGGGCGTAAACTGGGCGGATGTGGGTTGGAAGAATATCACCCATTATTTTAATCCCGAAACCGGTAAGGGTAAACTAAAATTCGCTAATGCTGCAGACGAAACTATACGGTACTTTAACAAGGCTGTACGTTGCTGGAAACAGGGGAAATGTAAAAGGTCAATGTTTTATCTCGGGGCCACGGCGCATATAGTGCAGGACCTGTGCGTACCTCAACATGCGACGAACTCTATATCACCGGGGCATAGGAGGTATGAACAATGGGCGAAAAAGGTGTTTGTCCGCTATAGCGTATACTCCGGCGGCGATTATAATAGATTTAGTTCCCCCGCACAGTTTGTAATAGAGAATGCAAAGGTGGCTACGAAGTTTAGGGATCTAGTAAAGCTACGGAAAAGCACGAAATCCTTTCATAGGGCCACTAAAGTTGTACTTCCGATGGCACAACGTAGTACGGCGGAATTATTCCATTTCTTCTTAAAGCATATCGAAGGCTGATACGTGTGTATAACCAATGGTGCGATGTTTGATTGGGCCGGCATTTTCATAATGGGTATTATGCAGATATGTGATGTCTCGTATTCGGTAGGACCTTTATATCATTCCAATCTGTGCTTTAATATGGTAAAATTAAAGTCAATGGAAATCTGTTTCATAAAATAGCCGTAAACATAAAAAAAAAAAATATCGCTGAAGGGAGAAATACCTATGAGAATTAGTGCCAGGAATCAGCTTAAGGGGAAGGTTGTAGCTATCCAGGAGGGAACCGTAAACGTTAAGGTTACAGTGGATATAGGCGGCGGTAATGAGATAACATCGGTTATAACGCAGGAAGCCCTAGCAGAATTAGGCGTTAAAGTTGGCTCAGAGGTAATAGCAGTGATTAAGGCGTCTATGGTTATGATAGGTGTAGAATAAAATATCGCGCGGATAAAAAGTTACGGACATATAAATTGCCAGGGAACCGTCCCTGGCAATTTTATTTTTTATAAAATCATTCATTATAAAGGGTTTTATAAGAAATTGTTGTATATATTATAAGTAAAGGAGCTGAATACATTGCGAACTATTGTCTGGGAAAAGGGTGAAGTCATAATAATAGACCAGAATAAATTGCCACGGGCCCTTGAATATAAGAAATATGATAACTACTACGATGTGGCCCTTGCAATAAAGAATATGACTATAAGGGGTGCCCCGGCTATAGGCACCGCCGCGGCCTACGGCATGGCACTGGCGGCGAAGGAGTATTCCGCTTTGGATAAGCCGGTATTTTTTCTAAAAATGAACGAGGCAGCAAAGGTTATCGCCGCCACTAGACCCACTGCGGTTAATTTGTTTTGGGCCCTAGGGGAAATAGAGGGCGTCATAGAAAATAACGGGCACAGAACTCCCCGGGAGATATTCGAAAGCATACTTAAAAAAGCTAACGAAATCGCTGGGGAGGATATAAGGGCGAACAATGAAATAGGGCGACTAGGGGCGGGCTTAGTACCGGTCTCAGCGAATATCCTGACCCATTGTAATGCCGGCGGCCTTGCCACAGTAGGGATTGGGACCGCCCTCGGTGTTATAAGGGCCGCCCATGGGCAGCATAAGAATATCCATGTTTTTGTAGACGAAACACGTCCCAGGTTACAGGGGGCACGGCTTACCGCCTGGGAGCTTATGGAGGAACAGATACCTATAACCCTTATACCCGATAATGCTTCAGGGTTGCTTATGCGGGAGGGTAAAATAGATCTCGTGATAGTAGGGGCGGATCGCATTGCCCTTAATGGCGATGTTGCAAATAAAATAGGCACTTATAATATTGCGGTTATAGCCTACGCAAACAAAGTGCCCTTCTACGTAGCAGCACCCGTTAGCACTATTGATTTTGAGACAAAGGAGGGCGGCGATATAACAATAGAAGAAAGGGATAAAGGCGAAGTGACCCATATACAGGGTATCCCTATAGCGCCGGAAGGCGTAAATGTTTTTAACCCCGCCTTTGACATTACACCGGCAAAGTATATAACCGCGATTATTACGGAAAGGGGCATTATCGAAAAACCCTACGGGGAAAGATTAAAAAGCCTTAAAAAAGGGGTTCGGGAGGGGGATAGGCAATTATGAATACTTTGATAAAGAATTGTAGCATAGTAACGGCGATAAAGCCCGATGACGTGTACGGGCTCGGACAGATAGAAATAAAGGGTAACGCTATAACTTATGTCGGGCCAGTACGGGATTGTATTGAGGATTTTGACAAAGTAATAGATGGTAGAGGTATGGTTGCATTGCCCGGTTTCATAAACAGCCATACCCATTCGGCTATGTCCCTTATGCGCGGCTACGGCGATGATATGATGCTTATGGAATGGCTTAGGGATAGGATTTGGCCCATAGAAGAAGGGTTAAAGGGCGAAGATGTATATTGGGGCGCGCTTTTAAGCATCGCCGAGATGCTAAGGAGCGGTACTACCACCTTTGCGGATATGTATTTTTTTATGGATGAGGTAGCCCGGGCGGTGGAGGAGACGGGTATAAGGGCGGATCTATCCATTGGTCTTGTAAGCACAACCGGGGATTGGCAGGTAAAGCTTAAAGAGGGACAAGGGTTTTTTTCAGATTGGGACGGTGGTGCCGACGGGAGGATAAATGTATCCCTAGGGCCCCATGCACCCTATACCTGCGAGCCGGAATTTCTAAAAAAGGTATCGCAACTGGCGCTTGAATTAGGCTCGAAGATACATATTCACCTTGCGGAAACTTTGGATGAATTAAAAAACTTGGAGGATAATTATGGTAAGACCCCTATAGAATACGTGCTAGATGCGGGGGTTTTAAAAAATAAAGTAATAGGTGCCCATTGTATCCACCTTGGGGATAGGGATATGCAGATAATGAAAAAGTATGATATCAGCGCAGTGCACAACCCCCAAAGCAATATGAAACTTGCAAGTGGTATTTCGCCGGTACAGAATATGCTGGATATGGGTATAAATGTGGCCCTTGGTACCGATAGCTCATGTAGCAATAATAATCTTGATATGATAGATGAAATGCGAAGCGCGGCACTTTTACAAAAAACAAAGCTTATGGATGCCCGGGCCTTGCCAGCGGCTACTGTATTAGGGATGGCGACGAGGGGCGGTGCGAAGGCACTATGTATCAATGACAAAGTAGGAATCCTCAAGGAGGGTATGAGGGCGGATTTGATTTTGATTGATCTAAATAAACCCCACCTGTATCCACAGCATGATATCGTATCGAATGTGGTTTATTCCGCTAACGGCGGCGATGTCGCCTATACGCTGGTGGACGGAAAAGTATTGCTGGATAAAGGACATCTTGTATATATGGACGAAGAGAGAATATACTATGAGGTTAATAAAGCCTTAAAAAGGCTTTTTAAAAGGCAAAAGGAAAGCTAGGATGGATAAACCGCAAAGGGGGTGAAATGGATCTTGGTAGAAAAGGCGATTATAGGAGGTACCGGGGTATATCATCTAGAGGGCGAACATATTACGAAGGATGTTGAGACGCCCTATGGCACCGTGACTGTGTACATCCAAACCACGGACTACGGGGATATAGCATTTTTGCCAAGGCACGGTAAAGTACACAGTGTGCCGCCCCATAGGATAAACTATAGGGCGAATATAAAAGCCCTCGAACAATTAGGCGTAAAGAGAGTATTGGCCACCGCTGCGGTAGGATCGTTGAACAGGGATTATCCACCAGGGAGCTTTGTAATACCGGATCAATTTATAGATTTTACTAAACAGAGGATAAACACGTTCTATGAAGGAAAGGATGGAGTGATTCACGCGGATATGGCGGAGCCCTATTGTCCGGTCCTCATAAAAGCCCTTGAACAAAGGGCCATAAAAACCGGTATCGAAGTCTCAGGTCGGGGTACCTACGTCTGCGTAGAGGGTCCTAGGTTTGAGACGAAAGCTGAAATAATGTTATTTAAACAAATAGGCGGCGATATGGTGGGCATGACTAGCGTTCCAGAGGCGGTGTTAGCCAGGGAGTTGGGTATATGTTATGCTGCGATGGGGTTAGTGACTAACTGGTGTAACGGAATAGTGAACGATGCTATTTCCCATAAAGAAATAACCAATATAATGGAAAGGGGCAGGGCTGAGGTAATCGGACTTTTTATGGAGGTTTTCCATAGTGAAAACGCCTTAGATAAGTGTAATTGTGCCGATGGCCTGATAAGGCTTTGAGATAGCGGGCGTACGCGTGATATTTTGTTAAAGCAAACCAACATATAATAATTTCGTAGCATGTAGGCCATAAAGGACTACAAGGCAAAGGAGGGGCCTTATAACTTGGATATCGTAGAAAGGACAAGGTTGCGTATCCTCGATGCCGGTCGGAATATAATAAAAAAGGGGCTCGTGGTGGCTACATGGGGTAACATAAGCTGTAGGATAAAGGGAAAGGATTATATAGCTATAACTCCTAGTGGTATGGAATACGATGTCCTTAAAACAGAGGATATAGTGATTTTGGATATGGAAGGAAACATCATACAGGGTCACAGAAGACCCTCTACCGAAACGCTGTTACATAGGCATATTTACAAAAACAGAGAGGATATAAATGCGATAGTGCATACCCACAGCACCTATGCTACGGCCCTCGCTTGCCTACATAGGCCCATCGAGCCTATTATAGAGGAGCTGGTACAGGTTGTCGGCGGCGAAGTAAAGGTAGCGGAATACGCGCTGCCAGGGAGCAAAGCCCTAGCCTATAACGCCCTTGTTGCATTACAAGATAAAAACGCGGTGCTCCTTGCAAATCATGGTATGGTAGGCGTAGCGGGGACCCTTAAAGAAGCCTTTAAGGTTTGTGAGATAGTGGAAAAGGGCGCAAAGATAACTATTCTATGCAATATGATCGGTCAGCCGGTGCAAATTTCACCGGAGGATGTAGAAGCTATACGAGAAGATTACGTTACTAATTATTTAAAAAACGTGTATGAATTAAAGGAGACAGATGAAAAATAAAAAGATCAATATCATAATACTATATCTTTTATTGTTTTCCCTCACAGGATGTCATTTCAGTAAAATCAATGACTATAAAGGCATAGAGAAGGCGGAATTCTTAATGGGAACCCTAGTGACTATTAAGATTTACGATATGGATGAGACTAAAGGGAATAAAGCGGCGGATAAAGCCTTAGAAAGGATAAGGGAAATAGAGGATCTTATGAGTACAAGCCTTAAGGATAGCGAAATATGGAGTATTAACGAAAACGCAGGCAAAAAACCCGTTACTGTAGGGCCGGACACCTTAGAGGTAATAAAAAAGGGCCTGTATTACGGCCATTTATCCAAAGGGCTATTCGATATTACCGTGGGACCCTTAGTCGATCTTTGGGGTATAGGCACCGAGGAAGCGAAACTACCGGAAAGGGTGCAGCTAGAAAATGCGCTTAACCTCGTGGACTATAAAGACGTGATCGTTAACGAAGACGATATGGAGATATTTTTAAAAAAACCCGGTATGCGTTTAGACCTTGGTGGCATCGCTAAGGGTTATGCCGCTGATGAGGCTAAAAAGACATTAGTAGCCGAGGGCATTGAGCATGCGATAATAAACCTAGGGGGTGATATACAAACCCTCGGTAAAAGGTATGACGAAAAACCATGGAATATAGGTATAAAGGATCCCGATGAGCCCGGGGATGGCATATTAGGAGTTATAAGGGTTATTGACGGTACCGTCGTATCCTCCGGAGATTATGAAAGGCATTTCGAGAAGGATGGCAAAAATTATCACCATATAATGGACCCGCGTACAGGATACCCTAAAGAGGGAGACATAAGGGCCGTTACGATAATAAACACCTCGTCCATTGACGCCGACGCGTTGTCCACAACGATATTTCTGATGGGTATAGACGACGGCCTAGGGCTTATAGAGGATATTGATGGCGTTGATGCTATCGTAATAACCGATAACAGGCAGGTGATAATTACTGCTGGGATAAGGGATTCCCTCGACATTTCAAAGGCTAATTATACAATAAGACAGGTGGGGTTATAATGGGGGGGACAAAAAAGATTGCTCTATTGGCTATGTTGGTTTCTGTAGCCCTTGTATTACATGTGACAGAAAGCCTTCTGCCCCTTCCGTATATCGCACCGGGGGTTAAGCTGGGCCTTGCTAATATAGTATCCCTTATGACTATAGTTTTATTTGGCGTTAAAGAGGCCCTGACGGTAGTGCTCATTAGGACTTTTCTAGGCTCACTCCTTGGGGGGGTGCCCTCTAATTTTATTTTTAGCTCTGTAGGGGGTATACTTAGTACCTTGGTGATGTATGGTATGTATACGCGATTTGGGTCGAAGTTCAGCATAATAGGCGTAAGCGTAGCCGGGGCTTTTGCCCATAATCTAGGGCAGATTTTTATGGCGGGTTTAGTGATTGAAAACTTCGGTGTCTATATTTATCTTCCCGCCCTTACGGTATCAGCAGTTATTACGGGGATGTTTATCGGTTTTACCGCTAAACATGTGCTATCCCTTGTAAAGGCGAAAATGAATTATTGATAGCGTACATAAAACGTTTTTTTTACCCGTTATCTTAGGGTGTACGCATCTATAAAGCTATCAGGGGTATCTAAAAGTTCGCACAGACAATTTCTAGAGAAAGGTCCGGGACGGAAGTACGCCGGTTAACGAAAATAAGTATTGTTAATTACAGGGCCGTGTTATATAATAAACAGGGATAAAAAGGAGCTGTTAGGGCTCTTTATTCATTTTTAATCAAATATAACTAAATTTGAAGTTTTATTAAAAAAGTTTAACATTATTCCAGTTAGGGGGATTGTGTTCATGATGAGTAAAGGAAGATTTACGGAGTTTTATAAAAAACTAAAAAGAAACGAAATTAAGAGAATGGTGAACATTACCCGGAGACTTCAACAAAAATATGGCCCTCAGATCGCCGACGAGATTGCCGAAGTCCTTACCGAAGAAGCCCATAATAAATGGAGGTTTAAAGAAAAAGGTGATGCTGGGCTAGAGGAATTATATAATCTTATCTGGAATAAAAATGCATCCATCATTGATCACGGTATAGAATCAAAGACAGCAGGGGAGCTATGTCTTAGGGTTAAGGATTGTTTCTTCGCAACGGAATACAAGAAACTAGGGGCCCAGGACCTAGGATACAAGTATTGTTGTATGCACGAGTATCCAGTAGTAGACGTGTTTGACCCGAAGATACGTTTCACAAGACACAATACGCTAATGCAGGGGTCCGATTATTGCGACCATTGTTACAAGGTCATAGATTAAATTTAAAAACCCCAACGATTAATACATTCACTATTATAACGATATATTTTTTATAAGCCAAAGCTGCATTGGGGGTGTAATGCAGTTTTGGCTTTTGTGCCCTGAATTATAATTAAAAGCAGCGAACCCCTAATGTATGGCAATAAACGAAACCGCTACATACTATGTAGTGGAGGTGATTAGATGAGGATTTGTATAGATCCCGGCCATGGGGGAGATGATCCGGGGCTACAGGCCTTCGGGATTACTGAGAAAAATGTTAACCTTGATATAGCCGTTAAATTAAAGCTATTATTAGAACACGGGGGCACAAAGGTAGTGCTTACCCGGGATAGGGATGAGACTTTAGATATCACCGAAAGGATAAATAGAATAAACCAATCAAAGGCCGATTATGCCGTATCAATACATTGTAACGGCGGGCCCGTATCGGCAAAGGGTGTTGAGACGGTATACGGTTGCGAATCACCGGAAGGAAAGGAACTGGCGGAGAGCATATTAGAGGAACTTTCCGGTTTAGGCATCACAAAGAGGAGGGCGTACAATAGGCTTAACGCAAGGAGAGAGGATTATTACCCTATTATAAGGGAAACGCGGATAACTACGGTTTTAGTGGAAACTGCTTTTATTACTAATCCTTCGGATAATCAACTGATATCTCGGAATTCCTTTAGAAAAAAAGTTGCTAATGCCATTGCGATGGGTATATATAATGTTGCAAAGTTAAACGGGCAAAAGGTCAGCCATTGGGCTACGCCTTTTTTCGATCAATTAAAGGAAGAGGGAATAGTAAAGGAACAATACCCCCTAGAAAAGGCGGTAAGCTGGGGCGAATTGTCCATGGTGCTGGCATGTCTCCTTAAAAGGATTAAAAAATGATAACGTGTTTTAAATACCTACAGTGCATGATATAATCAGATGCGGAGGGATCAACGGATGGATAAAACACATAGATTAGTTGTTGTGGCACTGTTGACGGCATTAGTAACGATGGCTACGATGATGTTTCAGGTACCTGTGCCAGCGACAAAGGGGTATATAAACCTCGGTGATACGGTAGTTTTCATAGCGGCATTGCTCCTAGACCCTAAGTATGGGGCGGTAGCCGGTGGGCTTGGTTCGGCGCTGGCGGACCTATTGTCGCCCTACGCTCTATGGGCACCCTTTACCCTTGTCATAAAAGGATTGGAAGGGTTTATAGTCGGATATGTATTCCACTGCCTGCCCGTCGGTAGGAGCAAAACCGGGGCCAGGGTCACAGCTATGCTACTTGGAGGGCTGTGGATGGTGGCGGGTTATTTTCTTACGGAGGTAATCCTTTACAGCGTTCCCGCGGCTTTAGCGGAGCTCCCGGGTAACGGTGTACAGGCCGTCGGGGGTATGGTTCTTGCGTTGCCGGTTGTTGAGGTACTAAGTAGGACTAATTTATTAAAAAAAATTAAGGATTGATGCCGACTCAGTTTTATTCTAGGGCAGTAGCCGGATATATCCTTATATTGGAGTCGATGGATTGTAGTGAATAAGGACAGGGGAAAAATAACGGCTCGGATCCCCCTACCCAACTATGGATATTGGGCAGATTCCTAGAGGCCCTAAGCCTCGTACTGGCATCGGTTTATTTGAAACGCAGGGTCCCCTACGGCCGTGTTATGTTAGCCTATGTCCTAGCTACCTGTGTCGGGATATTAAGTATATTGTGGCTCGATGTATTTCCCGCCTGCTTTGTGGAGGGGCACGGTCTTACCGGGTTCAAAATAATAAACGATAGACACGGCCATCTGTTCGGGGACGAAGTCAAAAACGAACTTAAGACGCCCCGGGGTCAGGTAATGGGATCAAGGGAAAAGACGGTGAGTAAATTGACGCGAAGGCTTGTATTCGCTGTTTTTTGCTACTTCCTAGGGGGTATTGTATATCTTTTTCCGGGATTAGATCTTTGGATTTTGATCCCCTTAATAGTAATGGGGACAAGTTTTATGCTTATAAATCTACCCCATAAAGGGTTGTACTTATTAGTAGCGGTAGTATTTTTTTTAACAGGGGCCACAGTGTTTACGATACATGGGGCAAAGGCCAATATGATACGTGGAAGTGTTGGACGTTGGGCCCATGTAGAAGGGACCGTGGAGCCGGTTATAGGAGAAAATTGTTTCCTAGTGAACGTAGAAAGTTTAAAGGTGGGGGATAGGGATATCGGGTACCAGGGCGGACTTATGGTGTACCCCCAGGGACATATCGGGACTGTAACCGCCGGCACAAAGATGGCCGCCGAAGGGCAACTCAAGGTATCCGATAATCGTGGCTACAGAAACTACTGCCGCGGCCTCGGAGCTGAGGCATTATTTTATTCGACTCCCTATCATATCAGGATTATCAATACAAAACCCTTTTCGGTTAAGTATCATAGCCGACGTGCCGCCCGATGGGTTAAAGGGCTGTTAGAGGATGATGCAAGGGTACCCCCGGTGCAGGGTGAGATAATGAAGGGACTTTTATTAGGCGGCGGGGAAACCGGCGAAAAGACTCGTTCTAAGTACTCGAAGGTGGGTTTATCTCATCTATTAGCGGTCTCCGGGTTGCATGTGGGCATTATATGTGCAGTCCTTTTTTGGCTATTAAAGAGATTTGGTCTTATCGGTTGGGACAGATTTTTTATTGTATTAACTTTTTTAATTTTTTTCTCTTTTATGGTAGGCCTTACCCCATCAGTTGTACGGGCTACAATAATGATGGGTATACTGCTGTTGGCTACGGCTATAAATAGAAAACCGGACATGCTTACGTCTTTATTTTTGGCCGCCTTTTTACTAACGATATTTAAACCCTACAGCATATACAGCATTTCCTTTCAGTTATCTTTTTTGGCCTGCCTCGGCATCGCGCTGTTTAACGGTCCCTTTAAGCGTATATTTGCCTTTATGGGTACGTACATTTCAGGAGCAGTTTCTATAACCCTCGCTTCACAAATTCTGATACTGCCGCTTTTGATCCATTATTTTGGCGAGTTTGCACCGGTTTCGGTGTTGGCAAATATATTGGCAGTACCCCTGGCGGCGGTGGTTTTATGGCTGACTGTGCTCTACGTTGTACTCTTTGCCCTGCATATACCCCTTTACTATACTGTGATCTGGCTAAATGGTATAATAATTAAAGGGATGGATCTCATCATAACCGGAGCGGGGAGGATACCTTACGGTAATATCAGCGTAGAGTATGCGGGGCCGAAGTTTTTTGTCGTGTACTATGCAAGTATACATATAATATTTTTGTTATTGGATTATGATACGCATAGGGATAAAGTCGATACTTCTGAAAAGGCGGGGTAAAAAAGACTATGGATATGGCACAGCTTTTTAATAACATAAAGCGGAAGGATATAGAGGGATTATATCTTTTTTATGGCCCCGAGGACCTTTTAATAAGGGATGCTGTGGATAGGATAAGATCATCCCTTGTAACCCCTTCATTGGAACAGGTAAACCTTACTATTATCGAAGATAATGCTATAACGGCGGACAATATTATAAATGCCTGTGAGACATTGCCCATCATGGATGAAAAACGCCTCGTAATAGTGAAGGATTTGATACTTGCAAGACCCGGTAAAAAAGG
The DNA here is from genome assembly GCA_964508195.1 of uncultured Clostridiaceae bacterium. Taxonomy (GTDB): domain Bacteria; phylum Bacillota; class Clostridia; order Ch29; family Ch29; genus JAAYEV01. The sequence goes on from CAZDSH010000024.1 coordinate 14,998, forward strand.
CCTAGGCAAAGGGGATGTAGAGAGATTGCAAAGCTATCTTGCAAACCTTCCGGATTATACATGTCTTATTATTGTTATGAAAACAAAACCGGATATGAGGACAAAAATTATGAAAAATATAAAAAAAGCCGGGCATATAATAGAATTTAATAAGCTGAGACCCCAGGTACTGGCAAAATGGATTACAAAACGGTTAGACATCAGCGGCAAAACTATAACTATGCCAGTATTGAACAGGTTTATTGAGCTCATTGGGTATCAAAATAGGGATTCGGATAAAACCCTAGACGATGTTGATAATGAGATTAAAAAGATTGTGGAATATAGTAAGGACAGGACTATGATAACGCTAGAGGATGTAGAGACCCTAGCGCCGGAGAATCTGGATACAAATATATTTAAGCTAGTGGATTCTGTGGGTGGCAGGGATATTCCTAAAGCCTTTATGCTGTTGGAACATTTAAAGCGAAGCGGTGAGCCGCCGGTTAAGGTACTGTTTATGATAGCTAGGCAATTTCGACTATTGTTACAGGTATCGCTCCTCAGGGGAAGGGAACTCTCTCACAGGGATATCTCTTCAAAGCTGCGTCTACCACCCTTTGTGACGGCCTCCCTCATAAGACAATCGGCTAATTTTACACAAGGGGATTTAAAGACGGCCCTGAAGGAGTGTGGCAAAATGGATGTATTAATAAAAAGCGGTAGGATGGAACCATGGCTCGCCCTAGAACTGCTCGTAACCGCTAGCGGGAATCAAAAAAGCGTACATAGATAAGTACGCTTAATCGTAAAAGCTAAATCGCTCCATTTAACGTTTTCGCAAGCTGGGACTTTTTCCTGGCCGCGGTGTTTTTATGGATAATGCCCCTCGTTACTGCCTTATCCAATTGTTTTTCGGTTTTAACAAAATGAGCCTTCGCTTCATCTATATCCCCGGCATCTATAGCCATATTAAAATTCTTAATAGAAGTTTTAATCGCTGATTTTCGGGATTTGTTTCTAGCGGTCCTTATCTTCGCAATCCGTACCCTTTTTTTTGAAGACTTGATGTTTGCCATTTACTTCACCCCCTTCAACGGGATTAACAAGTGATATTTTACCATGATGACTTATAAAATGCAAGGTGCCCCGAATAAAATGAAAAGTCTTTGCGAAACCTATACCTATTGATTAATATCTTACAATACTCTTTATCTATTCAGCCAAGATTAATCAGTATCGGAAGTTTTGGCAACGATACTTAAAAGGCCAGAGCCGAGGGTTTTACTATTAATAAAGGTTTAGGAGGTATAGCATGTTCAATAAAAGGACCGACCTTGCTTTAGAAATGAGGGAAATGTATAAGGAAAAACAGGAACAGGAAATCCCCGGAGTCGAAGTGGATATATCCGAGGAAAAGGGATTAAAGATCACAAGGGTAAATATTAAGGAAGAAGTCGGCGCACGGATTATGAACAAGCCTAAGGGTAACTATATTACCATAGAGGCTGACGGTATTAGGGATAGGGACAGGGACGTGTATGAGGATTCAGGGAGGGCCCTGGGAGAAGAATTAAAAAGGATCGCCCCCGTTGATAGGGATAGTACAACCTTGGTAATAGGATTGGGCAATTGGAATGTGACGCCGGATTCCTTAGGACCCAAAACCGTATCACACCTTATGGTAACACGGCATATATTTGAATACCTCCCGGATCAGGTTGACGAGGGCGCTTCACCTGTCTGCGCTATATCGCCGGGGGTGCTGGGAGTCACCGGCATAGAAACCGGCGAGATAGTAGAGGGAATTGTATCAAAAATTAAACCGGACAGAGTAATAGCTATAGATGCCCTGGCCTCGCGTAAAATGGAAAGGATAAATTCGACTATACAGATTGCAGATACCGGAATAAGTCCCGGTTCAGGGGTAGGCAACAAACGGAAGGAGTTAAGCTATGATAGCCTCGGCGTACCCGTTATAGCCATAGGCGTACCGACGGTAGTAGACGCGGCAACGATGGCCAGCGATACGATAGATATGGTAATCGATACTATGCTTAAGCAAGCCGATAAAGGGAATGAATTCTATGAAATGTTACAGAGGATGAAGGATGAAGAACGGTACAACCTTATCCGTGAAGTATTGGATCCAAACGGCGGGGGATTAGTGGTGACCCCTAAGGAAATAGATGATATGATAACGGATATGTCGAAGATATTGGCTAATGGACTCAATATGTATCTCCATCGTTCCATAGGCCCCGATGATGTGGACAGGTTCATAAATTAAAACTAGGTCTGGAAGCGCCGGCTTTTTAAAAGCCAGCGCTTTTTTAAGTATATGAACATATCAGGTACGTTGGCTGAATATATTTTTATAGTTGAATAAAGGCGATAATGTGTAGTATAACGGGAGGGGCACATAAATTGGCCAGGATAAAACTAACAAAGCCGAGGGGATGGAGTACGATAATTATAGTACTCCTTGGCATTTTTGTAGCCTTTGTAGGTATAAGGGGTACGTATTCAGACAAAGCTGCCAAAGAGGTGTTCTTGCATGGGGACGCCGAACATAATGGGCGGTTTATAAACGATCTATTAAAAACAGCCTTAGACAGAACATTTCCTATTTTAAAAAAGAATCCGAAAAAGGAGACTAATGATTCTATATTCAAATCACTTTTAGGGTTCGTTACCCGTTGGGATTATAAAGACCCAAAGTATCTTATTGCCGCGGAGCTACCTATAATGGAAAGCTATAACCTTACCGTGTCTAATAGAGGCATTGCAGCGGAATCAAGGGACAGAATACTCCATGACTCCCAGGGGGAGCTAAGGGATATACTAAGCCAATATAAACCGGGGGGAACGCAGTTGGATACCGGTATAAAGGAAGGGCATCAGAAAGCGGACAACAGGTTTCAAAGACCCACTAAAACTACGCTGAATATGGGTGAGCCCGTGGTATTGATATACCATACCCATACTTCAGAGGCATATAAACCGTCTAAGGCATATAACTATACCCCTACCGATGTGGATAGGACCATAGATCCTAGGTACACCGTTGTAAGGGTAGGGGCGGAATTAAAAAACGAACTGGAATCAAAGTATGATATAAAATCGGTGCATATAACGACCTTTCACGATTACCCGGAATATACGCCGGCCTATTCAAGGTCGTTAAAATCCGCCCGGGATGCAATAGCGAAACACCCCTCCATTAAGGTAATAGTCGATGTACATAGGGATGCCTTTCGTATGAGAAATAGTATAGAAAAGCAAAATGCCCGGGCTTTGTCCGTATTGAACATAGACGGGCTGGACGTTGCAAAGATTTTATTGGTTTGGGGATCCGATGCCCCTAATTGTAGCGAAACGCGAAAATTTGCAGAGCTTTTAAAGAATAAAATACACGCCCAGCATCCGGGGCTATGCCGTGGCGTGTTGGAGAAAAAAACCGGCCAATACAATCAACAATTATCAGATTATGCGGTGTTAGCAGAGATAGGAAGCAATAGTAGCACGATGGAGGAGGCTCTGAGGGCGGTGCCGTATTTTGCAAGGGCTTTGTCAGAGGCCATAAAGGAAATTAAGGAATAAAACAATAGGTTTTAGGCTATTATTTCACATAGGTCTAGGACAAGGTTATAAATATGGCAAAAGGGCTGGGTGTAATGGGCAGGCTGGAAAAAAGGCGTAAGAAAATATATGAAACAAGAAAGTTAAGGTTTAGGGCACTTTTGGGTTTACTATTGTGCGTTGCGTTGTTTTATTTCGGGCTTACGACAGCGGACAAGGGTTTTAAGGATATGCTAGATAGAGGCGATGATCGACCTATATTCGGTGTATACGGCTTAAAAGAGGCGATTATCAAGCTGGAGTTTGCCGGTAATGAAATCTCTATAGATAAGGCCGAATGGAAAAAAGCCTGTAGTCTTGTAGGGCAAAGGGTTAAGCAAATGCTGGGCCTGAGATAAACCTACGATGTGGCAAGGGGACGTTTTGTTTGCCACATTTTTAGAATGATTCTTACTTTGTGGCAAGGGGACGTTTTGTTTGCCACATTTTTATATCGGCATTAGGCTATCCTCGCTTCGCGAACCCGCCGGAAGTGTATGTATGAGCTCGAGGGCTCCGGGAATTTCCGCAAACTAGCCTATCGGCTTCGGATATCTTTGCTCCATGGGCACTCGCTAATGCAAAAATGCGAGTCGGCATTAGGCTATCCTTGCTTCGTGAACCTGCCGGAAGTATATGTATGAGCTTGAGGGCTCCGGGAATTTCCGCAAACTAGCCTATCGGCTTCGGATATCTTTGCTCC
>CAZDSH010000025.1:0-19383 GCA_964508195.1 uncultured Clostridiaceae bacterium
TTTCTGCGGGCCTTCGGCGAGTTTCCTTCGCTAAACCATTTATAAGCATAGCTTCATATCCCATGGAGCAAGCGTGAGGAGCCGCGGGTGTAAGCTCAGCTACGGATAGCCTAATGCCTACGTGTGCGGGTGTAAGCTCAGCTACGGACAGCCTAATGCTTATGGAACAAAAGTGTATGTGGGCCTTCGCTTTACAGGGCTTTAGTAAATCCCTATTGATATTTTAGGTGCGTTATTGTAAGATATAGAAGTTGTAGCAAGGATGCGATGAACTGGAAGGTTGCCGAGGCTTTATGGGATATTTCCAGGGAGTATGTCCACATCTTGAATGGGGCGACTTTGGTTTCGTATAAAACTGTCTTTTTTAAAAAAAATAGAACGCCTGGATCAGTGTATATGGAATCGGGTTGCGCGTAAATAAAAACGTGCGATTTTAAGGAGGTAAGTTTTATGGCTAAACAGAAAATAAGAATAAGGTTGAAGGCCTTCGATCATTCGGCCCTCGATCAGTCTGCAGTAAAAATAGTAGATACTGCAAAAAAAACCGGTGCCAGGGTATCTGGCCCTATACCGCTGCCTACTGAAAAGGACGTGATAACGATACTTCGTTCCCCGCATAAGCACAAGGATTCAAGGGAACAGTTCGAAATAAGAACTCACAAAAGGCTTATAGATATTCATAATCCAAATCCTAAAACCGTCGATGCGCTTATGCGCCTTGATCTGCCTGCGGGAGTAAACATAGAAATAAAATTATAGGGCTGTTATGATTATCCAATATATATCGGATAATCCGCTAATAAGTTTTGGAGGTGCAACAAATGGAGAAGGGTATTCTGGGCAAAAAAGTCGGCATGACCCAGGTGTTTGACGAGGACGGTAATATTATTCCGGTTACAGTTGTAAAGGTCGGACCGGTGAAGGTGGTACAGAAGAAAACCGTTGAAAAAGATGGATATGCAGCGATACAAATAGGTTTTGGCAACGTAAAACCCATAAGGATTAATAAACCGGTAAAGGGCCATTTTGATAAGGGCGGCGTGGAATATAGGAAATATCTAAGGGAGCTGCGCCTTAAAAACACCGACGGCTATGAGGTGGGGCAGGAAATAAAGGTGGATATTTTCAAAGAAGGTGAAAAGGTCGATGTAGCGGGAACATCTAAGGGCAAAGGTTTTCAAGGCGTTATAAAGAGATGGAACCAAAGCCGTGGCCCCATGACCCGTGGTTCGAAATATCACAGAGGTGTAGGTGCCCTAGGGGGCTCCGCTACTCCGGGTAAAACCTTTAAGGGCAGGAATATGCCCGGTAGGATGGGCGGCGAAAGGGTAACTGTACAGAATCTAGAAGTCGTGAAAGTGGACCCGGAACATGATTTGATGCTGCTAAAAGGCGCGGTACCGGGGCCTAAGGGCGGACTGCTTATAATAAAAGATTCAGTGAAAGCATAAAAGGATTTGCAGAAAGGAGGAAGGGATATGCCTAAGGTAGCAATTTATAATATCGAAGGACAGCAGGTGGGTGAAAGGGAGCTAAAGGACGAAATTTTCGGCGTACCGGTAAACGGGCCGTTACTGCATCAGGCGGTGCAGGTATATCTGGCTAACCAAAGACAAAGGATTCAATCCGTTAAAACAAGGGCGGATAAAAGAGGCGGCGGTAGGAAACCCTGGAGGCAGAAGGGTACCGGAAGGGCAAGGCACGGAAGCATACGTTCACCCCAGTGGACCGGGGGAGGAGTAGTGTTCGCCCCAAAACCAAGGGATTATACGCAGAAGTTTCCGGCAAAAATGCGCAAACGGGCGTTATTGTCCGCTTTAAGTTCTAAGGCACGAAACGACGAAATTATTGTATTAGACGATTTGACTATGGAAAAACCTAAAACCGCTTTTATTTATGGCGTACTTAAGAATCTCAAAGTCGGGAAGAAGACCCTGATGGTATTCAAGGACAGGGACGGGGTTGTGCTTAAGTCTATTAGAAATATTCCCAACGTTAAAGGGGCCTCTGCAGGTAGCCTTAACGTATACGATATTCTTAAATATGACACGTTTTTGATAACTGAGGAGGCATTACAAGAGGTCGAGGAGGTGTACAAAAATGAATGAACCCCAAGATATAATCATGCGGCCTATTATAACGGAAAGAAGCATGAAGGATATGGAGCATAACAAGTACACCTTTGTTGTGGACAAGAGAGCTAACAAAATAGAGATAAAAAAAGCAGTAGAGGAACTATTCGACGTAAAGGTGGAAAGGGTAAATATTGTAAACTATATGGGCAAATTGAGAAGAATGGGTAGAAATATAGGCAGGAAAGCAAGTTGGAAGAAAGCCTTCGTAAAGCTAACGAAGGATAGCAAAAAAATAGAATTTTTCGAAGGAATGTAGATGTAAGGAGGGAAAACAGATGACAGTTAAAAAGTTCAGACCAACCTCCCCGGGTACAAGGCATATGACAGTTTTGGATTATTCAAATATTACGACGGATAAGCCGGAAAAATCCCTCTTATCGGATTTAAAAAAAGCCGGAGGAAGGAACGTATACGGTAGAATAACGGCCCGAAACAGAGGAGGCGGACATAAAAGGAAATATAGGATTATTGATTTTAAAAGGAATAAGGATAATATACCTGCAAGGGTTGCAACTATCGAATACGATCCAAACAGATCTGCAAATATAGCGCTCCTTAACTATGTCGACGGCGAGAAACGCTATATCCTCGCACCTCTAGGCGTTAAAGTGGGCGATACCGTTGTATCCGGTAGTGACGTTGATATAAAGCCGGGTAACGCCCTACCGCTTTTAAATATTCCCTTAGGGACTATTGTGCACAATGTAGAATTAAAAGCTGGGAAAGGGGCCCAATTGGCAAGATCCGCCGGCAATTCCGCACAGGTTGTGGCAAAAGAAGATGGTTATGTCCAGATAAGGCTCCCCTCCGGCGAGGTACGGATGGTACGGCAGGAGTGCAGGGCGACGGTAGGACAGATCGGCAACCTAGAACATGAAAACATTACCCTGGGTAAAGCCGGTAAGAAGCGGCATTTAGGTTTTAGGCCCTCGGTCCGTGGTTCGGCTAAAAACCCCGCAGATCACCCCCACGGCGGCGGCGAAGGTAAAGCGCCTATTGGTATGCCTGCGCCGGTTACACCCTGGGGTAAACCTACAATAGGTTATAAAACGAGGAAGAAGAAAAAGGATAGCGATAGGTTTATCATTAGACGTCGCAAAAAGTAAGAAAAGAAAAGGAGGAAATATTCGTTATGGGAAGGTCAATTAAAAAGGGACCCTATGTTCAGCCTAAGCTGTTAAAAAGAATAGAAGAGATGAATAAAAAGAACGAGAAAAAGGTTCTTAAAACTTGGTCAAGGGCATCGACTATCTTCCCGCAAATGGTAGGTCATACTATCGCGGTACATGATGGAAGGAAACATGTGCCTATTTATATAACAGAGGAGATGGTAGGCCATAAGCTGGGCGAATTTGCGCCTACGAGAACATTCCGAGGTCATGGTTCCCATACTGAAAGATCAACATTACTCAAGTAAACTGGAAGGAGGGTGTACCGGTGGAGGCAAAAGCCCATGTTAAATACGTTAGAATATCACCCCGTAAAGTTGAGATAGTTTTAGATCATATAAGGGGTAAAAAAATAGATGAGGCCCTGGCAATACTACAGTATTTGCCCCATAAGGGCGCAAGGATAACGGAAAAGCTAATAAATTCCGCCGTAGCCAATGCGGAAAATAACCATGATATGCTTAGAGAAAATTTGTACGTTGATAAGATATATGCAAACCAGGGGCCTACGCTAAAAAGGTATAAGCCAAGGGCCCAGGGCAGAGCAGATCTGATACGTAAAAGGAGCACCCATATATCTGTGGTCCTTAAAGAAAAACAGTAAAAGGAGGGAAGCTAAATGGGCCAGAAAGTTAATCCCCATGGACTTCGGGTGGGCATAATAAAGGACTGGAGTTCAAAATGGTATTCGAATAAAAGGGATTTTTCAGACCTCTTAATAGAGGATAGAAATATAAGATTGCACGTTAAAAACAAATTCTATACTTCCGGTATTTCCCTTATAGAAATAGAACGGGCTGCCAATAGAGTTAGGGTTACGGTATACACAGCTAAACCAGGGATGGTAATAGGAAAAGGTGGTTCCGGAGTAGAGGATTTGAAAAAAGAATTAGAGGCTATGACCGGTAAGAATGTGCTGATAAATATTATCGAGATTAAGGTACCGGAGCTCGATGCGCAGCTCGTAGCGGAGAATATAGCATCCCAGCTTGAGAGAAGGGTATCCTTCCGGAGGGCTATGAAACAATCAATACAGCGTACCCTGCGTTCCGGGGCAAAGGGCATTAAGACTATGGTTTCCGGCAGGCTAGGCGGAGCTGAAATAGCAAGGAGCGAAGGGTATAGCGAGGGAACTATACCGTTGCAGACATTAAGGGCCGATATAGATTATGGTTTTGCTGAGGCGGATACTACCTATGGCAAGATCGGCGTTAAAGTATGGATATATAAGGGAGAAATACTGCGTAAAGCAAAAAGTGAAGACTAGGGATTTGTAAGGGAGGAGGAAGACCAAATGTTGATACCCAAAAGGGTTAAGCGCCGAAAGGTCCAAAGGGGAAGAATGAAAGGAAAGGCAATGCGTGGCAGTACCATAGCGTACGGCCAGTACGGCCTGAAGGCAATTGAACCTGGATGGATCACTTCCAATCAAATAGAAGCGGCAAGGATAGCTATGACCAGATACATTAAAAGGGGCGGAAAGGTCTGGATTAAAATATTCCCTGATAAGCCCATTACCCAAAAACCCGCTGAGACTAGGATGGGTTCCGGTAAAGGGGCCCCTGAATATTGGGTAGCCGTGGTAAAGCCCGGAAGGATTATGTTTGAGATAGCCGGCGTAAGCGAAGATATCGCCAGGGAAGCTATGCGTCTGGCTATGCATAAACTGCCTATTAAATGTAGATTTGTAAAACGTGATGAAATGGGTGGTGGTGAAGCAAATGAAAGCTAAAGAGGTCAGGGAGATGACTGCTCAGGAATTGGAACAAAAGGCCCAGGAATTAAAAGGAGAACTTTTTAACCTCAGATTTCAACTTGCTACGGGACAGCTAGATAATCCTATGAGAATAAAACAGGTAAGAAAGTCTATTGCCAGAATAAAGACTGTCTTACGTGAAAGGGAACTTAAAAGCTCCAGAGCTTAATTCCCTTTAAGGAAGGAGGAGAATATATGATGCGTGGCAACAGGAAAGTAAGGATAGGCAAAGTGATCAGTGATAAGATGGAGAAAACCATAGTCGTGGCAGTGGAAACTTTAGTGAGGCATCCGCTCTATGGCAAAACAATAAAACGAACCAGAAAATTTAAAGCCCATGACGAAAATAATGAATGTTCTATCGGGGACAGGGTGAGAATTATGGAGACTAGGCCCATGAGCCGGGAAAAAAGGTGGAGGCTTGTTGAAATAATAGAAAAAGCACAATAAACAACTATGTTTGCCGGAAGGAGGTATTTCCGATGATACAGACTGAATCCCGCCTTAAGGTAGCTGATAATTCCGGTGCGAAAGAATTGCTTTGTATACGGGTTATCGGTGGTTCGGGCAAAAGATATGCTAACGTGGGGGATATAATAGTTGCCACTGTTAAACATGCAACACCCGGCGGTGTTGTAAGTAAAGGGGACATCGTAAGGGCAGTGGTGGTTAGGACAAAAAGCGGCGTTACGAGGATCGATGGAAGTACAATAAAATTTGATGAAAATGCTGCAGTTATTATAAAAGAAGACCAGCAACCGAGCGGAACAAGGATATTCGGTCCTGTTGCCAGGGAACTAAGAGAAAAGGACTTCATGAAAATAGTTTCCCTCGCACCAGAAGTTCTCTAACGAAGGAGGTGTCTGGCTTGAAAGGCAAAAGAAAAATGCATGTCAAAAAGGGGGATACGGTAGAACTTATCTCCGGAAAAGATAGAGGCAAAACGGGTAAGGTTTTGACGGTCTTCCCTAAGACGAATCGCGTAATAGTAGAAGGAATAAACATGCTTACAAAACATGTAAAACCCAGTCAGGAGATGCAACAAGGAGGTATAATCCATCAGGAGGGGCCGGTGCATGGTTCTAACGTGTTGATATATTGCCCAAAATGCAAACGGGGAAGAAGGGCCGGCAAAAAAATACTAAAGGATGGCACTAGAGTACGGGTTTGTAGAACCTGTGGCGAAACTCTTGATAAATAAAGGGTTAAGTGAAGGAGGTAAGTCGCATGCCAAGGCTTTTGGATAAATACCATAACGAAGCAGTGCCAGCGCTTATGGATAAATTCGGGTACAAAAATGTAATGGAAGTACCCAGCATAATAAAAGTGATAATAAATATGAGGGTAGGCGAGGCGAAGGAGGATATAAAGACCCTGGAAGGGGCATTAAAGGATCTAACTATAATAAGCGGTCAAAAACCCGTTATTACCAGGGCCAAAAAATCCGTTGCAGCATTTAAAATACGAACGGGGATGCCCATAGGTTGTAAAGTAACACTGCGCGGCAGACGAATGTACGAGTTTTTGGATAAACTGTTCAATATAGCTCTGCCAAGGGTCAGGGATTTCAGGGGCATATCACCGGATTCCTTCGACGGAAGGGGCAATTTTGCATTAGGCATAAAGGAGCAACTTATATTTCCGGAAATAAACTATGATGAGGTGGAAAGAATTCGTGGTATGGACGTGGCAATAGTTACTACAAGTAAGACCGATGAGGAAGCACGGGAACTTTTGAGGATATTGGGCGTACCCTTTAGAAAAAAATAAGGAGGGAAAACATAGGTGGCTAAAAAATCACTGATAGCCAAACAGAGAAGAAAACCAAAGTTTAGCACGAGGGCTTATAATAGATGCAAAATATGCGGAAGGCCCCATGCGTATTTGCGAAAGTTCGGCCTTTGCCGTATTTGTTTTAGAGAACTTGCCTATAGAGGCGAGATACCCGGCGTTAAGAAATCAAGCTGGTAGGGTTTTATAACGGAAGGAGGTAAAGATATATGGTTATGACTGACCCTATTGCCGATATGCTAACTCGTATCAGGAATGCGAGTACCGTTAAGCACAATAAGGTAGAGGTACCGGCATCGAATACGAAAAAAGCCATCGCCAAGATACTGTTAGACGAAGGCTTTATTAAGGGATACGAAATAAAAGAGGGAAAAAATCAGGAAATTATTAAAATAGAGATGAAGTATGCCCAGGGACAGGAAAGGGTTATTAGCGGTTTAAAAAGGATATCGAAACCGGGCCTACGGGTGTACGTTAATAAGAATGATGTGCCAAAGGTATTAGGGGGACTTGGTATAGCAATAATATCCACGTCTAAGGGCCTTATGACCGACGCCCGAGCACGGAACGAGGGCATCGGCGGAGAGGTTGTATGTTACATTTGGTAATGCACAGGAGGTGTTACAATGTCTAGGATCGGCAAATTACCCATAGAGATACCCGCCGGGGTAGAGGTGGTCATAGGGAAGGACAACGTTATCACGGTAAAGGGTCCTTTGGGCAAACTGGAACGCACAATGCATAAAGGCATGGCCATTAGCAAAGATGATAATAAGATAATAATTGAGAGAACTTCCAACGATAAATTTTATAAATCGCTGCACGGGCTCACGAGAACGCTCATTGCCAATATGGTGGAGGGTGTTACGAAGGGATACCAAAAAATCCTTGAAATTAACGGAGTTGGATACAGGGCGCAAAAGCAAGACAAAAAGCTTATTCTAAATCTGGGTTATTCGCACCCTTTGGAACTAAAAGATCCTGAGGACATAACTGTCGAGGTAGAGGGTACCAACAAGATTTTAGTAAAAGGTATAGATAAACAGCAGGTGGGTAATTATGCAGCAAAGATTCGTAGCCTGAGGGAGCCTGAGCCCTATAAGGGTAAGGGTATAAAATACGATAACGAGCACATAAGACGCAAAGTAGGCAAGACGGGCAAATAGGTGCGAAGGGAGAGAACAGGCTTGCTAAAAAAAACGATTAGAAATACGGCTAGGCGTAAAAGGCATAGGGTAATAAGGAAAAAGGTTTATGGTAGCACCCAAAGGCCCCGGCTTAACGTGTATAGAAGTCTTAACCATATCTATGCACAGTTAATAGATGATGATGCCGGCGTAACCTTACTTGCAACGTCTACCCTTGATAAGGATATAAAGAGCAAATTAGAAAAAAGCAATAATAAAGACGCCGCTAGGGTAGTAGGCGAAGTCATAGCGGAGATGGCTCTGGAAAAGGGTATAAGGGATATTGTTTTCGATAGAAGTGGCTACAAATATCACGGTAAGGTTAAAGCCCTAGCGGATGCAGCCAGGGAAAAGGGACTTAACTTCTAGGTAGGAAGGAGGGAGGAAGATAAATGCAAAGAAGGGCTAGAAATGCAGACAAATCAAAATCAGACCTTGTTGAGAGGGTTATTCATATAGGCAGGGTTGCCAAGGTTGTAAAAGGGGGTAGGAACTTTAGATTTAGCGCATTGGTGGTCGTAGGCGATGAAAACGGGAACGTTGGCGTCGGTGCCGGTAAGGCCGTTGAAGTGCCGGAGGCCATTAGGAAGGGGATTGAAAACGCTAAAAGGAACATAATAGAAGTTCCAATGGTAGGCACGACTATACCCCACGAAGCAATAGGACGGTTCGGAGCGGGTAAAGTGATATTAATGCCGGCAAAGGAAGGTACCGGAATAATAGCCGGCGGACCCGTTAGGGCGATTCTTCAGTGCGCAGGGGTTAAGGATATAAGGGCCAAGTCCCTAGGCTCTGACAACCCCAGGAATGTAGTCAACGCTACGATGGACGGGATCGATAAACTAAAGACTGCGGCACAGGTTGCCAAGCTTCGGGGTAAGTCTGTCGAAGAGATTTTGGGTTAGAAGGAGGCGGGCTATATTGGCTAGGTTAAGGATTACGCTTATAAGGAGTACAATAGGAAAGGAAAAGGACCAAAGGGCAACGGTAAAGGCCCTAGGGCTTAAAAGGATCTCCCAGACGGTGGAAAAGGAGGATTCGCCTGAGATACGAGGGATGATCAATAAAGTAAGTCACATGGTCAAGGTAGAAGAAGTTAACTGAAGGAGGTGCCACTATGAAGTTGTACGAGCTTAAACCTGCACAGGGTGCAAAACGTAGAGCAAAAAGAGTCGGAAGGGGCATGGGCTCCGGTCATGGAAAAACCTCCGGCAGGGGTCATAAGGGACAAAAGGCCCGCTCCGGCGGCGGCGTCAGGCCCGGTTTCGAAGGAGGTCAAATGCCCTTACAGAGGAGAATACCTAAGCGGGGCTTCACAAATATTTTTAAAAAAGAATATTCGCTGGTCAATTTGGATAGGCTCAATATGTTTGAAGAGGGCACGGTGATAACTCCGGAATTGTTGGCGGGGCGAAGGATTATAAAAAGAGCTGACAGCCTGGTTAAGGTATTGGGAAAGGGAGAAATTCATAAACCTTTAACCGTTAAGGCGCATAGGTTCAGTAAAAGGGCAGCGGAACAAATCGAAGCTGCCGGGGGAAAGGCTGAGGTGATTTAGAGTGATACAAACGTTGAGAAATGCATGGAAGATACCGGATTTGAAAAAAAGAATCCTCTTCACAGCGGCCATGCTGGTGGTATTTAGGGTAGGTGCCTTTATACCGGTCCCCGGCATAAATATAGCAGTTATTCGGGATATCGTAGAAAAGGGCGGATTACTTGGGTTTTTTGATGTTGTTTCCGGGGGTGCCTTCAAGAATTTTACTATATTTGCCCTTAGTATAACCCCTTATATTACAGCGTCTATTATAATGAACCTACTGACCATAGCTATTCCCAAACTAGAAGAACTGGCTAAGGAAGGGGAAGAGGGTCGCAAAAAAATCGCCCAATACACAAGGTATGGAACAGTAGTACTAGCCCTGGTACAAAGTATAGGATTGAGCCTGGGGATGCGGGGGGCCCTTTATAAAGCCTCACCGTTAAACATTACAATAGTTGCTTTAACGCTGACCGCGGGCACGGCATTTCTCATGTGGCTGGGAGAACAGATTACCGAAAAGGGTATAGGAAACGGAATTTCACTTTTGATATTTGCAGGCATTATTTCAAGGCTACCCGACGGGTTGATAACTATATATCAGTATTACACCGTCGGTACTACGAATATAGTTGAATTGGTATTGTTCGCTATAGGTGCGGTGTTAATAATAGCCGGCGTAGTAGCTATACAGGAGGGACAAAGAAGGATACCCGTTCAGTATGCAAAAAGGGTTGTGGGAAGGAAAATGTACGGCGGCCAAAGTACCCATATTCCCATAAAGGTCAACCAGGCAGGGGTCATACCGGTAATATTCGCATCCTCGTTATTGGCCTTTCCCCAGACCATAGGTGCTTTCTTCCCAGAAAGCGGGTTCAATACCTTTATGCAGCGGCATTTTGCATGGGGCGGGTTTTCCCATACATTGTTTACAGCCCTTTTAATAGTATTTTTCACCTATTTTTATACGGCAGTTACGTTTAATCCTATTGAAGTGGCGGGGAATCTAAAAAAGTATGGCGGGTTTATACCTGGTATAAGGCCGGGTAGACCCACAACGGAATACATCAGCAGAGTTTTAAATAGAATTACGTTAATAGGGGCTTTCTTTTTAGTTGTAATAGTGGTTATACCGGTAATACTTATGAGGTTCACCGGACTTAAGATATATTTCGGCGGGACGGCCCTCCTAATAGTGGTAGGCGTAGCCCTTGAAACTATGAAACAAATAGAGGCCCAAATGCTGATGAGGCATTATAAAGGGTTTTTGAAATAGGAGATGATGTCATTGCATTTAATAATTATGGGTCCCCCCGGGGCAGGGAAAGGTACCCAGGCAATTATGATAGCTGATAGATTTTCTATTCCCCACGTTTCTACCGGGGATATATTTCGCAAGAACCTAAAAGAGGGGACGCCATTAGGGTTAAAGGCCCGGGAATACATGAACAAAGGCCTTTTGGTCCCGGACGAAACTGTGGTGGAGATCGTTAAGGATCGTTTAGAGGAAAAGGACTGCCAAGGAGGTTTTTTACTCGACGGGTTTCCAAGGACCGTTGCCCAGGCCGTTGCCCTTGACGATGTTTTAAAAACGATGGATATCGGTATTGATTATGTACTAAATATAGAAGTACCGAAGGCCGTACTCATAGAAAGGGCAGTGGGCAGGAGGGTATGTACCGCCTGTGGTGCTACGTATCATGTAAAGCATAACAGTCCGGCCCATGCAGGATTATGTGATGTCTGTGGCGGTTCGCTCATCCAAAGGGAGGATGACAAGGAAGAGACCGTGGCGAAAAGGATAGAGGTATACCTTGAACAAACTAGGCCCTTAGTGGATTATTATTCAGAAAAGGGACTGCTTATATCCGTTGATGGCGGCCAGGAAATAAAAGAAGTAGGGGAGCAGATCATAAAAACACTGCAAAGGGATGATAAATAACCCTGCTTAGATCCCCACCACAATCCGGATTGTAAAGGGTACGGGTGATTTCCAGAACATAGGATAGCTCTGCGGAGGTGAACGGGATATGGATGCCGACGATAGAATAGGCCTGGGCCAAATTGTTAGATCAAAGGCCGGACGGGACAAGGACAGATATTTTGTGGTCGTAGGTTTCGAAAAGGAGCATTATCTGTATATTGCCGACGGGGATTTGCGTAGAGTTGACAATCCTAAGAAGAAGAAAATTAAACACCTGGCCAAAACAAGTATCGTACTGACGGAAATTGCCGAAAAACTCAAAAAAGGTAAGAAGGTTACTAATATTGAGTTAAGTAAGAATCTTAAAAACCATAGGGATTTATAAGATTGGATGAATGGAGGTATGTTTACTTAATGGCGAAAAAGGATGTTATTGAGGTTGAGGGCAAAGTTGCAGAGGCATTGCCAAATGCTATGTTCCATGTGGAATTGGAAAATGGTCATAGGATTCTAGCCCATGTATCCGGTAGGCTTAGGATGCACTATATAAGGATTTTACCCGGTGATAAAGTAACAGTGGAGTTGTCTCCCTATGACCTTACGCGGGGTAGGATAGTATGGAGGGGCAAAAGCTAAGGAGGTATCACGTACAATGAAAGTAAAACCATCAGTTAAACCTATATGTGAAAAATGTAAAATAATTAAGAGAAAAGGCAAAGTGATGATAATATGCGAAAATCCCAGGCATAAGCAAAAGCAGGGATGATGTAAATACGGGAGGTGTTATTTTTAGATGGCAAGGATTGCAGGCATAGACTTACCTAGGAACAAAAGGATAGAAATAGGGCTTACCTATATATACGGTATCGGTAGATCAAGGGCACGAAGGATCCTCGATCAGGCGGAGGTAAACTTTGATACAAGGGTTAAGGACTTGACGGAGGCCGAAGTCGGTAGGCTAAGGGGAGTAATAGACAAACATTATAAGGTTGAAGGGGATCTAAGAAGGGAAGCTAACATGGACGTTAAACGTCTTATAGATATCGGGTCCTATAGGGGACTACGCCATAGGAGGGGTTTGCCCGTTAGGGGACAGAGCACTAAAAACAATGCAAGGACAAGGAAGGGCCCCAAACGGACCGTTGGCGTAAGGCGTAATAGTTAGGTTTACCTAAAAGAAGGAGGTTAAATGAATGGCAGCAAGGCCGAGAAGAAGAACAAGAAGACGGGAAAAGAAGAATATAGAACACGGCCAGGCCCATATAAAGTCGACTTTTAACAATACGACGGTGACTTTAACGGATTTACATGGTAATGCACTGTCCTGGGCCAGTGCCGGTAAGCTAGGCTTTAAGGGATCACGAAAATCGACGCCTTTCGCGGCGCAGATGGCAGCGGAGGCAGCGGCTAAGGAAGCGATGGAACACGGGCTGCGGGATGTTGAGGTTTATGTAAAGGGGCCGGGCTCTGGACGGGAAGCGGCTATAAGGGCTCTTCAGGCTGCGGGGTTAGAGGTTAATCTTATAAAGGATATCACCCCGGTGCCCCATAATGGATGTAGGCCGCCAAAAAGGAGACGGGTTTAAATTAAGTAACAGGAGGTGTATAAAGTATATGGGTAGATATACAGGCCCGGTATGCAGGCTATGCCGCAGGGAGGGCATGAAACTTTATCTGAAAGGCGACAGGTGTTTTTCTGACAAATGTGCAATAGATCGCAGAGCCTATGTGCCCGGACAACATGGGCAGGGAAGAAAAAAGGTTTCTGGTTATGGGATACAGCTACGGGAAAAACAGAAGGCAAAAAGATACTACGGCGTTATGGAGAGACAATTTAGGAAGTATTTCGAGATGGCGGAAAGAAAAAGGGGCGTAACCGGCGAAAACTTACTCGCAATACTTGAATCCAGACTGGATAACCTTGTATATAGAACAGGCCTCAGTATTTCTAGGAAAGAGGCCAGACAACTGGTTAAGCATGGACATTTTTTGGTCAACGGCAAAAAGGTCAATATACCGTCCTACCAGGTAAAGGTAGGGGATATAGTTGAAGTGAAGGAAAAGAGCAGATCACTGGAAAAGTTTAAAGAGTTAGTGGACAAAAACCAGAGGGTAGCCCCCGATTGGCTAGAGGTAGATTTGGAAAACATGCGAGCAAGGGTTGTTAGCGAGCCGAAAAAAGAGCATATAGATATACCGATTGAAGAACATTTAATAGTAGAGCTTTATTCCAGGTAATCAATAGGATTAAAATCGGTGCCCTCGGTAGGATCTTTTTAAGAAAGTTGTTCAAGGAGGGTTAGTTAATGATAGAAATTGAAAAACCCAGGGTTGAAATAGTTGAAACAAGTAGCGATAACACATACGGTAAGTTCGTGGTAGAACCCTTGGAAAGGGGTTATGGAACGACCCTTGGTAACTCGCTGAGGAGGGTACTTCTTTCCTCGTTACCCGGGGCTGCAGTAACTTCCGTCAAGATAGACGGAGTATTGCACGAGTTTTCTACTATCCCCGGCGTTAAAGAGGATGTTATTGAGATAGTGTTAAACTTAAAATCCCTGAACATCAAACTCGATGGTGACGAACCGAGGCTAGTAAGAATAGAGGCCGAAGGTGCCGGGGAACTAAAGGCCGGTGATATAATACATGGCCCCGACGTGGAAATTCTAAATCCCGAGATGCACATAGCTACCCTTAGGGAGGACGCTAAACTTTATATGGAGATAACCCTGGAAAAGGGTAGGGGTTATGTGCCCGCGGAGAAGAATAAGGAACAGGGCCAACCCATTGGGATCATACCGATAGATTCAATATTTACCCCTGTGTTAAGGGCTAAATTTAAAGTTGACGATACCAGGGTTGGTCAGGTTACGGACTTTGATAAACTGACCCTTGAGGTATGGACCGATGGCAGTATCGCACCTGATGAGGCAGTATCCCTCGGTGCAAAGATCTTGAACGAACATTTAAACCTTTTCGTTACCCTTACGGAGCAGGCTAAGGATGCAGAAATAATGGTAGAAAAGGAAGAGGACAAAAAGGAAAAGGTATTGGAGATGACCATAGAGGAGCTAGACCTCTCGGTGAGATCGTATAATTGTCTAAAACGGGCGGGGATAAATACCGTCGAAGAACTTATACAAAAAACCGAAGCGGATATGATGAAGGTACGAAACCTTGGTAAAAAATCCTTAGAAGAAGTACAGTCTAAACTATCTGAGTTAAACTTAAGTTTAAGAAAAAACGATGAATGACCAGGCAGGGGGGATATTTCATGGCATTGAACAGAAGATTGGGTCGGCCTTCGGAACAGAGGATGCTGATGCTGCGGAACTTAGTTACGAGCTTATTAAGCAATGGTAGGATAATAACGACTATAGCCCGGGCTAAGGAGACTAGGAGCATGGCGGAAAAAATGATCACGCTGGCTAAAAGGGCTAAACAGGATGAGAGCAAAGGGATCCATTTACGGCGAAGGGCTATGGCTTTTATAATGGACGAAACCGTAGTGAAGGAGCTATTTGATAATATAGGTCCAAAATATGAGGATATAGAGGGAGGATATACCCGCATAATAAGGATCGGGCCCAGAAGGGGCGATGCAGCGGAAATGGCTGTTCTGGAGCTGATTTAAAGGAATGAAACATCAAATAATTGCGAAGGACCTTAGTTTCCGTTATAGCGAGCAGGATAATTTCGCCCTAAGGAATATAAACCTTAAGGTGGAGCGGGGCGAATTCGTGGCGATAATAGGGCATAACGGTTCGGGGAAATCTACTTTGGCAAAGCATATAAATGCTTTGCTTGTTCCCGCTTCAGGTAGAATAGAAGTCATGGGAATGGATACCCGGGATACCGTAAACCTATGGAAAATCAGGCAGCGGGTAGGGATGGTTTTTCAAAACCCGGATAACCAATTAGTGGCGACTATAGTTGAAGAGGATGTGGCCTTTGGACCGGAAAACCAAGGGGTGCCTACGGCGGAGATTAGAAAAAGGGTGGACGATGCCCTTAGGGCGGTGGGGTTATATGAATACAGGACCCATGGCCCCCACCTCCTGTCCGGCGGGCAGAAGCAAAGGGTTGCAATAGCCGGTGTGTTGGCGATGCAGCCGGAGTGCATTGTCCTCGATGAAGCCACAGCCATGCTCGATCCCAAGGGCAGGCGGGAAGTGCTTGAGATTGTGCATCGGTTAAACGATGAAGAAAATAAGACTATAGTCCTTATAACCCATTTCATGGAGGAGGCAGTAGGGGCGGACAAAGTATTTGTAATGGATCGCGGTGAAATAGCTCTAGAAGGTGCCCCCTCTGAGGTATTTTTGAAAGCTGATCGGCTAAAAAAGCTGGGCCTGGACGTACCAAAACCTGCACAATTGGCTCGGAGGTTACGTAAAAATGGGGTGCAACTAACGCATATCCTAAAGGAAGATGAGATGGTGGTAGAGTTATGTCAATTGAAGTCACGGGTTTAAGATATGTTTATATGGCGGGCACTCCCTACGAAAAGGAAGCCCTTGCGGGGGTAGATCTTAGAATCGATAAAGGTAGCTTTATCGGAATAATAGGACACACCGGATCGGGTAAATCGACGTTGATTCAGCATTTTAACGGATTGTTGAAACCCCATGAAGGTACAATATTTGTGGACGGGAAAGATATCTGGGCTAAGGGATCCAAGAGGAATGAAATAAGGCGTAAAGTAGGGCTTGTGTTCCAATATCCGGAGCATCAGCTTTTTGAAGAGACGGTGTTCAAGGATGTAGCCTTTGGGCCACAGAATATAGGCCTTGGTGAGGGTGAGATTTTAAACCGAGTCCGAACCGCAATGGAGATGGTGGGCCTGGATTTTAATACTCTAAAGGATGTCAATCCCTTCGGGCTCTCCGGCGGTGAAAGGCGAAGGGCGGCTATTGCGGGGGTATTGGCTATGGAGCCTGAGTACCTTGTATTGGACGAGCCTACAGCGGGCCTCGATCCAAGGGGACGCAGAGGTATACTCGATGCCCTTTACAAAATGAACAAGGAGCGGGGGATTACCATAGTCCTCGTATCCCACAATATGGACGAGGTTGCACGGCTAGCCGATAGAATAGCGGTTATGGATAAAGGTAGGATCAGCCGAAGGGGTACGCCCCGGGAAGTGTTCGATGACGGCAAATACCTTATGGAGCTAGGGCTTGCCCTTCCGTCTATGTCATCCCTGATGTTTAAGCTAAAGGAACGGGGCTGGAACGTAAGGGGCGGAGTTTTTACCGTAGAGGATGCCAGAAAAGAGATTTTAAAAAATCTAGGGTGGGGGAACGATGCTTAAGGATATAACGATCGGTCAATATTTCCCCGGGGATTCGATAGTTCATAGGCTGGATCCGCGGATCAAAATTATTTTAACCTTTATACTTATAATAAGCCTTTTCTCAGCTTCTAACGTTAAGGGTTATAGTTTATGTGCGGTTTTTGTATTGGGACAGCTTATCCTATCTCGAGTGCCCATTAAATATATATTCAAAGGGTTACGCCCCCTGCTAGTTATTCTATTGCTCACTATATTTGTAAATATGTTTATGGTCGAAGGGCGGATAATATACAGTATAGGCCCCTTCGATATCACGTGGGAGGGCCTTATGCAGGCGGGACGGATGGCGGCACGGTTGGTGCTCCTTGTTATGGGGGCATCCCTCCTTACCCTAACTACATCACCTATAGCCCTTACCGACGGTATAGAGAAACTGCTAAATCCTTTCAGGGGGCTGGGATTACCCGCCCATGAACTTGCGATGATGATGACCATCGCCCTGAGATTTATACCGACACTATTAGATGAAGCGGATAAAATAATGAAGGCGCAGATGGCCCGGGGCGCGGACTTCGAAAGCGGAAACCTCTTAAAGAGGGCAAAGAATTTGGTACCCCTGTTAGTGCCATTGTTCATAAGCGCTTTCAGAAGGGCCGATGAGCTGGCCCTTGCGATGGAATCCAGGTGTTACCGAGGCGGCGAAAACAGAACCAGGCTTAAGGTGTTACGCCTATTGGGGATAGATTATATTGCATTAACCCTTGGGGTAGCAGTTCTTCTGACAACTATAATAAGCCGGATGTGGTAGGGATGCCCTATGAGAAATATTCTTTTGACTATAGAGTATGACGGTACGAACTATCATGGGTGGCAAAGGCAAATAAATGCCCTGTCTATCCAACAGGTGATAGAAAGATGTATAGAGGAGATAACCGGTATAAAGGCGAACCTTATAGGCTCCGGTAGGACTGATGCCGGAGTCCACGCCCTGGCGCAAAGGGCTAATTTTAAAACGAAGTCGCCCATCCCGACGGATAAAATACCCCTTGCGCTGAACAGCTCCTTGCCGTTAGATATAAGGATTATAGGCGCTATTGAGGTACATAGAGATTTCCATGCAAGGTACGATGTATTAGGCAGGACATACAGATACCGTTTGTATAACCGTACGTTTCCCTCGGCGATATACCGGAATTATAGTTACTTCGTACCTTCAAAACTGGACGTTTCTAAGATGAAAGAAGCCACAAAATATATAGTGGGCACGAAGGATTTTTCGTCCTTTTGTAACAGCGGTAGCCCGGTAAAATCAAAGGTAAGGAGTGTACAGGGCCTAGAAATAAAGGTGAGGAGGCCCACAATAGATATTATAATAACCGCTGATGGATTTTTATACAACATGGTTAGAATAATAGCGGGAACCCTTGTGGAGATCGGTATCGGAAATATAACGCCTGAGGGCGTCAATGATATACTAAATAAAAAGGATAGGAAATGCGCGGGGCCTACGTTACCTCCTCGGGGTTTGTTCCTAGAGGAAGTGTATTACGGCGGCTTTCTTGACACGCCCGGAACCATGTAATATACTATTTGTGTTTATGGATATTAGACCCACTAGCCCCGGGTTTAGATATCATATTTAGGATTTCTAGCATTGTCCATAGCGTCTAAGGAGGGATATTAAGATGAAAACATATATGCCTAAACCGGATAGCATCGAGCGAAAATGGTACATCGTAGATGCTAAAGGGAAGACTCTTGGCAGGCTTGCCAGCCAGGTTGCCGGCATACTTAAGGGGAAACATAAACCAATTTACTCTCCCCATATAGATACGGGGGATTTTGTAATAGTGGTTAACGCTTCTGAAGTATATCTCAGCGGTAAAAAACGGGAACAAAAAGTATATCGTCACCATTCCGGTTATCCCGGGGGACTTAAAGAGATACCCTTCGAACGGTTGATAAAGGAGGATCCGGGGAAGGTTGTTTATAAAGCCGTATGGGGGATGATCCCCCATAATAAATTGGGAAGAAAGATGATTAAAAAGCTTAGGGTGTACGGCGGTCCCGAGCACAAACACCAGGCGCAGAAGCCCGAAAAGCTTGAATTCGATTATTAATCGGGGAGAGGAAGGAGGAAAGATTGTGGAGAAGGTTCAATATTACGGAACGGGTAGACGAAAGAGCTCAGTGGCCCGGGTAAGGCTCGTACCCGGCGATGGTAAAATAAATATAAATGGTAGAGATATTGAGGATTATTTTGGCCTTGAGACGTTGAAGGTTATGGCAAGGGAACCCCTGGAGCTTACCGGTACTACCGGCAAATTCGATGTGATAGCCCTTATACACGGCGGCGGATTTACCGGCCAGGCGGGGGCTCTAAGGCACGGAATATCAAGGGCCCTTGAACAGGCGGAACCTGAATATAGACCAATTTTAAAGAAGGCAGGCCTTATGACAAGGGATCCAAGGATGAAGGAAAGGAAAAAATACGGATTAAAAAAGGCAAGGAAGGCCTCCCAGTTCTCAAAGAGATAATTTGGATAAGATTTCAATTGATAGAGCTACAGAAATGTGGCTCTTTT
>CAZDSH010000026.1:0-19348 GCA_964508195.1 uncultured Clostridiaceae bacterium
CGAGCTCATTCATACATTGCCAGCGGGTTCGCGAAGCGAGGATAGCCTAATGCCGGCACGTTAAAAATGTGGCAAGGGGACGTTTTGTTTGCCACATTCACGGATAATGCGAAGCTATGCTTGAAAGTAGGAAGTAGGAAGTGAGAGGTGGGAAGTGAGAGGTGGGAGGTGGGAGGTGGGAAGTGAGAAGTGAGAAGTGAAAGGCATTAGGCTGTCCGTAGCTGAGCTTACACCCGCATAATAAATAGAGCGCAGAGGGCGAAGGATCAGAATTTTCGCTGTCCGAAGCCGATAGGCTAGTTTGCGGAAATTCCCGTAGCCCTCGAGCTCATTCATACATTGCCAGCGGGTTCGCGAAGCGAGGATAGCCTAATGCCGGCACGTTAAAAATGTGGCAAACAAAACGTCCCCCTGCCACAAAGTAAGAACCATTCTAAAAATGTGGCAAACAAAACGTCCCCCTGCCACATCGTGCCTGCCCCTGTGCTATATTTTTGTGCAGTTTTGCACAGTATAGAATAATTACCAATTAAATGTGCAAAAATAATAGTGGAGTTAACAACAACTGTTGAAAGGGGAGTAACTATGGCAAAACTAAACGAGATGGAGCTACAGAACCTGAGGGAACTAATTTCCGCCCATCAGACCGAAGGCGTCAAGCTAAGATCCTATGCGCAGCGGTGCAATGACCCCCAGGTCAAGCAAATGTTCGAACAGGGTGCAACCTCTGCTGACGGTACCGCACAAAAACTAATCTCATTCCTAAGATAAGGAGGCATGACCATGCAGGAAAAAGAAATGGTAAGTGACGTATTAGGTACACTAAAATCAAGCCTATCGAACTATGGTAGGGTTATCGGTGAATGTGAAGACCAGGAGTTAAGACAGACAATCCAGCAGATACGAAACAAGTGTGAGCACTATCAGTATGAAATGTTTAAAATCGCTGAACAAAAGAATTACTATAAACCGGCACAACAAGCAAGCGATCACCAGATCCAACAAATCCGGTCGGATGTTACCCGGGGAAGTGAACAACCCACCGGTGGCAGCGGCGTGTTCGGGAACATGTAACCTTTTAAAAGGCCCGTTTAAAATAACGGGCCTTTTAACTTCCGACGTAAGGATTAATGCGTTCTAAAAGTCCATACCGACTATCGATTCATTTTCCGGATATGTTTGCATCAACTAAAAGTATGCCTGTAATATTCCCAAAACTATCCCTAGTAGGCATGGAGATCGAGATACAAAAGTTAGAGGTCGCTGAAGATATATAGGGTCTTGATACAAACACATTACCCTTCATCGCCTCTTTAAAATAATCCCTATGGGCAATATCCAAATGACGTATTCTTTCAAGGGTCACGGCTTGTATTATTCCTTCTACATCCGCATAGGCAAGTAGCTCTATGAACCCATTCTTCGCCATAGTCTCCTTTATAAGGGCTTCTATTCCCTCTATATCATTGTTTATGAACAATGACGAATCTATAAGCCGTATCGCCACTTCCTTCGCCTTTTCCACCCTCGCCCTATGTTCATCCCTGAGCACCAGCCTACCGCTAAAGCTCATAAAGATCTCATTAAGCTCCTCGGCCATCTCGTCTAAATCCTTTACAAGATCGAAAACCTTTTCTATAGCGACGGCCTGTTGGTGTGCCCCCGCCGCGGTCTGTTGTGCACCTGCTGACGATTGTTGGACCGATGCAACAATATCCTCCATAAGGGATCCGATCTCCTCGGATTTTCGTTTTTGCACCTCTGTAAGTTTTTGTACCTCCTGGAAGGACAAAACGGTGGCCTTTGTCACTTCACCAACTTTACTAAAATCCGCCCGGGCTGCCTCGGCGAGGTTTGCATCCTCCTTTGATTTTGCCGCCTGTTCCTTCATCGCATCGGAGACTAGGTTAATTTGGTCTGAAATTGTATTTATTAATCTGTCTATTTTAGTTGCAGATGCGGTGGACTGTTCCGCAAGTTTCCTTACTTCTTCGGCAACTACCGCAAATCCCCTACCCTGTTCCCCCGCCCTAGCTGCCTCTATAGCAGCATTTAACGCTAACAAATTCGTCTGATCGCTTATATCCGTTACCTCAACGGTTATGCCGGATATCTCCTTTGCATACTCCTCTAACGTACCGATTTCCCGCGCTAATTCGTCGCTTATACTCGAACTTATACGTATCCTGTCTACTAAATCCGTAAGGGCATCAATGCTATCGTTAATAGTACCTTGTAAAGTAACGGATTCTTCCAATGTATCGTGGGCGAACTTTTCAATCCTCCCCGATGAATCCTCCATCTCCTTTATATTACCCATAGTATGGGTTGCGGATTCCGTTATTGCTTCTATTCCCTTAGCAATCTCCGATGTAGTAACGGTGATCTCTTCAGCAGAGCGGCTAGTATCGTTCATATTCGCAAGTAGGCCCTGTACGAAATTTTTACTCTTTTCCGCCGATGCAAGGATATCCCCCATAAGCTTTTTGTTTTCCATCAAAATCCGGTTCATAGAAACCGCTATATCCTTATAATCCCCTTTAAAATCCTCTGGCAATGTTTTCAATATGTCCCCTTCCTCTATTGCACGAAGGCCCTCCTTTATCCTTTTGGCTGCCCTATTTCTCGAAACAAAGCCAAAGGCGTACACTATAACCAGGAGTACGATTATGATAGCAAGGGACGCTATACACCCAATCAGTACACTTTCTTCCCCCATCAGTTAACACTCCTTTGCATTGTATGGGCATTTGCAGTTTCATTGACGCGAAGAAACCCCCTGCTCTACTTTAGCTAGGGAGGCCTGGGATACTTGTACCATTATTACGCCGCCCAATATTACTAACATTGAAATTATTGTATATATTGTTATGGGCTCCCCTAAGACCAAAAAACCTAGGGAAACCGCTACTAATGGATTTATGTAGGCATAGGTTGCCGCCCTAGCCGGCGGCCATTTACTGAGTACATATATATAGCTACTGTAACCCAATACAGACCCAAATAGTATCAAATACCCCAGGGCCAACATACTCCTTAGGGTAAAGCTCACCCTGGCGGCCTCACCCATTAAAAGGCCTGTAGCGGTAAGCCCTGTACCGCCGGCCAACATTTGTATGCCTATATGGGTTATTATAGAGCCCGTCGCTATAAAACTTTTGGAATAAACCGAACCTATAGCCCAAGAGGTTGCCGCAGTAAGCAACAGGAGGGAACCGACTAAATCCACCGAACCTAAACCCGATGCGGATATTATAAGGGTGGCCACGCCACTGAAACCGATAAGCAACCCTATGCAACCTTTTATATCTAATGTACTCTTCCTTAATATCAGTATTTCAATAAGCGCGACTAAAAGCGGTGCAGAGGCTATGATTAAAGATGTAACCCCTGAATGGACCCATTGTTCCGCCCAGGATACAAGGCCTTGACAACCGAATAATAAAAAACCTCCAACGATAGCTAATTTTCTGATCTCTTCCCCGGACCGGGGAAATTTAAGCCCCTTCAAACGTGCATACATTAATACTACGGCACCGGCTATTAAGTTTCTAGTTCCGGCAAATAGCCCCGGCGGAAAACCGCTAACACCTATTCGTATGCCTAAATAGGTCGAACCCCATACTATGCATACCACTAGGTAAGCGACAACTACCTTGAGTTCCTCTCTATCGGTTATGCCACGCAACTGCAACATCCTCTCTAATTTTTTTCTCTTTTTAACCGTTAAGGCATAATACTTAACGGGCTTAAGGGATTTGCAATGGTGCCCTTACGTATACCATCGCCTGTCTAATATTCCAATATATCGCCGGTATGAAAGAGGTATATAAATTTTGCTTTTATCGGTTTACCGGTAATACGCTTAAGGGCCATACCATAATACTCTATTTGCATGCGATACCTTTCCATTATGCCCCTTAATGCCGGCGTTAGGCTATAGTCCTCGTCTACATCACGGCTCTGGGATACATAGTCAGTTTTGTAATCCACAAGCACTATTGCCCCGGCCTCCTCGAAGAAACAATCTATTATACCCTGTAGCAGTATATTCTCTTCTTCGTATATGTTACTTTCCAATCGGTCATATATATCAGTACTCTTTATATAAAGGTTAAAGGGCACTTCCCTTTTTATGTTGTTTGACTTTAACATCCTTTGCCCGAGGGGTGAACAGAAAAACCTTTCCAGGCCTACGATATCCACGACCTGTGCCTCCTGCTGCGTGATCAACCTCCGTGCTACCATATCCGCTGTCTGATCCTTTATATCTCCCTGATCTAGGGGCCTGCTAAGGTCTAGATGTTGTATCACAAAGTGCAATATGCTACCCCTTTCAGCCCTATTAAACCCTTTGCTATCGTCTAAAAAAGTCGGTTTTTTTATGATAGGGTCCGCGTACACCTCCAGGGGTATGTATTCCTCTGCAAACTCCGTTCCCATTCGCCTTTTAAGCTCTGTAACCGATAACTTCGCCGGCAGATAGGCGGATTCCTTGTACCTATACTTCCAGCTAAGTCTTTTTTGTATCTCGTCGCTGTAAATACCGATCTCCGACCCTGCCTCTATATCCGTATCCTTTATATCTGTTACGGGTGCGGGTTCCACGACTTCCGCGATAGCAACTTCCCCTATTTCATCCTTGTTCCACAATTTTATCCGCCAACAACTACAGCCCTCCCGATCCTGTAGCCCCAATCCCTGCTTGCTTTCATCATGATGCATAAGGGACTCCCCCTCCTGGGCTATCATAAAACAGGGGCCGAGCCAGTCGAGATAATTCCTCGCTGCGATAGCCCTATACCCTGCCAGCCTAGGCCTAACGCCTATACAATTCCTTTGCCAGCGGTCCTTTATATTTTCAAGATCCTTTATAAAACCCGTGATAATAAGCTTTTCCCTGGCCCGGGTTAACGCCACATAGAGTATCCGCATTTCTTCGGATAACATCTCCTGTTTAATACGATATTTAACCGCCTCCTTTGCCGGTGTAGTGCGTGTAATCCGTTTCTCCGGATCAACATAATCCGGGCCAAAACCTAAATCCCGATGCACTAACAAAGGATGAGTCGTGTCCTGGAAATTAAAGCCCTTGCCACAGCCCGCCACAATTACTACGGGAAACTCTAAACCTTTGCTCTTATGTATACTCATAATCCTTACCACGTTCTCATCCTCACCTAAAATCCTAGCACTGCCCATATCGCCGCTACCGGATTTGAGGTTATTTATAAAATTTATAAAGTTAAACAGCCCTCGGTAGCTAGTCTCCTCGTATTGTCTGGCACCCTCATATAGCATACGAAGATTTGCCTGCCTTTGTTCGCCCCCGGGCATCGTGCCGACGAAACTAAAGAAATTCGTATCGGAAAACAGATGCCATAGTAGCTCATCCGTTGACGAATGCTCGGCCTTATTTCGCCAACCGTTGAGCCTTTTTAAAAAACCTCTGACCTTCTTTACAATACCCCGGTGTACGGTATCATCCTCTATGCCATCGTTCTCGTCATAGGCGAGGCCCTTCATCGCCTGATAAATAGGCATATCTTTATTATAGAGCCTTATATCTATTAACTCCTCCGGCGTGAACCCCCCTATAGGGGATTTTAATACCGCCAAAAGGGGTATATCCTGCATAGGGTTGTCTATTATTTGTAAAAGAGACACCATCACTTGTACTTCTAAAGCATTGAAATAACCCGTAGAAGTTTCAGCATAAACGGGTATCCCCGCCAGTTCGAATTCCTCCACAAAAACCTCAACCCAGTTTTTCGTAGTCCTTAACAATACCACTATATCCCGAAATTGTACATCACGATATTCTTTGCTTTTTTTGTCATATATTTTAAACCTATTTTGTCCATCCCCCGACGCTACAATATCCCTTATTCTACCCGCCACTAACATCGCTTCTACCTGTATTGCATCGGGTTCGTCCACTATATCCCGTCCATAGGATGTATCTTCCCCATCCTCCCGTATCTTCATAGCCCCGCCCCGGGACAGATCCGGCCCGGCCTTATCCTCGACGCCGTTTATAATATGTATCTCTATGGGCCCACCAACAAGGGCCGTCTCATCCTTAGGCCCCGGATAATATGCCCCGGGATTTAAAGCCTCATCCTTCGTATAATCAAGCTCCCCTACGGTTTGGGACATTATGTATCCGAAGATCCTGTTCACCCCTTCAATTATGTCACCCCTACTCCTAAAGTTCTTGTGCAACATAATCTTCCTATTAGGTTTACCTGTCTCCGAAGGATAATTTCTGTATTTCTCCAGGAATAGCTCCGGCCTTGATTGACGGAACCGATATATGCTTTGCTTTACATCCCCTACGGCGAACACCGGGGGGCCATGCTTTCCTCCCCTGGATATAGTATTCATTATGGCCTCCTGTATGAGGTTAGTGTCCTGGTATTCGTCCATAAGTATTTCCTTGAACCTTTGACCGTAAGCCTCAGCGACGGCCGAGGGCACGATGTTACCTTTTCCGTCCCTTTCGGTAAGTACTTCTAGACAGTAATGTTCCAGATCGTTAAAATCAAGCATTGATCGCTCTCTCTTTTTTTCGGAATATTTTTTTCCGAAGGCCATTACAAGCTCCGTAAGGCTATTCATGAGGGGATACATCTTTTTTAGGGCATCTGCGGCCTCCGTCGCTGAAAACCGAAATATCTCATCCCCCATATCCCTCAGCTCTTTTTTGATTTCGTCCCTTATACCCTTTACGTACTCCCTTATGTCAGCATCGGCCCCCTTTTTGCACCTAGGTAACCTTTGAAATTCAATATCCATAAAAACTTTACGCAAATCATCCCAGGGTCCCCGGAGCATCCTTAAAAAAACCTCGATGTTTTCCCTGTCCTCGAGATACGTATCAAGATATGGTTCAAGCCCCGGTGTATCCTTCACTATATCAATCGCCTCGGTCATCATATCCCGCATACCCCTAAGCCGTAATCCCATATCCTCCATCAATGCCCGGGCCCATTTACTGCCCTCAAAATCCTTACCTCCGTCCAAATTAAAAGCCTCCGCCGACGTTTTGAGCCAAGTCTCCGGCCAAGGATGGCTTTGTACATAATGGTATAGATTAAGCACCATCCGCTGCAACATCTCATCATCCTTTTTGCCGCCGTAACATTCCGTCAGCTTAAGAAAATATTCCCCCGGTGCCTCATACTGTTCTTCAAACATCTCCTCCATAGCCTCTAATTCCATAAGAACCGTTTCTGTTTCGTCGGCTATTCTGAAGTTCGGATCTAAATCAATATTATGAAAATTATTGCGAATCGTTTCAAGGCAAAAAGAATGAACAGTAGTTATAGTAGCCCTGTTTAATAGAAATAATTGCCTTTGTAATCTGGTACAGGTGGGATCTTCGTTTAGGGCCCTCTCTAAAGCGGCGCCGATCCTTTCACGCATCTCGGCCGCTGCGGCCTTTGTAAATGTGACAACTAATAGATTATCAATATCCACGGGATCATTTTCGTCGATTATTTTATGTATTACCCTCTCTACAAGGACTGCAGTTTTACCCGCCCCTGCCGCTGCGGCTACTAAGAGATTGCGTCCCGTTTCGGTTATCGCTTCAAATTGTTCTGTTGTCCATTTAATATCCTTCATTTTGTCTCACCTTTTTCTTCGCCTTTGATTATGAGATTCCATATCTGTTCATCTTTAACCCTTTTAAGCACCCTATACCGGTTATCCTTAAACATAGTATCGAATTGACATATAGCCGAATATTCACAATAATTGCAGGGTGTGAAATCCTTTTGTTTGTAAGGAGCTATAGATATATTCCCCGCAAGTATTTCCTCAGCGGCCCTTGCCAGCAGTCCCCTTGTATGTGAAAGCAATGCTTGAAACTGGGCTGGCGTAGCCGCCGAGGAGAGTTTGCTCAATTCGCCGTTCTTGTTGATCCTAACGGGTATTATTTCTGAATAGCCGTCTACTTCCCTATCCATTTCCTTTATTAGCTCCGTATCCGCTAGAACAAGACCGTCCATTTTAAGCTTTTTTAATATTTCCCTTTCTATCTCCTCTTCGGACATGCCAGACTTGTCCGGTATCATCGGGTCCTCTAGCCTAAAATACAAAAACCCTGCGGGTAACAGCGGCGCCTTTAATCCCTCGTGTCGGCTTTCTAAGAGGGCTGCCAAATATGTTATAAGCTGTAGCTGTAACCCGTAGTAAAGGTCCGATAGACTAAACCCCCGGCTACCGGATTTATAATCAATAACCCTCAGATAGGTACCATCCTCTGTCTCCATCCTATCTACCCTATCGATTCTACCCGTTAAATATGCTCTTTTCCCGGAGGCAAGCCTCAGGGGTATAGGCGGAAACCCGTCTTTGCCATCAAAGGCTAGCTCATAGCCAAGGGGTTCAAAACCGCCCCTTTTTATGTGCAGGGCTATAGTCCATACCGACCTTTTTAATATACGTTTTAGCCTCTCCGTCACGTACCTATATCTAGCCGAGCCCGTCAGTACCAGCTCAGGATTTTCCTCTAACATATTATCAATAATAGCGGAGATTCTTTTATCGCAAAAATCTTTGTCCAGGTCCCTCCATGATTTACCTTCATCCTTAAGCCCTATGGAAAACCGGTCTATTACACTGTGCATAAAGGTTCCCAGGTCGGGGGCCGTCAGTTTGAACTCGCGTCTACCCTTAGCCCTTAACCCGTATTGCACGAAATAAGCGAAGGGGCAGGCAGTAAACCGTTCAAGCCTCGAAATGCTCGTATAAAGGGGTTCCCCGTAGAGGTCTGTTGCCCTTTGGCCGCCTATGTCGCCGGTCTGGGTGGAATATTTCAGCCCCTTAAGCATATTTTTATATATATCCCGCCATTGGGTATCTTCCATATACCATCTATGAACCTGTTGCCATATATCCCCTGGCTTTGGTTTCGTGTCCCTAGCCCTGGCCCTGGATATTAAACGATTAAATGTCGGCAAGGGCGCCGATACCAGATCCAACTCACGCCTATGGGTGCTACGGCCGCTGATATCGCTGTACTCTACGATGGCGGGAAATAGACCCTTTATCCTTGATATGATTACAGAGGGCCTTAAGGAGCCTCCGCGATAATCCGCGGCGGCGTAGCTAAGCCTTAGGTATTGGGCCGGGGTAGTCAAAACGCTATAAATCAAGAACTGTTCCTCCATAGCCCTTGTCCTTGTATCCTGGGCCAGCTCTATATCTAAGGAGCATAATTTTTCCCTATCCCTGTCGCAAAGTATCCCCTCGTCGGCGGAATGGGCGGGGAATACGCCGTCATTTACCCCGAGTACGCATAAACCCTTTATATCATGGCTTTTTGAACGGGTTACATCGGCTACGAGTACCTGATCCAAAGCCGGCGGGATTAGGCCTAATCTATGTTCAGAAAGCCCCACATCAAATAGTTTTCTAAAACCCGCTATATCCACAATATCCTTGCCAAGGGTATCCGCCATCCGATCCAACACACCTATAATAATATTCCAGATTTGTCTGTACTCGTTGGCAAGGTTTAGTTCGCCGGCATCGTCCAGACTGCGGATCTTTTCCTGCAATCCTTCGGGTACTTTGATACCGCACAAAAATTCGTACAAAGCGGTGCATATATCCTTCACGGTCCTATTTCCCTTAATTTTGGCGTAAAACTCTAGAAGTGGTCGTGTTATACTTCTTTTTATTACATTTATCCTTTGTAACGTTTTTTGTTCGTAATCAGACATACCACGGTTGTCATAGGACGGTTCCATGGGAAGTGACCAATCCCTCGTATCGGTCCAAGCGGTCCCCCTTATGCCCCATGCCAGTACATAGTTTTCCAAAATATCTACATCCTCAGTAGAAAACCCTGCAAACCCTGCCTTTAAATATCTGAACACCGATTGGTACGACCAATTATGTATAAATATATCGAAAACTGACATTATGGACTGTACTAAGGAGTTGCCGGATATATCCTTCTTGCTATCTAGGAAATAGGGTATTTCGTATTCGTCAAATATACAGCCTATGAGCTTATTGTAGGCCCCGGGATCCCTCGCTACCACTGCAATATCTTTATACCTTAGGCCTTTATCCCTACATAGTTTCAGTATATACCTCGCAACATCCTCTACCTCGGAATAGATATTAGATGCCGCAAATATACTTATATTGTTGATCTTTCCTTCGTATACTCTGTAGGGAAAATTAAAATATTCCCTTTCCAGGTGCGCCAATTCCTTACTGTTTTTGAACCTATGGGGCGGCGTATCGGGCATAGAAATCGGCGGTTCGATGCTTATATTCCTTTCCGCAGCGACGGCCTTTAACCTATGGATCGTCCTCGCTGTAGGTGCAAAAACACCGGTTTCGTCCCCTGTCCTATTATCAATATGATCAATGCAAAGGCATACATTTACACGACGGGCTTTTTCTAAAAGTTCGCCTATGACTTTGTATTCCTGGGGCGTAAACCCGGAAAACCCGTCTATCCAAATCTCCGCCCCTTCAAAAAAGCTACAACGGTCTAATTTCTCTGATAGGATCGTAAGGTAATCGTCTAAATCTACATAATCCGTTGCCAAAGCCTCATCGAAGGCCCTATATATCTCCGATAATTCCTGTAGTTTATCCCTAAGTGGAATGTCCTTAGCAAGTTTTATACAAACCCTCTCTAAATCATCCGGAACGATGCCATACCTTTTAAACTCAGAGATAGTTTTTGATATTACGCCAATAAACCCCGGCTGCTTCACAGCCCTTGAGAACACCTTTAAATCCCCTTTAATGCGCTCTATTATGCTACATAGGAACATTGCCTTACCAGAGGCATCTATCGTTTTTCCAGTGGGGCCGCCTACCTCGTTGAATACGCGATAGGCCATACGCCTAAAGCTCATCACCTCTGCGCCCACTATACCCGTTGAACCTATCACCCCAACTAAGTCCTTCTCCGCCTGAAGCGTATACTGCTCAGGCACAACAAGCACTAAAGGCGCTCTGTTATCATCTTTAAGCAACGATGTTTTAATCCCCTGCATACACCAGTAGCTTTTGCCGGTGCCGGCCCTCCCATAAACAAATCTTAACCCCATAGGTATCACCCTGTTTCGCTTTATATGGTGCTTTGTAACTCCTTAACAGTATCACGTTGTCTCCCTTTATACGGCGTTCTATAACCTCGTCGGTTATCCAAGTACTGCATGGTTTGCTTCGTGTGGTCTGCTACGTAACCCTTGTCCGATGCTGAAATATTCGAAATCTTCCTAAGAAATGGTTGCTATATGTATATTTTAATTATAATGAATCGGATTGTAATTGTAAAATAGGAATTATTTTTAATAGGCAGGTAAAAACTATATACTATCAGCCTTGGCGTGGGGAAAGGTGTCATATATGAAAATACATAAACGAAACAGATCAAAACCAAAAGCTGCTATTACCGAAGATATGGATATAAGTCAGCGTTTTCATAGGACAGAGAATATAAAATTGGACCCAAATTTGAAAAAAAACCTGGAGACGTTGCAACAGATATGCGGCCACAGTTATGATGTAAGGCTGCGACAGTTCACGATAGGGGGCAAAACCCCCGGCGCTCTAGTGTTCATAGAAAATATGGCTAAAGAGCTAAGCGTAGAAGAAATACTGCGAACCCTCGTTATTGATGCCCGGAAGTTTACCGAAAAAGACGCCGGCGGCCTATTATTCACATCAATTAAAGATTTGCTAACTATTGAGGACGTTGAAGAAACTGATAACATAGATAAGTTGTTTTATAAAATAACCTTCGGAAGCACTGCAATACTGATAGAGGGACAATCCATCGCTTTAGTTTGTGATACCGCGGGGTTCAAAACCCGGGATATATCCGATCCGGATTCGGAAACAACGATTCAGGGACCCCGGGAAGGGTTCGTCGAAGATATATTTACGAATACATCGTTGATTCGGCGACAAATACGCGTCCCTCACCTATGGATGGAAAGCCTTGAAATAGGAGATTTAACGAAGACTATGGTAGTCGTCGCATATATTAAGGGCCTTGCTGACGAAGAACTACTCCGCGAGTTGCGGGAACGTCTAAAGGGCATAGAAACCGATTCTATTTTTGGGAGCGGATACATTAAAGAATTCATAACCGATGAGTATTCCTCTATATTTCCTCTTTTGCTTAGGACTGAAAGACCCGATATAGTGGGCTCCACTATAGTTGAGGGCAGGGTAGCGGTATTTGTAGACGGGAGCCCCCACGTACTCGTACTACCTGCAGAACTACCCATGTTCCTCCAATCGCCGGATGATTATTACGAGGATGCTATAGCGGGCAGTTTTATACGGCTTTTACGCTGGATGGCAGTTGTAATATCCGTTCTGCTACCGGGTTTTTATGTAGCCACGGTAAACTTCCATCAGGAATTATTGCCTACGGCACTTTTGCTACGCATTACTTCAAGTCGCGAAGGTGTCCCTTTCCCGGTTTTTGCGGAGATACTTATAATGGAACTTCTATTTGAAATCCTAAGGGAGGCGGGTATCAGGCTCCCTGCAACTATAGGCCCTGCTATAAGTATAGTAGGGGCCCTGGTCCTCGGCGAGGCAGCTATCAGGGCGGGTATGGTATCCCCGGCGGTAGTAATAGTCATCGCGATGACCGCTATAGCAGGGTTTACTACGCCCATATACAGCATGTCCATAGCCTTTAGGCTAACAAGGTTCGCCTTTACAATTTTGGCGGCGATCCTTGGGCTGTTCGGTATACAGTTTGGGCTATTGCTCCTCATAATCCATCTATGCTCCCTTCGTACATTCGGTATACCCTACATGGTGCCTTTAGCACCCTTTATAACGGAGGATATGAAGGATAATGTATTCAGGCTTTGGACCTGGGCAAGGAGCACCCGGCCTAAACTTACGGGCAAACGTGAACCCTTTAGACAGCCCCCGGGCCAAAAACCTGAGCCTGGAAACAATACGAATAACGAGGAGAAACAATGATGCAAATCGAAAAAATTTCAAATCGACAACTTTTTTTTATATTGTTTATGATGCGCACTACCGTGGTTATCGGGTTCCTGCCGGTACTTACTACGGCGGATGCATTACAGGATGCCTGGGCCTCCTCAATTTTATCCTTTTTTGGTGCGGCACTTATAGTGCTAATCATAGCGGGCCTGGGGATTCGTTTTCCTAATATGACTATAATAGATTATTCCCAAAGGCTTCTAGGCAAATGGCCGGGTAAAATCCTAAGCCTCATATTATTATGGGCCTTCTTAGTGATAATGGCCACGGATACCCGCATTTACTGTGAAGCGCTGGTAACGGGTTTTTTAAGTGAAACTCCCCTACCCTTTATCATATATACCATGATTATAACGGGCTCCGTAGCAGCTTATTCAGGTATAGAGGTTATCGCCAGGGCAGCGGATCTACTGTTCCCTATATTCCTGGCGATGCTTATTTTCAGCCTAATATTTGCTTTGCCGGATTTTTTCACCTTTAAGGATAACCTGGAACCCGTCCTTGCAAGGGGCATCGGGCCAGTATTCCGGGGTAGTCTTGTCCCTACGGTGATAATAGCACAATACCTTGTACTCGCCATGTTAATCCCCAATTCGGTTCAGCCTAAAAAAACCCTAGGTACAGCTTTATGGGCCCTTGCCGGAGCCACCTTTGTTTTGGTGTTATGCACCCTCGTTGTAACGGCTCTACTGGGGCCCGGGCATGGTTCTAAGATGGTATTTCCCTTCTTTAGCATGGTTACAACCCTTAACGTGAGCGAATTCCTAGAAAGAGTGGAAGCCCTTACTATGTTCGCCTGGGGTTTCGGTGTTTTTATCGGTATATCGGTATTCATGTATTGCGGCTCTAAGGGTTTAGCCCAGGTGTTAGACCTAGGGGATTACCGTCCGTTAATCGGGCCCCTAGCCGTGATATGGGGGGTTTTTGCCATTCATTCCTACAAGGACATGTTTCAATTGCTGAGCTTTTTTCAGCCCGGGATAGTCGGGCCCTACGTTCTGTTTTGGTTAATTTCAACCGTTGGAGTTCTATGGGTCGCCTATGGCGTACGACGGCGGAATAAAAGTGGGGGGTTATAATGAAAAGGTGCTTAGTTTTTTTATTTATATTTTTAATAATATTCCCCTTTACCTGTGGCTGCTGGAATCGGCGTGAGCCCGAAGCCCTAGCAATCGTCCTCGGCATCGGTTTCGACTATGAAAAGGATAAGGGCATGTATAAGGCCACGGCCCAGATAGCTAACCCCCTAGCCCTAGGTGGGTCAGATGTAGAGGGCAGCAACGGTGGCAACAAAAAGACCTTCCTTACGCTGTCCGCCCCGGGGGAGCTACCCTACCGCAGTATGCGTAACCTCACAAATATGGCCACACGGGAGTTTTTCTGGGCCCACAATAGAATCGTACTTCTTACTGAAAATCTAGCACGGCACGGTATACACCCCGTTACGGATATGTTTGGTAGGAACAGGCAGCTACGTACCTTTGCTAATGTTGCAGTAGTGGATGGTGATTTAGAAGCCCTTCTCAATGCCGAATTTCCCTTGGAGGAAACCGGGGCCATGGGACTGGACAGGCAGATTGAAACGATTAAGAAGGAGAGGGCGATATTCCCTACGAATTCTATAAACGAACTTAACAATGTGCTCGTTCAGCCCGGTAAGGATGTATTTATTGGTAGGATTAAAGTATTAGAGGGGGCGGAGGATGACAATGATGATCCTCCTTCATTAATCGAGGGCGGTGCAATGTTCCGAGGAGATAAAATGGTCGGATGGGCTGAGGAGGAGCATACTAGGGGATGGGCCTACGTTACGTGCAAAACCCTACGCTCCACATTGACTATTGAGGATCCTATAGACAATAGAACGCCTATAAATATTGATATTACCGGTATAAAAAGTAAAATGGAGCTTATTAAGGCTGAACCCGGGGAAATACGTATTGAAGTAAAAATCTATGCCGAAGGACGTATACAGGATATCCCCGTCCATAGGGACTTGGATACTGAAAGCGATTATACTAAATCCCTCGAAAAAAGGACCGCCCAGGAGATAAGGAATACCATCCAATCCTCTATAGACCTTTCACGGGAATTAAATTCCGATATAATAGGATTCGGCAATTTAATATACAGAAAGAAACCGAAACTATGGACGGATATCGAAGACAGATGGTACGAAATCCTTCGGGATATAGACATAGATATTAATGTATATATGAATATCAATCGAACAGGGTTTGCTACAAGCCCGATGAAGATGGAAGAGTGAGCCGTGATATGTTAATAGTATGGACAGGAATGTCTTTAATAGCAATTATACAGATACCGACATTAATAAATAAAAAGCAATGGCGGGAGCTGATATGCTTTGCAATCCTTTGGATAATAGCCGGCGTATACGCATCATTTATATTAGGAACCTTTACGGGGAAGATAAGCATTATTAACCATTCGGAGATAATAAGATATGTATTCACGACTCTTTTAAAAAAATTAAGCCTATAGGCCTCATAAAAATAATATAGGGGCCGTGGAACCCACAAAAGTCCGCGGCCCCGCAGCCCCTGTATTATAAAGAAGCTATTTTTTAGGCGGTTGCCACACTTCCCAGACCTTCCCCGCCAACTCTGTATGGGGTTTCAACGTCTGGCCCCCCTCTTCCCAACCCGAGGGAAGAACTTCTCCGGTGGCCCGGTTATGCTGATAGGCCTTTATCTGACGAAGCAATTCACTGGGATTCCGGCCCACCGGCGGGCTTAACACCTCGGCGGCCTGTATAATGCCGTCGGGATCTATGAGGAAGCGTCCCCTTATATTGACACCCTCATCCTCGTCATGTACACCGTAAAGCCTCCCTATATCGCCGGTCTGGTCCGCAATCATCGGGAAGGGTATGCCACCATCGACCATCTTGCTTAATTCCGTTTCGTTCCATACTTTATGAGAATAAACGCTGTCTACGCTGACGGAGAGTACCTCTACATTGAGTTCCTTAAGGTCTTTATAGCCAACGGCTATATGGGAAATCTCCGTAGGTCATACAAATGTAAAATCCCCGGGATAAAAACAAAGTACGATCCATTTTCCTTTATAATCCTCCAGTGCAACCTTTTTGATCTTGCCCTCATGGAAGGCCTGGGCAGTAAAGGTTGGTGCCTTTTTTGTAACTAACATAGGCGTTTCCCCCTTTTGTTTTATTTTTTTACATTATGCTAGAACTTCGGAGCAACCCTTTATATCGCGGGTTTACCTATTAATAGGTTTCTTTGAACAGTTCAAAGTGGGCCTGGGGATGTATGCACGCCGGGCACACCTTTACCGCTTCGTTACCCTCGTGGATATATCCACAGTTACCGCATTTCCATAGCACCTTTGTATCTTTTTTAAACACTTCACCCTTTTCAATATTGTCTGCAAGCCTTTGGAACCTCGTTTCATGCCTTTTTTCCGCGGAGGCTATAGCTTCGAAGGCTATGGCTATATCATTAAAGCCCTCTTCCTTTGCCACTTTAGCAAAGGTCGGATACAGCTCCGCCCATTCTTCGTTCTCCCCCGCCGCTGCCGCCTTTAAATTTGTAAGCGTATCGCCCTGGGCAACAGGATATGAAGCCTTTATCTCAATGTCAACGGGTAGATCCTCTCCGAAGCCCGCTAACAAAAACTTATAAAACCTTTTAGCGTGCTCCTTTTCGTTGTCCGCGGTTTCAATGAATATATTTCTTATCTGTTTATAGCCCTCCTTATCCGCCACCGATGCGTAGTAGGTATAACGATTCCGTGCCTGGGATTCCCCCGCAAAGGATTTCAATAGATTTTCTGCGGTCTTTGTCCCCTTTAAACTTTTCATAATGTTCTGCCTCCTTATTTTTTAGTTTTATTCTTTAAGGCATTTAGGGCAAATGCCTTTAAAATAAACGTCCCTTTCGGTGGTCCTAAAGTCCCTTAACTCCTCCGGTCTAATGGAGGAAGTATCTATAGGAAAGTCATAAATCCTTCCACAGGCGGTACATTTAAAGTGACCGTGATCGGATACGTTTATGTCGAACCTTACCCCATTGTCCTCGATTGTTATCATCCTCACAAGCCCCGCCTTGGCGAAAGCGTTGAGGGAATTATACACCGAGGCCTTTGACAACGTAGGGATTTTCCCGATAAGATTCCTGTATATATCGTCTGCTGTAGGGTGGTTTCGGCTAGCCATTAAATATTCCATAATCTTTATCCTTATGAAGGAAGGGCGTATATTTTTCCCCTTAAATATATTCATTATAGGCTTTGACGGAACATCCACTAAAATCCCTCCTTTTATGGTATACCCAACAAATTATATTATAATCATTTTTATATTGTAATCATTATAACATGAATTTTATTCCGGGCATATAACTATATAATCCATAAATTACATTAACTTGTGATATAATGCTTTAACTTTTATCGCCTATGCTGTAAGATAGATATAACTATAAAATCCGAGGGGGGTTTGAAATGAAAAAAACATTTTTACTGTTGATATTGATTTTAACACTATGTGTCCCCGCAATGGCCATCGCAGAGCCGCAACAACATATTACGAGGGCGGAGTTTATTAAAGAAATATTGACCGAATCCGGTGCAGAAATACCGGATATATCAGAATCAACCTTTAACGATGTCACAGAACCCGGGCTTATACCCTATATTGAAAAGGCCTATGCAGAGGGTATCGTGTCAGGCTACGGCGATTGGTTTGGTCCCGATGAACTTATAACAAAATCCGAAGCCATAAAGGTAATCGTCAGCGTATTTGGCGAGAATGCAGGGTTCATTAAATTTATTGATGAATTCGCCGATGATTTTATGTTTACGGATTTCCGGGACGATGGGGAAATAGCTCCCTGGGCGAAACCCTATATAGCCTACGCCCTGGACTGGGGCCTCATAGCCGAGGAAGGGGATACGTTTTATCCCGGGGGACTACTAACTCCGGAACAGGCCAGGGATATGATTGCCACAGCTAAGGACACCTATCAGAAGCGTTTCACACGGAATGGGCTTTCAGCCCCGAACATGTTGGTGCTTATAAATGAAAAACTAGGAGAGCTCGATACCTACAAACAAAGGGGCACCCTGCATAACAACATCATATTCCTTTTTGAAGGCCCCGCCTTTGAGGATATAAAAGAAGCCGAGGGCTTTGGCATGCCACCGGAAGGTATGGACATGGATATAACTATAGAGGCCTTTATCCAAAACCCCGATAAAATCTATATGAAACAAAGAATGGCCCTCGAACTTGATGGCCTCGGAAACGACGAACAAACAGATCAGCAGATCGAAACCTTCATTGACGGCTCTTCTATGTATACTAAGATGGAAGACTTAGATAAATGGGTCCATCGGGATATCGGTACCTTTATGGCGGAGATCATGTCCTTAGCTAATCAAGAGCCCCATCAAAGGGCGCAGCTATCCGACATGGAGCTAGAGGCATTTAAAAAGTTTGCACGGTATGAAGATGATGTCATAATAGATAATAATACATTCTATGTTGTAAGCTTTGATATAGACCGTGAGGCCTATAAAGAATTTTATACTGACTTTATGGAAAAGGTAATGGATTCCGTAATCGCTTTGCAGACGGAGGATCCGTTATTAGCCGAGGATCCGGACTTTAATCCGGAAGTCTATAGGCAAATGATGCTTGCCATTGTATCCAATATGGAGGTAGAAGTCTCCTATAAATATTTTGTAAATAGTGAGACCCAGATGTATGAAAAGGTTTGGATGTTACAAGACGCCTTTATGCCCATGGATCAAAGTATAATGGAGGCCATACCTTCCCCCGGCGAAGACGTGCCGGATTTCTCCTTTGAGATGCTAAACCGTATCGAAGGAGAGATAGAGATATATGACTTCAACGAGGATATAGAGTTTCCCGTTATAACGGAGGAAGATATAATAGAGCAGGCGGATATTATGCTAATGGACATGTAAAGCCCGGGGATGTGGCAAGGGGACGTTTTGTTTGCCACATTTTTAGAATGGTTCTTACTATGTGGCAAGGGGACGTTTTGTTTGCCACATTTTTAACGTGCCGGCAATAGGCTATCCTCGCTTCGCAAACCACCCATAGGGGACATTTCTCATACTGCAATGCCTTACCCCGGGGTAGAGATGTGTCCCCTATCCTTGTACCGGCATCAGACTATCCTCGCTTCGCGAACCCGCCAGAAGTGTATGAATGAGCTTGAGGGCTACGGGAGTTTCCGCAAACTAGCCTATCGGCTTCGAGGATTCTTGCTCCATGGGTACTCGCTGATGCAAAAATGCGTGTCGGCATTAGGCTATC
>CAZDSH010000027.1:0-19347 GCA_964508195.1 uncultured Clostridiaceae bacterium
ATACAACTATTGCTGGCGGGTT
This sequence comes from uncultured Clostridiaceae bacterium, assembly GCA_964508195.1. Lineage (GTDB taxonomy): Bacteria > Bacillota > Clostridia > Ch29 > Ch29 > JAAYEV01. Next base: position 23 of record CAZDSH010000027.1, read on the forward strand.
CGCGAAGCGAGGATAGCCTAATGCCGACACGTTAAGAATGTGGCAAACAAAACGTCCCCCTGCCACAAAGTTAGAACCATTCTAAAAATGTGGCAAACAAAACGTCCCCTTGCCACAAAGTTAGAACCATTCTAAAAATGTGGCAAACAAAACGTCCCCCTGCCACATAAACGTCCTCGCACCTTATTTTTCGTCTAATACGTGTATATTCAGCGCTTTTTTAACGCTGGCGGCATAACTATCGGCGGCCCCCCAATCGAAATCGAATATCATACCCTGGGAACTCCCCGTCGCAATAGACCTAACCTCTGAATAACCCTTCAGATTATCCGCCAGCACCACTAAAGCCGCCCTGTTACTTGCCCTAAAATAATATTTTTGAAAAACGAGGGTCCCGATAGCCTTACCATCCCCTAGGTCATATAATTCCTCATGGATTAGTTCCGAGCCCGAATTTATTTGGTACTCCTTTACATACTCTAATGCCTCCGCCGGTGTTATATCAACTTTAAATATCAGTTTTCCCAAAGTTGTTGCCCCCTTTTCTCTATTAAAAAAACGCATCCTTAACAGCTAATAGAACTTTCCGTTCTATATTTTATCTTTTGCCCGGGTTTAAATCAAATACATAACGCTTTTCTCAGCCCCATACTATTCCCGACCCCTACATAAAATTATTCGTGATAAAACCCTTTGTTCCATAGGGCAAAAAACACGGAGCAACATAGTCTGACGCTACCTTCGTGTTACGTATACCAGCGTGCATTTCTTCCCTATCCGCCCTTATTATTCACCGATGTTTATTAATGTTACTATTTGACACTATTATTGCAATTGTTTAAAATATAATTCGATTGGTATATGACAAAGAATACCCGGGAAAAATACCGTGGACGGTTCCTGTATCCGTCCCCGTACTAATTAGGAAGGGATAACACTTGATAAGAATTTTTAAGCACTTAAAGGGTTCAGCGATATTTATAGGCGGCATAGTACTTTTGCTATTTATACAGGCCCTCTGTAACTTGGCACTACCGGCCTATACGTCGGGTATAGTCAATATAGGCATACAGCAAAGCGGTATAAGGGATGCCGTGCCTGAATATATAAGGCCCCATGAACTCGAGAAGCTGTTACTGCCCATACCGAAGGCCGAGGCGGATTTTGTAAGGGATCTTTATCACCAAGGAAACTTTGTAGACGATAAACCGGTTATGCAGCTTAAAGAAATATCCGCCAGGGAGCACAAGCGCCTTAACGGTATCCTCGGCAGAGCTATTTTTATGCTAGAAACCGGAGATACCCTTGCCGAAGACCATGGGCTGCCGGAGAGCCTGATCGTTCAAAGGTCGATTCCCTACATAAAAAACGAATACGAAACCATAGGCATAGATACCGCCGGGCTACAGAGGGATTATTTATTAAGCACGGGTATAATTATGGTCAGCCTTTCATTGCTTTCTATGATAGCGGCCATATTAGTAGTAATGCTCTCCGCCAGGGTAGCCGCTTCCCTTTCACGGGTCCTAAGGGACAAGGTATATAAAAAAGTTCTTTCTTTTTCCGGAGTTGAGTTAAACCGGTTTTCTATAGCATCCCTTATAACTCGAAGCACTAACGATATCCAACAGATACAGATGATGATGACTATGTTGTTTCGCATCGTGGTATATTCGCCAATCCTCGCCCTAGGCGGTATAATTATGGCATTGCGTACCAACATCTCTATGGTATGGGTCGTGGCCCTAAGCGTCGGCATTATTTCACTCCTTGTACTTACGCTGTTTTTCTTTACGATGCCGAGGTTCAAAAAACTACAAACCCTCATTGACAGTCTCAACCTGGTGACCCGTGAAATCCTAACGGGTATCCCGGTTATACGCGCTTTTTGTACGCAGCACCATGAAGAAGCGCGCTTTGACCGGGCCAACCAAAACCTTATGAAGACCAACCGCTTCGTAAACCGGGTGATGGCATTCATGATGCCGGCTATGATGCTGATCATGAATGGTATCACCGTTCTTATCGTATACACCGGCGCTTATGGTGTAGACAGCGGCGCTATGCAGGTAGGGGATATGATGGCCTTCATCCAATACACGATGATAATCATAATGTCTTTTTTAATGATGTCCATGATATCTATAATACTCCCCAGGGCTAGTGTATCTGCGGGCCGTATAAACGAAGTCTTAGATATAGAACCATCGATTAAGGATCCGCCTAACCGTGTTTACCCGTCGAATAACCTCCGGGGGAGGGTGGAGTTTAGGAACGTTTCTTTTCGATATCCCAACTCCGATGATGAAGTTCTAAGGGATATAAGCTTTATAGCCCGGCCCGGTGAAACTATTGCCTTCATAGGGCCTACCGGCAGCGGCAAGTCCACTATAGTGAATCTAATCCCCCGTTTCTTCGATACGACTAGGGGAAAGATTTTAATAAATGGTACAGATGTGCGGGATATGCCTTTAAAACATTTAAGGGGCAAGATAGGTTATGTGCCCCAGGAGAGCGTCCTTTTCTCCGGTACCGTTAAGTCTAACCTCAGATTTGGCAACGAAGATGCTGACGAAAACGATATAGAAAGGGCCGCAGCTATCGCCCAGGCAACGGGATTTATAAGCGAGAGTAAGGAAAAATACGAACGTACTATTGCCCAGGGCGGTTCAAACGTTTCCGGCGGCCAAAAACAAAGGCTGTCTATCGCTAGGGCCATTATAAGGAAACCCGAAATATATATATTCGATGATAGTTTTTCCGCCCTCGATTATAAAACCGATGCGGCCCTCCGCCGGGCCCTTAGAAAATATACCAAGGACAGTACGATCATTATAGTTACGCAGCGTATAGGTACCGCCATCCACGCCGACCGTATAATGACTCTGGACAAAGGGAGTATCGTCGGCCGGGGCACGCATAAAGAATTGCTTAAAACCTGTGAAGTTTATCGAAATATTGCCCTATCACAGCTTTCCGAGGAGGAGCTGAGAAACGATCTGAACAGCTAAAGGAAGGAGCTTAACCGATGTCAGACAAAAACCAACCCATAAGAAGGGGCGGGCCCATGGGACGCCATAGGATGATGGCCGGAGAAAAGGCAAAGGATTTTAAGGGTACCGTAAAAAAACTTATAGGATACATGAAGGGCTATAGGGTTTATCTTTTAGGTGTCTTTATTTGCGCTATAGTCGGTACAATATTTAATATAATAGGCCCAAGGATATTGGGCAATGCCACAAGCGAGGTTTTTGAAGGATTACTGCGAAAGCTAAGGGGAACCGGCGGCATAGATTTTGAAACGATAATCCATACACTGACGCTACTTTTGGCCCTGTACGTAACTAGCGCAGTATTTGCAATAGCCCAGGGCTGGTTAATGACCGGGATTTCCAATGATGTCACCTATAGCCTGAGAAAGGATATATCACAAAAAATAAATCGTATACCCCTTAAATACTTTGAAAGCAGGACCCACGGCGAAGTATTATCAAGGGTAACTAATGATATTGATACCCTTGGTCATAGCCTTAACCAAAGCCTTACACAGCTTATAACGTCCACGGTTACCCTTATAGGGGTATTCATCATGATGCTTAGCATAAGTGTGATAATGACCCTCGTAACCTTCATCATACTCCCTGTCTCGGTTTCATTAATCAGCCTGATAATGAAACGTTCCCAGAAATATTTTCGGGATCAGCAAAAATATCTTGGAGAATTAAACGGTCATGTAGAGGAGGCCTATTCCGGGCTGAATATCATTAAGGCTTACAATAAAGAGGAGACCTTTATCGAAGACTTCCAGGGTATTAACGAAAAACTGTACGATTCCGCATGGTTATCCCAATTCTTCTCCGGTATGATGATGCCCATAATGCAGTTTATAGGAAATTTAGGATACGTTGCGGTGGCATTGTTAGGCAGCTATCTTAGCATAAAAAATGCTATCCGGGTAGGGGACATCCAGGCCTTTATACAGTACGTAAGAAACTTTACCCATCCCATTCAGCAGGTGGCCCAGATAACCAATATGCTGCAATCCGCCGCCGCTGCCTCCGAGCGGGTATTTGAATTCTTAGAAGAGGACGAGGAGACCCCTGTGCCGGATAAATTGTTGTTGCCTAAAGATCTAAGGGGTAATGTGTCCTTCGAACATGTTGCCTTTGGATATAATGCAACCGATCCCGTAATACGGGATTTTTCCCTGGACGTGAAGTCCGGCCAAAGGATCGCAATAGTAGGCCCCACCGGTGCGGGCAAAACCACTATCGTAAAATTGCTTATGCGGTTTTATGACGTGGACAGCGGTTCTATAAAGGTAGACGGCTATGATATAAGAAGGTTTGCCCGAAATGATATAAGAAACGTTTTTGGGATGGTACTCCAGGATACATGGCTTTTTAAGGGTACCATAATGGACAATATCCAATACGGCCGGTTAGAGGCCACGAGAGAGGAAGTAATAGCCGCGGCTAAGGCGGCCTATGCCCATGACTTCATTATGACCATGCACGATGGCTATGATATGATGCTAAACGAGGAAACGACCAATATATCCCAGGGACAAAAGCAACTCCTTACGATTGCTAGGGCTTTCCTCGCGGACCGAAGGATTTTGATTTTAGATGAGGCCACCAGCTCTGTGGATACACTAACGGAAATAAGCGTCCAAAAGGCTATGGACAGGCTTATGGAGGGCCGTACTAGCTTCGTTATAGCCCATAGACTATCCACCATCAGGAACGCGGACCTAATACTCTACGTAGAGAAGGGCGATATCATAGAGCAGGGTAACCACGATGAGCTAATAACAATGGGCGGCGCATATTCGGAACTCTATAACAGCCAGTTTGAGAGAGTCTCATAATGGTATAGGGTGAAGGAATGGCCCCGCTACCTATAATGCCTGTATCGCTGTTCGGGATCCCCCATAGGAAATTTTAGACCCGCTTCGGCGATTATATCTTCAATATCCTCCCGGGCCCTTGCCACTACGGAACGAGCCTCCCCCATTAACCTGACTCCCTCTGAGGCGGATCTCGTGATCACGCCTTGGACCTTTTCCCCAAAGGAGGGCAACAGCATTCCTATGAGTATTATAGTGCCAATACCATACAACATACCTTCCCCCTGGGGCCCTATCATATCATTGATCCATTGTGGAATAGCCCTAGCGCCGGGGACATCTCCCCTTTTATCACCATAATATACCCTATAGGGTTCCTTTAGGGGCATATCATATCCCCGCCCTGCATAGATATTGTTCATTATCTCTGTTTTTATAGCTTCCTTAACCCATGGTGAAAGAACTACAGAATCTCCTACATCAGAATCCTTTGTAAACAAAATCCATCGCTCCTTTCCATAAAAGTCTTAGGCTATACATTATATATTTATAGCCCTGTTCCTATTTAATGTTCCTCAATATCGTGGAAAAATATTCATAGTACCTATCAAAAACCGATATTTATCCTTTGCAGGTATAAATGCTCTACCATTTAGCATAATAAATGTAAACGAGCTAGTTATAATAGTTAGGAGGATCTTCAATGAAAAACTCATCTACAAAACAAACCCTTATCGAAGACATTAAAAGAGAAGTCCTAGCGGATCTGAATCGTTCCCACGGGCTACCCTATCAGAATCAGCGGCTGATCGACGGTATTAAACAGGAGGTCATGGCGGAATTAAACCAATATCGCCCCGGGCATCCATCTTATCTAAATAGAAACATTATTGATTCTATAAAGAACGAGGTGTTAGCAAATATTCAGTCAGAAATGTCATCGGGTTCCATGTACATAGGAAAGTCCGCCCCTATGGATAGTGCCATGCTCGAAACCGTCAAAAGGGAGGTCATTGCCCAAATAGAAACCGAACGGGAAGCCCTAGAGGAATCCCGTGCCCAGGAACAGGATAAAAACGACCCCCGGAAACGCATAACCCTGGACCCTAATCTGGTCCAAGCCATAAAAGACAGTATAATGGCCGATATGAATATACCCTATTATAAGTGATATCAATTTAAGGAGGAATCCCATTGTATTCAGACCAAAGAACTTTAGCCCAGGATATAAAACAACAAGTACTCGACGATTTACGTCAAAAAAACTATATAGACCAGCCCCCATCCCAAAGGGATGTACCCCTGGAAACTTATCAATATGGAACCCGGGGATCCTGGGGACGTTATAGCCCCTATACTGCGGACTATACTTACGATGCTATAAAGGATAGCGTTAAGAATGAGATCCTAGAGGAGATAAACATGCAGCAAATGGATCGATTAGCCCAGGCATACGGATTGAACCGTTCCCTGTCAGATCGAAGGGTGCAGCGTATGATAGACAACCGTTATCGTTCCATTGATGACATGAAATCAGACATAAAAAGGGATATCCTTAACTTCCAGAGGATGGAGGACCAGCGATCAAGGAACCCCTACACAAGGCAGGCAGCAAATACGTTAATTGATGAAGCCCAAAGGCGGGGCATACCCTTAGAACAACTTGTACAGGGTTTAGACCGAAGGACCGGTACCGGTACCGGCATTATGGCCCGCCTATCGGATATGTTAAACACGGGACAGCGAAAGGGTTTTCTATCCGGTATGGCAATGATGGCTTTATGTAATGTGCTGTTTCCCTCTATTAGAAACAATATGCAATCCGTGGCAGTACGTTCCGTGGAAGAAGGCATGGCCATGGTAGAACGGGCCAAAACTTTTATAAGCGGGCAGCAACAGCCGCCACAGCAGCAGCCGCCGCCACAACAGCAGCAGCAGCCGCCACAATATCAACAGCAACAAAACCCCCCGGGGGATTTAACTAATTTGGGGCCACAAACCCCTCCTAACCCGAACTAGATATATTACCGGATTTATAGGCAGTACAATCTAAAGGGTAGCAATTGTTACGATCCAGGAGGTATAGTGTGAGCATTCCAAAGGACAGTGACTACCGGCGACATGGAACGAACTTTCATCTAATACCGGGACGCCTTAGAATCGGTGTACCCGGTTTATTAAATAGCCAAGACTTTGCAAATACGTTAGCCCATAGCCTTGCACGGTTTCCCGGCGTAAAATGGAACCGTGCAAACCCTATAACCGGACAAGTATTGATAAACTTTGACCCCGCTTTGACGGATTTGGGGCTTATATTATCATGGATAATGTGTAAAAGTGCCAAAGCCAGAAAACCGGAAAACCCTATCCCCCAGCCTTTGAAAACCGTAAAGGGGTTTCACCTGAAACAGCAAAGGCCACCGATACAGGGACCGGATTATGTTGAAACCATACCCTGGCATGCCCTGGATAATCCTGAGGCTATATCGCTCCTTGGTAGCTGCGCTAAAACCGGTCTGGCCGATAGTACTGCAAAGATGCGTTTAGCCGCCTTCGGACCTAATGAATTAAATAAGGGCGAGAAATCCACTTTCTGGAAAGTTGCCCTAGGGTCCCTAAAGGGTTTCATGGTAAAGCTTCTTTTAGCTGCGGGGGGCGTTTCGCTACTTGCAGGGGAAAAAACCGATGCCGCAGTTATCACAGCTATAGTCGTTGCCCAGGCTATAGTAGAAGCGGCCCAAAATTGCCGGGCGGAGAAATCCTTAGACAATCTAAAGGAACTATCCAGCCCCTTTGCCACGGTATTACGGGAAGGGCACGTTACAAAAATTCCCGGTAAAGGGCTAGTGCCCGGCGATATACTTTGCCTGGATACCGGGGATATAGTGCCTGCTGACGCGAAGATCATCGAATCGATGAACCTATCCACAAACGAGGCTTGTTTGACCGGGGAGTCGATACCCGTGGCAAAGGATGATTGGAAAAGGAATACCCTTAGAACTCCTATCGCCGATCGGGGTAATATGTTATTCTCCGGAACGAGTATCATAGGCGGCCGTGCAACGGCGATGGTTGTGGCCACGGGTATGCAAACGGAACTCGGTAGGATCGCTAACCTTTTAGGGGGAATGCAGAATAAGCAAACAAATTTACAAAAACAATTGGATTATTTAGGTAGAAGGATTACCCATCTGGTAGTAAGTTCCGTAGGCACTATTGCGGCTATTAATCTGTTCCAAGGCCGTCAGCTATTGGAGGTTTTACGAAACAGCATCAGCCTTGCTGTAGGTGCCGTCCCCGAGGGACTGCCGGCGGTGTTAACGGTGGCACTGTCCACGGGCGTCCGGAGGATGGCAAAACGAAATGCGGTGGTAAGGGATATGGAAGTCGTCGAAACCTTAGGCTCCACTACCGTGATATGTACTGATAAAACAGGGACCCTTACAAAAAATGAGATGACCGTTAAGGAGCTATACGTTGACCGATGTTTTTATGATGTTACCGGAAATGGGTATATACCCACGGGGGAGATAAAACGGCGAGGGTACGAACGTAAAGAACATTCCTCGGCATTTATAATCGAGACGTTAAAGGCGGCGGTCCTGTGTAGCAATGCTAAGCTAAAGTCCGATACAAAGGGGAAATGGCTAGTCCTAGGGGATCCTACAGAGGGGGCTCTGCTTACGGTTGCGGCTAAGGCGGGTTTATGGTGGCGGGATATAAGGGATGCACACTATAGGCACAAAGAGATCCCCTTCGATTCGAAACGTCGTTTGATGACGGTGGTATGCAGTAAGGCTAAGAAAGATTACGTTGTTTACGTTAAAGGTGCGCCGGATGCAGTCCTTGAACGCTGTTCTTTTATAATGGATGAGCCCCGGCTCCAGGCGCTAAATGAAGAAAAACGCCGTGAAATTCTGGTAGCTAACGATACTATGGCACAGAAGGCCCTTCGGGTTCTAGCCGTCGCCTATAAGACTTTACGCGATGGGATTGATATAAATAAAACGGATTTAGAATCCGATCTTGTATTTTGTGGCCTCATCGGGATGATCGATACGCCCCGGGAAGGCGTAAAGGAGGCTATACAAAAATGCCGTACCGCCGGTATAAAAGTGGTGATGGTCACCGGTGACCACCAAAAGACCGCAGAGGCTATCGCCGAAAAATTAGGCTTGTTAGACGAGGGCAGAAGTATTACCGGTAAAGAATTAGAAGGGATGACCGATGGGGAGTTCATAAAACAAGTGGATACTATCTCCATTTATTCGCGAACCACGCCGGACCAAAAACTAAGAATTGTCCAAGCATTAAAGGATTGCGGCCAGATTGTGGCCATGACCGGGGACGGCGTTAACGATGCCCCCGCCATAAGGGAAGCGGATATCGGTATAGCCATGGGATTGACCGGGACCGATGTTACAAGGGACGTAGCAGGGATCACCCTAAGCGATGATAACTTCGTAACTATAGTAAACGGTATAGAGGAGGGGCGCACCTTGAGCATGAACCTATCAAAATCTATACGGTATATTCTGTCCGGCAGTATAAGCCAGCTATTGACGGTATTCGTGTCCGCGGTGCTGGGGTTACCGACGCCCCTTTTGCCCTCCCAGATTCTTTGGATAAATCTAGTCACGGAAAGCCTGCCCGCTATGTCCCTTACGGCGGACCCCCCGGAACAGGGTTGTATGAACCGTCCGCCTCTAAATCCCAATGGTAGATTCCTGCCGGATCGGGGTAAAGGGATCATGCAAAAAGGTATGCTTTTCGGCATGACTACATTTTGCCTCTATGCCGCGGGACTTACCTGGGGAGGGTGGTCCTTGGATAAGGCTCGTTCCATGGCCTTTTCCCAGTTGGTGATCAACAGAATGTTCAACCTTATAAGCGAGCGTAGGACAGAGGATGCGGGGTCCGCGGGCAAAAATCCGCTGATCCTACCCGCCGCCGTAATGTCCGTGGCCATGCTGACGGCTACGATGTATCTACCCTTTATGAGACCCTTATTTTCTACGACGCCAATAGAGCCCGGGGATTGGGCCCTTATTATCGCTAACGCCTTCATAACCGATAGAATTAATTCCCTACTCATAGCCGAAAATAAGGGCAGCCGGTACCCTAGCCCCGGGTCGGTGTCTTTGCCTATCCCTAGCAAAGGCACCGGCCTATAGACTAACACAAATTTGAATAACAAACGGAGGATAAAATGAACCGAAGCACACCCAGAGATATCAAGGCCAAGATGCTCCAAGCCCTGCCGCTCATGAAGGAAGCCCTGGACATGAGCATCCCCTTAATGAAATCCGGCCAAAAACGCAACATTATAATGTTGTGGGAAGCCTTCATCGGGGAGTTCATAAATTATATAAAATATAAATCGAACCAAACGGGCATAAATCTAATTAATAATATTTCTATTAGAAGAATATGGTTCAGATAAAATATTTAAAGCTATATACCCATCTCGTCTAACCTTTTGAGGTCATAGGTCTTTATTATGTTCATAAGTTTAATCGGGTATTGGGAATCCGTGGCATACCCCGCCCTCCTCAGGGCCCATGCACCCTGGGTGCTATCATGCATAACATCCCTAAAGGGCTTATACCGAGCGGCGGTTAGTAGAAGGCTTTTATGGTCCGCCCAGCTACTTTCCACATCGTTATATGCCCTAAAGTTCGCATCAACGCGGAAAGCCTGGCCGTTGTATTCTTCCCAAGTATTTGATACGACGGAGCCCGCGGGCCCGCTACCCTTTATTCCGAATAGATTGTTAGAAAATTTGCCCGTATATTTATCTACCGGAACGCTCTGACCCCAACCGGTTTCCAATATAGCCTGGGCAATTTGTAAGGCCGCCGACATGCCGGTCCTGCGCCAGGATGCATCCGCAAGGTCCGATACCATCCCCAAAAACCTATCCTTTTCTATAACCGGTTTAGCGCCATAAATTGTACCTAAATACACGCTAAAGGGTATCCCTTCGCTGACTACTTTAGCGCCGGAGACAAGGGTCCCCTCGGCCTGCATCCGCCATTGGCCCTCGTCACCCTTAGCCGGTACCCAGGAATAGGATCTGTTAACATCCTGCCCCTCGGCTACGATCTTTTTTTCGCCGGTTTTAGTATTAGTAAGTACGAATTGTACATTTCGCAAAGGTGCATTACCCGTTACCTTTAGCTCGAGGGGCCCTGTTACTACCTGCTGCGGCCCCACGCCCTCTAAAAGCAACTTGGGAGCGCCCGTTAACTTAACGGTAACTCTGTCGCTAGTATGGGTAACCCCTGTGGTATCCTTAACCCTTACAAAGAGTTCTTTAGTGCCGCTAAGCTCCGTCCCGGGGAACCATCTATGGCTTACGTATCCAACCCTTGCCAATACCTCTTCCCTACCGGTATCAGGGTCCTTCATTACGTATTCCGTCTCGCTTACCTGAAAATTACGGGCTACTGACAGCGTAACGGGTTTTTCTATTGTGCTACCCTGGCTTACGCCCTGTAGACTCAGTTTTTTCGTCAGGTTAACCGTTACCGGCAGGGGCTGACTCGCATAGGCCTGTCCCCCATAATCGTAGGCTATGACCGTAAATTCAACGTTTCCGTTGTCCTCCACCATAGGTGACCATGTATAGGTACCCTGGGGATCCGCCTCTCCGGTGGTAAATACCTTATCCTTATCCCTGTTTTTTATTTCATATTTAACGTGGGAAGCCACAAAATTCAAATCCGGTTTCAGGGTGACAGCACCCTTGACTACCTGGCCGTAGGTTACCCCCCCTAATGAAACCCTCGGCTGAACGGATAACTGTACGGGAATAGCGCAACCGGCCATAAATGCCCCGTCATTATCATAGAGTACCGCCGCAAGAATCCTTTGGCCCCTTTGCTGCGCATCCGGTTGCCATATATACTCGCCCCTTGCATCGCTACCCCTAGCAACAACCGTACCCCGTCCGGTACCCGGTTTTAGGATCAAAAATTTAATCTCCGATGCGCCGGAGGGGACACCCCCGGGGAAGGCCGCCTGCAGCCTTGTTGTACCCGTTATCACCTGTCCGGGGATTATTGACAGAAGCCGCATATCATAAAAGGGTGTAATGGCAGCAGGTACCGAGGAATCAATAGATACGGTCCTACTAAAATCGTCCCAGTCAATAGCTACCCCCAGAGCGTTGCTTATAAGTCTAAGGGGGACAAAGGTATGATCATTTACTATAAAAGGTGCTACATCGCTTATATTATAAACGCTCTCCCCGGCCCTGGCATACTCCGCCAACCGGCTATCGATGCGCAACAAAACCGAACGATCGCCCTTTTTTATATGTACCGTCCTATCTTGACCGTTCCAATCCACCCGGGCACCTAACTGTTCTGAGATGATACGAAGGGGCACCATTGTACGGTCCCTATGGATAAAGGGCTGTAATTCCGTCTCCGTTTCTATAGGCTCCCCGTCAATCATAAGCTTAATATCGGTTGCGGCAAGCCCCGGGGGTACACTCCATTGGCTGAACACGAGTACGACTAAAAGTAATACTACCGAATATATGACCTGTTTTGTCCGTTTTTTATACATTCCAAGACGCCCCTTCATAGTGTTTTAATTTTTTTAAATAACAGTACACATCCTTAGACGCTAAACACCACCGGGAAGTTCCGTTCCCCGGAGTCTTTGCAACGGGTGTTCCCTAATACAGTGCCGGATATGGACCGGTACCTTTGGTCTCCTTTAGAATAGCGGACGATACCGTCCCTTAGATTATAGACGATATCGTCCTAATAATAAATACCTATAGATGATTTAACACTATTTAACAGGGCGTATTTGCGTTAAGCCCTTTGCTTTAATTCCTTTACAAGGTTATCCCAGATATTTATTATTTCTTCCGTAACATTTTCTATATTCGCCTCCACGGGCGTTTTAAACTGTTGTAACGCCTTCACGATAGACGGTTCAAAGGGTATCCTACCAAGTACCGGAAAACCGTTATCCTTGCAATACCCCTCTATCCTCGCGGTTATCTCCCGGTTAAGATCGTATTTGTTTATACATACAAAGGCAGGGATACCAAAATGCTGGGCTACATCTAAAACCCTTCCTAGATCCTTCTCGCCGGTTCCCGTGGGTTCCGCCACCGCGACTACCATATCAGCACCGGTTATAGACGCAATGAGCGAACATCCTATCCCCGGGCAACCGTCTATAATAGCCCATTCTTCGTTACCAACGTGGGCGTACAAATTCTCCTTCACCTCGGTTACGAGCTTACCGGAGCCTTCGGCGCCAATTTCTAGCAGCGCATGGGAGAATGTACCTCGGGGCGTATCGTCTACATAGGTTTCGCCGGTCTTTACACGATGCAGAGAAATAGCCCCCTCGGGACATACCAATGCACAGGCACCGCAGCCCTCACATTTTAGGGGAATGATTTCATTCTCCGCCGATATAGCATCAAATCGGCAAGTTTCCCTACAAAGGCCGCAGGATGTACACAGCGTTGGGTCTATTATAGCTTCCTCCGCCCCGTAATAATCTTCCTTTTGCAATCTTTCGCCCTCTAAAAGAAGGTATAAATTAGGCGCATCTACATCACAATCCCCGATGATCTTATTTTTTACAAGGAGGCTTAGGGAGGAAACTAGGGTGCTTTTACCCGTACCGCCCTTACCGCTTATAAAAACTATCTGTTTCATGATGCATCGCCCCCCTTTATCCTATTGTATAGCCCGGCGAACTTTTCCTTCCATTCGTCCTTTATCATAGCCGGCACGATTCCTTTGGAATAGTTCTCAGCGATTTCCCTTAAATAGGGGATCTCTAACAGTACTTCAATGTTTTCGCTCTTACAGTAATCCTGGATCCTCCTATCGTGTTCCATAGCCTTATTTATCACAACTCCGAAGGGAATCTCCATTTTCCTTACTAGGGATACGGCGATCTTTAGATCATGTAACCCAAAGGGCGTCGGTTCTGTCACAAGTATACAAAAATCGCTATTCTCTATGGATTCTACTGCTGTACAGGATGCGCCGGGGGCACAGTCTAAAAACACCGGCCCATCCTCTTTTGCCCTTTGTTTTAATTCCTTTATTACGGGGACGGATATAGGCTCGCCGATGTTTAATCTACCCTGCATGAAAAGGCCCTCGTCGTCGGCCTCAATAACCGCAATCTCCCTAGGCTCTTCAGTAATAGCATCCTGGGGACATGCAATAACACATGCACCGCAATGGTGGCATATTTCGGGGAATTTAACCACCTTGCCTTTTATGACGGCTAAAGCGTTAAATTTACATGTCCTGGCGCAGATGCCACAACCATCACACAGGTTTTCGTCTATATGGGGTACCAACACCTTAACCGGTACAACCTCTTTTAACTTCGGATTTAGAAATAATGCACCGTTAGGCTCTTCTACGTCGCAATCAATATATTGACTGTTTTTAACGGAGAGGGCAAGGCTGGCCGCCAAAGTTGTCTTACCGGTACCGCCCTTGCCGCTTAATATCGCTATCTTCATCTTCCGCGACCCATACCCCGGCCCATACCACGCCCCATACCTGAGTGCGGTGGGACCGTGCTTTTGATATGGACCAGTTCGCCCTTTATAAACTTGTCCACATTTTCCTTCACCGAAGCCGGCGTACCCCTGTATATCTCTATATTAGCGGCCCTTAGTATGTTCATGGCGTTAGGCCCTACGTTCCCGGTAATAACTGCCTCAACCCCTTTATCAGCTACAAGCTGCGCTGCGGAGACGCCGGCACCACCCGCTGCCGCTGCCCCCGAGTTATCCATCCCCTCAAAGTCCATAGTTTCAGTATCGACTATTACAAAGGCTACGGCCCTACCAAATCTTAAATCCAATTGGCTTTCCATCGTATTACCCATTGACGATAATAAAATCCTCATGTTCTATACCTCCTTTAATGATAATTAGCTAATGTTCATAACTAATTCTAACCCTATTGTGGGCATATGTCAATAACTCTGTTTCCGGTAAAACGTCGACGTCCCCGGGTCACTCTACTTAAATATCTGATTTATCCCGCACCTATTGGGAATATAGTAATAATATAGGCTAAAAAGGATTATTTTTAATGTTAAGGCCTTGACACCGACGGGCATGGGAATTACAATAAAACAAACATTTACATTGGCCTTCGATATTTAGGTGTTCCATTCCCAAGTTCTGCATAGCGGTTCATAAACACGTTTCTGTTTTTATCCAAGGTTCAACTATCTGCCGGAGGGCATTTTTACATCTTTAACGGGTTATGGGTAACACTAAACCCCGGGGCAGAGTGTATTGCACCCTAAACGGGCGAGAAAAGTCGCCCTTGGATACAGAGCCGGTTTATCCTTTAAAAAAAGAGGCAAAGATTATGGAAAATTTTTTGAGTCAATTAAATGATACGACGATTATTTTGTTGTCCCTATCTGTAATACTGTTCGCCGGGTTTTTGCTTACGCGGGTTACAAAACTTGCAAAGCTACCTAACGTAACGGGCTATATAGTCGCCGGCGTTATAATAGGCCCCTACGTCCTGAAACTTATCCCCCACGGGATGGTCAATAAAATGGGTTTTGTAAGCGATATAGCCCTAGCGTTTATCGCCTTTGGCGTAGGACGATTTTTTAAAAAAGAAGTTTTCCGGGAGACGGGGTTAGAGGTAATCGTGATAACCCTTATGGAATCATTGTTAGCCGGGGTTTTTATAGCCCTGTCTATGAGGTATATATTCAATTTAGACTGGAACTTTTGTCTGCTCCTAGGCGCAATCGCAACGGCTACAGCCCCTGCAAGCACGATGGTTACTATCTTGCAATACCGCGCCCGGGGTAGCTTCGTAAATGTTCTGTTACAGGTTGTCGCCCTTGACGACGCGATATGTCTCATCGTCTTTAGCATTGTAACCGCCGTCATAAATGCAAATATCGGTGCGGGGATTTCAACTTCAAAAATTGTACTTCCATTAGTTTATAATATCGCCGCCCTAGCCCTTGGGTTTATAAGCGGTGCCGCCTTGAGCAAGCTGATGACCCCGGAACGAAGCGAGGACAACCGGCTGATACTTACGATTGCATTGCTCCTCGGCATCGCCGGCCTTTGTGCCGCCGTAAACATTTCGCCGCTGTTGGCATGTATGCTCTATGGAACTACTTATATAAACATGACAAAGGATAAGGAATTGTATGCCCAGGTTGAAAAGTTTACGCCGCCGATACTATCCCTGTTTTTTGTAGTCTCGGGAATGA
Source organism: uncultured Clostridiaceae bacterium (assembly GCA_964508195.1). Taxonomy (GTDB): domain Bacteria; phylum Bacillota; class Clostridia; order Ch29; family Ch29; genus JAAYEV01. The sequence goes on from CAZDSH010000027.1 coordinate 16,131, forward strand.
ATCTAGATATCAGCTCCTTCGGTGTCTTTGGATTGATAGGCACGTCCTATTTTATAATCCGTATCCTGGGGAAATATATAGGCGCTTATTTAGGCTGTATCGTAACAAAAACAACGAAGGCTATAAGGACTTATCTGGGGCTGGCCCTTATACCCCAGGCCGGGGTATCGATAGGCCTTGCTTTCTTAGGAAAAAGGGCGCTGCCTGAGGATATGGGTAATATGCTATTGACAATAATACTGTCATCCTCGGTTTTATACGAACTCGTCGGCCCCGCCTGTGCGAAGGTCGCCCTGCTTTACTCCGGAGCCATCAAAAAAACTAGGCCCATAACGGATGATAGATCTTCGCGTCCTCCCTTTGAATAAAGCGGGTGGCATATGAATCTGTAGCACTGTTAACCACCCCAATACGTATAAAATACATCTAATTTCTAATGTATAAGCCTAGTCTTGAATAGCACATTTGATTTGTCCTTTACCCTGCTCTTGTTGCCCCATCTTCAGCTCCCTTAACGTGATTATGCCTAAAGGTACCGCAACTATAAAAGAAAACATATCGGCTACGGGCTGGCTCATTTGAATACCAGTTATACCGAATAAACGCGGCAGTATTAAAACCGCTGGCATAAAAAATAAGCCCTGACGAGATATGGCCACGATGGACGCCTGCGTCCCTTTTCCCATGGTCTGTAACATCATATTAGTCATTATAATCCAGGCGGATAGCGGAAAGGCTATGCACTGGAACCGTAGCGCCCTTGAACCTATTATTATAACTTCTAGGTCGTCCCTACGGAACAACGTGATTATTTCTTCGGAAAACGTAAATCCTAGGATAGCAATCGCCACCATAACGATAGCTGCTATCTTTATACAGAACCAAAAAGCCTCCCGTACACGATCATACAGTTTTGCACCATAATTAAAACCGCATACAGGCTGGAACCCTTGACCAAAACCAATTAAAGCAGATATAGCAAATTGGAATGTCTTCGTAACTATTGCCATAGCCGCAATAGCTGCATCACCATAGGCACCGGCGTTTTGGTTGAGCAAAATCATCGAAAAACTGGCTAGGGCCTGACGATAGAAGGAAGGTAGCCCGCCCCTTAGTATTTCCTTATAAACTCCCCACCTCGGCGTAAAATTTTTAAACCTTATCTTTATGTTACCATCGGATCCGGAATACACGTATAATATACAAAACCCGATGAACTGGCTTATTATAGTCGCAATAGCGGCGCCGGCGGTACCTAAACCGAGGACAAATATAAATATAGGGTCTAGTACTATGTTCAACACGCCGCCGATGCCTATGCCTAACATCGCGAAAAAGGCCCTTCCTTGGTACCGTAGCACATTGTTCAGCACGAAGGAGGCCGCCATATAAGGTGCACCTATAAGTATATATCCTATATATGCCTTCGCGTAGGGTGCGATAGTGTCCGTTGCGCCTAAAATATAAACGAGGGGCTCTAAAAACAAGAGCCCTAATAGGGCAAGTATGGCGCCTAGGCCCAGAGCCGTAAAAAATCCCGTAGCCGCTACTTTTGCGGCATGTTTCTCGTTTTTTTGTCCTAACAGCCTTGATATATAATTACCGGACCCCGAGCCCAAAGTAAAACCTATGGCTTGAATAATCGCCATAAGCGAAAAGGCAACTCCCACCGCTCCGGAGGCACTAGTTCCTATTTGGCTTACAAAAAAAGTATCTGCCATATTATAGACAGAGGTCACTAGCATGCTTACGATTGTCGGTATCGCAAGATTGCATATAAGTCTTGGCACGGGCGCATTAGTCATCTCCGCAAATCTCTCGCCCGCGGTGTTATTATGTTTCATAAGTATGTCACTGCCTTCGGTTAAAAATTGATACAACTTTAATTAATATAATATTCCTTTTAAAATTAGTTGTCAACTCAACTATTCCCTTCGTCGGGCCCTACCGATCCCCGTTTTAATAAAATTTTTCCGGTCCTTGACATAGCGGCCCCTTTGCTTTAAAATATAAGCGATGCGGGGATATGGCGAAGTTGGGATCGCGCCTGAATGGCATTCAGGAGGCCAGGGGTTCGAATCCCCTTATCTCCACCATAGTTTACCAAAGACAAAGGCTTGGGCTCGCGTCCCGGGCCTTTGTAGTGTTTTATTTAAAAAAAAGAATGTAGGTGAAGGGTTATGCAATCACATATCGGCGAAATTGCGGCGCTTACCGCCGCAGTATGCTGGGCCCTTAACGGTATAGCCTTCGAATCCGCGGGCAAAAGTGTCGGTTCTATGTCTGTTAATTACTTAAGGCTGTTAATAGCCTTTGTTTTATTAAGCATCACTTCCCTTGCAACGAGGGGGCTAGCCTTTCCCACCGATGCCACGGGCTACGCGTGGTTTTGGCTATTTATATCCGGATTACTTGGCTTTATCCTGGGGGATATGTTTCTTTTCGAAGCCTTTGTAGAGATAGGTTCCAGAATATCATTGCTTATAATGTCGGCAGCCCCGCCGATAACAGCCCTTGTAGGGTATCTTATTATGGGGGAGAAGATTTCCCTTCTGGGCCTAGCCGGTATAACTATAACCATGGCGGGTATATCCATCGTTATACTTAGCAAGAACCCCGAAGATAAGAAAATGGAATTCAACCGACCCCTAAGGGGCATAATATTTGCCTCCCTAGGGGCTTTAGGCCAAGCCCTGGGCCTTGTTTTTAGTAAACTTGGCATGGGCTCTTACAATGTTTTTGCCGCTACCCAGATAAGGATAATAGCGGGAACTATAGGGCTTACGGTTATTATAACAGCCCAGCATAAATGGCCTGAGATAAAAAAGGCCTTTACGCATAAAAAAGCGCTAAACGAAATAGCCATAGGCTCCATACTAGGCCCCTTTATCGGAGTATCCGCCTCTTTGCTAGCTGTGAAATATACTGCAACGGGCATTGTTTCGTCTATTTCCTCAGTATCGCCGGTGGTTATAATACCTGCTTCTATAATAGTATTCAAAGAAAAGGTGTTGCCTAAGGAGATAATAGGGGCGATCATATCTACTGTAGGGATAGTCATACTGTTCCTATGAAAAATACCAGCAGGCCCGGGGAGGAAATATCCTAGGACGTACATTGTATAACACGGGCCATAAAAAGTGCATCCTAATAATACGGGGATATAGCGCAGTTGGGAGCGCGTCTGCTTCGCATGCAGAAGGTCGGGGGTTCGAAT
>CAZDSH010000028.1:0-18595 GCA_964508195.1 uncultured Clostridiaceae bacterium
TACTCTCTCCTTTATTCTAAATTATTAGCCATAGGATTTTTTGCGGAAACTCAAAATAAGTAGCGTTTTTGTTGACCGGCCCGGTTGTAAAGTAAAGCGATGCTAACGGGTATAGGTAACATTTCTGCCAATTGAAATACAAGGAACGGTATGATAATATTTAAACATATATTATTACAGGGGGATTTTTATGGGCAAATTGTTTGGCACCGATGGCGTAAGGGGAATAGCCAACAAGGAACTAACGCCGGAACTTGCCTTTAGGCTGGCCAGGGCAGGGGCGGATATTTTAAGTAACGGTAAAAAAAGGCCAAGGTTTGTATTAGGAACGGACACGAGGCTTTCTTCAGACATGCTCGAAAATGCAATAGCCGCGGGGTTATGTTCCGTAGGTAGCGATGCGATAATCGTGGGCATTGCGCCCACGCCGGCAGTAGCCTATTTGGTAAGACATTTTAACGCCGATGGGGGTATCATGGTTTCCGCATCCCATAACCCCGCCCAGTATAATGGTATAAAGTTTTTCGACCGGAGGGGCTATAAGCTAGACGACCATGAGGAAGAGATCATAGAAAACAAAGTATACCAAACCCCCGCCGAGACAGGATCTCCGTGTTTAGGCGGCGATCTAGGGAGAAACATCCGAAGACCTGAGGGCATACAATATTATGCAGACTTTTTAAAGGATACCGTGTTCCATAGCTTTAAGGGCCTACGCCTCGGCGTTGACTGTGCCAACGGTGCCGCCTATAGGGTTGCGCCCTCGGTATTAAAGGATCTAGGGGCTGACGTAAGCGTTATAAACGATACCCCCGATGGCCTAAACATAAACGCCCGATGCGGCTCTACGGATCCCGGGGCCCTAGCCGCCCTCGTAAAGAAAAAGGGTCTAGATATAGGATTGGCCTTCGACGGTGATGCCGACCGTTTAATAGCGGTAGATGAAAAGGGTAATATTGTTGACGGTGATTATATAATGGCTATTTGTGCCCGTCGTTTCAAAGAGCAGGGAACTTTAGCGAAGGATGCCCTCGTCGCTACTGTTATGTCTAATTTAGGTCTACACGAGGCGATGAATAATATAGGATGCGTCGTAGAGGAGACACGGGTAGGGGATAGGTATGTATTACAAAGAATGATGGATAGAGGGTATAACCTCGGCGGCGAACAGTCCGGCCATATAATCTTCCTCGATTACAATACTACCGGTGACGGGCTATTGACGGCCCTCCAGGTTATAGACAGCATAAAATACTTTGGCGAAAGCCTTTCGGAGCTTTGCAGCATAGTGCAAAAATATCCCCAGGTGTTTATTAATGCAAGGGTTAAGGAGGCTAACAAGAAAGTATACCAAAAGGATAGGATCATCAATGATGAAATTGAACGGGTAAAAAACCGGCTTAAGGGTAACGGCAGGCTGCTTGTCAGGCCCTCGGGTACTGAACCCTTTATAAGGGTTATGCTAGAGGGGCGTAATACCGACCAGCTTAAAGAATACGCAGAAAACCTGGCAACACTTATAGAAAACCGTTTAGCATAATACCTATATCGAGGGAACCCACGGTACCTTCGGGGATTTCCTTTCAAGGGGAAGATATTGATCCTATCCCGTACATATAAGGAGGTGATAATAAAAGAATATTATCAATGGTTTAAAGGAGGTGATAGTTCAAACCCTTTACGAGGGTAAAAAGCGCCAGGACTCGCCGCTATAGGCGAGTTGACGAGGTTCGGGGCTTATCGAAATCTTCGGCGGATAGCCCCGCGGTATACTGCTATCGTAAAAAACCCTACAAAACCATCGGGTGACCTATGGGACAAAGGGGGCCGGCAGTTAACGATTAACTAAAAAGGAGAACACATTATAATGTGTAAATTAATAGATAAAACTATGGGTTATCCCCATTTTATGTTGAAAGAAATATACGAACAACCCGGAGTAATAAGAAATACCCTGAGGGGACGGTTAGTCCCCGATAATGAGGATATAATTTTAGGAAATGTTAACCTGGTAAAAAATGATTTAAATAAAGTTCAAAGGATAATTATAGTCGCCTGCGGCACGTCCTACCATGCGGGCCTTGCAGGGGAATACCTTATAGAAAAATTAGCCGGCATACCGGTGGAGACGGAAATGGCTTCGGAATTCCGCTACAGACAGCCCTTGGCAGATAAGGACAGCCTCGTAATAGCGATAAGCCAATCCGGTGAAACCGCCGATACCCTCGATGCCATGCGAAAAATAAAGGCAAAGGGCGCACGTGTCCTCGCTTTAACAAACGTAGTGGATAGTACTTTATCCAGGGAAGCGGATTTTTCCTTTTATACCTGTGCCGGCCCGGAGGTTGCGATAGCCTCGACTAAGGCCTACACATCACAACTAACTGCAATATATCTTTTAGCTTTAAAATTTGCCTACATTAACAGTAGGATCGATAAAAGGTTTTACCGGCGTATGAAGGATGCGTTAAATGCCTTATCGGAACAGGCCCGGGGAATGTTAGATACCTCCCGGGAGATAGAAAAATTAGTCAGCGAGTACAAAGATACAGAGAGGATTGTATATCTAGGTAGGGGCCTTGACTACGCCTTGGCCCTAGAGGGCTCCCTAAAGCTCCAGGAGACGTGTTATATCCATTCGGCGGCGTATCCCCTAGGCGAGTTCAGGCACGGCCCCATCGCCCTTGTGGAGGAGGGCTTATTAACATTTTTCCTCGCTACCCAGGATACATTCCTCGATAAAACCCTGGACAGTTTGCAGGATATAAAAACAAGGGGCGCCAGCGTAATCGCCTTAGCCAAGGAAGGGAATAGGGAGATCGGCGAAATAGCGGACAGGGTGATATATATTCCGGATACCCTAGACGAATTTACCACAGCATTGGCGGTAATGCCCCTGCAGCTCTTTGCCTATTACACGGCGGTGGCCCGGGGCCACAATGTCGATAAACCGCGTAACTTGGTCAAAAGTATAACGGATTAGTACCAAAAAAAGATGATGACCCACCCCGTTAATCAGGTGGGTCATCGTCTTTTTTTGGCGCGTTATGATTACTTGATCAGCTCGGCACCCCTGTTTAATGCATCCTTGTTTATGGGTATAAGATCCGCTTTCCTGCCGCCGAATACTTCCTCGAGGGCGTTTACCATACTTTCACGCTTAAGGGCCCCGGTAGCTTCGAGATACGCCCCTAGCATCACCATATTGGCTACCCTGCTGTTACCCAACTCATCGGCTATACCGTTAGCCGGTATGTCGTAGGCCCTTATATCGTCCCTCTCCGCGCCTTTATCTATTAAAGAGCTGTTTATAAGGAGCAGCCCGTTTTCTACTAAGGAACCCTCGAACTTATCAAGGGATGGCCTATTCATCGCTATTACCGCGGTAGCATCCGTTACTATAGGGGATGCCACGGGGTTATCGGATATGATCACATTGCAGTTAGCGGTACCACCCCTCATCTCGGGGCCGTAGGACGGCAACCATGATACGTGCTTGCCTTCGAGCATCCCCGCATATATAAGTAGCTGGCCCAAGGACATTACGCCTTGACCGCCGAAACCTGCCACGATTATTTTTTCGTTTGTCATATCCTATTTCACCTCCTCGGAAGTCTTATAGATTCCTAAGGGGTAGTAGGGTATCATATTATCCTCTAGCCACCTCAAGGATTCCACCGGGGTTAATCCCCAGTTCGTCGGACAGGTGGACAGAACTTCTATTATTGAGAACCCTTTGCCCTCTATCTGTGTCTGGAAAGCATTTTTTATTGCTTTTTTAGCTTTCCTTATATATGCCGGCGTAGTTACGGTAACTCTTTCGATATATGCAGGACCATCTAAGGTAGCTAGCATCTCACTTATCCTAATAGGCGAACCGGCGTGGTCCTTATCCCTTCCGAAGGGCGATGTCGTGGACTTTTGCCCCACTAGGGTAGTCGGTGCCATTTGCCCGCCGGTCATGCCGTAGGTAGCGTTGTTTACAAAAATAGTAGTTATCTTTTCACCCCTCATAGCCGCGTGTACTATTTCCGCGGTGCCTATGGAAGCTAAATCGCCGTCACCCTGATAGGAAAAAACCACCTTATCAGGATGAACCCTTTTGATGCCCGTTGCAACAGCCGGTGCCCTACCATGGGAAGCTTCCTGCATGTCACAGTTAAAATAATCGTAGGCGAACACTGAGCAGCCTACCGGTGCGACCCCTATGGCCTCATCTAAAACGTCTAATTCCTCGAGGACTTCGGCAACAAGCCTGTGTATGATACCATGGGTGCACCCGGGACAATAATGAAAGGGCCTATCTTGTAACCCTTTAGTCCTTTTAAACACCATTTCGGCCATTATCTAGCACCCCCTAATATTTTCTTTATCTCAGCGATGATATCATCGGGTACCGGTACCATACCGCCGGTCCTACCATAAAAATGTACCGGTCTCTTGCCCTTAACGCCTAGTTCTACGTCCTCTACCATCTGACCAAGGCTCATCTCTACGGATATAAATGCCTTTGTTTTGTCCGCATACTCTTCAAAGACCTCATAGGGGAAAGGCCATAAAGCTATAGGCCTTATAAGACCGACATTTATACCTTCTTCTTTACATTTATCTATAACGGTTTTCACGATCCTTGCAGTAGTCCCGTAGGCCACAGCTATGATGTCCGGGTTTTCACAGTTATATATCTCGTACCTTTTTTCCTGTTCCGCCATCTTATCGTACTTAGCTTTAAGCCTTAGATTATGTTTTTCGCACTCCGCGGGGTCTATAAACAATGAATTAATAACGTTAGTATGGCCCCTTCCGCCGGTACCCGTCGTAGCCCAATCCTTCGGCGGCAGGTCTAGTTTCTTCGGCTCCTTGAGCTCTACCGGTTCCATCATTTGACCCAACATACCGTCCCCTACTATCATAACAGGGTTCCTATATTTATCGGCAATGTCGAAACCCTCCATCATTAGATCCGTTAGCTCCTGTACCGATGCCGGGGCTAAAACTACCATCTTATAATCGCCATGGCCGCCCCCTTTAGTAGCTTGGAAGTAATCCGATTGCGCCGGTTGTATTCCGCCTAAACCGGGACCGCCCCTTATGATGTTAACTATAACACAGGGTAACTCGGCACCGGCTATATAGGATATGCCCTCTTGTTTAAGGCTTATTCCCGGACTGGAAGATGAAGTCATCACCCTTGCCCCAGCCCCTGCAGCACCATATACCATGTTTATGGCAGCGACTTCGCTTTCGGCCTGTAGAAATGTTGCACCGGCCTTTGGCATCTCCCGGGCCATATATTCAGGCAATTCGCTTTGGGGTGTAATCGGATAACCGAAGAAAAATTTGCAGCCGGCCTTTATCGCAGCAGCACCGATCGCTTCATTTCCCTTCATTAAAACCTTTGCCATAAAATTTCCCTCCTCTTATTTTAAATTACCTCCCGTACTCCGGGCTAAGCATTTACCCTTAGCCTCTCTACCTCGATAACCGTATCCGGACAGATCATTGCACAGTTTCCGCAGGATGTACATTTCTCCATTTCATAGATCGTTGCAGGATGATAACCTTTTTCGTTTATCCTATCCTTTGCCATTTTTACTATGTTTACCGGACAAACAGTTGTACAAAGCTCGCACCCCTTACACAGGTGCTCCTTGAATGTGACCTTTCCCCTTATCTTTGCCATGAACAACCCTCCTTTTTTAGTTGGAATCACAACCAATCAGGTCTCATATACATCCTAATAGGAAATACTTTTCCCATTAAACCCTTTGGAATTTGTTCGGCTATTTTTTCTATGGCGCATATATATTTAACGGGTAATCCCCTTAACCGATAAACCTCTTCCGCGATTTTTTGTCCCCTTAGGACGTCCTCTAAGGTCGTTTCCCTCAGCATATGGGTGTTATTTACTAAGCCTGTAGCAGGTACGCGGGCCGCCTGTTCTATACCTTCTATATATTCAATTACAGCCTGAGGACTACCGGTACTAGGTCTGTTAGCATTTATCACTATGAACATTTCATATTCGATCCTTTTCAGGTAATCATAATAACGACCTAGGGCCCTTGCCCCCGCCGCATCGCCCCCGACGTCCAATACGGCCTCATAGCTTTCATCCTGTAAAAGCGTATAGACATCGGCGGGTACCGCTGGCACATCCGCGTTTATATATATACCCTCCGGCGCCACAACACGAATTCCCAACCTTTGCATACGTCCCTTTTCTTCCCGGGACCTAAAATATGGGTTCACGATATCTAAATCCGCAATTGCAGCCTTTTTACCGGATTTAGCAAGGCCTATAACATAGTTTATAGAGAACTCGGTTTTGCCGCTTCCGTAATGACCGGTTATAATCCTGACCCTCTTATCCTGTTCCATGAGCCATCATCAACCCTTTATTCGTATTGTCTAGCCGTTTCTTCACCCCTTAATACCCTCAAGCCGCCCTCGGCTAAGGCCGTCATTTCGTCCTCGCCGGGGTATACATGTACCGGTGCAATAAACTCCACACCTTCGATAACCCACCCCGTTAACATCTTGCTATGGGCGATGCCGCCGGTAATTACGATAGCATCTACATCGCCCTTTAGGATCGCCGCGCAACTGCCAATTTCCTTCGAGATCTGATACGCCATAGCTCTGTATATAAGTTCCGCTTGCTTATCACCGGTATCAATGAGCCTTTCAACTTCCTGGGCATCGTTAGTTTTCAGGTATGCAACGAGGCCACCTTTACCCACGATCTTTTTCCTCATCTCCTCCAACGTATATCTGCCGGAATAGCATAAGTCCAAAAGCCCTTCTACCGGTAGGCCGCCGGCCCTTTCCGGCGAAAAAGGTCCATCGCCGTCTAATGCATTATTTACGTCTACTACCTTCCCTTTCCTATGGGCTCCGACGGAGATCCCGCCGCCTAAATGTGCCACTATAAGGTTAATATCGTCGTAGGACTTTTTCAAGTCCTTAGCGGCCTTCCTTGCGACGGCCTTCTGGTTTAGCGCATGAAATATCGAAACCCTTTCTACCTCCGGTAACCCAGACACCCGGGCTATATCGTCCAGTTCGTCCACTACTACGGGATCGACTATATAGGATGAAATATTTAGCTGGGAGGCTATCTCCTTTGCCAGTATCCCGCCAAGGCTTGATGCATGTTGCCCGAAAAGACCCATCCTTAGATCCTCTATCATCTTGTCGCTAACCTCATAGGTACCGCTGGGGATGGGGTGCAAAAGCCCGCCCCTTCCCACAACTGCGTTGAGTTTTGTAAGGTTTATATCCTTCTTGCTAAGGGTTTCCAGTATTATATCCTTTCTAAATTGGTATTGGCTAAATATGGTGGGGTATGGGGCTAATTCTGTAGATGAGTGTCTTATAGTCTCTTCGAATACTATCCTTTCATTATCGAATACTGCGATCTTCGTTGAAGTGGAGCCTGGGTTTATAACGAGTAATCTCAAAATCTGGTTCATGCTTTTCACCTCATTTCCCGTTTATTTTGCAAGCAAAACTGCAAGGGCTATAGAATTCAATTTCGCTTCATCGTCATCAGCCCTTGAAGTAACTATTATAGGCACCTTAGCCCCTACTACCAATCCGGTACATTTTGCCCTGGTAAAGTACACTAAGGATTTATATAATATGTTACCCGCTTCTATGTCCGGCATTATTAAAATATCTGCATTACCCGCTACGGGATGTTCTATACCCTTATGCTTTGCCGCCTCCATTGACACCGCGTTATCTAACGCAAAGGGCCCCCCTACGGTACAGCCTTTAATGCGTCCATCCTCGTTCATTTTAGTGAGTTCAGCAGCGTCTATGGTGGCAGGCATCTTTGGATTTACCTTTTCCACGGCACAAAGTACCGCAACTTTGGGATTATCATTATCTAAGGCCTTGGCAAGGGCCACGGCATTTTCTATTATCTGTACCTTCTGTGAGACATCCGGGGCTATATTCATACCTGCATCGCTTATTATAAACAATTTATCGTAGCCCTTTACCTCAACGACGGCTACATGGCTTAACACATTGTCGCCCCTTAGGGAATGTTCAGAGAGCACAGCCCTTAGTATAACCGATGTATCTATGATGCCCTTCATTATCACATCGGCTCTGCCGTCCTTTATAAGCTCTACGACTTTTGTACAAGCCTTTATCTTATCTGGTTCGTCGATTATCTCGAACTCGTCTACGTCTATACCCTGTTGTGAAGCGATGTCCCGTATCTGTTTTTCATCCCCTACCAATATAGCCTTTGCAATACCTGCATCCCTCGCCTCGTTTATAGCCATCAATACTTCCGCATCCTGGGCGACGGCCACAGCGACGACACGTGGGGCCTTTTTCTGCGCAGTTTTAATTATCTCGTCAAAGGACTTAATCAAAACTTATTCACCTCTTCCTCATAAATCTTTGCACGTTCCGTACCGGATAGCACCCTGTAGGCACCCTCCGCGAGGGAGCGCATTTCGTCCTCTCCGGCATACACCTTTACCGGGGCCATAAAATCTACCCTGTTTATAATGATATCCATAAGCCTTTTTGAATGGGCCAGCCCGCCGGTTAAAATTATATAATCTATGTTCCCCTTTAACACCGTTGCCATGGCACCTATTTCCTTGGCGATCTGGTATCCCATGGCTTCTAAAATAAATTTCGCTTTGTCGTCACCTTTTTCGATCATATCCTCGATTTCCCTTGCATCGTTAGTGCCGAGGTATCCGGCAAAGCCCGCCTTTCCTATTAATTTTTTCTTTAGCTCAGCCTTAGTGTACTTCCCCGAATAGGCCATTTTAATTAGTTCCCCTGTGGGTATTACGCCGCTTCGTTCCGGCGAAAAGGGACCGCCATCGTTAGCACCGCTTACATCAATGATCCTGCCTCCCTTAAGGGGAGCTACAGATATGCCGCCGCCTAAATGACCTACTATGAGCTGCAACTGTTCCAGGGGTTTATGCGCTTCCTTCGCAAGCCTATGGGCCACTGCCTTTGTATTTAGCGCATGTCCTAAGGTTCTTCTGGGCAATTCAGGGATACCTGATATCCTGGCAATATCCTCGAACTCATCTACGGAAACGGGATCGACAATAAAGGCCGGTATGCCTATCCTATCCGCGACACCCTTCGCTAACATGGCCCCAAGATTCGAGGCATGTTCACCCTTAACCGCGCCTTTAAGGTCCTCGATCATTTTAGGCGTAATGCTGTAGGTGCCGCCGGGTATCGGCCTTAAAAGCCCGCCCCTGCCGGCAACGGCCCTAAGGGTCCTAGGTTCGGTGCCGGCATCTTTAAGCCAGCCAAGCACAATTTTTAACCTGTATTCGTATTGATCCGCTACCCGTCCGAAGGCGTCTAGCTCCTCCACTGAATGGGAAAGATTTTTTTGGTTTACGTTTTGTCTTTCGTTAAAGAGTGCTACTTTAGTGGAGGTTGAACCTGGATTTATTGCTAGAACGTAGCTATCAGTCTTCATTCTTTCCCTCCTTCTTAAGTCCTCTTACATACTGTTATAAACTTGCAACTTTCATACCAAGGCCTCCACAAATTTTGTAAGTCTGGATATTACCTACATTTATCAACGGATTTAGCCTGTAACGGCCCCTTTGCGGGCTAAAAAAATAAACCCGGCAATACAACATTTAGCGAAATAGCCTTTGTAATGTTGTTGCCGTGTTTTGGGTTGCAATATAATGCATGCAATTTATTGCACTGCCTTCAGTATATGTGCAGCTTATTGCACGTTAATGCTATGCTTATTCAATTTGTAGTATAGATTCCTTATGGATATTCCCATCCTTTTCGCAGCCTCGGTTTTATTGTTCCCCACCCTTTGCAGCATTCTTTTAATGTACTCCCGCTCGGTGTTATCGAGAACTTCTTTGAGGGGTATTGACGTATCCACGGCATTTAAAGTACGTGCCGCATCCTTTTCGCTACGTTTACCAGCTATCCCTTCATCAATTCTAGCTAGGTGCCGTTCCCGTATAATCGTATCGTTAAACCTCATATTTATAATGGCCCGACCTATAAAATTTTCTAACTCCCTAATGTTGCCCGGCCAGTCATATTCTAAAAGTTTGTGCTGTACAGCTATGGACATATCCTGTATACTCCTGCCGTAATCCTGGTTGAAGCGCCTTACTATATGCAGGGCTAAACTGTATATATCTTCTTTTCTATCCCTAAGGGGCGGTATTCTAATGGGAATAACATTAAGCCGATAGAACAAATCCTCCCTAAACCTTCCCTTTTGCATCGCTTGCTCCAGATCTATATTCGTAGCGGAGATAATGCGCACATCCACCGGGATAGAGTTCGTGCCCCCTACCCTTATTATTTCCCTCTCCTGTATCACCCGTAACAGCTTTGCCTGGGTCCCGGAATTTATCTCCCCTATCTCATCGAGGAATATAGTACCGCCGCTGGCTACTTCAAAAAGTCCTTTCTTGCCCCCCTTTTTTGCCCCGGTAAAGGCCCCTTCCTCATACCCGAATAGCTCGGATTCCAAAAGGGACTCCGATAAAGCTGCACAATTAACCCGGACAAATTGGCTGAATTTCCTTCTGCTGGCGTTGTGTATAGCATGGGCAAACAATTCCTTGCCGGTACCGCTTTCACCTTGCAACAATACCGTTGCCGGCGTCTGGGCTGCCTTTTTAGCTTTATTTATTACTTCCTGCATTTTAGGATTTATGCTTACAATATCATCAAAGGTGTACTTTGCCTCTAGCTTCCTTATTATCTGTTTTGCCTGATCAAGCTCCTCGGTCAGTTTTTTTATTTCCGAGATATCATGTATAACGCCTACGCTGCCGCGGAGCTCGCCGTCTACTACTATAGGCGCCGCGTTTACGATCACTTCTTTTCTAGAGGGTCCTACCTTAAGCCAGGCGTTATTCACCGGTTTTCTAGTCTTTAATACCTTAAGATGTATGCTTTCACCCTCGGCAATATCCACCGTCGCGGGTTTCCCTATGACGTCTTTGCCGGATAACCCCGTGATCCTCGTATAGGCGGGGTTTATCATAACGCCTATGCCCTTTTGATCGACCACCGATATGGCGTCCTGGGTTGATTGGAAAATAGCCTCTAGCATGCCCTGTATTTCCTTAAGATTTGTAATCTGTTCAGCGAGCTGCCTTATCTCGCTTATATCCCTAAATACTGCAACGGCCCCTATGACATCCCCCCCTTCGTCCCGTACCGGCATCCGATTTGTTATTATCCTCGTATTATGCAGCGGCTGTTCCCTGTTAAGCTCCGCTTCGCCGGTCCTTAGGACATAGGGTAACCGTGAATTCTCTACTACATCTAAGACATTTTTGCCCAAGGCATCATCCATCTTTACTCCGATAAGCCTTTCTGCAGCTTTGTTAAAAATCGTAATAAGCCCTTTTTTGTCCACTGCAATCATAGCATCATGGGTGGAGTTCAATATTACATCCAGCTCCCTATTTAGCATCCTTACCCCCCTAACGTCTTAGCTCTTCACCTTCGTCCGCATCAACTAATTCTATCTCAATCTGCGAAGGTGTAATGCTTATAAGTTCTATACCCTCGGGCAAGTCTATTCCAAGCTGTAGAATATGCTTTCCGGCCTTTAAGCCTTCTAGAGAAGCCTTTGCGAAAATATTACCCACAGCTAACCCGCCTATTGCGCTTTCCTTGCCACGTACAGCGACGGTAACCGTTGGTATCGCTCCCTCGTCAGCAAACCTTAACCCCTCGCCTAAACCTATAAAGTTGATTCTGTCCGCTACAATATCCCTTTTTATGATCTTTTCGCCGCTGACATAGACCATTACCGAAGTTGTATTGTCCACCGCTGCGACGCCCTCGGGCATTATAAGGGCGACATTAAAGCTCGTGTTGTGCTCAACATCGGCCAATGATAGGGGTTCCGTTTTTATAGAATTGATCCCCTGGAGTACCGATTTATCCCCGTATATCATAAGGTTATTTCTATCAAGGTATATATCGGTTATTTGCCATCCCTCGGAGGGTTTCTCACCGATAACCGGCTCTATGTCAACTTTTTTTGTTTTCCTTATGGGAACAGTAACCTCGACTATGTTAGGATTAAGCATAACCCCGGCGATATCATTTCCTTCGACGTCCGCCGCCCTAACCGCCAATACTTCATTGAGATCCTCCGTAGCGTTGTCAAGTTTTAAAAACGCCGTCGTTACCTTTACACTACCTAGTAGGCTTTCGGGTCCGTTTACTAATACCTCGCCGGGGGTTATAATAGGGGCTAATGCGGTATATCCCGGCATGGGGCCGCCTTTGGTAGATACCGTAACCGGTATCTGGGCACTAGCTATGTGTTCCATATCCACTTTTATGCTCTTAGGGCTAAAATCCACAAGCTGCACATTCGTAGGCAAACCCCTTATCTCAATAGGTACGTTGTTTACACCCTTTTTAGTATGCCCCCGTAGGTCCGCCTCGGCAATTATTCCGCCGGCCTTTATCTCCGTTAACACGCTGCGTTTACCCTGTATATTGACCTCGATTTTATGCTGTTGGGGATCCTTTATAGTGAGCCCCGAAGAAACTACGGCCTCCGTATTGATGAGTTCAACCGGGACATCTTTTATATTTTTAGGCTCCATCGGATCCTGGTCGCCGGCGACATATAGCCAAAGGGCTACAGCAAATAGTATAGATATTATCCGCGTATTTGTTTTTTTATTTGTCATCCTGGACATCCTTTACCCTCCATTTCAAAATGCCGCGGTATCTGTTCTCCTGGGGTCTACAATGGTTTGTTAACATTTCCTTTAACATTTTAGCATCAAGGTATCTCGATAATCTGCCCTCCTTCGCGGTAGAAATTACGCCCGTTTCTTCAGAAACAATAATCACTATCGCATCGGAGATCTCGGATATTCCAAGCCCCGCTCTATGCCGTGTGCCCAGTTCCTTGCTAAGGCTTTGATTCTCCGTTAAGGGTAGCAGGCATCCTGCCGAGGCTATCCTTCTATCCTTTATTATTACGGCCCCGTCGTGTAAGGGGGTATTAATTGCAAATATGGTCTGCAATAGCTGCGATGATAATGCGGCATCTACAGTTATCCCTGTTTCCGTTATTTCCCCGATCCCCGTCTCCCTTTCAATTACTATAAGCGCCCCGACCTTTTCCTTAGCAAAAACCTGTACCGCAGCCGTTATCTCGTCTATAAGCTTTTTGGTCTCTTTATCAAGGGCTCCGTTTAAAGGGTTGCCTAGTATTATACCGCCGCGGCCTAAAAACTCTAGCGCCCTCCGTAGCTCAGGCTGGAACACTATAAGCAACGCGATAACGCCTACGGTCATCGTATTTCGTAGAAGCCAGTTCACGGTATATAGCCTAAAAAACCCGCTAGCCCAAGTAGCAAACACCAACACGAATATGCCCTTTATAAGCTGTTCCGCTCTGGTTTCCCGAATGAGCATAAAAATCTTATAAACGACGTAGGCGATAACCGTCATATCTATAATATCCCTAAGGGTTATACTCATTAATATATCTTTTAGCTGGATTGCCATTTTACCCACCCCAAATATTATGAAAAACTTTGCATAGTATAATTTCGATAATTGTATACCCTTCTCCTTCTTTTAATTATACAACAAATATAATTTTTTAATCAGCTATAAAGGGCATTATTGCCATAGAACATTTTAATTATTACATAATAAACTGTGTTACAATATCGTAGAGGGGATAAAGCATAACTATCCATCCCCATATTTATATCAATACTGGAGGCGTAAAGTATGAAAAAAAGTACAATCATCGTATTAACGGTAGCCATAATCCTTCTAATGGTAGGATGCGGTTTATTATCCAGGGACGGTGACCATAGAAAAGACGCCGTACCCCCCGGCCCCGGTGAAGAAAACATTAAACTTACTCTATACTTCGCCAATGATGAATATATCCAAACCGGGGATGCAAACCTCGATGTACTCCTTGTAGAGGAAAGGGAGGTAACGCTAGGTGACCAAACCTCTGCTGAGGCAGCGATGCGAGAGCTCATGAAAGGTCCCAACCACGGGGGCATGTCCATAGTCATCCCTGAAAGGATAAGCCTAAAAAGCGTTGAAGTAGCGGATAATATCGCCTATGTGAATTTCTCCGGCGAAGGTCTATGGGGCGGCTCCCTTGAGGAGGGTATACTCGTTTCATCGACGGTAATGACATTAACGGAGTTAGAAGATATAGAGGCGGTACAGTTTTTAGTAGATGGTAAAAAGGCCGAATCCCTTATGGGGCATATATCCGCCATGGAACCAATATCCAGGGATGACGATTAGACCTTTTAAATTGTGGGCCGAATTCCCCTGTTCGGTCCTTTATTATTCCATCATTATTATATCCATTGCCCTGTAGGTATCGTAATATATAGTCTTGTTTTTAGGCAAGCCCCTATCGGCCTGGAAACGATACAGGGCCTCCTCCATGCCGGGGCCATATATACCGTCTACGGAACCTTTATAATATCCTAAAAGCTTTAACCGTCTCTGTACCTCTACTACGTCAATACCCTTATGCCCGGGCTCTAGATTCCTAGCACCATTGCCGAAGGGACCAAAAACTCCGCCGTATATATAGACCGGTGTCCCATGTTTCACATAGGTAAACAGGTCCTCCACGTCCCTATTATACATCCTTATACAGCCGTGGGAGGCGTTGTACCCGATGCTAGAGGGTTTGTTAGTGCCATGTATACCGTAAATGCCCCAGGGCACGTCTATGCCCATCCAGCGGCTTCCGAAACCGCCGCCCCATCTTGCCTTATTTATAACTTGCCATCGGCCTATAGGTGTCGGTGTAGAACGGGCCCCGGTAGCTACGGGATATTTTTTGATCAGTTTATTGCCATCTAAAAGATAGAGGGACTTTTCGTCTATATCGATGAGTATTTGTATGTTGTCATATTCGGGGTTATCCAACATATAACCCTTTTCCCAGACTTGATAGTCCTCTAGCCCCCTTGACGAGGGGCCCTTATCACAACCGTAACAAAAACACGCCAGTATAAATATTGAAATAAATATAATCGCTTTTTTCACCATATAATAAAGGCCTCCCCTACTCTATATAATTATATGGAGCAGGGGAAAGTTTTAATACCATATCTATATAGCTATGATCCCTTTTAGAGGACAATGTTTATCTGTTTCTTGCAGTTAGGACATCTCTTACCATTGAACAAAAGTTCGGCGCTATAGCCCTTTCTATCCACTAATTCCGTACCACAATGGGGACAATAAGTATTGTTATCAGCACCGGCGACATTGCCGATGTATACATAGTCCAGATATTCCTTTAATGCGTTTGCAGCGGCGGTTACGGTTCTTAGCGCTGTTGGAGGCCTTTCCATCCTATACGCCGGGTAATATCTGGAGATATGAATAGGTATCTCCCTATCGATATCCCCTATCCATTGTCCCAGAACCTTTAGCTCCGGGATATCGCTATTTAGTCCGTCTATTACAAGGGTTGTAATCTCTGTATGGCAAGCCCTTGCAGACATTTTCACGGTACGGAGAACGGGTTCAAGCCTAGCTCCACATATATTTTTATAGAAACCGTCGCTGAAGGCCTTTATATCAATATTGATGGCATCTATATAGGGTAGCAGGGATTCCAGGGCCCCGGCATTTATATAGCCGTTTGTTACCATGACGTTCTTAAGGCCCCGTGCTTTAGCCAGCCGAGCCGTGTCCAATACGTATTCGTACCATATAGAGGGCTCGTTATAAGTATAGGCTATCCCTATATTATCCCTTATTGATGTCCCCCGTTTCACAAGATCCTCGGGGGTTATAAAGATCGTTTCCGGGGTACCGTGGGCTATAGAATGGTTCTGACAAAATTCGCATTTCAAGTTACATCCGAAGGTACCTACGGATAGTATTTGGCTCCCGGGATAGAAATGATAAAGGGGCTTTTTTTCTATGGGGTCCACATTAGAAGCCGCTATCTTACCATAGTTTAACGAATATAAAATGCCGCCCTCGTTCTTTCTTACGCCGCATATACCGGTTTGGCCCGGTTTAAGCAAACACTCGTGGGGGCATAAGTGACAATGGAGCGCATCCCCTTCTTCTGCATAGTGCATAGCTTTCCTTTGTATCATTTTCCCCACCGCCCTTACTGGTGTCTCGTTACTTTGAACCTTTGCAAGGAGTAAGACACCCCGGGATCAATACCCGCTTTATTGAGGGCGATCCCTACTTGTTGTTGTACGGTATTTACACCTTTTATATCCGGTAATAGCAACCCGGATTTACCGCCGGCCCGAACTATTACGCCGTATTCTTTTACGTCCAGTTCATCTATAGATTCTATATCCTCAGGCTGACCTAATACGTCCACAGAATATTCCAAATGTTTGAGCTCCTTCGTTGTAATGGGGCTAAACCTTGGATCCTTAGTGCCGGCACTGATTGCATTATTTATTATTTCCTGGGCAATATTCTCCGTAGTAGCGGCAATTGTGCCTATGCAACCCCTTAATTGACCATAAATTTTAATGGTCACGAAGGTGCCACCCTTATCCCTTAACATGCTCTCCGGTAAATCCTCGGGGGGTTTTATCGTTTTACCGTTCTCTATATAGCTTTCCAGTGCAAGGCGTGCCAATCCTACGAAGGGGTCTTCCTTCTCAGCTTCGGCGGCATTCTTTTTCGCGGAGGCTTTAGCATCTTTGTCCTTGCGCTCAGGGGTTTTCCCCCGGAATTTAAAAGTGGCAACACAATAGCCTACCCCATAGGGCCCTTCATAGGACAATATTCGGGAATCAACATTATAACCGTCCATTACACCTAGGGTCGTGACTATTGATCTGTAGGCACATTCGCCGGCGGCCTCTATTAATCTCGGATCCATACCCAAGATCTTGTCCCTTTCCATATCCCTTAAAAGGTCTACTATGAGCCCATCATATTCAATGCCCCTTTTATTATAACCTGCAGGTGCACCCTTCATCAGCCTATGGGACAGATCACCGCTACATATAATAGCAGTTTTGTTTTCTTGCTCCTCTATCACTTTTTGTATACACATTCCAAAGCTGTATAATTGCTTCGGGGAAAGAAAGCCATAGGTTATATGCACAATGTTAAAACCCTGATACCTTTTATTTATAAAGTACAAGGGCACCAGAGCCCCGTGATCCAGTTCCAGGGATATATTATACCTGTTCCGGGTATTCTCGTCCACGGCTATAACGGGTATATCTTCCCGGGTCGCCTCATGCATTATAGAGAAAGCCATTTCAGTATAACCCGGAAAGGATAAAGATACACCTATTCGGCCGAACCTACCGAAATCACCCCTAAATTCGTTTTGTGTTCCCACGGCCATCGCATCCTTGAATAGAGGCCCATGGGGCGTAATAACAACTAAGGTTTCCGGCTTTTCCGCTGCAACATCTAATGCCACTTCTTCCATAGCCTCTATGGTCTTTTTAGCCTTCTTTTCTTCCCCCTGCCCGATTTCTTTCACTATTATAGGGGGATGGGGCATTAAATAGCATGTACCTATTTCTCCCATAGTTTTTATCCCTCCATTTTTAAGTTTATAGTTCCCGAAGGAAATTATTGTTTCTAGGATGATCTATTCAGCGAGATATCTTAGGATACCCGTGTATATTGCAAAGGCTACTTTTTCTTGATATTTGCCTTCATTCAACAGACGTTCTTCCTTGGGGTTGGATAGAAAACCGCATTCTACCAAAACCGTGGGTGCCTTATTATCCTTTAGCATATAGATATCATCGTTAGGCTTAGGCTGGCGGTAATTCCCTTCATTGAGAACTCTGCGCAGCTCCCCCTGAAGTATCGTTGCCAACTCTTTACTTTCCGCAGAACTTTCATAATAAAAGGTCTGGGCACCGTAGTATTGAGCCTGGGGAAAACTATTCAGATGTATTATTACGTTTATATGGCTTTCACTTTCTTCCGATAATTCTTTACGCCTTTGTAGATCATCCCGTTTTTTGTTCGGAGCATCCGGGGAATACAATCCGTAATCGCCATCCCTAGTAAGGATAGCTATACCTCCGCCCTCCTCCACTAATCTTTTAAGCCTAAGGGCTATTTCTAAGTTTATACAATCCTCGTTTGCACCGTGCCTGCCGATAGCGCCGGGGTCCCTACCGCCATGGCCGGCATCTATGAAGATGATTCGATTTGTCATGGGGTGAAAAACCATTCTCCCCGATTCAAAGATATCATTAATAATGGAAAAAGTAAATAATATCGCTGCTAAAAGGGCTGCAACAATATAAATATTTCTCCTTCTTATGATTATAATGCGCATAGTTATCTTCCCCTTATATTGTCGGGTATATAGAAAATATATGCATAAAAAAAGAAATAATCACAGATTATTCCCGAAGTCGGGTCCATAGCAAACATTTACGCCAAATCATCGCCTACGATATATTCAATTTATCAGTTAAACCCTATTGATCGATATCACCACTTAATCCACGTCTAACCATCCCGCAAGTAATATAATCGCTTAGACAAATCTAAACTATATATAAAGTGTTAATAATATTACTTTACTTGTCATTTAAGAGGGCGA
>CAZDSH010000029.1:0-18480 GCA_964508195.1 uncultured Clostridiaceae bacterium
TGCCACAAAGTTAGAACCATTCCAAATATGTGGCAAACAAAACGTCCCCCTGCCACAAAGTTAGAACCATTCCAAATATGTGGCAAACAAAACGTCCCCTTGCCACGCGTGCTTGTATTGTTGACATGTCATCTGTTTATAGCTATGATTCCTTTAGGGCGTAATGTTGGGTTTCAACTTTTCGCCCGCCAAATATTTTATAAGGAGATACAGGATCCATGCATAAACGGGATTACACAAGACACAAATCTTTAATTTTTATGTCCTTTTATAAAGAGCATATAGGCACTTTTTTATTGGATTTATTCTGCGCTTTAATGATGTCCGCGATCGATCTAGCCTTCCCCATGTTAAGCAGATACGCACTGAATACGCTTTTACCTAACAACATGTTCACGTTTTTTTTCGTCCTTGTAGGCAGCTTCGTCGCCATGTTTGCCCTTCGATCAGTGTTTTCCTATATCGTTACTTACATAGGACATTACCTCGGCGTACTAATAGAAGCGGACATGCGCCAGGAGGTCTTCGGACATCTGCAAACCCTTTCCTTTAGGTTCTATGATAAAACACGTACAGGCCGGTTGATGAGCCACGTTACTACGGACCTTTTCGATATAACGGAGCTTGCTCACCACGGCCCCGAGGATTTGTTTATATCCGTTGTAACTATAGTAGGGGCCCTTATTATACTATTTCCCATTAACCCCTTCCTTACCTCCGTACTTTTGGTACTCATCCCGCTGACGTTAGCCTTTACCATTTCGCAACGTCGCCGCATGGGTAGGGTATCAAGGAATGTAAAGGAACAGACAGCCAGAATCAATTCAGCCATAGAATCCAGCGTTTCAGGTATAAGGGTAGCCAAGGCCTTTACTAACGAGGACTATGAAAGACAAAAATTTAGTATGGGAAATGAAGGGTTTAAAAACGCAAAAAAAGGCTATTATGCCGCTATGGCCACCTTCGGAAGCGGCATGGAGTTTTTTATAAACATATTCAGCGTCGCCGTCATCGGTATCGGCGGCTATTTCATTATGGAGGGCAAATTAAATGCTGTTGATGTTTTAACCTTTACGCTTTATGTAAATGCATTCCTACAACCTATACGCAAG
The DNA here is from genome assembly GCA_964508195.1 of uncultured Clostridiaceae bacterium. Classification (GTDB taxonomy): domain Bacteria; phylum Bacillota; class Clostridia; order Ch29; family Ch29; genus JAAYEV01. The sequence goes on from CAZDSH010000029.1 coordinate 1,113, forward strand.
CTCACGCAGTTCGTAGAACAGTACACAAGCGGCATGGCGGGCTTTTCAAGGTTTGTAAATATTATGAACGTTAAACCCGATGTCCTTGACGTAGAAGGGGCAAAACCCCTCAAGGTCACCGAGGGTAACATTGAGTTTAAAAATGTATCCTTTTCCTATGATGATGATACTGCGGTTCTGGAAAATGTGCACCTCGATGTCGAGGCCGGTAAAGTATTAGCTATAGTGGGGCCCTCCGGCGGCGGTAAGACCACATTATGTCATCTTATACCACGTTTTTATGAAATAAACGAGGGCAAAATCCTCATAGACGGCCAGGATACCCGAAGGGCTACCTTAAAGAGCCTGCGCCAGAACATCGGTATAGTGTCCCAGGATGTCTTTTTATTTTCAGGGAGCGTTATGGAAAATATCCGATACGGCAAACTGAATGCCACCGATGACGAGGTTTACCGGGCAGCAAAGATGGCGCAGATTTACGATACGATCATGGAAATGCCCCGGGGTTTTGATACACAGGTAGGCGAACGGGGTGTTCTTTTGTCCGGCGGCCAAAAACAACGCATCAGTATCGCACGCATATTCCTTAAAAATCCGCCTATACTCATATTAGACGAGGCTACCAGCGCCCTTGATACCGTAACGGAGCTTAAAATACAAGAATCCTTCAACCGGCTATCCCTAGGAAGGACTACTTTGATAATAGCCCATCGCCTATCGACTATTAAAAATGCGGATAAAATAATATATATGGACGAAACGGGTATCCGGGAGGAGGGCAGCCATGAAGAGCTATTGGCATTTGGCGGCTATTATGCCCGTTTGTATAATACACAGTTCGGTCAAAGGGATACCCCGCTATAAAGATTTTTAGGTAATATATACTGTCCCCGTGTATGGAACAGTATATATTACCCGCCTTAGGGACACCCCTTCCCCAAACTATCCCCCATATTACATATAACAACGCCCATTCCGGAGCTAATCCTGTATAATACGTGTTTAATAAGCGATTTGATGATATAATCTACGGAGGAGAATCATCATGTAGGGGATTGATATGAAAAATTCTAAAATTTTGCCTATCAAAAAACCGTTAGTCCTTATTATAACGCTCTGTCTATGCATAGGGGCGTCCTTACCTATAAGGGCAATGACACACTTCACCGAAGATGAACAGAATTACTTACTTAAAAAAACCCGCCTAAGGGCAGCCTCCATCGACGGCGGTGCGCCTCTGCATTATAGGGATGCCGAGGGCAAAATAAAGGGCATCGCCGTGCAGGTGCTTAACGAAATAGCGTCTATAACAGGTCTTACTATCGAATATGAGCTATATGATTCCATCGACGATGTCATAAAAAGCGATGCGGATATACTCTTTGGCATGACAAAGGAATATGCCCCCACCGGTATCATCCTATCAAAACCGTATTTAAAATCCGAAACGATATTGTTTTATAACTCCTCCTTAGATCCGAACGAATTAGAGGACAAAAAATATGCCGCTATAAGGGGGGGCACATTACCCGAGGGCATAGGGGAAGAGAACACGATTTATTTTAATAACAGAGAGGACACTTTTAAAGCCGTCGATTCGGGGGAGGCTGATTATGGCTTTGGGAACGCATATTCCTTGGCCTTTTATACCCTCCAAAACGGTTACAAAAACCTTATAACGGTACCAAAGGGTAAGGAAGAAAGGAAGTACTGTATGGGAGTAAGGGCGGGAAATGAAGATTTGCTCTTTGTTATTGACAAAGCTATCGACGGGATCGATGAAAATAGGATGCAGACCTTGATTTTAAATGTTGCATCCCAGGTTGAAAGAAAGATCACCCTATCCATGGTTGCCGACGCCTATGGCAAAGAAATAGCCGGCATTATTTTATTGATAATAACCATATTGCTCTTTAGCGTTTTCTTTAATGTCCGGGCGAATAATCGGCTTAAAATGGAGAACAGAAAATATCATTTGTTGTCCTATATCTCTAACGAATGTTTATTCGAATACGATATAAAATCGGACCTTTTAAAGCCATCGGAGGAATTTAGTAAAACGATCGACATTTACAAAAAGAAAAATGCCGTAACAAATTTAATAAAGGATGCATTGGATACTTTGAATGACAATAATATCAAGGAAAACATCTCCACTATAAAATTACCCCTTACTAACGGAGACCATGGTATATTTAAAATAGTCTATTCGAATATCTACGATGAGAACAAAAAATTGTATTCCGTTATCGGAAAGCTAATAGATATAAGCAAAGAGGTAGAGGAGAAGGAGAAATTAATATTTAAATCCCAGCTAGACGGGTTGACACGTCTTTATAATGCTACCACTACGGAAAACTTAGTAAAAGACAGTATTAAAAACAAAAATGAAGGCACCACGGATGCCTTTATGATAATTGATTGCGATAATTTCAAGGACATAAACGATACCTACGGACATCTAAGGGGCAACTTGGTATTGGAGAATATAAGCAAGGCCCTACGGCTTACATTCAGGCAAACTGATATTATTGGGCGCATAGGCGGCGACGAGTTCTGCGTATACATGCATAATATCCCTTCGACAAGCTTTGTTCGATTGAAATGCCGACAATTAGTCAACCTCATCCGGGAACTGAACAAAGACCTTAAAATCGCTGTCAGCATAGGGATCTCAATATTGGACAAGAAAAGTACTTACGAAGACCTGTTCAAGCAGGCGGACGACGCTTTATATATAGCAAAAAATAGTGGCAAAGGACAGTTTATTGTTTACGGCGAGGAAATGCTGTAGTATAATTGGTATTGACAACATAATAGCAATATTTTTAGGGGTGCCGAAAGGCTGAGAGGTGTATTCCAACCCTTTGAACCTGATCTGGGTAATGCCAGCGGAGGGAAATTTTAGAAAATTTTCGGCATCCCGGGGTTGGGGTGCCTATTTTTATCTAAATATTTGAAAGGGGTAATGATAAATGATCGGTAAAGTAAGCGATGAACTCTTTAAAAGGGTGGTACTGCCATCTACGGGGGCACAGGATCCGCAGATTGTGGTTGGCCCACAGATGGGCGTGGATGCAGCTATATTAAAAGTCGGCACGGGATATATGGCTATTGCAGAGGACCCCGTTTTCCCCGGCCCGAAGATGTCTCCGGAGGATTTCGCCCGGATTACGGTACATATTGGGGCCAGCGATGTTGCCGTAATGGGTATTGAACCCCGGTTCATGACCTATTCCCTTCTGATGCCCCCGGGAACCCCGGAGGATTATATCACCCCCCTCGTTCATAATATCAGCAAAACCGCGAGGGACCTGGGGATTACAATAGTCGGCGGGCATACGGGATTTTACGGGGCGGTTACCATACCCACTATCGGGGGGATTACCGTCTGGGGGTTTGGGGAAAGTTTTATTACCCCCGCGGGGGCCCAGGTAGGGGATGTAGTTATTATTACAAAGGGCGTTGCTATAGAGGCCGCTGCACTGTTGGGCAGCGAACTGGGACAGGACCTCTTAGCCGCCGGCGTGTCTGAAACCCTCGTAAAACAGGCTGCCGGCAGAATGAAGGAAGTAACCGTCGTGGAGGATGCAAAAATAGCAATGGCCTGTGGTGGCGGTATACACGCTATGCACGATGCAACGGAGGGCGGACTTGCCAGGGGATTATGGGAAGTAGCGGAGGCCTCAGGGGTGGGCCTTAAAATTGAACGGGATAAGGTGATATTGCCCCCGGACGTCCAGGCGGTTTGCGGCCATTTTGGGCTAAACCCCTACGAGGTCATAAGTGAAGGAACCCTGGTGTTAACTGCGGATATGGATATGAAAGAGCGTATCCTTTACGCTTACGAAAAGGCTAATATTCCCGCGGCGGCTATTGGAAAGGTTACCCCCGGGGATGAGGGCCGTCACTGGATAGAGCATGACGGTACCTGGAATAAACTTGTACCGCCTTCGGGGGATCCCTTCTGGAATGCGTTTTTTGCTGCTCTTGAATAAAAGCATAGATAAGGAGGATGATAGTTATGAAATATGATTACAGTCTATACCTTGTAACGGATAGAAATATCCTTAGGGGCAAAGACTTCATTCCCATGATCGAAAAGGCCCTTGCCGGCGGAGTAACCCTAGTCCAATTACGGGAAAAGGAAGCCGACGGCCGGGAATTTTACGAACTAGCCATCGCAATAAAGGCCCTGACTACAAGGTTTAATGTACCCTTTTTGATAAACGATAGGCTTGATATCGCCCTCGCAGCGGAATCCGACGGGGTACATATAGGCCAGGGGGATTTGCCCCTTCCGGTGGTACGACAGCTCATGGGCCCCGGAAAGATAGTCGGCTATTCCGTATCCAATACCGAAGAAGCCCTTTACGGCCAAGAACAGGGTGCCGATTATTTAGGTGCTGGCCCGGTCTATTCTACGGATACAAAAGCGGTAAGTATCCCTCCCCTAGGACCCCGGGGCCTAAAGGAAATAAAAGAGGCCGTATCCATACCCGTTGTCGGTATCGGCGGGATTGATCTTAAAAATATCCAAAGGGTGAAGGCCTCAGGCGTAGACGGAATTGCCGTCGTATCGGGCATTCTTGGTAGCGATGATCCGGAATATGCCGCCTCATCGATGCGCGAAGTATGGGACGAGGGCTAGGGGAGGGATGAACCGTTAATGGGAAAAATCTTTTTCGTCGATTTTGACGGTACTATTACAAAAAACGATGTTTGTGAAACAATGGTCAAAAGGTTTGCCTCCGAGGGCTGGTATGAAATAAACCTTTTATGGGAACAAAGGAAGATCTCCACCGAGGAGTGTGCTAACAGGACCTTTGAACTGTTTCAGGCTAATCTTGGGGATCTCAATACCTTACTTGATACCGTAGTTATAGACGATTATTTTAAGGATTTTGTCCGGTACTGCCGTTTAAATGGATATCCTATATATATATTAAGTGACGGCTACGATTATATAATTGATTATATTTTAAAAAAAGAAAACCTAGATATAAAATATTACGCTAATGGGCTCATATATAACGACGGTTTTACAATATCCTGTCCCCATCATAACGCCGACTGCGGCCTATGCGGTACCTGTAAAAGGACCCTTTTAGCAAAACTTAGTCCAAAGGGCTACCAAAGCTATTATATAGGCGACGGCGTATCGGATCTGTGCCCCGCTAATAAAAGCGACATAGTATTCGCTAAGGGTAGGCTTTTGGAATACTGCCAACAAAAAAATATTGATGTGTATCCCTTTAACGATTTCGGCGATATTTTGACGTGTATAAACAATTGGGAACAAAAAAATTAACAATACGCGTTCCCAATAACTGTGCGGAATGTTTAAATACACCGGGGCACAAAATATAAGAGGAAGGGTTCATGATGGTTGAGCCAAGAGTGTTATTGGGTCTTTATAGGCTCAATAATATTCGGCCAGGCCAACAAAAGGCCAATATTAGATCAACAAGGTTTAATATTGATCGGCGGGTAGAGCCTTATACGTTCTTTAGCGTTGTATATCAGCCTAAATAGTTGGTATATGATTGAAAAGGGATGTATATCCCTCGAGCTAAGATTGTTAGAGTTGCCTATAGGTGTGCAGGGATATACCCGGGCCGGAGCGAAGATCATCATGGGCCCTCTTGTTTTAAAATTCGATCAAGCCTATGGCTATTTTGCTTTCTAGGCCACATTCTTCGCATACGAATATATGAAGGCATTGATCCGATGGTACGCTATCAATACGACGGGTCATTTCCAGGTCGAGGTAAGGGCTATAATCGTCAAAATATTCGTGCACAGCCCCTTTATCCCCCATAGCTGCGCCACATCCCGGGCAACGTATTGATTCCCTTTCTAGGCCGTTACATAACGGGCATAAAAATTCCAACCTGTTTCACCCCATATTGATGCGAAGTTGTATCCCGTACTATCTTTACCAATACTGCATAAAATATTATACGCTTTGTGCCTGGAACTCCACCCTATTTCTACCGGCGGCTTTGGCCTTATACAGCATTATATCCGCATTTCTTAAAAGTTGTGCCGCATCCATATACGCCCCCACCCCGATCGCCGCAACGCCTAAACTTGCCGTTAGGTTTATATTGTGCCTACCTATTTTAAAGGGCTTTTCCTGTATCGCTGCCCTTAGCTTATCTGCAATCGTTACTGCCCCTTCTATTTCTGTATTCTTCGATACCACCGTAAATTCTTCGCCGCCATAGCGTGCCAGTACATCCGCCTTTCTGATGTTTTTTTCTATCCTTTTTGCAAACTTTTGCAAAACTCTGTCGCCTATCTGATGACCATAGGTATCGTTTACACGTTTAAAATGATCTATGTCCATCATGACCACTGACAGTGCAAGTTTGTACCTTTTACATTCCTCGACGGACTTTTCCAGGTACTCTTCAAGGTATCTACGATTATATATCCCCGTAAGGCCGTCATGGAGGGATAGGTTTTCAAGCTGTTCGATGAGCTGGTTTTTTTCTACTAATAACTGTTTCAGTTGGTCCTGGGTTTCCTTTAATCTTATATGGACATTTATCCTTGCTAAAAGTTCGTTAATTTCGTAGGGTTTAGTAATATAATCATCGCCTCCGGATTTCAACCCCATTACTTTATCCTCAACGTCCCCCTTTGAGGTAAGAAAGATTATAGGTATGTTAGAGGTTTTTTTGCTGTCCTTTAAAACCCTACACAGTTCATAACCGCTCATCTTGGGCATCATCACGTCTAATAGTATAATATCCGGACTTCTTTCAAAGGCAAGCCACATCGCCTCCATAGGTTTTGTAGCCGACATAACATCGTAATGGCTATGCAGTTGTTCCTTTAATACTTTTACGTTAAACTCGCTGTCGTCGACTATCAACACTAAATGTTTCATCCCTTTTGATGCCCCCTTTACCCTTATTAAAAAAGTCCTTTTACCGGTTAAATATAATTATTCCCCCTTGGGAGTTTACTTAAACTTCTACCGCTATTATACGTGCCCTTTCCCTTAGTTTATCCCTTTTTCCATAATCAAACAAGAGAGTCACTTTTTCGCCATTGTTCTCGGGCTCCAGCTCCGATATATATTGCGTAATACACCTATCGAAGGTTTCAAAATGCACGAGCTTATATATCTGTTTTTGTGAGAGATTAACGTATTCGGGGATATTGTTTTTGATATTCGCGGGGCTTTTTAGAAAATCAAGGCACCTTTGTTTAAAGGATGAAACCTCGATCCTTTCTATAATAGGCGGCAACGCCGGCGTCCTTTCCTTTTGTAAGAAATCCAGCTTAAGGAGTTCATTTATATGTGCTATCGGCATGATATTTTTATCTTTACAAAATTTATAAAGAATCGAATAAAGCTCCCTACGGCCCTGCCTTTTAAGGTGCAACCCTTCCCTTTCCCAATACTCGGATAGTTCCCTGAAAAACCCGAAGGGACCTAACGCGAAACCCTCGATCGTAGCCCGTAGCGTATTATCGAAACCGTGGGTATTATAATAATAATTAAATACCCTCTCTATAAGTTTAAGGCGCCTTATATTATCATAATTCATCCATTTATTGGCCAAAACCTCGTAGGGCGGTTCCCGGGTGAATATATAGCCGTACTCCTTCGCCCTTCCCCTTATATGGGATCCCTTTAACAGTTTTAAAAACCCAAGCTGTAGCATATCCGGTTCCAGGGCATATACATCGTTAAAGGACCTTTCGAAGGAGGCCATATCTTCCCTTGGCAGCCCCGCTATAAGGTCCAAATGTTGGTGAATGTTTCGTCCCTTTGCAACCCTTCGCACATTATTAAATAATTTATCCTGATCAGGGATACGCCTTACTTCTTTCAAAACTTCCCGGTTCGTAGATTGTACGCCTACCTCAAATTGAAAAAGCCCCGGCGGTGCATCGGCAAGGAGGTCTATCAGCCTATCGTCTAAAAGGTCGGCATATATCTCAAAATGAAAATTTGTATTTCCCCCTTCTTCTATAAGAAATTCAAATATTTCCCGGGCAAAGTCGGTATTACAGTTGAAGGTCCTGTCCACAAATTTTATCTGCTTTACACCCAGCTCTATAAGGCGAACGAGATCTTTTTTTACCCTTTGGACTGGGAAAAACCTCACACCCTTGATCGTAGAGGACAGACAATAGGAACAACGAAAGGGACAACCCCTTGAGGCCTCGTAATACACTATTTTGTTTTTTAAGTCCCTATCATAGGTATAGGGAAAAGGAATAACGGAAAGGTCGTCCATCGGCTCCCGGTGCCGATTGCCGGTCACACATCCCATCGTCCTGTAAGTAATGCCGGATATATCCTCTACGTTGCCCATACGTTCCAGAATATGTTCCAGCAGTTCCCTAAAGGCGGCCTCGCCCTCACCCCTTACTATATAATCAATGAAGGGATAACGCTTCATCAATGTATGGGCGTCATAGGATACCTCGGGCCCGCCTAATATTATAATGACATCGTTCATCACCTGCTTTATCCTCCGTGCAAGGGTAAGGATCTCGGTTATGTTCCATATATAACACGAAAAGGCCACTATACCCGGATTTTCTTTATATATTTCGCCGAATATAGAATGAACAGAATCATTTATAGTAAACTCCCGGACCTTTAAATCCCAGGGTTTATCGCCGCAGTACGCCCTAAGGTATCTGAGGGCTAGGGATGAGTGTATGTATTTAGCGTTTAACGTAGTAAGCAATACTTTCAAAGCTACACCTTCCTTTTGATACCCGCCTCTTCAAAGGTTTTCATCCGTAAAAATGCCGCCACCGCCGCCTCTATTATATAAAACATAAGTACGGCACCGCTTCCCTCCCCGAGCCTCATCCCCAGATCAAAATAGGGTTTATAACCGAGGGTTTTAAGGGCAAGGGCACAACCCTTCTCGTCGCTTAAATGAGACGGGAACATGTATTCAAGGGAAAGGGGGTTTAACTTTGCCGCTGCTAAGGCCGCCACCGACGATATAAATCCGTCTATTACGATAGGCACACGGCGGTATGCAGCCCCAAGGTACATCCCCGCCATAGCGGCTATATCGAGGCCGCCGACCTTACTAAGTACATCTATCGCATCTTCAGGGTCCGGCATATTTACCGTAATAGCCCTTTCCACTACCTTTATTTTATCCAAAAGCCCGGCATCGTCAAGGCCTGCGCCCCTGCCCGTGGTCAACTGCGGGCTTATACCTCCAAGAACCGACATTACAGCGCTGGCAGTGGTTGTATTGCCGATACCCACTTCGCCGGTAGCTATTAAGCGGTATCCATTATCCATAGCATGAAATATCGCCTCTACACCGGTTTTTATTGCCCGGACCGTTTCGACCCTTGTCATAGCCGGTCCCTCGGCTATATTAGCAGTCCCCGGCCTTATTCTTTTATTTATAATCGCGCTATGTCCTATGGGATTGGCCATGCCTAAATCATAGACTATTAAATCCGCACCGACAACCTTTGCAAATACCGCAACTCCGGCGGTACCCTCCGCCATACCCTTTGCCATTAAAGCGGTGACTTCCCGGGGATAGGCCGTCACCCCTTCATCGCACACGCCATTATCCGCAGCCATAACGATGACCGCCTTTTTGCTTACATCCGGCTTCAGGCTATCGGCTATTCCACAAAGCCTTATCGCTATCCCCTCTATTTCCCCCAGGCTTCCAAGGGGCTTTGTAAGGCTGTCCATCCTTATCTTAGCCCTTTCCATGCTTTCCCTACCCACAGGCGTTATACCCGCTATTATCTTATTCAAAAATACCATATTAATAACCCCCCCCGCGTTTTGCAACTGGTTTAGTCGCCTAAACCTTTAGTTGACGCTTATATTGTCAAAAACAAAAGAATTACGGTTGAATATAAAAAAACCCATAGTTCATTTATAACATATTTTAAACATTATGATAAAAACTATGGGCTTTATTAATCTATAATTCTTTCAAAAACCCCGCTATAGCTGCGGCACATTCTTCCAATAAATCGCTTTTTAATCTTAATACAAAGTTGTACTTTTTTTCCGAATAATCATACCTGGGATCATAGTGCTCCTTTAGCAAAATTCCCACTACCCGGTCGTAATCCCCTATATCTAGGAGCGTAAGCAGTGTATCAATCCTTTTTTTGCCCAGCTCTTTTTTAAGCTTTATAATGGATTGTCTTATTTCCCCCAGAACATCGGTCCGCTGCGCATCTACATATTCATCCACTATCCTTTTTACCCTAAGGCCTAGGGAGCTCTCTACCAGTATATGAATCCCCCCGGCCATACCCTCCACGAGTTTACCGGGCAAATATATCCTTCCCACCCTCGGGCTTTCGGATTCAACAATAATAAAGTCTTCTTTGATGGCCCTTAACCGGTCAAACAAAAGGGATTCAAAAGCGCTTTGGCACCTAGGCCGGCCCAGCCCAACGGTACCAAATATAGAACCACGGCTATTGGCCATGGCCTCGAGGTCTACCGTAGGAAAGCCCTCACGTTGCAATATGCCTAGGAGCCTAGTTTTGCCGGTACCGGTATTACCATGGATGACTACAACCCTTTTTGAAGCTATAAGGCTATCGAGGTTATCTAAAACGTATCTCCTGTATCCTTTATAACCGCCCTCTAACTGGTGTACCCTGTGTCCTAGGGCGGAGAGTAACTGGACTAAGGAACCGCTTCGCATACCACCCCTTGCACAAAACACTACTATATCCTTACCCGCCTGTTCCATGTCACCTATTTGTCGATACAGATCAGTGAGTTTCCCCGCCACCACCTCTACACCGCGTCTTTTTGCCTCGGCGGTACCGGCTTTTTTGTATAATGTCCCTATAAGGGCCCGTTCCTCGTCATCAAAAATAGGGACGTTAACGGCACCGGGTATTGTTCCTCTTCTGTATTCCCCAGGTGAGCGCACATCTATTAATACATAATCCCCGCTTAACATTTCGCCGACATTCATTACTATCCCTTCTTTATCGATCCTTCGCCCGAAAGCCTAAGGCGCGTTCCCAGTTAACCTACTAAAAATGTTGACACAATAACCAACGGCTAAAACCGTGCCCGGCTTTAATATTATATCAAATAATATTATAATTTTATAAAATTGACATCGGTTATACCGTCCACGTCCTTGACCATATCTATTATATCCCTCGGCACTATACCGTCTACGTTTATTACCATAAGGGCTTTACCTCCCCTGGAATTACGGCTAACCCGCATAGTAGCTATATTTATATCGCTTTTGCCCATTATAGTCCCGATAGAGCCTATAACCCCCGGTTTGTCTTCATTCCTAACCAATAGCATGAAGGGCGCCGGTTCCATATCTATTTTATAACCGTTAAGCTCTACTATCCTAGGCTCCAGCATCCCGAACAGTGTACCCGCCATAGTAAAGGCACCGTTACCGTTGCTTACTCTCACTTGGATAAGGTCAGTGTATTCACTGCTCGAGCTGTCTAGCCCCTCTAAAATATCTATACCCCTATCCTTTGCTAAAAGTTTTGCATTTACATAGTTTACCCTCTCCTTAACGACGGGCTCTAGAAGTCCCTTAAGGTAGGCGAGGGTAAGGGGCCCCGTTTTATAGCCGGCGATACCTCCACGATATTTTATTTCTACTCTGTTTATGGGCCTTTTTTCTAATTGGTAATAGAGCCCGCCTAACTTTTCCGCAAGGAGCATATAGGGTTTTAGATGATCCATATCCCTATCGGGCAGGCTGGGCATATTTACGGCATTTGTAACAAACTTCCCTTCTAGGGCATCTAGAACTTGTTTCGCAATGTTTATTCCCACCTTATCCTGGGCCTCAAAGGTGTCCGCGCCTAGATGGGGCGTTACTACGGTATTATCCAGCTCAAAGAGGGGATTGTCCGGACAGGGCTCCTGTTCGAACACGTCGAGGGCAGCGCTGGCTACTTTACCGCTTTTTAATGCCCGGTACAACGCCCCCTCATCAATAAGGCCGCCCCTCGCACAGTTTACGAGCCTTATACCATGCTTCATTAGGCCTATTTCGTTTTCGCCTAGCATACCCATAGTTTCTTCGGTTTTAGGCGTGTGGATGGTTATAATATCCGCCTCTTTCAAAAGTTCTTCTAGCTTTATCATTTTTTGTACCCCGAGGGCTTTAAACTTGTTGTCGGGTATATAGGGATCATAGGCGATTACCTTCGTATTGAAGGCCAAAAGCCTTGTGGCTACAAGGGCGCCTATCCTGCCCAGACCGATTATGCCGATTGTTTTGCCCTGGAGCTCATTACCTTTAAACCGATTTCGATCCCATTTGCCGGATTTTATATATTGGTTCGCATTGCACGTATTACGACAGGATGCAAGCATCATCCCTATAGTATGCTCCGCAGCGGAGACCGAATTGCTCTCAGGGGTATTAAGTACAATCACCCCGGCGGCGGTAGCCGCGTTAAGATCTATATTGTCTATACCATTGCCGGCCCTGCCTACTACCTTTAGATTCTTTGCCCTTTTAAAAAGCTCCGCATCTACTCTCGTAGCGCTCCTTACGACGATGCCATGATAATCTCCTATGGCATTTAACAATTCATCCCTGCCGATCCCTAACTTAACATCAACCTGTACCTTCTCTTTTAGTATATCTATACCCGCCTGGGCTATCCTTTCAGTTACTATTACTTTCATTTTTTTATACCCCCTGCATCTATTATCATTTTTGCGACTCTACAGCCTTCGCCCTTTTCTATAGCTAGACCTAACTTTATAAGGGTTTTTTCCAGGGCCTCAAGGGTCTCTAACACGTCTACTTCGGATATATAGCCCATGTGGGCTATCCTTATTATTTTACCCTTTAACGGTCCGTTTCCTCCGGCTATTATAATGCCAAAATCCCTTTGCATACGATCTATTATATCCTGCCCGCCGATACCCTCGGGTACCCTTATGGCAGTCAACGTATCCGAAGCGTACCTTTCGTCGGCGAACAGCTTAAGGCCCATCGCTTTAATGCCCGACCGGACCATCTCACCCATTAATTTATGCCTACGCCAGACGTTTTCAAGGCCCTCCCGTTTTATAAGGTCAATCGCCGCAAGGGTTGCATTGACAATATTTACCGCCGGTGTAAAGGGATTCTGTGGCGGTTTTTTTTCAAGGTAGTCCATCACCTTACACAGATCCCAATAATGACGGTACGTATCATTTTCCCGGGCTACCTTCATCGCCCTTTCGCTTATAGAGAGGAACGTAAGCCCCGGCGGGCTCATAAGGGCCTTTTGCGACGAGGTAACAACTATATCTATACCCCATTCCTCCGGCCGTATTTCCATCCCCCCTAGGGAACTTACGGCATCCACTATATACATTATCCCTGTTCCTTTAAGGGCCTTTCCTATAGCCTTTACATCGCTCTTAGCGGCGGTAGAAGTTTCGTTATAAGTTACTATAACGCCCTTTTCTTCGCCGGTTAATTGCGCAAGCACCTCCTCGGCGCCTACGCCCTTCCCCCAGGGTACCTCTAGCTTTGATACTTTAAGACCCATACAACAACAGATATCATAGAACCTGTTACCGAATACCCCGGCGGTAGCTAGTAATACTTTGTCCCCGGGACGGAAACAGTTTACCACAGCGGCCTCCATACCGCCGGTACCTGAAGCTGTAAGGGTTATGACGGGGTATTCCGTAGCAAAGACGTATTTAAGGTCGCGGCTCAACCTAGAAAATACATCGGCATATTCCTTCGTCCTATGATGAAGTACCTGCTGTCCCAGGGCCTCGATAACCTGTGGAGACAACGGAGTAGGCCCCGGTGTCATGAGTTTTGTTTTCAAAATATCCACTTCCTTTCGTCTACTATATATAAATAAAATATTTTGTATCCCTTCCATGATAAATACAATGATAAATACAATAAAAAAACCCGTCCGATATAGGACGGGGGTATTAACCCACGCGGTGCCACCTAGTTTTGCCCCAGGCAATCTCATAACCTATAACGGAGGTTAACCGTTAGGGAATTTCCGCCCTAAGGCTCCGGGATGGATTCCGCTTTGCCGCATACCGGTTTACACCTACCACCGGCTCTCTGTGAATTGGCCCATTGCGTACTGATTCCCTTCATCGCTGTTATATAAAGATATTTTAAAGTATATTATGCAACATATAACAACCCTTGTCAATGGTATATTATGTATAAACATAAAAAGAGCCCCGGCGAAACCGGAGCCCCTCTGTCCGTAATTTTAATCCCTGCTGTTTACAAATTTAATCGGGTCTACGAGTTTACCATTTACTTCGACTTCAAAGTGAACGTGGGGGCCTGTACTTATACCGGTACTGCCCACCCGGGCTATTGCCTGCCCCTTTGAGACCTTATCGCCCTTTTTAACGAGGTTGGAGCTATTGTGTGCATAGCGGGTCTTTATGCCGTAACCATGGTTTATTTCAACCATATTGCCGTAACCACCCTGCCTACCTGAAAAGGTTATAACGCCTTCCCCCGTTGCCCTTATAGTGGTACCGGACTTTACGGCTATATCCACTGCACCATGGAAATCTGATTTTCTGGTAAAGGGGTGTCTCCTGCTACCAAACCTTGATGTAATGGTACCCGAAACCGGTAGGAATGTTGGCCGCGCATCGAGATACTTTAGCCTTGCATCTACATCGGACAGCAGTTTGTCCATTTCCTCCTGCTGGATATCCATTTGCCCCGCCAGGGCCTCTACGGAATGATCCAGCTCCTTTATGGCACTCATCATAACAGCGGGGGATGTTTTGCGTTCTACAAGTCCATCCCTCTCAAGCTCCGCTAGACCTGGCACACGCCTACCCCTAGAAGCTATTAAGGGCCCGCCTAGGGCTTCCTGTAACTGCTGTTGGAACTCCCTAAGCCTCTTCTCGCTTTCGCTGTTTAGTCCCACCATATCCCGTACTTCGCCGTCAAATTCTATAAGGTTTTCCATCTCGGCCCGTACTTCGGCGCTGTAGTTATAAAAACCGGATATCTGGGTACTTTGCCTTTCGTTATCGTCCCTTAGGTATTCGATCCTTGCAAGGGCAACCTTGTGAGCCTTATCCAGGCTATAATAGCCTGTTGTAAGGGCTATGCTATATAGTACTAGCAATAACGTAAAAAACGCAGTGGGTTTCAAAAGGATTCTATTAATCCGGGCCCTTTTTACCCTTTCCTCGGGATCACCTATTAACATTATTGTCACGTGGCTTTCTTTTCTCTTGGAAATCGCTTTTTTCATTTTTACCTCCAAAGAAAATTAACCGGTACTTTATTAATTAAACATAAAGCTGGATAATCCTTTAGAAGAATTTGTAATTACCGAAAAAAATTATTTTTATCTTTTGACTTTATTTTTAATAATAAATGGAGTAAAGGAAGGCCCAACAGATAACACGCTATTATCTGTCCTAACGCCACGTAGGCCATAGTCGACCACCAGGGCATATTGTACAATACCGATAGGTAACCCCCTACTACTACGCCGTTTATCAAAACCGGCGGCAAGGGTGCCAAGGCAGGTTTTACTGTTTTTGATGTAAGCCATGCAGCGAACAACGTTGCCACGCTACCTAGACCGATATCCCATGCGCCTAACCCGCCTACGAAGTTGGCGGTCATGCACCCGGCGAACAACCCCATAACCGCTTCAGGCCATAAAAAAGGCAGTACCGTTAATGCCTCAGATATACGTACCTGTAGCGGGCCATAGCTTATCGGCGCAAAGTATACGGTTAATGCCGTATATACCGCTGCTATCATCGCCCCCCGGGCTAAAGTTTTAATAGTTATTCTTTTGTCCATAATTCTGCCCCCTTGTTTTTTTAGGCGGGTTTCTGCGACCGCCACTAAAAAATACCCCCTATTAACGGGGGGATTAAAATTGGTGGGGCGAACAGGGATCGAACCTGCGAAACCTCTACCATGTCAAGGTAGCGCTCTCCCAACTGAGCTATCGCCCCAGGTTTGGAGCGGGTAACGGGGATCGAACCCGCATTTTTGGCTTGGGAAGCCAACGCTCTGCCATTGAGCTATACCCGCAATAGGTTGTAATTAATATTATAACCGTTTTTATCACCATAATCAACATCGATTATTGAAATGGGTTAATTATTGTTCGGCTCAAAGGCAAAATACCTAAACATTGAATCGTATTCCTCCCCTAGAGTCCTCGCGTAATAGATAATTCCCTTACCCTTTGCGAAGGCCCTTTCTTCGACATAAACACCATCGGGCATCCCTTCCATTGGTACGCTGTATCTTACCCTATATATAGTAGGCCCGTCTTCGTCGTCATCTGTATCATTATCCATGCCGTTATCCATACCGTCCTCCGTACTATCTTCCATATCGAGGGGTAATATATCCGAAACCATAGTTGCTTTTTTACCGTCTACATTCACTTCCTGCTCCCACTTTGATCCTATCTCCAGGGGGAGCTTTAAAATTTTTATCTCATTGAACATGTTAGGCAGTTTTTCGCCCCGGATTATCCTTTCCGTTACAGTATCCTCAGTTATTATATATTCCAATTCAAGGCCGAAGTCCCCGGATCCTTCACCATCGGAAACGTCGTCTACTGTACCGGATATCTTATAAACGAGGGTTTCAGGGGCATTCATATCACTATAAATACTGTTAAGCTCCATTCGATGGCTATATTCTGCAAACCCGGAATAAAACCATTCGTAGCCGATACGTTGCGGGAAAAGATCCACCAATTGTTGTGATACCCTTTCGCCGCCGGAGGGCCTTGGAAACCATCCGGTACCATTCTCCTTTGACGGGTCATCCCAGTCGGAATTTTTATAAGCATATACAAAAGCTACGGCTAACACTACGGCCAATATCAGAATCCTTAGCCTTATTTTCATATTACAATACCCCCTACCGCATTTTCTAGAGCCCGTGATTATATTATACACCCGCCGCGATGTTATTACCCTTTAAAAACGGCATTTCCGTTAATCTATAGTCGGCTACTACGGCCCGGGATAGCCCTATAACGCCAGAACTCCATAAGTACCCCCGGTAGCCCCCCCCAAAAAAACTGCTATCGTCAAAACCCGCCCCGCCGACATGGAACTTAATAATCCCCGGGAACGTCGAAATAATAGAAAGCCCCAAACAACGCGGGGGCTTTTCAAAAATCCCGGTTAATATCCGGGACAAAGGGGCAGTCAAAGGCATAAACTGAACTCCCTTCCCGAAGTTCACGGCCTTTGAACTGCCTTTATTTTTTTGCCCACCGTAGCGTCTACTGCTTCCAAAACCTTGGGAATAATAGGGTGACTACGGTGTATATCTCCAGCCTACCGAGTATCATGCATAGGGAAAGGAGTATCTTAGAAAACCCGGAAAGT